>NZ_JAEQMY010000065.1 GCF_016743775.1 Microvirga aerilata | reverse complement strand
CGCAGACCGTCAAAGCGCCAAGTGTACTCCTCAATCGCGCAACGCACCGGATCCCAACAACGTTCCGCTACCAAACAGCTAGGCCTCGCTAACACCGAGGGTGTGTGATTATGTTGTTTGGCAGTCATTTCTGGTTGCAAAGGCGTCTTGCAGGGTAGGAAGCATCACTTTAGCCTATGCCGTGTCTTGGCCCATCAAAGGGTTCAGCTCGTCCTCTGCTCAGACACAAGCCTTCCTCACATCAGCTTGGCTTGACTGTCTGCACTGTTGGAAGGGCTAGGTGGGCGCTTAAGATCCGAACGATCTCGGCGACATCGTTCCTGGAGATCGCAAAGGCAACAGGGCCATAATCAGGATGGTCAAACGCCAGCAACGAGCCATCAATCTGGGAAACTTGGACATACCACGCAGGATTGGCAACGGTTTTGACCGTCTTTCCATCAAGGGGTTCTACCCGCGAACCTTCAAGCATCCGGCGTCGTGCGTGCCCCAGCAGATTAATGACCTTGGTGAGTTGTTCAAGATCCAACCCCACGGGAGTTGATGGGCCATCAACGGGACCAAGCTCAACTGTTACGCTCTTTCGATCATCAGCAACGCGGACGCCGAAACGTGCTTGAGCCATGACACCCGCCTCCTGCCTGGTTGCAGGTTCACAAGGTCACGGTTCCCTTTGCCCAAATCACGACGGTGAGGATCTGATGTGCGCAAAAAGAAAGCCTCAGGGGTGGGGTTCCTGAGGCTCTCGGTAGGAAAGTCATCGCTACCTAGCGGGGTCGAAAGTGTGGGGATCGCGATTGCTAGGTTGCTGAGTTAACGCCACTCAGCCCCTAAGGCTCCGTTAGACTTTCGGCGGGTCCAACTATGGCATTTTTGCGCAGATGAAGAAGGCAACACTGGCTACTGATAGCGCCGTAACCATGAGACCCATATCGATGGCCGAATGAGGCTTCGCTGCCAGTTGCACGAGTTGCTTGATCACGGTGCTGCCCAGGTATAATATTGATTTATGTTAACGCCTACCTGGGTCAGGAAGGTCCGGGGATCAACTGTCAAATCCACGGTTCCCGCAGAGCGACGCCTACTGTTACCTACGGGTGACACCATTTACGACCTTCACGGAAGGGCTGTCGCGTCACACCCTTACAGGGCAGGTCAATGCAGGGTCGCGCTGAGTGGTATCGAGTGGAGAAGGCTTCCCTCAGAGCAGACAACATCGAGCCGCCAGCCGCGCCAGCTCTCAGCCTCGTCACCAATCTGCTGGCGTAACTCGCTAATGGCCTTTTGTGCTTGGGCCATGGCATCCTTGAGGTCCCGCACTTCGACCCCCTCGTCGTCCAGGATTTCCTCATGGTTATTCACCAGGTGGAAGTAGCAACGCATCTGTTTCCGTTCCAGCCTGTGAACCAGGACGGAGTCCTTAGCCGTGATGTCCTGATTTGTGAATGGACGGCTCAAGTTTCTTGCAGAGAAGCCGTGTCACTCAGCGGTTGGAGGCTGTCCAAAGCCACCCATCCCACATCCGGTCTGAAGCAAGGAACGAGGTAAGCGCGGCCCTCTTCCAGCTTTTCGATCCGGCAGGAGATTGCTCTCTTGTCGCCTGGAGGGCGGTACACAACGGTAGTGCCGACTTGGAGTTCACCCTGGTGGCCGCGCGTCTGACCTTCAGTGGACCGGTAAACCTCCGCATCTAAGGCTTGCGGCGTTGTTGGCGTTTTCTTGCTTGCCCTGAAGCGATCAAGGGCGGCAATGGCGACCTTCGCCCGGTCTCGATAGCGATCTCCCACAGCCCGTAGAATGGGTCCTTCCGTTCTTCCCGGATACCACGCTACGCCACCAACCTTGGCCAGTTCCTCAGCCACGGCTTCAATCTCATCGTCTGTCATGCGGTAACTCCCCAGCCTCCGCGGTTCATAGCTTTATGAACACCAATACAGTAAAGCTTAAATGAGAATCACAGCTAAGGTTGTGCCGGATCACACACCTGTGATGTGCGCCCTGCCGAACTGGTGTTGATCTAAGTCTCTGGGTTCAGTTTTGCCACATGGAACTCACAGAGGCACAGGCAAAAAGAAAGCGCCCGTTGTCTCAGGAGCGCTCTAAGGTCCGACCCGTAGGGGCAGATAACAAGGCCGGTTCTTCTCACGTACGCTGCCAAACCCATTCTGTCTGTCGGGCATCTGACCGTGCTGAGATAGGGCCCAATGACCGACACAAACCGCCTCATGCAAGGCACATTACTGCCAAGATTGGGGCGGAGCCTGGGTGGTCCTTGGAGGGGTGCCAATGACCACTACGGACGATGAGCTTGCCAAGCACATTAAAGAGATGATCCTGAGGATCACGCGAAGATCTACGAATAATCAGGAGCCACCCCGTAAGCCTGACACGCTCAAGCGGATTGCAAGGACACTCGGGAGAGAGCCTGATTACCCCCTTGATCTGTTGCCTCCTGCGCCTCTCCTTTGAAGCTCAGTGCCTCTCTAGTCCTAGGGATCCTCAGCAGGACTGCACTCAGCACCGCAAGAGCAGCCACACCAACAGTGACCATAAATGCTTGTCTGTGACGGTCACGCCCTCAAAACATCCAATCTCTTGGGCGGCATGGGCAAGTCCTTGTAGGTGATCCCTTTGGCGGCGTTCTTGACCGACTCCGAGCCCACGCCAAACTTTCTAGCCAGCTTGGACCATTCCCAGTCCCCGACCATGTAGCACAGTCGGGCCTCAAGAACCTGTTCAACCGTGAGCTTTCGACTGCTCTTTCCCATACCGACTCACTCAGAACGAAAAGAGAACGTCTCATGCGGTCAACGGAGGAGTCGAGGGAATGATCCTAAGGTACTAGGCGGGCTGTGGAGAGCGGGGATTGTGCGGCAGCTGCAGTATGGGTCAGGACTGGCGCTCCTCTCGATACTGCGTCTTTATTCCAATTAGCAGCATAAGTATCGAGTGGCGCTTCCGCCGCCCAATCCAGCCAAGCCTAAAGTCTCAATCTTTCTACCCCAGGACTTCTTCAGATTTCCCCACTCGTCTGCCAAGGCGAGAAGATGCGTTACTGGAGGATTAGCCAGACGACAATGGCGAGAGGAGCGAATGTGCCGAGGACGAAAGAAAGGGCGTTCTGAGTCATGACCATCAACCTTGATGATCCTTTATCTCACATGCTCGCCCAAGCTTCGGTGAGAATACGCACATGGAGGCTAGGTATTCAGGAGGGTAGAGCCTTACCTCATACGAGTTTCCTGAAGCTTCTCCATCAGCGCCTTCAGATCCTCAGCAGCCTTTAACCCGCGGATAGCGATCACGCCACGGTCAACTGTTTTCCCGTTCTCGTCTTTCCTGCCGTTGAAGAAGGTATTCCGCTGTTCCTTGGACATAGCCAAGACGGCTTTTGCCTCACATTCGTGCTGCCAATTCTCAGACCAGGTGCTGACAGGCTGGCCCGTAAGTTCGGAGATAGCGGTGGTGTCGTGGGAGTAGGTCATGCCGAGGCTATGACATGAAGGGGTGAACAGAGAGTTGCTTAGCCCAGACGCCTCACGTCAGTTGAGAGGGTAGAAAGACCTTCCAACCCGCCATTGCCATGTAGATGAACAAGTCTACCGTTTCACAGAAGCTGGTGAGTTCAAGTAGCCTCCCAGAATGAATGCCTCGGACGAAGGCAGTTTCATCGTGGCCAAAGATTAATCCAGCTTGTGGCTGGGGCTGATCCTACCGATGCAGAGGTCTGCTTAGAGATAAAAGTCACCCTTGGAGAGCTTCGTTACATCCTTCAGGACGATGGAGAAATCAGCTTTACCGTCCCCATAAACGTAGGTCCCACCTTTCGTCTTCTCCCAGCGCAACTCGCCAGCCTTTTTATGAAATTCATGGCTGTAGATGAACTTGAAGGTCTGGTTGCCCTTGGCTTTAGTGTTAGCGTCGATAGCCTTCAGATCAATCTTATCCTTCTGGCGAGAGGAGAAGTCGTAGATAGTGTCGCGATCGCCTCTGACTGAGGTGCTATCCTTTGTAGACGAAAAGATGAAGGTGTCAGCGCCAATTCCACCATAGAGTTTGTCAGCGCCGATGCCACCCTTGAGCTTATCATTTCCGGCGAAGCCATCAAAATAGTCGTTGCCTCTACTGCCGAAGAATATGTCATCGCCAGCTAATGCATCGCGGAACAGTGCGTAATCATCTTCCGGATCGCCCGTCTTGCCGGCTGCATATACTGCATCAAAATCTAACGACAGCCCCGTAATTGATCCAATAAGTACTTGTTGATAGTAACGGCTAATTTCATTGATCAAACCGCTTTCAAATACAGAGCTCCCTCATTCTATCCCTCAGTGGAGTATGGTAGGCCCTCATGCGCTGGAACCTGCACCCTGACCAGTCGTCCAAACCTGTCCTGGCCGCAGAGCCGTGAAGCGCCGAGCAGGAATGTCTTCCTTCTTGAGGGCGACGGCAAGGTCGCGGACTGGCTGGTCAATGCCTTCGTCTGTCAGCTTGAAGGTACCCCAGTGATATCCCAAGGCCGAACGGGCGCGCAGGATGCGAAGTGCGCGGACGGCATCCGAGGGGTTCATGTGATTGGAAGCCATGAACCAGCGTGGCTCGTAGGCGCCGATCGGCAACAGCGCGACATCAAGGTTCGGATGACGTGCCGCCGTTGTCTGGAAGTGCCGACCACCGCCAAAACCCGTGTCACCGGCAAAGTAAACAGAGCGACCGGCCGCACGGACGACGAAGGCAGCCCATAGGGCGTGATTGCGGTCGTTGGTGGCCCGCGCCGACCAGTGATGCGCCGGCTCCATGAAAACGTGGAGCCCAGGTGCAGCTTCGCGGCGATCTCCCCAGTCCATGGTCCCGACAGGGATCGAAGGAGCCTGAGACCGGATGATGGCGTCGTTGCCGAGCGGTGCCATCATTCTTGGCTGATCGCGCTCCCACAGCCGCGCGATGGTGGGCAGGTCCATGTGATCGTAGTGATTGTGCGAGATCAGGACCACGTCAATCCGGGGCAGTCTCTCAAACGGGATGCCAGGTGGGTTATGCCGCTTGGGCCCTGCAAACGAGAACGGACTGGCACGCTCCGACCAGACCGGATCAGTCAAGACGTTGAACCCAGCCATCTGAATCAAAAAGGTCGCGTGGCCAACCAAGCTGATGCGCAAATCGCGAGGACCGACCCGGGCGAGAGGTGCGCCTTGGAAGGGGCTCGGGTAGAAATCGGGCCAGGGCACCTCGCGCTTGGTCAGTTGCCAGCGCAGGAAGTCGCCAAAGCCGCGCGATCCTTCATCTCCAGGGTTGAAGAAGCGCTGCCCATCGAAGTGATCGCTCGGCGGACCGCTGTAATAGAAGCCACCTGAAGCCGCATTGGCGCGTGCGGTTGCGCCAAGCAAGTGAAGTGATCCGAGGGCTTGAATGAGGCGTCTGCGGGATAGCAAGGTCGCTCCTGGGTGATCTGGCGGAGAGGGAAAGCTAGGCCCTTGGTAAGCCTGCGCAATCAAGATGCATCGTCTCCCACGCAATCGTGACCGGGCACGCAACCCTCAACCCGTTCGGATGAAGGATGCCTCTCCACCCGGTAGCGCAATCAGATCATGCCGCCTTCAAGGGTTTCCGTGGCGAGGTGCCGAGACCATCTAGGGCTGGGATGGAGCCAAGAACCTCCTGGTAGAAGCGACGGGAGCGCTCCAGCTCGGCACACGGGAGAGCCACATGGTGCAGGCCGTCTATCTCCATGATCCTCTCCTGCCTGGCCGCCTTCAGTTTACATTGAGCAGGTGCTGGGGCGCCTACGTGTCACTATGGCGAGGTTTAGAGCGTCCCGGCAATTCGCCCTGGGAGGTAGCTATCGAGCCTAGAAGGGGGCTTGGATCCGCCTGTTTGACTAAAGCTGGCAATCGTGAGGGGCAGGAAAACGCCAGAGCCAGGCAAAGTATAAGCAAACCAGGACGTCATATCCTGAAGGTCCGTTCCTGGCAGGTAGTGTTGGAAAAGTCCGCAGCGTCCGTTTTTCGCGCAGTCAGCATACAGGATGCTGGGCCTTATCTGACACGCTGACGCTAGTAATAGATAGTCGGCGCAGTGCCCAGGAGTTTTTCAACAAAATCGGCACGTCCCGGAAGTACAACGGGATTCCGGAGTGCGCGGGCAAGCAGACCTTCCTTTGGCTTTCTGAATGTGCTGCTGCTTAAGCTGTCCCTTATGGACTGCGCTCATTGGAGATTTGAAGGTCGACGTCCGGCCAATGTCCGATAAGTATTTAGGGCCTATCGGACATTGTCATGGAACCGGGAACTTCATGGGTTAACCCAGAGCGAAGCACATTCCCTGGTCAGCAGCTCGTGCCCTATTCCGTCAGCCCGAGAAACTCTGCTGTTTGCAGATCTACCGGTATCCCAGTGCGCTTGCGCTCAGCTTCAACCGCCCATTCTCGGTCACCGGGAGCCATGACACTCTGTCCTTCCCGCGCGGCGCTCGCCCGCAGGTCAGCGAGATAGCGTGTGATTGCCTCATCATAGAGAGCTCGCCCGGCGAAGCGGTCGGGATCAATGGCAAGGCAGAAATGCCCTAATCGCCGGGGCGTCTCAAAATCATCGGTCTCAGCCATCCGGATCACGAAGTGATCAAGCGTGCTGCCCGTCAGAACGGCCGATAATAGCGTCACCATCCCGGCGAGGGCAGCACCTTTGAACCCAAAATCCATGCCGCCCAACGGCATTAGCATCTCGACGTTCGCAGGATCCCTAGTCGGTTGGCCCGACCGATCGGCGGCAACGCCTTCAGGAAGGGCCCTGCCTAAGGTTTCATACAGGAGAACCCGGTTGAACGGGATCGACGAAGTGGCCATGTCCAGAAGCCAGGGCCTCTGATTGGGAACAGGTGCGGCAATAGCTATCGGGTTGGTGCCATGGAACCGCTCAGCCCCGCCGTGCAGAGCAACGATGGCATCCGTGTTCGACATCGAAACCGCGATCGTCCCGGCTTCGGCACCTGCAAGGGCATAGGCCCCAGCCGCCCCGTAATGGGACGAGCGTACCACCCCAACGGCTGCCACGCCGGCCTCCTTGGCCATGCTGCGGGCCAACTCCATAGCGGCATAGGCGGCAGCATGGCCCAAGCCGTCATCCGCATCGAGAGTTGCCGCACCCGCCGCCGTACGATGTATCTTCATTGCAGGGTTGGGGTTCACGCGCCCGCCGCGGAGAACCTTCGCATAATGGGCTGCCAGCCGGACACCATGACTGTCGATGCCAAGGCGCGAGGCATGAAGCATCGCACGAGTGGCGGCCCCTGCTGTCTCCTCGTTTGCACCCGCATCCCGGAGCGCAGCCAAGGTTCGTACTTCCAAGACTTGCTCAGGGAGAAAAACAACGTCGCTCATACCGACCTCATAAGTTGATCGCTGCCGGAGGAGGCACGGCTGGGGAAATTTCTGGCGATGGTCCGATTGGCTGGACCATCAGCAAACGTCAATGCCGGTCCGCTTGTTTCGACATCCCTGGAGGAACCAAAGTTTCGACGCCGTGATGCTCGCTTCAGCTGAGCGCCCGCTGACTTGGGAAGTGTTAAAGCGGTAGCTTGCGGAGCGCCGAGACGGCCCTCATGACCCCTCGAAGCTCGGCGAGCCCTCTCATACGACCGATGATTGGATAGCCGGGATGGGTGGGTCGGCCGACATCATCGAGAAGTTCATGCCCATGGTCGGGGCGCATCGGAATGCGCCAGTGCGGCTCGCCGGCATCCTTCCGGCGCTGCTGCTCTTCGAGCAGGACCATAACCAGGGCTACTATGTCCGTGTCGCCGCCGAGATGATCCGCCTCCATGAAGGAACCATCAGGCTCCTTCGCCACATTGCGCAGATGGGCGAACCAGATACGGTTCGCGAAGCGCTGTGCGATGGCCGGAACATCGTTGGCTGGATTAGCACCCAGGGAGCCGCTGCAGAGGGTCAGACCGTTCGCAGGTGAATCGACTGCATCAAGAATAAAGGCGATATCATCTTCATTGGACACGATGCGCGGCAGGCCCATGAGCGGGCGCGGCGGATCGTCGGGATGGATGCACATCCGAATCCCGACTTCTTCTGCGGTCGGGATCACCTCCCGCAGAAAGCGGGCCAGATTCTCGCGCAGGGCATCGGTGTCGATGTCGCAGTAGCGGTCGAGCATCACCCGCAAGCCCGGAATATCGTAGCGGTCAAAGGCGCCTGGTAGGCCCGCCATGATGTTGGATAGAAGCGAGCGCCGGTCGGCTTCCGATGAACGGAGAAACCATTCTTTCGCGCGCTCCAGCACATTGGGCGAGTAGTCCGCCTCGGCACAGGGACGCTCCAGCATGAAGCAGTCGAAGGCGGCGAACTCGTGCGCGTTGTAGCGCAAGGCGGTCGCGCCGCCGGGAAGCGGGTAGGCGAGTTCCGTCCGGGTCCAATCCACGACCGGCATGAAGTTGTAGCAAATCGTAGTGATCCCACATTGCGCCAGATTGCGCATCGATTGCCGGTAATTATCGAACAGGGGCGTTAGGTCGCCTTCGCCGATCTTGATGTTCTCGTGAATCGGCAGGCTCTCGACCACGCTCCACCGCAATCCGAGCGAGGGATCGGCGGCGATGAGCGCTTTCCGCTTCTCGATCTCCTCGACGCTCCAGATCACGCCATAGGGGATGTGGTGCAGGGCGGTGACGATGCCCGTCGCACCGGTCTGGCGGATATGGGAAAGCTGGACGACATCGTCAGGGCCGAACCAACGCCAGGTTTGTTCCATGGTAATGACCTCGTAGGTGCCGGGCTTAGATACCGGCAGAGCTAAGTTCCGCCGCGGCGTTGCGGGCACCGCGCGTGAGAAGTTGGGTGTAGGCGGTCGTCAGCGTATCCACGAAACGAGCGTCGCGTGGCAAATCGGAGCCGAAGATTGCCTCAATCTCCAGAACAGCTCGAACCCGGTCCTGCGGTGCGTTGCCCGCTTTGTCGAGAACGGCCCGGAGATGGGAGGCGAGGGGATCGCGGACGTCGATCTCGCGCCCGCTCTCGTCGAGGCCGCCGACGTAGCGCAGCCACGCCGCCACAGCGAGCGCAATCCTCGGCAGCTGCAGATCGCGCGAGAGGCGCTCGCGCGCGGTCGCAAGCAACCGCTGCGGAAGCTTCTGCGATCCATCCATGGCAATCTGCCATGTGCGATGCCGGATTGCAGGGTTGGAGAAGCGCTCCAGGAGCATCCCTGCATAGTTGGATAGGTCAGCTCCGAGGGGAGCCGGAACAACAGGAATGATCTCTTCTCGCCAGAGACCCCGGACGAATTCGTGCAAGACCGGATCCTTGACCGTGTCCGCGATGGTCTCGTGACCCGCCAGATAGCCGAGATAGGCTAGGGCTGAGTGAGCGCCGTTGAGGAGCCGAAGCTTCATGTGCTCATAGGGGGCGACATCGCCAACCAGCTCGGCTCCGACACGCTCCCATCGTGGGCGTGCGTTCTCGATGAACCGATCCTCGATCACCCATTGACGGAAAGGCTCGTGCACGACAGGGGCCCCGTCCGCAAGCCCCGTAAGCCGGGCGGCCTCCGCGACATCGTCTGCTGTCGTTGCTGGCACGATCCGATCCACCATCGTGGACGGAAAAGAGGCATGAGTTTCGACCCAAGTGGCGAGCCCGCAATCGCGCAGGGCGGCAAAATCGCTGACGAGCGATGCGAGCAGGCGCCCGTTCGAAGGAAGATTGTCGCAGCACAGGACCGTGAAAGGCGCCATGCCTTCATCTCGCCGGCGCTCCAGAGCCGCCAGAATAAGGCCTACAGCCGTCCGTGGCTCGCCCGGATGCTCAAGGTCATGGTGAATATCGGGGTGATGGTGCTGCAAGCGTCCCGTTGCCGGGTCGATGCAATAACCCTTCTCAGTTACGGTCAGGCTGACGATCCTTACGCGGGGATCGGCCATCGCCTCTACCACCGTGACGGGATCTTCCGGGGCCACCATGACTGATCGGAGGGAGCCCACGATCCTCGCCGAAACCCCTGATCGATCCTTCTGCAGCGCCGTGTAGAGCCCCCCCTGCGGCATGAGACGGTCGCGCTGATCGGGACGCTGGAGGCTGACGCCGGTCATTCCCCAATCGCTTGGTTCAGCAGCGAGGAGTTCCTCCGTATAGAGAGCCTGGTGGGCACGGACGAAGGCCCCGAGGCCGAGGTGAACGATGCCGGTGCGAAGCCGGCTGCGATCATAGGCTGGGCGCTGCGTTCCGGCTTTGGCAAGCGCGAGAGTTGCCGGAGAGAGAAGAGGGCGGTCTGCCACCATAGGTTCTTGCTGATTAGACATCATTAGCGATCAGATCCGGGTGCTCGGCGGCCAGTTGCTCTGTAATCTTGAGCACCTCGGAGAGGTGGACGCGCATCGCTGCTTCAGCCTCCTCAGGATTTCGGCTCAGAATGGCCCTGATGATCTCTCTGTGCTGGCGGATCAGGGCCTCGACGGGCGTCCTGACGGGTAGGCTGAGAAAGCGGATCCGATCGAACTGAGATTTTTCCCGCTCCAGCACCGACCAGATCATGGCAATGCCGATGTCGTCTGCAATAGCACGATGAAATGCGTCATCCGCTAGAGTAAAGTGTTCTGGATCCGCCTGGGCATTTTCCTGATCGGACAGTGCCTCCGTGATCTTCTTCTGTGCGGCTGATGAAAGGCCGCGCTCAGCCGCACGCCGGACGATCGCGATTTCCAGTGCTTCACGTACAAAACGCGCCCGCTGCATGGAGGCGAGGGAAATCCGGCTCACGAAGCTGCCGCGCTGAGGCTGGACCTCAATCAATCCCTCCTCGACCAGCCGGATTAGGGCCTCGCGGACCGGCGCACGACTCGTGCCGAAGCGCAAGGCGAGCTCATTTTCCGACAACCGCGCTCCGGGACGGAGGCGGAGCGTGACAATATCCCCTCGGATCTGTGCGCGAATGCTGCGCACAGTTGCAGATGGTGGCGAAGCCGCCATCCCCTGCGTCTGTTCTCTGTTGGCGTGCATGCTTGAAGAGGACATCGGCACCTCACTTGTAGAAGAGGCTCGGCAGCCACAGCGAGATCGCGGGGATGTAAGACACCGCGAACAGGATGAGGATGTTGCACACAAGGAAGGGCAGGATTGCGCGGGAGACCGCAGCCAGCGAGACTTTGGCAATGTTCGCTGCCACGAAGAGACACACGCCCACCGGCGGCGTTGTCAAGCCGATCATCAGGTTGAGCACGGCGAATGTCGCAAAATGGATTGGGTCGATGTCAACCTTCACGGCAACCGCAAGCAGGGGCGGGAACAGGATGATCAGCGCTGCGATCGTCTCCATGAAGGTGCCGACGATCAGAAGCAGGATGTTGATCAGGAGAATGATCAGATACTTGTTCGTGGTCAGCGACAGCATCGCATCGGCAATCATCTGCGGGATCTGTTCGCTGGTAAGGATCCAGCCGAATACGTTTGCCAGTCCCACCAGGAGGATCAGCGCCCCTGAGCCGATGGCACTCTCCAACAGGATATTCGGCAGGTGGGTCAGCTTGAAGCCCTTGTAAACGAACAAGCCAACGATGAAGGCATAGAGCGCCGAGATAATCGAGGCTTCTGTTGGCGTGAAGATGCCACCCACAATCCCGAAGAGAATGACGCCCGTCATTAGGAGGGCCCAGAACGCACCCTTGCTGGTGGACAGAACATGGCGGATCCCACCCCAAGCACCCTTCGGATAGCCGCGCTTGCGCGATATGATGTAGACCGTCACCATCATGCCGAGACCAAGCAAAATGCCTGGGACGGCGCCGGCAAGGAACATCTTGCCGACAGACAGGCCCGTCAGGGTGCCGACAATGATCATGGGAACACTTGGCGGGATGATCGGTCCCACCGTTGAGGCCGCGGCTGTAACGGCGGCAGCGAAGGGAGCGTCATAACCGGATTTGCGCATGGCGGGGATCATCACTGACCCGATCGAGGCGGTCTCCGCGACGGCCGTTCCTGAAATGCCTGCGAAGATCATTGAGCCAAGGACGTTGGCCAGACCGAGGCCACCCCGGACGTGGCCGACGACGGCATTGCCGAAGCGGACGATCTGGTCGGTGATGCCGCCCCCATTCATCAGATTGCCGGCCAGGACAAAGCCGGGGATGCAGAGAAGGACGAACGAATCCATGCCAGCGAACATGAATTGAGGCACGACGCTCAAGTCGATGTCCGCGCCGACAAGGTAAACGGCTGCGGCCAGCCCGAGCGAGATGCCGACAGGGACGCCGAGAACGAGACAGACCGCGAAGGTCGTGAACAGAAGGGTGACGAGCATCAGACGAGTTCCCCATGGCTCGCGGGAGAGGGTTGGGCAAAGCCAAGCAGGCGCGCCAGTGAGAAGAAGGCGAGGGCCACCGGGATGATGAGCGTGACGACATAGATCGTGATCATCGGAATATCGATAGAGCGTGCCCGCTCACCGATGCTGCCTATGACGTAATCATAGGCGCCGGGGATAATGGCGATCGAGAAGCCAAGGATGATGAGGTCGACGATGCGATCAACGAACTTTCGAGCCGACGCGGGAAGAGGCGCGACGAAAAGGTCGACGTTGACGAGTTCACTGCGAAGGACGGCAATGCCGCAGGAGAACGCCACAAGATAGACGAGCGCGAAACGGGCGACCTCTTCGGTCCAGGACGGTGATGGGAATCCGGGAATCCGGCCAAGCACCTGAATGGTGACGACGGCAATAAGCACACTAAAGGCAGCGATCGTGCCGTAACGGCAGAAGGTGAGCGCACCCGACAGTAAGGCACCAAATATATTGCGCATGTTCGCTCTCGTTCGGAGGGCATCATCTCAATGGAATGCTGATAGGCCTTAAGCCGACTCCCTTAGGGGCACACAGCTCAAGACCTTATCAGTCCGAGCGAGAATTACTTCGTTGCGACGATCTCGTCGTAGAGCGGCTTGATCTCGGCCGGGAGAGCGGAGGCAACCGCCTGCTGGGCCTTGGCCGCGAAGGCCGCCTTATCAGAAGCCACGAACTCCATGCCCTTAACTTTGAGATCGGCCGCGAGTTGCTGCTCGTCCTTCAGGAACAGCTCACGCTCATAGGTCTGTGCGGCCTTGGCCGCCTCGGCAATAGCCTTCTGCTGCTCAGCAGGAAGACGTCCGAGCTTCTTGCTGCCACCCACGAGGTAGATCCAGCTCAGCACATGGTCCGTCTGGTTGACGTACTTCTGAACCTCGCTGAGGCTCGCTGACTTGATCAGCGCAAGCGGGTTTTCCTGGGCATCAATGGTGTGGTTCTGCAGCGAGGTGAACACTTCCGAGAAGGCCATCGGCGTCGGCTTGGCACCAAGAGCTTCCCACACCTTCACGAACAGCGGCACGTTAGGAACGCGCAGCTTGAGGCCGTTGAGATCGTCCGGTGTCTTGATCGGACGGTTCGAGGTCAACTCACGCGCACCACGGGCGAAGTAGGCGAGAGGCTTGAGTTGGGTCTTCTCCTCGATGTTCTGAGCGATCTTTTGGCCGACCGGGCCATTTACGACCTTATCGAGGTGATCGAAATCGCGGATTGCGTACGGAACCGCCAGCAACGCAGCCGACGGAGCCCAGTTCTGGAGCGACTCGCCTGTGATCGTGAAATCGACCGTCCCCAGCTGAATGCCCTTGATCAGGTCTGTCTCTTTGCCGAGCTGCTCGTTCGGGAAGACCTTGACTTCGATCTCACCATTGGTGCGCTTTGACACCTCCTCGGCGAACTTCATGGCCGCCTTGTGCCAGACGTTCTCTTCATTGCCGAGGTGCCCCAGCTTCAGGGTTGTCTTGGCCTGGGCAAAAGATGGGGTGGCTGCGCCGAGGGCGAGCACGACTCCCAGAGCTCCGACAGCTGCGCGATGGGTAAACTTATATTGGCGTGACATCAATTTTCCTCCTTGGTGAGAGCCGCGCACATTTCGAGGGCGGCCGGGCGAAGCATTTCTTACTCGCCAAAGGCGAGTTGAACTTTGATGGTGTCCTGGGGCCGCGCCTCAATCAGATCGAAGGCCGCCTGGGCCTCTTGGGCCAGGAAAGTCTGAGTGATCATGGCGGCCGGATTAAGTTTTCCCTCCGAGAGCCAGGAGATAACTTGCGGCAGGAACTTGCGGTTCAGGCGTGAGCCGACCAGGGTCAGTTCCTTTTTCACGATTTCCTGCTGGCTGATGTTGCAGGGTGCCGGCGAGAAGCCGAGAAGACCGATGCGGGCGGCCGGGCTTGCAATCCGGCAAGCCTCCTCCAGGAGGGCAGGGACGCCAGCCCCGTCAATGATAACTGTGGGCCCAAGACCGTCGTTTTCGTCCTTGACGGCATCCGGAACCGATTGTTCGCGCGAGTGGATGGTCACGTCAGCGCCGAGGGCGCCCGCCCGTTCGAGACGGGCAGCATCGATGTCGGCAATCAGGCAGCGGGCGCCATGAAGCTTGGCAACCTGGAGAACCGTAAGGCCAACGGTGCCGGCGCCATAGATGAGCACGGTGTCGCCGGCATCAATGCCGGTGCGGAAAAGAACGTTGGCCGCAACAGCGAAGGGCTCGGCCAAAGCTGCAACCTCGAAGGGCATCGTGTCCGGCACTTTCACGCAGTTGATTGCAGGGACGACAAGCTTCTCGCGAAAGCCGCCATCGCGATGGACACCAAACACTTCAAGATTGCCGCAGACATTGGACCGTCCGACCCGGCAGGCATAGCATTGGCCGCACGAGACCACTGGATCGACGACAGCCCGATCGCCTGGAGCAAGGCCTTCGACCCCTGCACCTACAGCTTCGATAATGCCTGCGAACTCGTGCCCGATGACACGCGGATAACGAGCGAACGGGTTCGAGCCGTGAAAGATATGGATGTCTGAGCCGCAGATGCCTGCTCTGACGGTCCGCAGCAGGATTTGGCTAGGTCCGGGACCTTCGGGCGCGGCAATGTCGCGAACCTCAAGCTGATGAGGTGACTGAACCGATACAGCAAGCATGATATCATCCTTGTCGACTAGTCGACAAGTATCCACCAGCAGCAAGGGGGTCAATTGGTACTGGCTGGAACTTTAGTCTAAGCCGATAAAGCTTCCAGCTAGGGAATTGCCCCAATCAATAGCGTTAATTTGTAGTGAAAACCTGCGGTCTCGGAGGTTGTGAATTTGGATGCCATTTAGACGGACTATCTTCCAAGCTGCTTAGCTATCTAGCGCAAGCCAAACGTCGCCTTTTGGCACTCCTGAGACGTAAACGTTTGGTCTGCTTCGCCACTCAAGCGCGGACGTTCGTTGCAACGGCGGAACGTGAAATTTTGACCCATTCCAGACGTTCGCATTTTGGCTGAAGATCGGGTGTTCTGTCTCACCATCACGAACACCCTTTGCTCATTGGGCAGGGCTTGGCATCCAGTGCATGGATCCGTCCCCATGACGAGGAGCCGCATAAGCCGACGACTGGGTCAATGGGCACGCACCTGCACCCGCTCGCTGATCTCGTTCAGTATGCCATGGAGCACGTCAAAGTCGGGGTGGCGCAGCCGCATCCAGGCATTAGCCATGTAGCCGGCCTCTACGGGCTGCGTCGGCGTGCCGGGTGTCGGGAAATGATGGCCGACCACCAGGTCGCCATAGCTGCGGAACATCTCGTTGCGCCCCTCATAGCCTGCAATGCGCCCGTCACGATCAGGCCGCAACGCGATAATGCCGCAGGCATAGCGGCGAGAGGGCGCATAATCGGTGCGATGATGGCAGACTGCCAGGGCCCACTCGCGGTAGAGATCGAACTCGTTGCCAGCGCTGTAGCTATCCCAGTGTCCAACACCTGGCGGCCGGCAGCCAATCTCGGAGAACTTAAGGCCCTTGGGCCCAAAGAACCACTCCATGTGAGTTGCCGCAGTCCCGATGCCGAGCGTCTCGATCACCTGCCGCCCCATCTCCTTGACTTCCCCGTAGACGGGCGCGTCCATCCGGTTGGTGGCGATAATCTGTGGCGAGATCCAGCGGGCGCGCATTGCATCGAGCACATTTGGGAAGTAATGGCTGATGAAGTCATGTGCGACGCGGCCTTGGATTGTGAGCGTATCGTAGAAGCCCTCGTGCCCCTCGATAAACTCCTCAATCGCCACAGTAGCACCATCGGCAAGACTGCTCGCCCGCGCGGCAGCCTCAAGTTCGCCCGGGTTCCCGGCACGGAACGTGCCCAGGGCGCCGGCGGCAGCGCGTGGCTTGATGATCACCGGGTAGCCAACAGCTTCGGCAAAGCCGCGCGCCTCTGCTGTGCTCGATACGGCGGTTGAGGCCGCAGTCGGCACCCCCGCTCGACGGAGTACCTCTTTCATTGCCACCTTGTCGCGGCAGAGATAAGCGGTCCGCGCCGAGATACCCGGGATGGTGCAGCGCTCGCGCACGTGGGCGGCTGGAAGAATATGCGCTTCGACCGTTGCTTCGAGCCGGTCGATCCACATGCGGCTTTGTGCCTCCCGTACCGCCCATTCGAGCGCACCCTCGTCTGTGACAGAGGCGATTTGCTGATAGCCGCCGAGCCAGCCCTTAGTCTCGTCGTTAATCCAGTCGTAAGGCCGCTCCCCAATACCGAGCACGTTAGCGCCGATTGAGGCGAGGGCACGCACGAACTCGCGCTGGTTGGCGGGGAAGGCGGGCTCAATGAAAAGCACGTTCATGTTGCGCCTGCGTCAGGAGATCAACTGGTTGAGGTAGATCGGCAGCATCTGCCGCCAGGTCGGCCAGTCGTGATCGTAGGCGGGTCCCCAGACATCGACCCGGTTCGGCACGCCCCGGCCGCCGAGCAAATGCGCCACGCGCCAGGCCTCGTCCGGATCCTCCCACCGCCCCTGACCCGAGGCCATCAGAATAAAGCGTTGCCTTAGTGCATCAAGGATCTGACCTTCGCCAAGACCGGCCATGAAGCGGATCGGTGCCGAGAAGTAGTAGTCCGTAGTCCCCTGGAAGCCAAGCAGGCGCTCAAGATCGTAGGTGCCGCTCATCCCGATCGCAGCGCGAAACAGCCAGGGATAACGGCAGGTCACTGCGACCGCCTTGAAGGCACCGATCGAAGCGCCGGCCGTGACCACCTCGATGCTGTCATCACGGCAATCGGCGCGGATTGCCGGTACTGCCTCATGGGCTACGTAGGCCTCGAACTGGTTCAGCAGCCAGCAGCGGTACTCGACCGAGCCCCACTTCGCCGCAAGCGCGCGCCCGGCGATGCTGTCGCAGCAATAGATCTTGATCCGGCCCGCTTCGATCATCGGCCCGATCGCGCCGATCAGCCCCATCCGCTCTGGCTCCTCGGCATCGCCGCCCGCGGTCGGAAAGAGCAGGACTGGCTGGCCCCAGTGGCCCCAGCGGATGAGCGTGATCTCCTGCTCCAGCCGCGGCGAGTACCACCTAGAACCCGTCTTGATCACCGCGCGCGCCCTCCTGTTCGCGCCATAGCTGAATGCGGTGCCAGAACAGTTCGGTGAACTCCTCGATCTCGTGCGCCGGGAAAATGGCGCTCACCTTCTGGTGGATTGCATCGCGCATTCGCTCGGAGCCAAAGAAGTCGTAGGCCAGCGCGTCGAGATGGCCGAGCCGGGTGCGGCAGAAGTCACGGAACCGTTCACTCTCGAAGCGCTCGTGTGCGATGCGGGCGTACTCCCGCAGCCGCTCACGGGGATCAAGGTCGCGGTCAGCGACGGCGTAGAACGGCTCCCAGTCGAGGTTCCGGCGCATTTTGCGCCCCGTCGCAGCACAGAAGATCGACCAGCGCAGGTTTGCCTTGATCAACCAGGGGAAGTGGTAGTGCAGCGATGTCACCTGGCTGTCCGGGCAGGCATTAGCGAAGTCGATCGGATGCCAGACGCCATGGCGCGCCAAAGCCTCGCACGAGTTGAAGTCCCAGCCGAAGAACGCATTGATGGTGAGCGTCATGTCCTCGAGCACCGACGCATCCTCAGGTGGCAGAAAGCCGATATCCATGCGGTAGCGGTCATGGAGTGCCGCGGAGGGATCATAATTCACTTTGCGAAGCTGCGGCCCCAGCCCGATGCAGCGCACGAACCAGTCATAGGGCAGGACCGCAGCCTGTAGGTTCATCACCTCGGTGCCGCTGGCATCGTAGGCCCTCTGGAAACCGGCAAGATCATCGATCTTAGTCACGCCTTTCCAGCCGCCGCCGTGATAAGGCTTCATGAAGAAGGGATAGCCGATCTTGGCGCCGATCTCCTCGAGTGAGAACATGCGGGCGTAGCGCCTGAGCGTCACTTCGAGATCGTCGGTCACGTCATAGGCCTTGGGCGGCAGCAGCCAGGTCTCCGGGACAAGTAGGCCAAGGCGCATCATCGCACAGTAGGATGTGTGCTTCTCGTTTGACTGCAAGGACCAGGGATTGTTGTAGACGTAGAGATCGTTGAGCACGATCGCCTTCTTGATCCACTCTCGACTGGTTGAATACCAGTGCGTCAGGCGGTCGATGACGATGTCATACTTGACCGGTTGCTGCAGGTTGAAGGGCTCAATCGTCACCCTTTCGCAGTCGAAACGCAGACGGTCGCCGCCAAGTTCAAAGTCAAGCTTCAGGCCATCGAGCAAACTCTCGTAGCAGATCGGCCAGCAGATGTCGGCGCCCAGCGACAAGCCGATGTTGACGGTACGTTCGCCCATCTCCTCCCTCCCGTTGGGGGATCAGGAAGAGCAAACGCGGCCGTTAGTGCTCTTGTTCCTGCTGCCGGCGAAGCACCCACATCAGTCCGTCGCGCAGTTGATCGCGCCAGTTGTGCCAGTGGTGCCCATCCCAGGCGCTCTTGAAGAGCACGTCGATGCCGCGCTCGCACAAGAAATTTGCTAGCGCCTGGTTCTCCTCGGCAAGCCCCTCGAGCTCGCCCGTGGAGACGAAAGCACGGGCTCCGGGTACCTGCGGTGCCCGTCGTAGCGCCCGCACAAGGCGCGCGATGCGGTGGAAGACCGGGTGAGGCCGGTGCTCGAGCTTACGCTCGTCAAGGATGAAAGATCCGGATTGCAGCACCAATCCGCCAAAGATGCCAGGATAGCGGAACGCGGTTGAGAGTGAGGCTACGGCACCCAGGCTCGCGCCCATCACGACCCGGTCCTCGGCTTCCTCCGAGATCCGGTAACGGCTCTGGAGAACTGGCAAGAGCTCCAGGACAAGGTAGCGCGCATGCCTGCGCCCGCGGGCGTATTCGCCCATTCGATCACGGGTCTGAACCAGCGCCGCCACAATGGGTGGAATGTCGCCTGCCTCAATCAGGTTATCGAGGGAAACGGAAAGGTCAGCATAGGAGACAAAGTCCTGACCATCATGGATGATGACCAAGGGGTAAGGTCGTCCCGCCACATAGCCGGCAGGTAAATAGACCCGCTCTTCGCGGCGCTCACCGAACGCCGTGCTCTCGACCTCCACGGCTTCGATGCGCCCGGCGGGAGCGCCACGCGGCTCGCTCCAGTCGGGGCGGGTGTAGCCGTAGGTGCGGCACTCCGAATTCTCACCAAACGGATCACGGGCCCGCGCCGCATTGAGCGGATCCAGGATCCATTCCTCGCCGCCATGCCGCCCGATCGCCAGCTTGTACTCGAACCGACCACCGTCTGTGACAGGCAGGCGCAGCAGCCAAAGGTCGGTCCCCGACATTGGCTCAAAGTGGGCGCGTTCACCGGCGTGGATCCACCGCAGGAGATCAACATGGTCCGCTCCGCCCCGCCAGACGAAGGTCACCGCTCCTGGCTCGACAAGCGGAAACTGATGGTTCACCAGGAAATCGTCAATGGCCGCGGGTGTGGGCTGGCCGTTGGCGAGCAGTTCCGCGATCTGCGGATGCTGCCGTACCGGTGATGCTTGATCGGCCCCGCCGAACCCAGGCTGGCTCAATTGAACGTTCATGTAACTTGCTAACCTGCTCGATGAGGAGATCACAACGGGATATTGTCGAGCGATCGCTCCCGCAGAGCGTGTCAGGTAGGGGGCTGCTGCCCCGATTGCAACTCGGCGGGACGGCTTTCGGCAGGCGCAGGGCTGTCGGACTGCGCCGACTGGGTAACCAGCCAGTCGACCACAGCCATCTGCGCCTCATGGTCGCCGGCCCCCGCTGCGAGGGCATCGTGATAGACTTTGAGCTGCTGATCGGCGCTGGTTCCGCGCTGCGCGATGGTGCGGGCATGCTCTACTTCAGCGATGCAGCCGAGCGCCTCGGCATGGGGCCGGAGGATTTCGATCAGCTCGTCGATGAGTTCGGGTAGCGGCACGACAATTCCCTTGCCGAAGTCCGCCAGCTCGGCCTCAACCCCATATCGCTGTGCCCGCCACTTGTTCTCCAGGATCAGGATGCGCCGGTACTGGCGCCACCGCTGGTTGTTATTCCGCAGATGCAGCAGGAAGGCCAAGATTGACTGATAGAGTGCCGCGATCGTCAGGCCGTCTTCAAGCCAGGTGCAAACGTCGCAAATCCGGATCTCGAGCGTTGGATGCCGCGAGCTGGGTCGAAGGTCCCACCAGATCTTCGTTGGATCGGTGACCACGCCGGTTGCAGCGAGGTCATCGAGGAGCTCGGTCCAGTCGTTCCAGCTCTCAAAGACCTCCGGCAGACCTGAACGAGGCAGGTCGCCAATGATGATGGGCCGGAAAGCCTTAAGGCCGGTGTCATGGCCCTCCCAAAAGGGGGAGGAGGTGCTGAGGGCGAGAAGATGCGGCATGAAATAGCTGACCTGATTCATCAGGTCGACGCGCAGGTTCAGGTCCTCGATCCCGGCATGGACATGCATTCCGCAGATCGCCATCCGCCGTGCCAGGCTGCGGTTCTCCGCACCGAGGATGCGGTAGCGCTCCATGTCCACCGGCTCCTGGTCACGCCAATGCGACCAAGGGTGAGTTGAGGCCGCGATCATCCGCATGCCGAACTCCTCGGCCGAGGCGGCAACGGCCTGGCGCAGCTCGAGCAGTTCCGCGCGTGCCTCTGCGACTGTGCGGCAGACGCCAGTGCCGATCTCGACCTGGCTCTGGAGGAATTCGTGGGTGACACGGGAGCCGACGATCTCCTTGCATCGTGCCATAAAGCCAGCAGGTTGGCGTCCGGCCAGTGCCCGCGTTTCCGGGTCGACGAGGAGGTATTCCTCCTCGATCCCGATCGGGAAAGCTTCGTAACGAATGCTCATTCGCTCCTCCCGACCCTGCTAGTAGAAGCAACCGGCCGGAACCCGCGTCTAACGTCCCCTGGTGGAGGACGATGCTATGCGACGGTCACTCTGAAACGAACCCAACAACGGACTACGAGTTCCACTTTGACCAGGGCTTAACTGTTAGCGTTGCTATAAGAACAAAGGCTGCTGGGATAACTCCGTGGATGATCCACATGGTCCAGCAGCACCAAGAGCAAGGGGGAGGATCTGGTTACGACATTTCCCAAAAGCAACGCTTTGGTCCTCTCACTCAGCGCAAGCCAAAGACGTTATTGAGGGGATGGAACCGTCCGAGACCAACCTGGAGACGACCTTCGCATCGGGAGTCCACTCCTGTGGGGACCTGCAACATCAGGCACCAGCTCGGCTGTACCCCTCGTAACACCTGCACTGAAGCCACGGGGCTGCCATATGCTCCCCAAGGGTAGCCTTTGCACGGCAATCACCAACGCTATCTGCCCAGGAGAGGGGAGCATCAGAACATCACCTGGGAGGGAAACTGATAGGCCAAGAGGTGAATTCGAGCGCGGCGGACCTCGATCAGAGCGCAGCGAAAGCTCTCAACCAGAGCGCGTTGGAGTACCACCGCTATCCGAGACCCGGGAAGATCGCCGTTCTACCGATCAAGGGCATGACCAACCAGCGCGACCTCGCCCTGGCTTACTCCCCAGGCGTCGCTGCCCCCTGCATGGTAATCCATGCCGACCCGTCTGCCGCCGCCCTGTACACCAGTCGCTCCAACCTTGTGGCCGTGGTCTCGAATGGTACGGCGGTGCTGGGCCTCGGCAACATCGGACCGCTCGCCTCCAAGCCGGTGATGGAAGGCAAAGGTTGCCTGTTCCAGAAGTTTGCAGGCATTGACGTGTTCGATATCGAGGTGAACGAGACGGATACGGATAAGCTCGTCGACATCATTGCGTCGCTTGAGCCCACCTATGGTGGCATCAATCTGGAGGACATGAAGGCACCCGAATGCTTTGAGATCGAGCGTCGCTTGCGCGAGCGCCTGAAGATCCCAGTCTTCCATGATGACCAGCACGGCACCGCCATTGTGGCGGCCGCGGCCGTGCTGAACGGCCTTGAAGTGGTTGACAAGCAAATCGAGGACATCAAGCTGGTTTGCTCCGGTGCCGGAGCCGCGGCCATCGCCTGCCTTGACCTCCTAGTGGGGCTTGGCGTCAAGCGCGAGAACATCTGGGTCACTGACAGCAAGGGCGTGATCTACGCGGGCCGGGGGCAGGGCATGGACCCGCAAAAGGAACGCTATGCTCAGCAGACCGATGCCCGGACACTCGGCGATGTGATGCCGGATACAGATGTGTTCCTGGGTGTCTCCATGGCTGGCGTGTTGAAGCCCGAGATGGTGCAGGTCGTGGCCGACAAGCCGCTGATCCTGGCGCTAGCGAACCCTGAGCCCGAGATCCGCCCGGAAGCGGCTAAAGCCGTGCGCCCGGACAGCATCATCGCAACCGGCCGCTCGGATTATCCGAACCAAGTCAACAACGTCCTGTGCTTTCCGTTCATCTTCCGCGGCGCACTCGATGTGGGGGCGACCACGATCAACGAGGGGATGAAGCTGGCCGCCACCCGTGCCATCGCGGCGCTGGCGAAGGAGGATGTGTCGGATGTGGTCTCTGCCGCTTATGGCCGCCGCGACATCCGCTTTGGGGCCGAGTACCTGATCCCGGCTCCCTTCGATCCACGTCTGATCACAGCCGTTGCTCCCGCCGTTGCCGAAGCTGCCATGACAAGCGGGATTGCGACGAGGCCCTTGGAAGACCTGAAGACCTATCGGGAGTGGCTTCAGGGCTTCGTCTGCCGACCTTTATGCTGAATGGGAACGACAGGGAGCTTCTGAGTCGGGCCTCGCCAGCCTCCTAGCGCCTATACTCAACCAACGTGACACCCTTTCCATAGCGGTCTGCTTTGTCAAAACGAACACACCGGACTTGTCACAGGTTTCACCAGCTAAAGCTCCTATGCAGATGTCGGATCCCCCTTCTTTAGGCTTAGAGATCCTCAAGCTGTTCCAGTCTACTAGCGACTGTTGAACGATCGTCGCGCCGTTTCTGCCTTAG
>NZ_JAEQMY010000064.1 GCF_016743775.1 Microvirga aerilata | reverse complement strand
TCGATCACCCCATTGGATCGAGTAGCAGGTCTACCTTACTCAAATCCGAATGGGTTTGACGAGGACAGTTCCATACAGGGCGTTATGCGAAATGGCGCGGCCGCTTTTCACGTGCGCGCGTGACGCATGGTCATAGACCGTCCGGTCGATGTTCACGCGCCCCCGCGGGTGGTAGGCCGTTAGACTGGGGAAACATGAAACTCAAAATATGTCCCCAGCCGGGGCAGCATGAAACTCAAAAATCGCGATTGGACCGACGTGGAGCGGAGGCTTGAGGCCGCCAGCTCCCCGCACTTGCAGGACAGACGATTACGTACCGGCATGCTCGCCATTGCCGCCTTTGGGGTAGCGGTCCTCGCCTGGATGGTCGTCTATCTTGTCTGCCTATCGCCACTCCAGGACAGCGACCCAGGAGCGAACATAATGCGCTCCTGGAGGAGCGTCCCGTAGGGACGCCGCTGCCGTTGCCATCTACTTCGATGGCGCTTAAGCCTTAGGCGGCTTTTTCGCGGTATCGAGCTCGGGATGGTTTCGGACCAGCTTTTCCCGATCCGCCGCGAGATTGTCCCAGGTTCTGGCCATTTCCAGAAGCTGCTTGCGCTGCTCGCCCTCGGGGACCTGCTTGGCAAGGACCCGACATTCTTCAGCGTGTTTTCTATATTCGGCTGCGGTTTTCATGTTTGAGGCGTCCCATCAAGCGGAGCCTTTTATTGGGCGCGATAGCAGTATGGCAACAGCCTCCCGCTTAGTCTGAGTTCAACATTCCATACCGCGCGTTACGCGCAATTTGACACGCGCCCCGCGGATGATCTTCCCATGCAGGCAGGAGGCTGGTAGAGCACCGGTATATAAAAACATCACTTGGGGCACAGATGAAGGCTTACGATCATAGTGAAAAGGCCAAGCATGAGCAGGCGAAGCAACAAAGCTTAGAAGCCATAGAAGCTCGGCTGGCGCGCCACGAGAAAGTAACCCGGATCACCCTAGTAGTGGTTCTGATCTTGGCCGGGTTGGCGCTCGCCGTACTGGCTACTCATCTCGTCGACCACCCAATCTAATCACAAAACAACTCTGCAGGGGCTTCCCATGGATTTCTATAGTCAGCCGCAAAGGCTCACCCACTTATGCAACGAGACGCTTGACGCTCCCATGACCGAGGCTGAGCGCAAGGCGATGATCGCCGCTGCCGCCAGGAAGATCGAAGAGTTGTTCGACATCCTGCGCATCGATCATGTCAACGACCACAATACCCGCGACACGCCTCAGCGGGTGGCCAAGATGTATGTCGAGGAGATCTTGGAGGGCCGCTATACCGCCCCACCACGGATCACCGAGTTCGACAACGCCCAGGCCTATGATCAGCTGATCGTCACCGGACCCATCGAGGTGCGCTCCATGTGCGCCCACCACCTGATGCCGATCTACGGGGCGGCTTACATTGGCATCCTGCCCTCCGCCGACGGTAAGATCATCGGCTTGTCCAAGTACGACCGGATCGTGGAGTACTTTGCCTCCCGGCTGCAGATCCAGGAGGAACTGGTCAAGCAGATCGGCGGGTACATCATGGACATGACCGAACCGCGGGGGCTGGCGGTGCGCATCAGCGCCGTGCACATGTGCAAAACCCAGCGGGGGGTGCGCGCCAGCCACCGCAGCCGCATGGTGAACACGTATTACTGGGGCGAGTTGGCCAGCGACACCGCGCTCAAGAACGAGTTCCTGCAGGAGTGCGCTACCCTGGACCGCAGGGCGGATTAAGGGCAGTCCTTTTGCAGATGGCGCGAACTCCGTCGCGCCATCCTGAAGCGCCTCAGGCGCTAGGCTGCTAGCTCCATGCGGGCTTCGGCCTCGCCGCGATAGATGCAGCCTTCCGTCGATCCTGCCATGCCGCGCTTGAGCTCCACTTCCTCGAGATTGGGGAAGCGCTCCTTCACCAGCCGCCAGATGTAGGTGGTGACGTTCTCAAGCGAAGCGACGCCGATGTCGGGGTTGAGATCGAGGTTCCCGTGATCGAGGCCCGATCCGTGCTCGCCTTTGATCTCCTTGATGTAGTTCTCAACATCGTACAGGTTCACCGGCCAGCCGTAAGTCTCGTCAACAGGTCCGCCGAAAGTCAGCTTAGTGATGAAGGTGTGCCCATGAAGCCCGGAATACGGGTGAACCGAATGAGCGGCCTCGAACGTAAACTCGCAATATGTCTTCATTCATCTTGCCCCTAGAACCTGTTTTCTTCTCACCGGCTTGGAAGAACGCACGGTCTACCCAGCCAGCGCCGGTAATCTGCATTTTATCCGGCGGAAGTTCCTATCATGGCCTGCTCGATCGGGCCAAGTAAGGGGAAATCCTCTAGTCCGCTCAGCGCATTCCATACTGCGGCTTATCGGAAATTCGCGGACGGTTGTCTCAGGCTCGAAGGATCGGCTTCCATCCGCGGATCTGCCGGTCGGAGCAAAAGCGTGGGGGATCTCCGAAGATCCACCAGTAGCCGACACCTGCCGCAGGGTTGATGGTCCAAAAGCCCACAGGCTCCGGCAGGCTTGGAGGGGCCTCGTCTTGAGCCATCCAGAGGATCACGGGCGTGCCATCGTGCGGAGCGGTGCTCACCGAGGACCAGCCGCCCCTCATGCTCATGACTGACATAGTCGATGGCCTCACAAGGCCTATCAACGACACGCAGCAGCTTTTGTTCGCGGCTCGATACCGGACCTTATGCGAAATTCGCACGGCCTCATGGGCGCAAAGAAACGCCCCAGCCGAGGGGAGTCGTTGGACCCTCGGCCAGGGCGTCAGCGGAGGGGCGACTCCGCATTGGATCGGGCTGATACGCTACGCACCCGGTGCAGGCATCTTGCAATGGCCCAGGTAAACAATCCGTACCTGCTTCAGAGCAGTTCTATATTGGATGGGATCCAACACCGCACCGTCCTGTGGCTCCTCAGGCCAATGAAAAAGGCCCGGGTTTCCCCGGGCCTTTTCTGTCTCGGGAGAGACGGATCTTAGTAGGTGCCGAAGCGGAAGTTCAGACCAGCGCGCACCACACCGAAATCAACGTCGTTGTCGAAGTCGAAGTCGTTGTTGTTGTCGGCGTCGAGGCTGACATACAGGCCTTCGATCTTGGCCGACAGGTTGTTGGTGAAGGCGTACTCAAGACCACCACCGACGGTCCAGCCGGTCGCGTCGTCAGCAAAGGCGAAGCCGCCCGTTGCGTAGATCAGAGCCTGGCCGAAGGCCACACCGGCGCGTGCACGCACCGTGCCGAACCAGTCGCTGCTCTCCAGCTCACCCTCGAGGATGTTGCCATTCTCGTCCGTGAAGTTGAACACGCCTTCACGGCCGAAGTCGACGTACTGGATGTCGCCTTCGAGACCGACCACGAAGGAGCTGATCTGGTGGTTGTAGCCAACCTGGGCGCCACCAATGAAGCCGCCGTCGTTGTCGTCGTCCGCAAAGTCGACCGCGTCGTTGTCGTCCTCGCTCCAGCCGTAGCCTGCGTTCACACCGACGTAGAAGCCGGTCCAGGTGAAGACCGGAGCCGGAGCAAACACCGGAGCCGGGGGAGCCGAGCGCATCGGCAGGTCCGCAGCGGAAGCGGCCGAAATGGCAGCAGTCGAAATGGCAGTGGCGGCTAACAGGCCAAGAATACGAGTTTTCATGAGGAGGATCCTTTAGTCCAGGAGATCTTGAGGCAATTTATGGATCAACAGGCAGGAAAAGCTATGACATAAATGCAACGCCAAGCAGGTTGAGCCGCCATGCTTAACAAGATCTAAAGGCCTTTCTTGACATCGTTACTTGGCCCTTTGCCTGATTTGACTCAGGGATCACTGTATGTCCTACTTCTCTTGTTTTCGGATGAGCGTCCGAAGGCGAGGAGAAACTAGCCCTGCCCTCTCGGGGGGCAGGGTTTTTTACATCACTCGCTGCGGGTTTACAGGCCCTCAGGATCCGTTAACTTCGCCTTAACCATAGCGGTCTGAGGTAAGCCGATGCGCAAGATCCATCCTGGCTTCACGGCTATCGCCATCCTCCTGGGACCTGCCGCCCTCATCATGGGGCATCAGAAGATCTCCGGTTATCTCTCCGCTCCCCAGCTGTCCGATCCCGATCCGCTCAAGGTCCTGCAGCAGATCTACCTGAAATGTTCGAAGCCGCCGAAGCTGCAAAGAACAGTCCGATGCGATCAGTACGTGAGCTATGTCGATCAGTGCCTCACAGCGAAGAACAGGTGTGATCCTCATGCTTCTTATGAACTCCTGATCAAGCTGGACTTCTCCCCTCCCCCATTGGGTTCGCCACTGCCTGACAAGATTGCCCTGACAGAGGTGTCGGACAGCTGATCCATGCGGCGGGTCAGTTCCTGAATGACCCAGCGTCTGGCCCGCCGTGCTGAGGATCGTTTCATCACCACCTCCCAGCCTTGTGGAGCGCTTACCGACGCGGCCGGCTCAACGTGTCGATGGTCGCGATATGCCCGGTGATTGGATCGAGACAAGTCATGAGCAGTCCTCTCCCGTTCAGGCACACGCTTAACGCCGCGCTTGCCACTTGGATCAGGTTCGCTTGTGATCGTGGTTATGAGACAGTTACTGCACTCAACGCAGACATCCTCAAAGCAAGCGAGGCACGGGAAGAACACCTCGCCTGCTCCGTGGGAGAAGCCGACCCACTGAGCAGGATCAGCTAGAGCATGGTTGCTGCGGTATAGTTAATAGCGCGTAAAGGAGGCTCTCTGCTGAGCACCGAGCAGGCTGTAAGCTGCTGGGTAGGCTTCGCGGATAGGCAAAGTCGCATTCCATATGGGCTGTTATGCGAAATCGCGAGCTTAGTTTTCCCGTATGCGAGGCCCCTCTCGCACTTATTATGGTTCCCCCTACACTCTGGCTCAAAGAGGAGGGGTCACATGGGCGAATGGTTTGAAGCAATGGAAGACGGGGTGATCTGCCCCCACTGCTTCCCCGTCTTAGTTGAGAATGGTGAGAATAGCGGTTTTTCGCTGATCTCCTGCGACTGCGGCGGAGCCAGCGAGACAAAAGCTCGCCCTTTTTCTAATGAGGAGCGGAAGCAAGCCCGTGAAGCCGCGACCCGCGACGCCGACCGCTGCTTGGAACGGAAGCGGCAGAACGATTGGGAAGCCGATAGAGCACGGATCCTGCGCGCCCATCGTGACGCTTCATAGAGTGCTTGTCGGAAATTTGCGGGGCCGGTCCCGCGGGACCCCCTCAAAGAAAAAGGCCGCCAGAGCGCGCGTCGGACATTCAGCCCGCGACGGCAACAAAAGCGCCCTAACCGATGGGTATTGCGGACCTCCAGTTAGGGCGCCTGTGACCCCGGCCGAGGGAGTCGTAGGACCTCAGCTAGGACATTTACGGAGGGTAAGGTCCCCCGGTACATGCAATCTGCAACAGCTAAGGTAAATATCCCGTCGCTCTTCAGAGCGGTTCCATACGCGGCCTTCCGCGAAGCTGGGCCGTGGTCGTTTTAGGCATGAAGAAGCGGCTTCCATCCGCGGATTTGCCTGTCAGAGCAAAAGCGTGGGGGATCTCCGAAGATCCGCCAATAACCGACCCCTGCCGTAGGGTGGATTGTCCAAAACCCCACGGTTAGCGGCAGAACAGGCGGGACATTGTCCTCGGTTGTCCAGAGGATCGCAGGCGTGCCATCCCGTGGTGCGGCGCTCACCGGCGACCATCCGCCACTCAGGGTCAGTTTTGACATGGTCAGATCGATTTCTTTGACTTGGCTCGACCTCCCGGTTTCCTGCAAGAAACAGTCTTCCTTCCGCCTGCTTTACTCTTGCGATGGGGCCGCTTGGGGAAAATTAACCGGACCCGCACGGTTCTCCTGGCGGCCAAGCGCTCAAGTCGGCGTTTGATGATCTGGACAGCTTTTGGATCGATCCCCCGGATCTGCTCGAGGTGTGGAGCCATAATCTTGAGTTGTTCGAGGCTGGTGATCTGCGCCTCTTCAAGGGCTTGCCAGGCACCTATGGGCAGGCGTAGACCGTCGAATATATCATCAGGGTGAGAGGAGGCTCGGGGCATCGGGCTGATCTCCTGGCTATTGATCAGGGACGCGGCGCAGGGCCACCCGTTAGGGACACCTCAACACGTGCTTTATTCCCGATGCTCGAGAATTTTCAGACTGCCACCTCACAGATCCCGATATCCCTGCCGTCGTTTGACCCGCGCGACCGCCTCAAGGGCTTGCCCGGCTTGCCTCTCATCGGGGAAGATTTCCGCGAGCTCCTGGCCACTCGTCCCGATCCGGCCCAATTGCGGACTAGGCGAATCGTCCCGAACAGGTCGCGCTCGACCATGAGGCTGTAAAAGCGCCGAATGCCCTGCTCCGGGTCTATCTGGTGCAGCACCAGATGATGCTGGATAGGGGAACGTTTATCGTCTTTCACGAACCTGAGTAGATTGTTGAGCCGATAGGCAGCAGGGGCGGTATCAGGCCGGGGCTGCGCGGATGTACCATCTGTTCGTTGCAGTTTCAGAGCCGTTGAACCTAGCCCTGGCTGGATGGCTCACAAGGACCAAGGCCATAGATCGTTTCCAAGGACGTCGAGATAGGAACAACCCTATGGTGGCAATCTGGATCGGCTTTCCACCGTCTAATCGCGCTGTCTGTGACAAAAACGTCGATCCCGAGCCTCGTGACGAACTGGAGGCCTCTTGCTTCCGTGCGGTTCACGTCATCCCAGGAAATTTGCATCTAGTATGCCCGGTGGACCTGCCACCAGTCGCTACGCTACCCATCAGCAGTATGGCGGGCCGACGGGGATGATGCAGCCCTCGTCCTTTCTTATCCCCTACAAAGAAACCCCTCGCCCGCAGCGTTCAAGGCCGAGGCTTACGCGGAATACACCCATCGACCAGCTACTTCACTGGGGCTTGAGCCTTCACTGAGTTTTTCGAGGTGTCGAGTTCAGGATGGTTGCGAACCAGCTTTTCCCGATCCGCAGCCAGGTTGTCCCAGGTTCTGGCTATCTCCAGAAGCTGACTGCGATGCTCACCCTCAGGCACCTGCTTGGCTAGCGCCCGGCACTCTTCGGCGTGTTTCCGATACTCTGCTGCGGTTTCCATGGGTTCCACGACGTCTCAGGAAGCGTAGCCTTTTAAGGTGCGCAATAACGGCACGGCAAGAGCGTTCGTCCCTGGACACAGATGACCAGGGACGGGTTCCCCACATGGCGGAAGTGCTGCCTCCTAGGGGATCGGATTGACTGAGCCAAGGCTCCATATCATCGAACCGGCCGAGGCTACGCCGGTCAGGAGCAGCGAGACCAGGAGAACCAGCCCGAGAGGAAGATGCCAGTAGGCCCGCGACAGGCGCACCGCCTCCTTGTGGTTGGCTTTTAGGTCAGCATTGGCAGCCATGGGACATCCCTTCGAGCCAGCAGATAACCGAAAGTATCAATCAAAATGCCTTGCGAACTTAGGCAAATCTTTGAACGCCAAGCTGGTGGACAAGGGAAGCCAACAACCTTCCGCAGACGCCTCACCAACGCTCGTGATGAAGAGGAACCCTCCTTGGGTCAGAGCTCAAGCACGAGGGCTGCGCCCAGTCTTGTGACTGTGTGCGCAACCCTTCCGGCCCGTATTTGCCCCAACGGGAACTCCCGCATAGCCGATCCGCAGGATTAATCAAGAAGTGGTAAATATGACGAAAATAATCACAAGTTCTACCGCTGTGCACTTTATCAATTGATCTGCCTTATTCTGACCATGAACTTGCAAGTACATAGCCGTCTCGGCTTTGTTATTTGCCCCTACGGGCCGGACCTCGGAGCGCTCCTTGAAACAACGGGCGCTCTTTTTTTGCCCCAGAAGCCTAGCTGAATGTCGTGGTTCTCGCCGTGCTGGATTTCGCAGGGTGTTTTCCCGTTCGCACGAGGCAAAGAAAAAGCCACTGCATTGAGCGGCTTTAGGTGCAGGTTCGGGGGAACCTAGAGGAGGAAGTGGCGACGATGAAGAACCGCCACGCAATATTATTGCCATAGAGGCCGTCGATTCGCAATTAGATTTCGAGAAACCCATAGAATATTTGCGATTATTCTGCGCCCCGTTGCTGTCATGGTCGCAGGAACCGCGTAGCATCTTGGATTGCACTTCGGTCTCAAGCGCCTCCCCTCCATTTCGCTGCTCCAGGCGCTCGCGCGCTTGCGGCAGCATCAGGTGCCAGTGCAGGTCGATGTCTTTCTCGATGCGCCGCTGGCGGGCTATGCCTTGCAAGCTGGAATACCAGCCCGATTTCTCGATGGCAGCGCGCATCATCGCCCGCGCCTCTGCCTCAATCAGTTCGTCTCGGATCAGTGTCATCTCTGCCCCGCGAATCCGTGATGTCCAACGATGTTGCCAAACTTCTCCGGCTCTGCCGATAGTCCTTCTTCAGAACCGCTCGTTACGCCCGGTGATGGGGCGGCAAGGGCCGCCAGCCAACAATGTGCTGGTCGAAGTAGATGTGAGTGCCGTAGCGAGCTCCAAAGACACGCCAGTGGCTCCTCCTCGTCATGTCATCGGTTTCCCAGACGCCGACCGTCACCGGGTAGGTTGGCATAGCCTCCTCGTCCTCGATCCAGAGGATCACGGGGGTGCCGTCCCGTGGTGCCAGTCTGACTGGTAGCCAGTCCTGCATGACGGCTCTTTCCCGGCTCAAGAAGCGAACTCCGCCAGTTCCACTAAACTCCCCCGACTTTGCCGATTGGGGTGCAGGGAAACCACTGCAGCATTCCTCTAACCGTCAGCGACCACGCCCCTTCCCTTTCGAGTTGGCCATCATCCGCTGCATCGCTGCTTCCGCTTGCGCCCTGGCCTCTGCATCATGATTAAGGTTGCGCACCTCTGAGGGCTCCTCCTGGTCCCGTAGGCCGTTCTGGCGAGCCCGCCATTGTTTCGCCTGGGCGGCCGTCGCTGCGGTATTGGCCAGCTTTTCTAGGCGGTCGAGCTGGGGCGTGCTGGCCTCAACCTTCTTCTGAGTCTGCTCTTCACCTTGCTCGGGTCGGGTTGGCATGTGTCCGCTTTCTGACAAAGGTAAGTGGTCCTCGTACTATCCAACTAGCGAACAATCAGAGGACGGCAATCGATGGCCGGGTCGATCTTCCGCGTCATGCCCCTGTCACCATGGGCCGCTCGGCTTTGCCACGCCGGTTATTGGTATGGAGGAGAAGCCCTCAGCCACACTCCCGAGGAAGGACAGGCTGTCTAGCCGCAGAAATGAGGCCCTATGCCTTTGCCGCGCCCAAAAGTGTCGGCCATGGCGCCGCCGCGCCCGCCCATCGGCTTCTCAGGCCCCGCGGTGGTGTCCTTTGCCGTCTGGTGCCCCATCTCCGCGTAGATCTCAGCCCCGAGCAGCACGATGATGCTCGAGATCCAGATCCACGTCATGAATCCGATGACAGCCCCAGCGAGCCATAGGTCTCGTTGTAGCTGCCGAAGTTGGCCACATACCAGGAGAACAGCATCGACACGACAAGCCACAGCACGGCCGCAATATGCCGCCGAGCTATGGCGGAAAGTGGGTGATGGCGGTTTGAGAAAGGCGGCGTATCGAGGCGGGTGACGAGCCTGCCAGAACCTCTTGAAGAAGAGCGACACGCCATGAACGACACTACCAATGTATTGCGCCTGCGTCAGCCTGACGAGATCAACGTTCCCCGGACCGACATTCTGCAAGCGGGTGCCCGCAAGCTCCTGGCCCAAGCCATCGAGATCGAGGCCGAGGCTTATCTTTCCACGATGCGCGACCTCAAACTGCCGGACGGACGTGAGCGCCTGGTCCGGCACGGCCATGGGCCAGAGCGCATGATCCAGACCGGCACTGGGCCGGTCGAAGTCAGCCGGGTCAAGATCCGCGACCGCGGGGCTTCGAGTGAGGATCGGATCCGCTTTACCTCGGCGATCCTGCCGAAATGGGCGCGGCGGACGAGGAGCCTGGATGCGCTGCTGCCGATCCTGTACCTGCGCGGGCTCTCCACCGGTGACTTCCAGGAGGCGCTCTCAGCCTTGCTCGGCAAGGATGCGCCCAATCTCTCGCCTCCGGCGATCTCCCGGCAGACCGGCGAAAGGCAGGCCGAGTATGAGGGCTGGCAGGCGCGGGATCTGTCAGCGCGCCGTTACGTCTACGTCTGGGCCGACGGCGTCTATCTCCAGACCCGGATGGAAGATCAGGCGGAATGCATCCTGGTGCTGATCGGGGCCACCCCGGAAGGCAAGAAGGAGTTGGTCGGCTTCCGGGCCGGCGTGCGCGAGAGCGCCCAGAGCTGGCGCGAGCTTCTCGTCGAGATCAAGCGAAGGGGCTTGTCCATGCCGCCCCGGATTGCGGTCGGGGACGGAGCGCTCGGCTTCTGGAAGGCGCTCGACGAGCTCTTTCCCGGCACGCACCATCAGCGCTGCTGGCTGCACAAGACGGCCAATGTCCTCAACAAGGTGCCCAAGTCGGTGCAGCCGGGCATGAAGGCAGCCCTGCGCGAGATCTATCTGGCCCCAACACGAGCTCAAGCCGAGGTCGCTGTCGATCTGTTCGCCGAGGCCTATCAGGCGCGCTATCCGAAAGCCGTGGAGTGCGTGCGTAAGGATCAGCGGGAGCTGCTGGCCTTCTTCGACTGGCCGGCTGAGCATTGGATCCATCTGCGGACCACGAACCCCATCGAAAGTGTGTTCGCCACGGTGCGGCACCGGACCGTGCGCACCAAGGGCGCGCTGTGGCCAACCACCGCCCGGTTGATGGTGTTCAAGCTCGTCATGGCAGCCGCGAAGAGCTGGCGTCGGCTGATGGGCGAAAACCAGTTGCCGAAGGTGATTGCTGGTGTCAGGTTCAACGACGGCACCGAAGTCATTTCGATGCCGACAAACAGCGCCGCCTGATCGGCCCCATCACCCAAAACCCATCATGGCTCCTTGTTTTTCCCAGCACGACGCAACCACTCCGCTGCTGGAACGAATGGCCTCACCTACTGGGGTCAGGGCTTTGAGCATCACCAGTATATCCTTGTCACGCGTCAGATGAAGTCTGAGACCCAAACCACCAGCTCAGTCACAGCTTTGCCGAAAGCTTCATTGAGACCCGCCGCTGCCTCCGGCGCATCCGTCCCCCGCACCGTGGCGCTCGCGCGCAGGATGCGCCCGGCAAACGATCCGGCCATTCCCATCGAGGAGCTTGGCTGCGAATGCCACATCCGCCCGCGGTTCAGGAGACAGCACAAGCTGAAAGCTGCGAATGTCGAGCAGGAGCTGGTAGTCGGCCGCCACATCCGGTGCCGGCCGCACAATCGCCTGCAGAAAGCCTGCGTTTTCCAGGCTCTGGACAATCTTGGCCTAGAGGAGCGTCGGCAGGCTGTCGCTCCACTGTGCATCCATTGCGACGGTTTCCCCCGCCTGAGGACTCATGAGGAGCTTCTGCGTGTCGATTAGGACCACGGCGGTGGGTTCAGGAACAACCAGCTGCTTGCCTGACCCCTTTTCATGCGGGGAAAGTGCCTGCGGAGCCGTGAGATCATAGGTCGGAACTGGCTTTTGGACGGGCCCGCCGCCCAAGCGTTCGAGCGCCTCCAGGATCCCATCCAGGCGATCAGAATTGCGCGCTAGCGCGTCCGTGAAGGTGCTGAGGTTGGTGATCGTCTCATGCAGCGGCTCCGCGTTCTCAGCAACGAGACTGTCGAAGCGTCGCAAGGCATCACGAGCCTCACGCGTCAGGCTCTGAGCCGCATCCGGCCCCACCTTGAGCACAGGCAGACCGTTGTCGGAACTGGGCGGGGGCGCCGAGGCCGTCCCGCCTTCGAGGGAGACTGACGGCGCATCCATAAAGCCTTGGCTTTCGAGCCGGACCTGCGTGTCCCCCCGCACCGGGGTGGCGCTGTCAACGGCAATCGTCACCATCACCTGGTGGGGATCGCCTGCATCGAGCGCGAGCCCGGTTACCTCCCCGACCGGGATGCCGTTGAACAGGACTCTTGAGCCGGGAAGCAGTCCGGTGACGGGACTTTCGAAGCGGATGCGGTAGACCACCCGCTCGCTGAACCCGCCGGCGCTGCGCAGCCAGTAAGCAAAGGCGAACGCGGCGATGATGCCGAGTGTCAGCACTCCGATCAGAGCATACCGCGCCCGTGTCTCCATGGTCCTGCCTCACACACCGGAGGGCCAGGTCGTCGCCCGAAGCGGCAAATTATACCGCATCAGGCCGGATTTGGCCCAGGAGCCTTTTCAGTGTGTTCGGGTCAGTTCGACCGCGATGCGTGACAATTCCGTTCCTTGCGACCGGATGGCGACCGACTGTCGGCGCCCGCTGGTGCTCATTGCGATTTCTGCCGAGAAGCCAGAGCCTTCGGCAACGGCGTCGATCCGTCTGTTTTGGGCTCGGCCCGAAATCCGCTCCACCAGATTGCGTGAGGTCTCCGACCATCGGACGGCAATCCTGCCACCCTCGTAATCCACCTCTGTCCGGAGCTCGAAGATATAGCTGTCGCTCCTGCAGCTCAGATTCTGTCGCAGGCTGCTGCCGGCGGACGCCAACGCATAGGCTGCCTCGCAGCGCAGACGCTCGGTTCTGCCATTCGACAGCGCGATTGTGCCGCTGCCTGACCATGCCCCGGCGAACCCTTCAAATGGACCGGATGCGAAACTTCCCTGCGCATGCGCCGGCCCGGACAGGAGCACCATCAGCGCGAGTACCATTCGGGAGCAGGGATAGCCCAAAGCATAAACCAGTTTTAGTCGCATGAACCGCTCCCTGTTTTCGTCCGCTTCAAGCCGGCACCCCAACTCCACCCATTTGAACATACCCAGGTGGTTCCCCCCGCGTCAGGCGTGCGGTGCGCCGACATGATCCGCCATGTTAGCCCCGCGGGCTCCCAGCGGCTTCGGTGCCCCTTCCGTGCTGTCCTGAGCCGTCTGGTGCTCCATCTCGGAATTGAGCTCGGCTCCTAGCAGGACGATCACGACCGAAAGCCAGATCCACACCATGAAACCGACGCCCGCACCAAGCGAACCGTAGGTCTTGTTGTAGCTGTCAAAGTTGGCCACGTACCAGGAGAACAGCATCGAAGACGCAAGCCAGAGCACGGCTGCCGCGACGCTGCCCCAGGTCACCCAGCGCCACTTCGAGTCGCGGCGGCTTGGGCCGTAGCGGTAGATGACGGCTAGCCATACGGCCACCACCACGAGAAGGATGGGCCAGCGCAGAATGGCCAGGAGCCGTTCGGCCGGGGTCACGAAGCCCATGAAGGTGAGCACGACAGGCGCGACCACCACCGCACTGATGGCTAGGATGGTGAAGCCGATCATGCCCAGCGTGATCAGGAAGGTCGTGGCGTAGAAGCACAGGAGGCTGCGCTTCTCCTTCTCGCCGTAGACCACGTTGAGGGAGTCGAAGAGCGCCGCCACCCCCGAGTTCGCACTCCAGAGCGCCACTAGGAAGCCGATTATGAAGGCGACGCCGAGCGTATCGTTGCCCTGGGTGACGATCAGGGAGATCTGCCCGTCAATGAGTTCCAGCACCCCGCCCGGCAAAATTCCGGCGAGAAGCGACAGGTGGCCCTTGATGGTACTGGCATCGGCAAAGAGCCCGTACAGCGACACAATGGTGGCAATCGCCGGAAAGACCGCAAGCAGGGCGAAGAACGCGACCCCGCCCGAGGTGGACAGGATACGGTCGTCCGAGATCTGCCAAAGCACGCGCCAGAGGATGTCCTTCCAGCCCCGCGCCGGGATCTCTCCGGGGGTGTTGGCCTCGCGTCCCCGGCCGGGCTCCCGGGCATGGGCGAGATCGTCCGGCAGCACGACGGGGCTAGCCTCTTCTCCGAGTTGCGAGCGCCAGTCTTCGCCATGTTCGTTCATGGGGCACCGTTGAGGTCCAGCAGAGTATCAGTTTGACAGGTTCTTGCCGTGTGAACGCGACGCTTGCGGCCTTTTCGCGTTAACCCCGGAACTGGTCTTCCGGCTCCTTTGCATCCGGAGAAAAGGCGTGGCGGTTGGGGATTACGGACAACTCGCATGGACTGTCGCGACCATCCTTGCGTGGGCCTCGCTCGTTGCGCTCGGCATCGCTTGGGATGCGCATGTGAAGTTCAGGATCCTCCTGGACACTCCACGCCTTGACGAGTTGCACATGCCGCCCGTCTGGGAGCGGCGCAGCCATCGCTGGCGGAGCATCGGGCTGGTGACGTTTGGTGTCGGGATCCTGTTCTTCGTTGCGTGGACCACCGTGGGAGCAGTGCCCTGAGCCCACTCACGTTGGTTCACCCGACCACAAAGGTGCGTGCAGTCGTTGATGCCGCCTGGTCACGGATGGGCGATTGCCCGTCATCTCAACCGAGCTCGCCCGCGAGTTCCGATTCCTAAGAAAAGCAGAGCGGATACATCCACCTGCTAGTGAGAGCTCTGTTCGCAAGCTGATGCACGCCCTACAAGCAGCTTACGCGCATCATTCCAGGGTCCGCTAGAAGTCCGGATCGGATCAAGATACGAGGTTACGCATGCCCGTTGAACGACCGGTCATTCGCTGGCCTATGCCTAGGAAACCGACAGAGAGCAAGGGCAGCCGCATCTAATGAAGGTAGTGGCTTGAGATGGCCTCTCTGATGGTCACCACCTTGTTGAGCTTGATGGGATGAACACTGAGGCGCTCCGCCCACTCCTCCAAAGCCGCGACGTAGAGATGGCCTAGGAAGCGGGATGGGTCATGCCCCCGGTTCTTCAGAACGATAAGTTCACCCAAAGCCTGCTTCAACAGCTTCCGGCCCACCATCTTGGACGCACCTCCTGGAACCATCCTGTAACCTGCATACCTGTAGGCGTGTCGCCAAAAGTCTCAAAAGGCGTAGATTTCAACCGAAAGCACGGAGCCCAGCGCAGCAAGGGGTTGCTTTGTGAGTTGTCCCACCCTGAGAGCAAGCAGCCGTCCGGCGGAGGGTCGGCGACCCTACTGTTGGCTCGTCCGAGGCGCTTAAATGAGGGCAGTGTCGCCTCGGACCGGCATTCCGCCACCGGATCGACAGGAAAACTCCTCGGATCCATCTGAGGACCTCGCTTTCTCAGCTAAGCCAGTGTGGAGCTCAAAGGTTAGAGCCAGCCAGGCCTTGATCTTGGTGAACTTGGGATGATCCGCCACCGATGAGCGAGCCTTTGCACTCTGCTGAACAGGTTCTAAACTCACTCTCACCTCCTCCGGCGCGGGCTCGGCTGCCTATCGGCCAATGGCGAGTGCCCCTTCAAGAACCCTAAGACGCTCCGGGAACTTGAGATGGTATCGCATGTGCAAGGCGATAAAACCTTACCCGTTACAATCGAAACAATGGGACGGCGCACCCCCAGTTGGTGTGTGGCTAGGCGCCGTCGCAGTACGCCTGAGCAGTTGTTCATCCACACATTCCCCAGCCACTCCTCACTGCTAACCTAAACTCCACTAGCTATGATCAACCATGCTCCTTCGCCGCAGGGTGGGAGCCGCTCCTGCAGCCCAACAATGTACGAAAACTGCCCAGCTTCCATCCTAGATTTCCATGACATGATTTCGGCGATAAGATCAGGCGCTGGTGTCATGAACATGGATTGTCGAGCCTGCTTAGGAGGCCGCAATGCAGCTGAATATGGGCTTCATTTGGATAGGTGCGCTCCTCGTGCTTGGTGGAGTGCTGCTCACGGCCGGGAAGGCGCTCGGGCGAGGTCGGTTGAGTGAGGCCAAATCAGCTCGCCGGGGCTATGCCAGCGGTACTCTGGAGCCAAAGGGGGCAAATGCGCGCCTCCCTTTCAGGGCGTTCTGGCCCGGACTCATGATGCTTGCGCTCGGAGCGCTTCTGCTGGTGATTGGCGCAACTGCCTGGATGCCAGAGACGTGATCCTCAGCGCAGGGGCGACAAGCTCCACCGGAGGGCGTATAATCTTCTAGGGTAAGGGTCGCGGAACCGTGGCCAACCGTTTTTGCGCACGGCGTGATCCCGCGACTGTCTTGGGCCCTGCTCAGGAGGAGCAAATATGGCGAACTTCCATGTGCTGACAGGTACCGAGGTGACGCCAACCCATGTTCCAGTTAGAAAAATCGGGCTGGTGGACCTCAAGGAGGCAGTAGAAAAAGGCATTGATGACTTTATGTCGATGCCAACTCATCTCGCATTTTTGGGCTTAATTTATCCGCTCTTCGGCGTCGGTCTCGGCGCTCTGACGTTCACCAGCAACGCGTTGCCTTTGCTCTTTCCCCTCGTCTCAGGGTTTGCGCTGATCGGGCCAGTCGCGGCCATCGGGCTCTACGAACTGAGCCGCCGCCGGGAGCTCGGGCAGGACACATCAGTAGCGCATGCTTTCGACGTGTTGCGCTCTCCCGCACTGCCCTCGATCCTTGCATTGGGCGCTGTGTTGATGGTCATCCTCGTTCTTTGGCTGTTTGCCGCGAGGGCTCTCTATGAGGCGCTATATGGCGCAGTGGCTCCTGAGTCGTACACGGGCTTTCTCTACGAAGTCCTCACCACCCGACAGGGATGGGTCATGATCCTCCTGGGCCATGCGATCGGATTCGTCTGCGCCGCTGCGGCCTTCAGTATCGGCGTCATCTCGTTTCCCCTGCTTCTCGATCGTGATGTCGGAGCAATCTGTGCTGTCCAGACCTCCGTCAGGGCGGTGCTGACCAGCCCTGGTCCAATGGTACTCTGGGCAGCAATAATCGCTGGCCTTCTGATGATCGGTTCGGCACCGCTCCTGGTCGGGCTTGCGGTGGTGATGCCAATCCTCGGCCATGCGAGCTGGCATCTCTATCGTCGGACGGTGGAGCCGGCGGGCGCCATCAGCAATGCACCACCGATTTGAGCAGCGCTAGGCTGGCGACACGCCGCCTGGATCAAGGCTGGGTGACGCTTCTCATGGGGCAGTGACAAAGAAGGTCATGCGCGTGAGAAGCGTGTAGTTCGCCTCTATGAGCAGGATGCCAAGAAAGACAAGCACCACTACAGGCGGCAGCAGAACTGCGTAAATAAGGGAGAGACGCTCCCAGGCCATGTGCATGAACACGGCGATGATGAGTCCTGCTTTCAGGAACATAAAGAGCAGGATCAAACCCCAGCGCAAATAGCCCTGGATCTGGAGGTAATCAACCAAGTACGAGAATGTGCTCAGCACGAACAGCCACCCCCAAACCACGAGATAAAGCTTGATCGAAGGCTGCTGCCCATGAGCGTGAACGTCGGCTGATGCGGGCTCGGCAGGCGCGGAATGGTTGACGGCGTGAGCCATGATTGCCTCACCACAGATAGAAGAATGCGAAAATAAGAACCCACACTAGATCGACGAAGTGCCAGTAGAGGCCTGTGATTTCCACAATTTCGTAGTTGCCGCTGCGGCTCGTGAAAAAACCTCGTCGTCCGGTGTCGAAGTCGCCGCGCCACACCTTGCGCGCGACAATGAGCAGGAAGATCACGCCGAACGTGACGTGCGTGCCATGGAAGCCTGTGACCATAAAGAAGGTAGAGCCGAACTGGGGTGCCCCCCAAGGGTTTTTCCATGGTCTGACGCCCTCCTCGATCAGCTTTGTCCACTCATAAGCTTGCATGCCGACAAAGGCAGCTCCGAGCAGGGCGGTTACGAGCATCAGGATTGCCGTCTTCCTGCGATTGCGCCGATAGGCAAAGTTGACCGCCATGGCCATGGTGCCGCTTGAGGTGATCAGCACAAAGGTCATGATAGCAATCAGAATAAGGGGGATGTTCTGCCCGAAGAGATGCAGGGCGAAGACCTCGCTGGGATTGGGCCACGGTACCGTCGTCGACATGCGCACCGTCATGTAGGACAAGAGAAAGCAGCTGAAGATGAAGGTGTCGCTCAGAAGAAAGATCCACATCATGGATTTCCCCCAGGAGACATGTTTAAAGGTTCTCTGGTCCGCCGCCCAGTCGGACACAATGGATCGCCATCGTGTGAGCCGGCTTTCCGGAAGAGGTGCTCCCGTTAATTCTGGTCCAGCCATCATTGTCCTCCTAGCTCAGCAACAGGAGACCAAATAGAACGAGCCACATCAGCAATAGGAAGTCCCAATAAAGGCTGCAGAGATCGAGTCCGAGGCGAAGTTTCGGCAGATCGCGACCTTGCCAGGCCCGGATGATGTTTCGTCCCAGCGCTGCCAAGCCTCCGAGCACATGAAGCCCGTGCAGAGCAGTAATAAGGAAGAAGAACGAGCTTGCTGGATTTGAGGTCAGGAAGTAGCCGGCGTCGCCAAGCTGCCGCCACGCGACGACTTGGCCGGCGATGAAGAGGAGCGCCGTGGCTCCTGCTCCAAGTAAGGCTATCCGGACACTTCGAACCTTGTCCCGGTCCGCCATTGCTTGCGCCCATTGCAGGGCGGCGCTGCTCAGCATCAGAACACCAGTGTTAATCCACAGCAGCGTCGGCTTTGGCACGGGGCGCCAATCTGCCAATTGCATCCGCATGAAATAGGCACTGATGAAGAGCGCAAAGAGCGAGCCGATGGCGGCGAGCAACACCCCCAGACCCACCTTGGCTATCGGGACTGACGACACGCCCGTGCCTGTGGGCTCTCCGGCGGGACCCTGCTCCAGCCAGGGCTTTGAGGTGAGCCTCTGGGTCGACAGCCACCATACGGCGATTACCGCTAGCCCTGTGAAGAACAGAATGGTGACACCCATGACCGATCCTCCCGCTCAGCCCGTGCCCCAGTCGGGCGGTTGGTTCTGAGGCAGAAAGTCCTCCTTTGCGCCAGGGACGTTATAATCGTAGGCCCAGCGGTAGACGACCGGAAGTTCCTTGCCCCAATTCCCATGCGGCGGCGGGGTCTCCGGCGTCTGCCATTCGAGCGTTGTGGCCCGCCAAGGATTGCCGCCTGACGCTCTGCCGTATCGCAGGCTCCAAAACAGGTTGAACAGGAACACGAGTTGCACCGCCCCGACAGTCAAGGCCGCAATTGTGATAAAGACGTTCAGATTCTGCGCCGATTCCGGCACAAAGCTGGTTTGGCCTATCTCGTGGTAGCGGCGCGGCATCCCAAGCAGACCAAGATAGTGCATTGGGAAGAAAATCGCGTAGGCACCGATGAACGTGACCCAGAAATGGAGCTGGCCCAGCCATTCGTTCAGCATCCGCCCTGTCACCTTCGGGTACCAATGGTAAAGCGCGCCGAAGATGACAAAGATCGGAGCGACACCCATCACCATGTGGAAATGTGCAACCACGAACATTGTGTCGGAAAGCGGAACATCCACAACTACGTTCCCCAGGAAGAGGCCCGTGAGTCCACCGTTGACGAAGGTGACAATAAAGGCCAACGCGAACAGCATAGGGATCGTCAGATGGATGTCGCCGTGCCAAAGGGTCAGCACCCAGTTGTAGACCTTGATGGCTGTCGGGATCGCGATGATGAGCGTGGTTGTTGCGAAGAAGAAGCCGAACCAAGGGTTCATGCCGCTTACATACATGTGGTGCGCCCACACCACGAAGCTCAGCACACCGATTGCCACGATCGCCCAGACCATCATGCGATAGCCAAAGATGTTGCGCCGAGCATGGGTGCTGATGAGGTCGGAGACGATGCCAAAGGCCGGCAAGGCGACGATGTAGACCTCCGGATGCCCGAAGAACCAGAACAGGTGCTGGAAAAGGATTGGACTTCCGCCGCCATACTGCAACTGCTCTCCCATCGAGACCAGGGACGGCATGAAGAAGCTGGTGCCGAGCACTCGGTCAAACAGCATCATGACGGCACCCACAAAGAGCGCCGGGAAGGCGAGTAGCGCCAGAACCGTCGCTGTGAAGATGCCCCAGATGGTGAGCGGCATTCGCATTAACGTCATCCCACGGGCACGGCCCTGCAGCACGGTCACCACATAGTTCAACCCGCCCATGGTGAATCCGATAATAAAGATGATGAGCGAAGCAAGCATTAGGATGATGCCCCACTCATAACCTGGGGTGCCGGGGAGGATCGACTGCGGCGGATAAAGCGTCCAGCCGGCACCGGTCGGGCCGCCTGGCACGAAGAAGCTCGCCACGAGGACTAGGACTGCGAGCAGGTAGGTCCAGTAGCTCAGCATGTTGAGGTATGGGAACGCCATGTCACGCGCTCCGACCATAAGCGGAATGAGGTAGTTGCCGAAACCGCCAAGGAAAAGGGCCGTGAGCAGATACACCACCATGATCATTCCATGCATGGTGATGTATTGGAGATATTGGCTTGGATCGATAAAGGAGAGTGTCCCCGGGAACGCGAGTTGCCACCGCGTCAGCCAAGACAGCACAAGCGCGACGAGACCGATTGCCATCGCGGTAAGGGAATACTGGATCGCAATAATCTTAGCGTCCTGTGAAAAGACATATTTCGTGATCCAGCTATGGGGATGATAAAGCTCGACTTCGCCCGCTTCCGCCGGTGCGATCGGCTCTCGGCCAATTGCAGTATCGACCATCGGGTATCCTCCTCCTCTGCCCTGTTAGTTCCTGGCAGAGCTGCCGTCAGGTGTGGAATCCGTCTTCGTCGTCTTGAGCCTTTGGGTAGCTTCTGCGAATGTCTGCTGCTTCCCCAGCCAAGCCTCATAAGACGCTTTGTCCTCGACCACGACTGCGCCGCGCATCTGCGGGTGCCCGACACCGCACAGCTCGGCGCACAGGATGTCGAAGGTGCCAGTCCGGGTAGGGGTGAGCCAAAAATAGGTCACTGAGCCTGGCACCATGTCCATCTTGCCTCTGAATTCTGGAACATAGAAATTGTGCAGGACGTCAGTAGAGCGTAGCAGGACCTTCACAGGTTTGCCGATCATGAGATGCAAGTCATCACTTGCTATCACAACATCATCCTTAGCTCGGGCATCATTAGGGTTGAGCCCAAGCGGATTCTCGGCGGTGATGTGCCGGATATCGGACGTGCCAAGCCGGCCATCCCCGCCAGGCAGGCGGAAGCTCCATCCCCATTGCTGACCGACGATCTCAACATCAGTGGCCTCATCTGGGACCGTGACGAACTGGCGCCAAACGAAAAGGCCTGGAGCCAGCATAGCGACGACGCCAACAGCCGTCGCGATCGTGAGCGTCCATTCGAGCTTCTTGTTCTCGGGCTCATAATGCGGCCGTTCTGCAGTCCCGTGGCGGAAGCGGTAGACGCAATAAGCCGTGAATAGAACGACGGCAACAAAGACGGTTCCAGTGATCCAGAAAGTAATGATGAGTGTGGTATCGATATAGCCCCAGTTCGAGGCAATGGGCGTCCACCACCACGGGCTCAAGAAGTGGAACAATACCGAACCGACGGCGATCAGGACCAATGCGAGCACGATTGGCATTCCATCCACCTCTGCCTGGAGCTGCAGGTATGCGTCGAAGCGCCGATCCGTCGAACCGGGAAACGCCGCGGATCCCGTGGCACACAGGTCCACCGGAAGCCTTCTGTGGTTGCTTTGCCCCTGTTCTGCTTGAACGAAGTGCGGGCCCGGCGCAAAAAGCCCTGGCAGTGTCGGTTCATCCCGAACGCGCGGGACTGAACGACTCTGGCTTCTCTACTAACGGCACTCTTTCTGACCGTCATGAGCGGAGACCCCACGTCACCAAACGGATGACGTCCATGGCCTTTGTGAGCCCGCCACTCTATAGATCATCTCGCGTGGTCCACGGCTCACCCAAAGATGATCAACCTAAACAGCCGGGGTGTCAAATGGATATTGTTTCGAAAGGCCAACGGTCACCCATGGCCGCCAGCTGGATCGGATTATTGTGTCGACGCTGCTTTTTTTGCCTATGACATCGAACGGCTTGAGATAGGCTACGAAGTTGTTGATGTGCTGCTCGTCCTTAAGGCCGGCATAGATCATCTTAGTGCCGGGGATCTTGCCGCGCGGGTTTTTGGATGTGTTACCGGAAGGTTGCCTCATCCCAGGTCAGGCCGAAGTTCCTGTTGGCGGGGGAGTAGTTGCAGCCTTCCACTGAGCCGGCTGCACGGCCGAAAAGCCCGTTCAGGACAGGGCCGACCTGATGGCAGCACGGCACTGAGCGAACACCTTCTCTCCGGCGGCGGCATCCGGGGGCGACTGTCAGGTATGGCTGGAAAACAGGCCAAGGGCATATGGCACAAGCGCACAAGCGCACAAGCGCACAAGCGCACAAGCATACTTGTCCGTCTCCGCCTCCTGGTGTCAATTGCGCGGTCAGCCCGGTCGAGTAACTCAGCCTATGATAGGGTGTACTGAATGCTGGAAAACCGGCGGAAGCCGCGAAGTACGGACAACCTGGCAAGACCAGCGTAGACGCGAGGGGTATTAGCGCAAGGTCGGACCTCGTGATTAAAGGCACGAGGCAATTGCCACGAGCACAGTGTCGCGGACTGAAACGAGGGAGCCGGACTGAAATGCGAGAAACGCCCCGGTCCCGAGCAGAGCCAGCCCTGCACTACCAAGCAAAATTACATTCAGAGGTGTCGGGTAGCCTGCAAGGCCTCTGTGTTCGGTTCTCAGCGGCATTTCGAAACCGACCTACTTATTGGAGCAATATAATGCATCGCGCAGCTAGGGGCAAATGCTATCCGCAACCCAGCTCCGTTCCGGCGGATGGAACGAGGCGGATAGGGTTGATGGTCTCAATGGTTGTCGAGGGTTCCGCTGATGGGATGGACCGGCCGTGCTTACCGGCGCACCTTTCATGGGAGGGGCACCCCAGCACGAGGATCTGAGCCATGCCCGCAGCTCCGCTTCAGCACGTTGCCACCCTTGGGATCTATATTGGCTAGAACAGCTTTCATCTCATCGGCCTAGATGTTCGTGGGGCCATCGTCCCGCGCCAGAAGCTCTCGCGCGGACAGGTCGAGGCCAGGCTGGCCAACATGCCAGCCTGTTTGCTTGGCATGTAAGCCAGAACCGCACCTATGAGCTACGAACCGCGGCTGTGGTGGGGTAAGGCGAACAGGAGCCCGACCCCAACTGAGCCGCTTGGAGCACGCCAAGGTCTGCGAGAGGAAGACGAGATGGAGAACGGTCGCGCCGTCACATTGGTGCTCTGGTGAACCGTGGGCCATAATGGGCCGATCCGGTTATGTGACTGAATGCGCGCGGATATCCATGATGGCCAAGAGCAAAAGCTCCGCAAGGGCCGGATACATTAGCGCAAGACCAACCTCGCCATCTCCAAAGCCTCTTGCGACGCACGGCCGGTCCATACATCTGGGGCAATCCGGTGCAGCACCAAGTGGTGCTTGACGGAAGAGCGCACATCATCTTGCAAGAACCCGGCTCCGCCTCTCGCTCAGGGCCAGAGGTGTGCAAGGACCAGGAGCGCAACCAGTACGCTGAGCAAGACAAGCCAGATGCGGGTCACTCGCGCCTGTTCGTGCATCTCGTATCTCAAGCCCTGCTCAAGCTCGTCGAGCCGTCGGTAGAGGTTCTCCTGCCGCTGGTCGAACAGCAGCTGCGTCTTTTCATGCCCGTCGCGGCTCCCTCAAACAGCATCTCCCAATGCCCGCGGCGTTCTTTCTCCCGCATCTCCTTGCGGGCCTGTGCCTGCCGTTCAAGCTCTTCTGCTGCAATGCCAGCGGTGTTTTGACATTAAACAGCATCAGGCGCATTGAGGCCGCCTTGGTCGCCGGACCGGCTCAAGCCGCAATGTTGGCCGCAGACTTCCATTCCGCCATGGCATTGAGGCGGTGAAGGTGGGTAGCGCGGGCAGAGCGGCGGGAGCGGGGTGGAACGAAAAGGTTGCGGACGGCAGAGAACACGTTGACGAACCTCTGCAGCCCTCCGGCAGATCGAAAGCCCTGCCTCGCCCGTTCTCGCCGGCGGAACGGCAGATGCGAATTCTCCG
>NZ_JAEQMY010000063.1 GCF_016743775.1 Microvirga aerilata | reverse complement strand
AAGCCACCCGATCCAGACGCTTTGCCACCAGCCCTCCAAGTCGTCGCTGCCGCCAAGGAGGTCTCGCATCCAGACAGCTAGAAGCTTGCGGCATTGCGGCTATTGTCATGCGTTATCAAAATTGGAGAATTTTGGGTCTAGGCTCGACGGTCTGGCCCTCACAAGAGCGCACCGGTAGATCGCTCCCCGACAAGGCAACAAATAACATCAAGCCCCCGATTTCAACAATCGGGGGCTTGATCATATCAGTCTTGATAAGGCTTGGGCGCCCTTATTCCGTTCCCATCACCAAACCTTCGATGTCGTGCTTCTGCGTCACGGGAATGAGCTTATCGACCACGCGGCACACCAGATGATCCCGTGCGGACTGCGGCAGCGCGTCGTAGTAGTCCTGGGTCACCATCAGGTCGTGAAGGGCCGCATGTCCGGCGCCGGGCGCGTCGACGCCAAGCACCAACACCGGCCGGGCGATCGGGGATGGGTGGGCCGTGCCGCGGTGGATGGTCAGAGCCGAGCGGCATGAGATGTCGCCCATCTGCGGGTACTTGCGGACGCCCTTCTCGGCGAATTGGGGCCAGATCTCCTGCGGCGGGAACATCTCGTACTTCCACTCACGCCCGTCGATAAATTGGGTGCCGGGCGCCACCTCGAACGGACCCATGTCCTGGGTGACGTCCACGCCGGTCAGGTTGAAGGCGAGCGAGGTGATGCGGCGCTGCTCGTAGCTTTCGGGCGGGGACGGGAAATCCCGGTGCCAGGGCTGATTCTTGGCGCCCTGCATGGGCACGTCGAACCCGATCTCGACGATCTCATAATCAGGACCCAGAACGGACTCGCAGATGCCCGTCACCCAAGGGTGCGTGATGAGGTCGACGAAGCCGCGGAAGTCCTGGGGGTGGATTTCCACATACCAGCGCCGGGGGCCACGGCCTACCGCACCGCCGGGGCGCTGAATGGCGTCCCAGAATGCGGTCATCATGTCCTCGCGCATCTGCTCCGCCCATTCCCGCGAGAACGCGCCTTTCAGGCCCGTGATGCCATCCCGGTTGAGCGTTTCGATATGCTCCGTGACATCGTAGGTCTGGTCGAGCTTGGCTTGTGTACTCATCGGCATTTCCTCAGGTTTTCTGCTTTAAAAGGTTGGACTCACACACTCAACGCACAACCGCCGCTCCCGATGCACGCTGGCCTCAAGCGGGGCTGGAGACTTCCTGTATCAAGCTGCTCCAGGAGAAGCTGCGATAAACCGGCTTCGAGGTCGGTCCATGGAAGATGCGGTCCGCGGTTCTCGCGATCACGGCGCCGATGTCGGCGCATGGCGCGCCCACGGAACGGCGCGGCACCAAGGGACAGTCCATCTTAAGCTGAACCGTTCGCTTGCCGCCCCCATGGGCAGCCATGTCGATGAGCGTCTCCGCCGCCCAGCGGCCCATGTCGTAACTCGGCAGGATGCAGGTCGAGAGAGCGGGACGTGTGTAGCGCGCGATCTCCTGATCGTCGTAGCCCATGACCGAGATCTCGCCCGGAACATCGATCCCCAGCTCCGCCAATGCCTCCATGGCGCCAACAGCCATGAGATCGTTCGCACAGAACAGAGCCGTCGGCGGACGCTTGAGACGCAACAGCTCATAGGTTCTCCGATAGCCCGTATCGGGCATCCAATCCCCATTGAGTACAAGCTCGGGGTCGAACGCCACGTCCGCCGTAGCAAGCGCTTGGCGATACCCTTTAAGGCGGTCCCGCGACGCGTCCATCCAGGGCTCGCCATTGATCAGGCCCATCCGGCGATGACCGTGCTGCAGCAGGAACTCCGTGGCCGTGAAGCCCCCTGCGACCTCGCTCGGAATCACGGACGGCTGCTGCTTCTGGCCCGTGTAGCAGTTGAGCAGAACCGTCGGTACATTCTGAAGCTCCGGCGGCAGAGCGACCTTGCGCGTGAAGATGGTCGAGTAGATGACCCCGAGGAGGGCGTTGTCGGCTTGAAGCGCCCGGAGGGTCGCGGCTTCCAGGTCGGGATTTGCCCGCGTGACATGAACGGAAATCAGATGACCTGCCTCCCAGGCAGCGTCACGGGCGCCATCGACGCTCACCACCGGATGAGGGCTCGTCGAGATCTCGTCCACAAGATAGGCGATGATCTTGGGCTGCCCCTCGCCTGCCTCGATACGACGCGTCTGGAGCCGGTAGCCGATGGCCTGAGCAGCTTCGAGAACCCGCCTGCGGGTGCTCTCGGCAATCCGTGCTCCCGACATGTTGTTCAGCACCAGCGACACGCTCGACTGGGAGACGCCCGCCAAGCGCGCAATGTCGGTCATCGTGGGACGACGGCCACCCTGCCGGGGTTTGCGCCCGCGCTTCGAGTTGACCTGATCGTCGTGATGCATGGGCGCCCTGATCCTCTGAAAGCTTAATATATCATGACTTGACTAATAAAATTAGCAAGCGTTCAATCCCCATCGAGGTGACACAGAAGCACCTATCCCTTTTTCGGAGGAACGCATGCTCAGAAGGACTTTTCTGGCTCTCGCAGCCAGTGCTGCAGCCATTACCCTCGGTGTCGGCGCCGTCTCGGCGCAGGAGCTTCCCAAGCTCAAGCAGAAAGACAAGTACAAGGTCGGCTTCGCGCAGACCGAATCGAACAACCCTTGGCGCATCGCGCAGACGGAAAGCATGAAGGCCGAGGCTGCCAAGCTGGGCCATCAGCTCGTCTACACCGATGCGGCAGGCTCCGCGGCTAAGCAGGTTGCCGACGTGAACTCGATGATCGCCCAGGGCGTGGACATGATCTTCCTGGCCCCCCGCGAGGAAAAGCCCCTGATCCCCGCCGTGATGGCCGCCAAGAGGGCCGGCATTCCGGTGGTGCTGCTTGACCGCAACGTGGACCAGAGCCTTGCCAAGGCCGGCAAGGACTACGTCACCTTCATTGGCTCCGATTTCGTGGATGAGGGCCGCCGCGCTGCCGAAGCGCTAGACAAGGCCACGGGCGGCAAGGCCCAGATCATCCAGCTCGAAGGCACCACGGGCTCCTCGCCTGCCAACGACCGGCGCAAGGGTTTCGAGGATTACATCAAGAACAAGCTGGGCATGAAGATCATCGCCTCGCAGTCCGGCGACTTCGCCCGCGACAAGGGCCGCCAGGTGGCCGAGACCCTGCTCCAGGCCCATCCTGGCGCCACGGCGATCTACGCCCACAACGACGAAATGGCCATCGGCGCCATCTCGGCGCTCGAAGCGGCCGGCAAGAAGCCGGGCCAGGACGTGCAGATCGTGTCCATCGACGGCACGCGCGATGCCCTGCAGGCCATCATCGACGGCAAGATGCTGGCGACGGTGGAGTGCAATCCCAAGTTCGGCCCGAAGGCTTTCGAGACCATGGCCCGTTATGCCAAGGGCGAGCAGATCGAGCCGTGGGTGATCAACACCGACCGTTTCTTCGACAAGTCGAACGCCGGGCAGCTGATCGCCGACGCGTACTAAGCGCCCAATATTTTAGGACGCTGCCTCGCTCATGCCGGGCAGCGTCCTTGATCGTTCTGCGGAACCTTTTCGACTGCTCCGGCCAGCGGATGGATGCTTATGACCTTCCTCCTCTCGATGCGCGGGATCGACAAGCGCTTCGCCGGCATTCCGGCTCTCAGCTCGGCCTCGCTCGAGGTTGGGCACGGAGAAGTTCATGCCCTCATCGGGCAGAACGGAGCCGGCAAATCCACCATGATCAAGATCCTGACGGGCTACTACAAGCGTGATGCCGGCGAGATCCTCTTCGACGGGAAGCCCGTAGACTTTTCGGCTCCGCAGGATGCGCAGAAGGCCGGCATCAGCACCATCTACCAGGAGATCAACCTGGTGCCGTACCGCTCCGTCACGGAGAACATCTGCCTGGGACGGGAGCGCCGCCGCTTCGGCCTGCTTGACTGGCCTGCCATGCATCGCGAGGCAGAGGCGCTGCTCGCGCGCTTCAACATCAAGCTCGACGTGCGCCGCCCTCTCATGGCTTATCCGACTGCGGTTCAGCAGATGGTGGCGATTGCACGGGCCATCGGCTTCGAGGCGAGGCTCGTCATCATGGACGAACCGACCTCCTCCCTGGACGAGAAGGAGGTGGAGGTTCTCTTCAACGTCATCCGCCAGCTCAAGGCGGCAGGCGTCTCCGTCATCTTCGTAAGCCACAAGCTCGACGAGCTCTATGCCGTCTGCGATCGCATCACGATCATGCGTGACGGGCGTACGGTGCGCATGGCCGGGATGAGCGAGCTGTCCAAGCTCGACCTCGTCACCACCATGCTGGGACGGGAGCTGAACCAGGCGCTTCATGCCGGCGGCAAGAGCCACATGGAGGCTGGCGCTCGAGATGCCCTCCTGACGGTGGACCGCCTCGCGGTCGGCCGCAAGGTGCGGGACGTGAGCTTCGACGTTCGCCCGGGCGAGATCGTGGGGCTTGCGGGCCTGCTCGGCTCCGGACGGACGGAGTCGGCCCGCGTGGTTTTCGGCGCCGACCGGGCGGAGTCCGGAACCGTGAGCCTCGATAAATCCAACGGGTCGGTCACCAAGCCAGCCGACGCGATCGGCGCCGGCATGGGGTTTCTCTCAGAAGACCGGAAGCTCGAAGGGATCATTCCCGAGATGTCGGTGCGCGAGAACCTGACGCTTGCCATCATGCCTCAACTGGCCCGGCGGGGCATCGTGGACGAGGCCCGCAGCAGGGAGATCGTGGACCGTTTCATTCAGCGTCTCGGCATCCGCTGCTCTGGCCCCGAGCAGCGCATTCGCGAATTGTCCGGCGGCAACCAGCAGAAGGTTCTGCTTGCCCGCTGGCTCTGCATGAACCCCCGTCTGCTGATCCTCGACGAGCCGACCCGCGGCATCGATGTGGGAGCCAAGGCCGAGATCCTCAACCTCGTCCGCGAGCTCGCCGGCCAGGGCCTCGGTGTTCTGATGATCTCGTCGGAGCTGGAGGAGATCGTGGAGGCCGCAAGCCGGATCTTCGTGCTTCGCGACGGGCAGACCGTCGCCGAACTGAAGGGGGAGGACGTGAGCGAGCAGGCCGTCATGGCCGCCATGGCGCATGGACACGACAAGCCTCGGGAGCAGGCTCATGGCTGACAGCGCGACCACCCATCCGGCCACCAAGGACCCGGCCAAGGGCCCCGCCCTTCTCAGCGCGCACTCCCTGGCACGTCACGGCGCCTGGATCGCCTTGGCGCTTCTCATCCTGTTCAACCTGGCCTTCACGCCGAACTTCGCCACGTGGCAGACCCTGAACGTCAACCTGACCCAGGTCTGCGCCATCGTGATCGTCGCCGTCGGCATGACGCTCGTCATCGCGACCGGCGGCATCGATCTGTCGGTCGGCTCCCTGATGGCGATTGCCGGGTCCCTTGCTCCCCTGATCTTCATGGGCAAGATCCTTCCCCTGCCCTATGCGCTCGGGATCGCCCTTGCCTTCGTGGTGCCGGTGCTGGTGGCGGGAGCCTTCGGCTGGTTCAACGGCTGGCTCATCACGCGCCTGCGGATCCAGCCGATCATCGCAACCCTCGTGCTGTTCATCGCCGGACGCGGCATCGCGCAGGTGATGACCAACGGCAACCTTCAGCCGTTCAAGACGCCCGAGTTCCAGTTCATCGGCTTGGGACGCGTGTTCGGCATTCCATTTCAAGCCGTGCTGATGATCGTCATCGTGCTCGCCGCAGCCTGGATGCTGCGGCGGACGGTGTTCGGCCGCCAGATTCTGGCGGTTGGCGGGAACGAGCGGGCAGCGCGGCTTGCCGGCATCCCGGTCGTCTCCGTCAAGCGCAAGGTCTATCTGATCAGCGGGCTGCTCTCCGGCATTGCCGGTCTCATCGTGATCGCGCGCAACTCGGCCGCCGACGCCAATCTCGTGGGCCTCGGCATGGAGCTCGATGCCATCGCGGCCGTCGCCGTCGGAGGCACGCTCCTGACCGGTGGGCGGGCGACGGTGATCGGAACCCTGCTTGGCGCGCTGATCATCCAGCTTGTCCGCTACACCCTGCTGGCCAACGGCGTTCCCGATGCGGCGGCTCTTGTGGCCAAGGCCGCCATCATCGTTCTGGCCGTGTGGCTCCAGCGTCCGAGCCAGGGGTGACACGCATGAACAATCTCAACACCCTGCAGCTGTTTCGCGGCATAGGCCGCTACGGCGTTCTCATCGCCCTCCTCCTGCTGATCCTGTTCGGCTGGCTGCGCTACGAGAATTTTCTTGGAAGCTTCAATGTGCTGACCGTGCTGCGGTACAACAGCATGTTCGCCCTCGTGGCGCTGGGCATGTGCTTCGTCATCATCACGGGCGGCATCGACCTGTCCGTCGGCTCGACGGCCGCCCTAGGGAGCGTCGTTGCCGCGATGCTGTCGCCCTATGGATTGGTGCCGGGGCTGCTCGGAGGCCTGTTGGCCGGTCTGGTGGTGGGTGCCATCAACGCCTTTGTGATCACCCGCCTCAACATCCTGCCCTTCATCGCAACGCTCGCCACGATGCTGGCAGCCAGCGGCTGTGCGCTGCTGCTGGCCGGCAACCAGTCCGTTTCCGTCTCCTACGATACCGCCTTCATCGAGCTTGGGCAGGGGGACGTTCTCGGATTTCCAGCGCCGGCCTGGATCGCCCTCATCGCCTATCTGGCCGGATCGGTCGTTCTCAACTTCACGTCGTTCGGCCGCACGGTGCTGTCAATCGGCGGCAATGAGGATGCAACGCGCCTGATGGGTCTGCCGGCGAACCGCGTGAAGGCGTCGGTTTACATGGCGAGCGGAGCCCTGGCGGGCCTCGCGGGTGTGATCCTTGCAGCGCAGTTCGGCGCGGGCCAGCCCATCGAGGGCGTGGGCTGGGAGCTTTTCGCCATCGCGTCGGTAGTGGTCGGGGGCACCCTGCTCACCGGCGGCGTCGGCTCCGTCGGCACGACCCTGGTCGGCGTGCTGCTCTTGGGGCTGATCTTCAACATCCTCAACTTCGAAAATGGCTTGGGATGGATCAGCCTGTCCGCCTATTGGCAGTCGGTGATCCGCGGAGCGCTCCTCCTGGTTGTCGTAGCCGTGCAGGCAAAGCTTGCATCCCGCACCGAGGACGCCCATCCCTGATCGGGCGCGGCAGATCCCGCTAAGCCGGAACGGCCTCGTGCCAGAGGGTGCAGTAGCGCTCGAAATCGCGGGGAAGAAGATTTGTGGCGACAGGTGCCTGGTCCGGCTCCCCAGTCTTACGGGCAGAGCTGGAGCCCGCCAGCATCGCTGCCCCCAAGCACGTGCCTGTCGCGTTGCCGACCGCGATCACAGGCCGCTTCTTCGCCTTTGCAAGCGCTTCGATGAAGAGCCCGTTGCGGGCGATGGGGCCCTCGACCACGATGGGACCCGCAGCACCTGTCAGATCGAGACAGGTTGCCGTCATCAGGGCTTCATAAAGCGATGCCGCCACATAGGCTTCGTCCTGGGTCAGGCCATCGACGGCATTCAGGATGCGGTGAGCGGCATGAGGATAGGGACCGCTTCCCGGCACGACGCTCGGAGTGACGATGATGCCCTCTTCGACAACCCGTCTGACCGCCTCCGGCGTTGCCGCTCCTCCGCCTCTCGTCAAAAGCTCGAACTCCCGCCCTCCCATGAAGCGGCTGGAGGGCACGGCACGTCCATAGGCATCCACGTTGGCGAGCGTGTCCCGGGTCGGGTCGAGGCGATCGAGGTCGCCGCCGACGGCAAAGAGCACCACCCAGGTCCCGGTCGAAACCACGGAAAACGGCGCCTTCCGCTGCAAGAGGTGCGGCAGCAGAGAGGCGTTGGAATCGTGAATGCCGCAATAGACCGGCATGGGACGATCGAGCCCGATCTGTGCTGCGACGCCTTCGGTCACATAACCCAGCACGTCGAAAGGCTTCCCGACAGGAGCCACCTTGCCGGCAATGTCCAGCCTGTCGACGAGCGCGGAGAACCTGCCCTCGCGCGGCATCCATAGATCCGTATGGCAGCCCAGGGACGTCACGTCGGTGGCGGCGCGGCCGGTCAGTCGCCAGCCCCAGTACTGCGGATAGGTGACGATTGCTCTCGCCGCCGCAAAGGCGTCGGGAAAAGCGCTCTTCTGGTAATGCAGCTGGGCGCCGAGATTCAGCCCTCCCGGCAATCGCGGCGAGAAGGTTTGCGAGAAGTCAGGTCGGATCTGATCGTAGGCCGCATCGATCCCGGCGGGGTAGCGGAATTCGTAATCCAGGACCGGCAGGGCCAAGCCGTCATCGCCCAAGAGCGCGCCGCTGGCGCCGTGGGCCGTAACCGAGATGGCCTCAAAGGCGTGTCCAGTGCTGAAATCTCTGAGGCAGTCGACAAAGAACGTGAAGATCCCGTCCACATCGAAATGCGGGTAAGGCCCATCAGTCAGAACCCTGTTGGGCATCGTGCGCGCAGCGATCTCCAGGCCTGAATCGAGATCGACGATCACCCCTTTGACGTTCGTCTTGCCGACGTCGAGCACCGCAACCTTCATGAGTCTCACGCCATGTGAAACACGGTGGCGAGCGGCTTTTCCACGGGCGAGTTGTCAGGGTTCGTCGCCATGATGTCGGCCATGTGAGCCCACCAGCGCTTCATCACGGGATGGTCGGGCAAGTTCGCCATGGCGTGATCGGCCGGCCGCCAGAGAACGGCAAACAGGACTCCGGTCTCGCGGTCGAGATGGATGGAGTAGTCCTCGACGCCTGCGTCTTTCAGGAGCGCCACCAGTTCTGGCCAGATCTCGTCGTGACGGCGGCGGTACTCCTCCTCCATGCCGGGATTGAGCTGCATCGTGAACGCATATTTTTCCCTGGCACTCATGCGGCGGCCCTTGAGCGGATGCGGTGGAACACGATCGGCAGGGCGATAACGAGGATCAGCAGCAGGCCGATGAAGATGGACATGACGATGCCCGGCACGTTGAGAAGCCCCAGGCCGAAGGTCACGAGACCCATGACGATGGCAGCCAGCACCACCCCCGGAATGGTGCCCGAGCCGCCCAGAATGCTCACGCCGCCGAGAACCGCCATGGTGACGACCTCGAGCTCCCATCCGGCCGCGATGGTATGACGGGTCGAGCCGAGGCGCGAGGTGAGGCAGACGGCGGCGAAGCCGCTCATCAGGCCGGTGAGGAGGAACAGGACGAATTTGGTGCGCTCGACGGGAATGCCGGAAAACTGGGCCGCGAAGACATTGTTGCCGATGGCGTAGACGCGCCTGCCGAAGGCGGTTTGATGCAGCAGGATGCCGAAGACGAGGGCAACACACACAAAGGCGACCATCTCGAAGGTGATCACTTCGAAAACCGGCAGAGCCGGCCACCAGGGGAAATCCGACATGTAGCCCTGCCCGAACCAGGCGAAGCTCGCGGGATAGCCACCATAGGCCTGGTCTCCGAGCACGATCTGCGCAATGCCGCGGAACAGGCTCATGGTGCCGATGGTGACCACGATGGACGGCAGGCCGACACGGGCGACCAGCAAGCCGTTGAATGCGCCGCAGAGAAGGCCGACGCCGAGACCGACGCTGACCAGGGCGGGAGTGCCGAATCCCGCCTGTGCGGCGGCTCCCATGGCGGTTGAAGCAAGGGCGATAATCGCGGCCACCGACAGGTCGATCTCGCCGGAAATGATCAGCAGCGTCATGGCGAAGGCGATCATCGCCTTTTCGGTAAAGTTGTAGGTCGCGTCCGACAGGTTCCACGGATCGAGGAAATGCGGCGAGGCCAGGGAGTTGGCAATGAAGATGGCGATGGTCACCGCCAGCAGGAGCACCTCCCAGCTGCCGAGCAGCCTCCGGAACGGGGTGGAGAGCCTGTCGGGAATCCGCCGCGGGGGCGGCGTGTCGACGACGAGCGCGGTCATGCGGCGGCTCCTTCGGCAAGCTCGGACGGTCTGGCCCGGCTCTTGGCGGCATCACGCAGGATCATGCGGCCTTTGCGCCGCTCCTGCCTTGCATTGAATGTTACGGCGATGATGATCACGAGCCCGGAGATCGCCATCTGCCAGAAGGGCGAGATATCAATTACCGGCAGCGCATTCTTGATCACGCCGAGGAAGAGGCTGCCCAGCACCGCGCCGGCAATGGTGCCGATGCCGCCGAGGGTCGAGATGCCGCCGATCACGCAGGCCGCAACCGTGTCGAGTTCGAAGCCTACGGCGATATCCACATAGGCCACCGCATAGCGTGAAACCCAGAGATAGCCGCACAGGCCCGCAAGGGCACCGGAGAGCACGAAGGCGAAGAAGCGGGTGCGCCCGACATCGATGCCCGCATAGAGCGCAGCCGTCGGATTGCCGCCCGATGCATAAAGCGCTCGGCCGAACACCGTGCGGGTGAAAAGCACGACCATGACCACGACCACCAGAATGGCTGTCCAGCTCAGGAGAGGCAGCCCGAGAACAGGCAGGCGAGGTGCGTTCAGAAAGTCCGGCGTCATCTGGTTCTGGTTGACCCAGGTTCCCCCGGACAGCACGAAAGCCATGCCGCGGTAGATCGTGAGCGTGCCAAGCGTCACCACGATGGGTGGGATGTTCACCTTCCAGACAAGCAGTCCGTTGATGGCACCCAGCATCGCGCCGATGCCCAGCGCCGCCGCGATGAGAATGGCCAGCGGGATCTCAGGAAAAGCGGCGTTGATCATCGCAATCGCCATGCCGGTAAACGACAGGTTGGCGGCAACCGACAGGTCGATGGATCTGGTCAGGACCACCGCCATCTGCCCCAAGGCCAGGATGATCAGGATCGAGGTGTCGTTGAAGATGTTGGCAAGGCTCTCCGGCGAGGCGAAGCCGGGCGCCCGGTAGGCAAAGGCGGCGACGAGGGCGACGATGATCGCAACCAGCAGGAGTTCACGGTGTTTGAGAAGGCGGCTCATCATTCGGCTTTCCAATCACGCATTGCCTGTGGCGGCGCGAACAAGCGTCTCCGCATCGAGATCCGCTCGGTTCCATGTTCCGGCCATGCGCCCTTCGCGCATCACAAGGACGCGGTCCGACATGCCAAGGATCTCCGGGAGTTCGGACGAAACCATGATCACGCTCAGGCCCTCGCCCGCGAGTTCGCTCATGAAGGCATGCACCGCGGCCTTGGAGCCGATGTCGATGCCCTTGGTCGGCTCGTCCAGGATGATGACCTTGGGCTTCGTCGCCAGCCACTTGCCGATCACCACCTTCTGCTGGTTGCCGCCGGACAAGTTGCCGACAGGCACGGAGAGCGCCGCCGCGCGCAGGTCCAGCCGCTCGGCATAACGTCGCGCCATGGCGAATTCCTCGGCCTGACGCAGGAAGCCCGCGCGGGTCGTCCTGGAGAGCGACGGCATGGAAATGTTCTGGAAGATCGGCATCTGCAGCACGGCGCCGTGGCGGCCGCGCTCTTCCGGCACATACACGATGCCGGCCGCCACCGCGTCCGACGGTGAACGCACGTCGATGCGCCGGCCTTCCAGTTCGACCGTTCCGGCGCTCGGCCGGGTGACGCCGAAGAGCGCCTGGCAGAATTCGGAGCGCCCTGCCCCTACAAGCCCATAGATCCCGAAGATTTCGCCGCGACGCAACTCGAAGGAGATATCGTCGAACTCGGTGGGATGGGAGTAGCCGGACACCTTCAGCACCGTGCTGCCGATGGCCACGTCAACCTTGGGGAAGGCGTGCTCGACGGAGCGTCCGACCATCATGCGGACGATCTGGTCCTGGCTGGTTTGCGCAAGCAGGCCCGAGCCGATGGAGCGGCCGTCGCGGAAGACCGCGAACCTGTCGGCGACCCCGTAGACCTCCTCGAATTTGTGGCTGATGAACAGGATGGCCTTGCCCTGCCCTTTCAACCTTTCGATAATGCGGAACAGGTCCTCCACTTCCTTGTGGGAGAGCGCTGCGGTCGGCTCGTCCATGATGACCACCCGCGCCTCGACCGACAGGGCGCGGGCGATGGCCACCAGATGGCGCTGCGCGATCGAAAGGTCCTTCAGTCGGGTATAAGGGCTGATCGGCGCATCGATGGAATGCAGCAGCGCCGCCGCTCGCGCATTCATGGCCTTCCAGTTGACGAGGCCGAACCGGGTGCGCGGCACATGCCCCAGAAAGATGTTCTCGGCAACGGACAACTCGTCGAAGAGAACCGTCTCCTGATGGATCGCCGTGATCCCGCCGCGGATGGCAGCCTCGGCGCTGCCGAACTGCACCGGGCGTCCATCGATGACGATCTCGCCGCTGTCGGGCTGGTAGATGCCTGTCAGGATCTTGACGAGCGTCGACTTGCCCGCGCCGTTCTCGCCGATAAGGGCCGTGACGGAGCCCGCATGGAGTGAAATCTCGACATCGTCGAGCGCCTTGACGCCCGGAAACGCCTTGGAGATGCCGCGCATCTCCATGATCGGCACATCATTCCCGGCAAAGGGTTCGGCTGCAGGCATGGGTAGCGTCATGGAACGATCCAGAGGGGCAAGGAAGGCGTGGAAAAGCCCACGCCGTCCCGGTCTCAGATGCTCGGATCCCGGAGGATCCAGGCCTCAGAAGATCTTGGCGAATTCATCGACGTTCTTCTTGTCGTAGACGAAGGGGTCGGCCATGGCGGCCTCGCCGTTGTCGCCGATCTTGATCTTGCCCATGCGGCCGGCATTGATCTCGGAGCCCGGCTTGCCTTCCGTCTCCTTCTTGACGAGGCGATAGGCGATCTGCGTCGCGGAATAGCCGAGATCGATCGGGTTCCAGATCGCGAATTCCTTCGTGGCGCCGGAATGCACCGCGCCGGCCATCTCGGACGGCAGCCCAAGGCCGGTCACGTAGACCTGCCCGATCTTGCCGGCATCCTTGACGACCTGAGAGGCTGCCAGCACGCCGACCGTGGTCGGGGCGACGATCACCTTCACGTTCGGATGGGACTTCAGCAGGCCCTGAGCCTCGCGGTAGCTCTTGTCGGCAAGGTCATCGCCATAAACCGTCGTGACGAGGTTCAGGCCCGGATACTTCGGTAGCAGCTTCTTCATCTCGGCAATCCAGGTGTTCTGGTTGGTCGAGGTGGAGGTGGCCGACAGGATGGCGAAATCGCCCTTGCCGTCCGGCAGGTGCGAGGCCGCAAGCTTCAGGCACATGTTGCCGATCAGCTCGTTCGAGGACGGATTCAGGTGCACGATGCGCCCGTCCTTGCCGACCGCGGAGTCCCACGAGATGACCTTGATGCCGCGCTGTGCAGCCCTCTTGAGGGCAGGCACGACGGCATCGGGATCGTTGGCGGAGATCGCAATCGCATCGACCCTCTGGGCGATGAGAGCGTTGATGACTTCGATCTGGCCTTCGGCCGTGGTGCTGGTCGGGCCCGTATAGATCACCTCGACGCCGCCGAGCTCCTTCGCGGCTTCCTGAGCGCCCTTGTTGGCCGCTTCAAAGAAGCCATTGCCGAGGGACTTCGCCACAAGGCCGATCTTCACGGTCTGGGCGCTGGCGGCGCCCGACAGCAGGGCCAGGCCCAGTGCCGTTCCGACAGCTAGTTTTGCAAGCATTTTCATTGTCTTCCTCCCTCTTCAAAACACCTGCCGGAGACCTTCAGGCCGCCGACGAGGATTTCTCTTCCCGCTCGGTTCCCGTCGTTGCGGCGACCACGAGCTTGATCCCTGCATTCTCGATCATCGCTCTCGCCTGATCCGGTATGGCGTCGTCCGTGATCAGGGTGGAGACGCGATCGAGAGAGCAGAGAATCAGGCTGGAGCGGCGCTGGAATTTTGTCGAATCCACCAGAAGAACCAGCTCGTCGGCCTGGTTGATCAGCTTCTGCTCGGCCTGAATGATCAGCGCATCCTGCTCCATCACGCCGAGCGGACCGACGCCCTGGGCTCCCATGAACATTCGGCGCGCATAGAAATTGCGTGTCACGTCATTGTCGAAGGGCGAAAGGATGATGCTTTGGTCCCGATAGACCGAGCCGCCCGGCAGCATCACTTGGCTCTTCGAATGCTTCACCAGGTGCTCGGCGATCGCAAAGGAGTTGGTGAAGACCTGAAGCCGGCGATTGGCGAGGTAGTGCACCATCTGGAAGGTGGTGGTGCCGCCGTTGATGATGATGGCGTCGCCCTCGCTGCAAAGCGCCACGGCCTCCCGGGCGATAGCCCGCTTCTTGGCTGTGTTCTCGCCCTCCGAAATGCGGAACGGCTTTGCGGCCAGAGGGCTGATCTGCTGTGGATGCAGGGCCTCTGCACCGCCCCGGACTCTGCGTAGGCGCCCCTGCACATGAAGAGCCGCGATGTCGCGGCGGATCGTAGCCTCGGAGGCTTCCGTCAGCTCCATCAGGTCCTGGATCGTCGCGACCGGCCTTTCCTGGACAACGCTCAGGATGATCCGGTGCCGTTCACGTTCGTGCATGGCTCCTCCGTTCTCTTTTGTCCGCCCAGATGCGCTCAGCGTCAATCATTGCCAGTCATAAACTTTCGTATCAGATCATAATTTGACAGATTATGATTGAATGCGATTGACGCTAACAGAAGTGATCGGTCATAGCTGACTTGGATCGGTGGGCCGTGCGGGCACCCACGCAAAGCATTACTGGCAGGAGGATCAAGTGACCAAAGCCGTCAAGCTGCTGGAGAACAAATGGGATGACGCGAAGGCCGCCAGCCTCGATGAGCCCGGCCTCCTGCTCTATCGCTCGAACCTTCTGGGCGCCGACAAGCGGATCACGAACTACGGCGGCGGCAACACCTCGGCCAAGGTCATGGAAACCGATCCGCTCACCGGCGAGATAGTGGAAGTGCTTTGGGTGAAAGGTTCGGGCGGAGATGTGGGCACCATCAAGCTCGATGGCTTCGCCACCCTCTACATGGACAAGCTCAGTTCCCTGAAGTCCCTCTACAGAGGCGTCGAGGACGAGGACCGCATGGTGGGGTTCCTTCCCCACGCGACCTTCAACCTGAACACCCGTGCGGCCTCCATCGACACGCCGCTCCACGGCTTCGTGCCCTACAAGCATGTCGACCACATGCACCCGGACGCGATCATTGCCGTTGCGGCCTCCAGGAACTCGCGGGAACTCACGCAACAGATCTTCGGTGACGAGATCGGCTGGCTCCCCTGGCGCCGTCCGGGCTTCCAGCTCGGCCTTGACCTCGAAGCGTTCGTGAAGGCCAACCCTCATGCAAAGGGCGTGGTGCTCGAGAGCCACGGCCTCTTCACCTGGGCCGACACGGCCAAGGGCTGCTACGAGCTGACGCTGCGCATCATCAATCAGGCCATTCACTGGTTTGCCGAAACCACGGCCGGCAAGTCTGCTTTCGGCGGCGCCGTCGCGTCCAGCCTCTCGGCCGACGAGCGCCGCAAGATCGCAGCCCGCCTCATGCCGGAGATCCGCGGCAAGATCGGCAGGGCTGAGCGCAAGCTCGGTCATTTCGACGATCAGGAGGCCGTGTTGGAGTTCGTCAACTCCGCGAACCTGAAACCCCTCGCCCAGCTCGGCACCAGCTGCCCGGATCATTTCCTGCGCACGAAGATCCGCCCGCTCGTGGTCGATTTCGACCCGAAGGCTCCGGACGTGGATGCCATCGTTGCAGGCCTCGACGCGGCCCTCGATGCCTACCGCGCCGACTACACGCGCTATTACGAGGCATGCCGGCACCCGAACAGCCCGAAGATGCGCGATCCCAACCCGGTGATCTTCCTGATCCCGGGCGTCGGCATGCTGTCCTTCGCCCGCGACAAGGCCACGGCGCGCATCGCAAGCGAGTTCTACGTCAATGCCATCAACGTGATGCGCGGCGCCTCCTCGGTGTCGGAGTATCAGGGACTTCCCGAGCAGGAGGCGTTCGACATCGAGTACTGGCTTTTGGAGGAGGCAAAGCTCCAGCGCATGCCGAAGCCGAAGAGCCTTGCAGGTCGCGTGGCCTTCATCACCGGGGGTGCAGGCGGCATCGGGCGCGCCACGGCCGAGCGTCTGGTGGATGAGGGCGCCTGCGTGGTGCTGGCGGACATCGATCAGGAAGCACTCACCGCAACAGTGGAGGATTTCGGCAAGCGCTTCGGCCAGGACTCCGTCCGGGGCGTGAGGCTGGACGTCACCAGCGAGCCGGAAGTGCTGTCCTCCTTTGTCGAAGCATCCGTCGCGTTCGGCGGCATCGACATCCTCGTCTCCAATGCGGGCATCGCCTCGTCGGCGCCTATCGAGGATACGGATCTCGCCATGTGGAACCGGAACATCGACATTCTGGCGACGGGCTACTTCCTGGTCTCCCGCGAAGCCTTCCGGCTGTTCCGGCGCCAGAAGCTGGGAGGCAACGTCATCTTCGTGTCGTCCAAGAACGGCCTCGCCTCCTCGCCCAATGCCGCGGCCTATTGCACCGCCAAGGCGGCCGAGATCCATCTCGCCCGCTGCTTGGCCCTGGAGGGTGCCGAGGAAGGCATTCGCGTCAATACCGTCAATCCCGACGCGGTGCTGCGCGGCTCCAAGATCTGGAGCGGCGAATGGCGCGAGCAGCGGGCCGCCTCGTCCAAGCTCGCGGTCGACGAGCTGGAGGAGCACTACCGCAAGCGCTCGCTTCTCAAGCTGAACGTGTTCCCGGAGGACATTGCCGAGGCCATCTACTTCTTCGCGTCCGATGTTTCGGCGAAATCGACGGGCAACATCATCAACGTGGATGCCGGCAACGCGACCTCGTTCACGCGGTAAGATCGGCCGGGAGGAAACGATGACAGAACAGAAGATCGCAGCCGGCATACTGGCTGCCGACAACGAGAAGCGTGGGAACACCCTGAAGGCCGATTACGAAGCCCTCGGCGACAAGCTCGCGCGAGGCGGCATCAGCATCGAGGCGATCACCGACAAGGTGGCACAGTTCTTCGTCGCAGTGCCCTCCTGGGGCGTGGGCACCGGCGGAACCCGCTTCGCGCGGTTTCCTGGACAAGGCGAGCCGCGCAACATCTTCGACAAGCTCGAGGACTGCGCTGTGATCCATGAGCTCACCCGCGCCACACCGACCGTTTCCCTGCATATCCCGTGGGACAAGGTTGACGATCCGAAGCGCCTCAAGTCTCATGGCGATGCGCTGGGCCTCGGCTTCGACGCCATGAACTCCAACACCTTCTCGGACGCGATGGGCCAGGAGCGGAGCTACAAGTTTGGCTCGCTGAGCCACACCGACGCGGCCACCCGTCAGCAGGCCGTCGAGCACAACATCGAGTGCATCGAGATCGGCGAGGCTCTCGGGTCGAAGGCGCTAACCGTCTGGATCGGGGACGGGTCCAACTTCCCCGGTCAGTCCGATTTCACCCGGAGCTTCGAGCGCTACCTCGATTCCATGAAGGCGATCTACAAGCGCCTTCCGGGCGACTGGCGCATCTTCTCCGAGCACAAAATGTACGAGCCCGCATTCTACTCCACCGTGGTGCAGGATTGGGGCACCAACTACCTCATCGCCACGGAGTTGGGCGAGAAAGCGTTCTGCCTTGTGGATCTCGGCCATCATGCGCCGAACGTCAATATCGAGATGATCGTTGCCCGCCTGATCCAGTTCAAAAAGCTCGGCGGCTTCCACTTCAACGATTCGAAATATGGCGACGACGATCTCGATGCGGGCTCCATCGATCCCTATCGCCTCTTCCTCGTCTTCAACGAGTTGGTCGAGGCCGAGCACCGGAACGCGGAAAATTTCCATCCGGCTCACATGATCGATCAGTCGCACAACGTGACGGATCCCATCGAGAGCCTGATCCGCAGCGCCAACGAGATCAGGCGCGCCTATGCGCAGGCTCTGCTCGTGGACCGCAAGGCGCTCGAGAGCTACCAGGAATCGAACGATGCGCTCATGGCGTCCGAGACCCTGAAGGATGCCTTCCGCACGGATGTGGAGCCAATCCTGGCGATGGCGCGCCTGAACGCCGGCGGCGCCATCGATCCGATCGCCGCCTATCGGTCCAGCGGCTATCGCGCCACCGTGGGCAAGGCCCGGCCGGCCGTCGCCGGAGGGAGCAGCGGCATCGTCTGATGCCGTGGAGCGCGCCTGCCTTCGCATGCGGGGCGGCTCCAGACAATGGCATGGATTTTGCTTTCCTGCAGTGGGCTGCTATGCACAAGCATTCTGGAGAAGGCAGGATGAGAGTCGACCATTACCCTCTGCCGGGTCTTCCGTCCCGGGAAGATCTCGTCACCCCTGAGGCCGAGGTCAAGGGACGGCTTCTGGCGGCGATTGCCCAAGAATTAGACAGCGGCAGGCGCCAATCGCTCGAAAAGGCAGCAGTGCTCATGGAGCAGGCTCTGGACGAACTCCAAGCCTACCGCGATGCTGCCCAGTATGACTACAGCCGGCCGAAGAGCATGCAGTTCCGGGGCTGGAACATGGGCAAGCTCGCCGAAGCCCTCAAGAGGACTCGCGCGGCACAAAGCGCGCCCTAAAGGCTCAAGCCTTACCAGCGAACCCGCAACTGCCCGCCGACGGACCAGCGGCTGAAAGGCTCCTCGTCCTCGTTGGATGTGAAGTTACCATCGTCCTCCGACGAGCGGGCGTATGAAATCAGGTGGCTGGCATAAAGGGCAAACGATGCCCGCGGATCGAAGTTGTAGGTCAGGCGCGCCGTCGCCGACGAGACGAAGCCCCCATCGCCGGGCTCGCTCCAGGCATACCCCGCCGCTCCCTGGATATCGAACCACCACTTGTCGGCAAGCGTGCCATAGAAGTGCACGCTGGCTTCCAGGGACTGGTAGTTGTCCGGATTCCAGTAGCCCCTGTCGACGACCTTCTCGAAGTCGAACGCCGTATAGCGCGCGCCGAGCCACAGATAGGGATTGGCCGTGAAGCGCTTGGCGAATTCAAGCTGACCCCAGGCCCGTTCGTTGTCGTCTGAATAGTGGCTGTAGAGCGCCCGGCCGCTGAAGCGGGTCGCGTTGTCCGGCGTCACATCCACCGACAGACCGATATCGTCCGCCAGGATGTCGTTGACGATCGAGCGCGTGTTCTCGTCCGCGTAGCGGCGCGCGAGGTTCAGGTCGAACCTGAGAAGATCCGACGGGATGAGGCTCAAGGTGGTCTCATGCGTGAAGGTGACGTCGTTATCCTCAGGCTGCTCCGGAACATTCCGGCGGCTTTCCTCCTCGAAATTCAGGAAGAGGGACGATTTGAACTCCAGGAAATCGTCGAACCGGTGCCGGCCCGAGATGCCGATGCTGTAGATGTCGACGCTCGGAAAATCGTCGCCGCGGTAGCGCATCATGCGCGCTTGCGGCCCGAACTTCGTCAGGCCCTGGTTGACGGTCAGCTCATGCGAAGCCTGGAGGGACCAGATCGCGAGATCGTCCGAGCGGCGGGCATACCAACCCTCGACCTGGGTCAGCGGGCGGCGCTCGAGGTAGAGCTGCTCTAGGAGGCGCTGCGCGCCCTCGTCACCCGGCTTCACGGCCAGAAGCGCCCGCGCATAGCCCTCCGACAGGTCGGGGCGCCCCATCTCCTGCCGCGCCTGAGCGGCAATGAACAGGGTTGCCGGGTTTCGGTCTCCGCTGGCGATGAGCGGCTCGACTCGCGCCAGGGCTGCGCGAGGAAGCCCCATGGAGCGTTCGGCTGTTGCCGCGCCCCTGATAGCCTCCACGTTGCTCGGCTGCAGGGCCAGCACGACCTCGAAATCCGCAAGAGCAGGTTTGTGCTCGGTGATGTCGTTGAGCGCGTTGCCGCGCCCGACCAGGGCCTCGATATCCCTCGGGTCGAGAGCCAGGATCTCGCTGAAGACCGGAATGGCGAGCTTCTGCTGACTGCTCCAGGCGAGCGCTCGGGCAAGACCGAGCCTGGCGTCCCGCTGCTCCTTGGGACTGAGATCGGCCCGCTGCAGGATTTCCTGGAACAGCGGGATCGCCCTGAGCGGCTGCCCGGCATAGAGAACCTGCTCGGCATATTCCCGCAGCAGCTCCCTGCGGCGGCCCGGCATGACTGCGAGCGCACGCTCGAACAGGTTTACTGCTTCGGCGTTGCGCGTTTGCCCGGCCGCTTGGCGGGCGGCCCCCACGAGGGCGTCCGAGAATGCTTTGCGGGCTTCCTCATCCCTCGGGTTTTCCCGGAAGATGGGCTGCCAGGCGCCAATGGCCTCCCGGAACTGGTTGCTCCACAGGAGGGCGAAGGCGAGACCGCGCCTGACGCGGCGGCGCTCCGCTTCAGGACGCTGTCCGTCCCGCAACGCCTCCCGGTACAGCGGCACCGCCCGCGCCGGATCTCCCGAATAGGCGATCTGGTCGGCATATTCCGGCAGCAGTTCCTGACGGCGCTGAGGCGCCGTCTCAATAGCCCGGCGGAAGAACGAGGCCGCGTCCGCATTACGGGTCCGCTGCGCCGATTGCCGGGCCGCGCCGACAAAGGCGTCCGAGAGCGCCTTGCGGGCTTCCGCATCCACGCGATTACCCTGCAGGATGGCATCCCAGGCGTCGATGGCCTGTTGGAACTGGCTGCTCCACAAGAGGGCGAACGCCAGCGCCCGGTTTGCCTGCTGGCGCTCAGGGTCCGGAAGCTCCCTGCGGGACAGAACCTCCCGATAAACCGGAACCGCCCTACCCGGCTCGCCGGAATATGCGAGCTGATCGGCGTATTCGCGCCCGATCTGGCCCCGCTTTGCGGGATCGAGCGAGATCGCGCGCTCGAACAGCGAAACAGCTTCCTTGTTCGCGCCACGACCGGCGGCCTCGCGAGCGGCCGCAATGGCGGCATCCGCCGGAGAAGCTGGCGCGGCCGGCGCAGGGGCTGGGGTGGCCTGGGCATTGGGCGTCGCCGGCGCTGCCTGTCGGGTCACACCTGCGCGGGCATCGGCAAGCCCTTGCCTCGCCTGAGCATCATCGGGCGCTTGGCGGACCACCTCTTCGAGGGCCGTCACCGCTGCCGGAAACTGCCCGCTCCAGAGCAGGGCGAATGCGAGACCACGCCTCAGGCGCCGCTGCCGATCCTCTGGGAGGCTGCCGTCGCGCATGGCTTCGCGATAGAGCGGGACCGCCTGGGCAGGCTGGCCGGCATAGGCTGTCTGATCCGCAAATTCCGGCAGCAGCTCCTGGCGGCGCTGGGGTGCCGTCTCGATGGCGCGGGCAAAAAGCGAAGCCGCATTGGCATTTTCCGAGCGCTCCGCCGTTTGCCGCGCGGCGCCGACCAGGGCATCGGACAAAGCCTTCCTGGCCTCGTCGCTGGCTGGATCCGCTCGAAGACGGGCCTCCCATGCCGTCACGGCCTCTGGGAACCGGCTGCCCCACAGCAATGCGAAGGCCAGACCGCGCTCGGCGCGCTCGCGGGTCGACGCCTCGAGGGCAGGATCGGCCAGCCGCTCGCGATAAAGGGGAACAGCCTCGGCGGGCCTGCCGGAATAGGCGATCTGGTCGGCATATTCGAGCAGCAGTTCGTTGCGGCGCTCGGGCGCGAGCGCGATGGCCTGCTCGAAGAGACGGGCCGCGTCCCTGTTCTCGTTGGTCGAGGCAGCCTGACGCGCCTGCTCCACCAACTCGTCCGGCGATTGGGCGTGAGCTGCACCAATGCCAAAGCCAAGGCCGCACAGCACGATTAGGCTTGCTAAACGCATACGATAGGCAAGCCTGCGGTGGTGCATCGTCTCGGAGTCTCGAATCGGGGTGAATAGGAGGGATCAGTATCTGGAATTTAGCCTTATAGCAGGTAAAGATCGCCTTTCGTCAGGTCACCCTTTTGCTGAGCTTCCCTTCCGGGAAAATAGCCTAGATCCTTTCTTTCGCCAGAAGCTTCGGCCCCTTCTATCCTTCGGAGACGTCTTTCTTGCCCCGCTACGCCTCCCGCTTCCAGACCCAGACCCCGTGGACTCCGCTGCCCTATTCGCCTCTTCACGAGACGGTATGGCAGTTTCTCTGCACGGCGAGCCTCGTTTTCGGAACGTGGTACCTGGGATGGCGGTGGCTCGGCTCCATGAACTACGACGCCTTGTGGTTCTCGATCCCGCTTCTGATTGCCGAGACGGGCTCCTTCATCGGCCTCGTGCTGTTCACCGCCAACCTCTGGTCCGCAAAGTCCCCCACCCGCGGAGCGCTCCCGGTGAGCGTTCGTGACTGCACGGACGATCCCGACATGCCGGACCGGCCCGTGGCGGTGGACGTGTTCTTCGCCACCTACAGCGAGGATCCGGAACTCGTTCGTGTGGGATTGCAGGAAGCCAAGAAGCTGAGATACCCGCATCCGATCACCGTTCAGGTTCATGTGCTGGACGACGGCAAGCGGCCCGCCATGGAGGCGGTCGCCCGGGAGGAAGGGGTGAACTACATCACCCGCTCCGACAATGTGGGCTTCAAGGCCGGCAATCTGCGCAATGCCATGACGTCGACCTCGGGCGATTTCATCCTGATCTGCGACGCCGACATGCACCCCTTCCCGACCTTCCTGGAGGAGACGCTCGGCTACTTCCGGGACCCGAAGGTCGCCTGGGTTCAGACGCCCCATTGGTTCTACGATATCCCCCCGGGGGTGCCGCTGCCCGCAGCGCTTGGGAGACGCCTGGGAGCCTTGGGACGCGGCATCGGCAAGGCATTCGAGCGGGTCTTCGGGCCGGTGCAGCTCGGAGAAGACCCCTTCGCCAACGACCCGCAGCTGTTCTTCGACGTAATCCTGAGGCGCAGGAACTGGGCCAATGCGAGCTTCTGCTGCGGCGCGGGCTCGATTCACCGCCGCGAGGCCGTGATGGAGGCGGCGCTGCGGCAATGGTCGGATCATGTGGCGGCGGCGGCCGGACGCAACGAAAAAGCTGCCCGTCAAATCACCGGCGAGCAAGCCATCATGGACTCGATCAGCGACGTGATGCGCTGGCAGAGCGCGCTGGAAGAGGAGTTCCAGCCCTATAAGTTCCACGTGTCCGAGGACATCTACACGTCCATCGTGCTGCACAGCGACCGCGAGCGGGGATGGAAGTCGGTTCTGCACCCGGTCGTCCAGGCCAAGATGCTGTCGCCCAACGATCTCCTCAGCTGGACGATCCAGCGGTTCAAGTATGCGGGCGGCACCCTGGACATCTTGGCCCACGACAATCCGCTGATCCGCCGCGGACTGACGCTGCCGCAGAAGCTCATGTACGGCTCGACGTTCTACTCATATCTCGCGCCGCTGTGGAACATCGTCTTCCTGGTCTCGCCCATCGTCTTTCTGTTCACCGGCATTGCTCCCGTTGCAGGGTATTCGCTCGACTTCTTCCTGCACATCGCCCCCTTCCTGCTGTTCAACGAGCTCTCCCAGCTCGTGGCCATGTGGGGCAACTCGAATGCCAAGGGACGGGCCTGGTATCTGGCCATGTTCCCCTTAAGTCTCCAGGCTCTTTGGGCTGTGGTCAGAGGGCGCAAGATCTCCTTCCCGGTGACCCCGAAGGACCGGCAGATCGGAACCTATGGCCGTCTGGTCAGATGGCAGATCGCGCTGGTTGTCGTCACCATGGCGGGCCTGGCCTGGGGCTGGACCGCCTATGCGACAGGCCGCGAGGGCTATACGCTCGGGGCCATGATCGCCAACACCCTATGGGGCTTCAGCAATGCGCTGTCGATGCTGCCGATCATCCGGGCGGCATTCTGGCAGCCCGATCCGGAATTCGAGGCGGCTATCGTGGAAGGCGCGACGCCATAGCACTACAGTTGCACCCTTCGTTTGCGATGTGAGGCTTGCGCCATGGCCTGATGCGCTCGTCTCCAGGCGGATCAGGCGATCACAAGGGCGGGCTCGATCCGGCGTTGCTGGAGGCGTGTGGCCACGCGGCGGATTTCCTGGACAGACCAGCGTACCAACGCTGCAGCTTGGCCGCGTCGCTTCTTTTTTGGGGTGACGGGTGAGAGTTGGCGCGCTCGCGCACCACCGCCATTATGGCAAACGCCAGCATCACCAGCGACACGTGCCGATGCCAACCGTGCCACGAGCGGGTCTCGTTGTGGGTTAGCCC
>NZ_JAEQMY010000062.1 GCF_016743775.1 Microvirga aerilata | reverse complement strand
CAAGTGGTTGTAAGTTTGTCCCATCGCGGCAACACCTTAGCAGGTGTTGCACTTCACACGTGAACTCAGCGGATCCATAACCACGACGTCTCATGAAGAGGCGCTCAGTTTTGCGCCTCGTTCTGCGCCGCCAGCCGTTATGGGTCCCGGGCTCCGCTCAAGCGGCCCAGTGGTGACAGTGGCGGCACGGTTAAGGAACGATCTCGATCAGCGGAATCTGCGGGATGCCGCCGGCGTCGAAGGTGGAGAGATCGATGTCGAGCTCGTCCGTGTCGAAGCGCACCGGCACGTCGAAGGCAAAGCCCGCGGTGACGACGGCGCCCGCAGGCGGCGCGGCCGTGAAGGCCACGATGCCGGTGGCGGGATCGCAGTTGAAGCCTGAGCCCACCGGCTGCTCGATCCCGTTCACCGCGACCCGCACCGTCCCGCCCACGGGCTTGACGATGGGGCGGCTGTAGGGCGCGAAGGACGAGCCGTAGGATTTCGCCAGCTGAAAATTCCGCTCCGCTCCGTTGCCGGTGCCGATGCGCTGGTCGAGCGGCGTCGGCTCCTTGGAGGGCGGGCCGGAGCGCCAGTCGGTGCGGTCGCGGAAGCGGAAGCCGTAGAGCCGGCCGCGCCGCTCCTCGAAGAAGGCGATCACCGCGTGCAGGGCATCGAGGGTGCGAACGCCGAGGCCCGCATCGAAGCGGCGGCGGGAGCCCGCCCATCGGCTGTTTCGGTGCTCGCGGCCGGAGGCGAGCGTGACGATATCGGTCCGCCGCACCGGCCCGCCCCGGCTGCCGAGGCTGATGTCGAGGGGAAAGCGGACCTCGTGGAAATCGGATGCCATGGGCCATCCTCAGTGAACATGAAACGAAAAAAGCCGGGGTGGGTTGTCGTGGCATCCACTCGCACGGCAAGGAGACGGCAGGCGATGAGCAACGCTCCCAACGATCTCGCAGGCGACTTTCCGGACAAGGTCGACCGGATCCACCAGTTGAAGACGAGCAACAATCACTTCGCGCGGCTCTACGACGAGTACAACGAGCTGAACCGCACCATCCACCGGGTCGAGACTCGGGTGGAGCCGAAGCCAGAGGAGGTCGAGGACGAACTCAAGCGCCGCCGCCTGCAGATCAAGGACGAGATCATGGCGATGCTCGACGGCCAGGACGCCTGAGGGCGTCTACATCCCGCGCTGGCCCCGCGCGACGGCGCGGGCCAATGCTGCCGAAACCTGCGCCTCGGAGCGCCGGAAGCTTTCCGCATCGGGGGTGGCGATGTTCACGGTTACGGACACCGGCCGCCCTCCCCCACCGCCCCGCACGCCGAGCCGCCCGTCAGGGCCTCGCGCCAGCGGCATCACGGCCTCCGCCCCCTGCTCGCCCATGAGGCCGAGCCCGCGCCCGACGGGGAAGTAAGTTGGCGCGCCGATCACGCCACCCTTGGCGAAGGGCATCAGCATGCCGCGCGAGAGCACGCCGCCCTTGGCGAGGGCCGGACCGCCGGCGCCGAACAGGGAGCCGAGAAGAGACGACAACCCGCCGCTCAGGCTTTGTCCTGCGCCGGACAGATCGGGCCCCACCGGCAGCGCCTTGTCGAACAGCCCTCCCATCAATGATTGAAGGCCACGGGTGAGTGCCATTTGTAGTGGAGCCATGGCCGACTTCAGCGCTAATTCTGTGAACGACTTGCGCACGTCTTTTAGAACGTTATCAAATTTCTTGCCTTCCGAGATATTCTTCGCGAAAGCATTGGACAGGGATTCACCGAACCGTTCGGAGAGGCCGATGAGAGTGTTGAGTTGGCGTTCTCTATCCTTATCAATCTCTGATTTCGGAGATTTGTCTTTGGAAATTTGGTTATCATCAGCCAAGATGTATCCTCTATTACCTTTTGTATTTGCACTTGCGCTCCTTACCGGCTGCAACACGACGGCAAGGCCGGATTTTGTTTTCAACCGGCAAGGCTTGTCTCAACAGCAGTATTCGCAAGCTGAAGCAGAGTGCGAATTGGAGGCTGAAAAGGCTGCGATCCAGGCCAAAAACAGCATCACGGCTGGAGAAAACTGGCGAAAAATCTTTGTACTCTGCATGGAAGCGAAAGGGGCTCGCTACCTTGGAACAACTGACGACTTTCCGGACGTATGATGCTGAGCTAACTTTAGCGATGCAGATGAGGTGTGTAGCCCTCGAAAAAGAGAGCTTTCTCACTCATCCGGAAAAGCCTCCATCAATCGCCTCAGATCGCCGCTTACCGCAGGTTCGACCGTTCTCCCGCCAAGCAATCCTTGTCCGGCCGCCATCAGCTCGCGCGGCGTCGCGCGCCAGAAAGTTTCCGGGCTCCACCGCAGGATGCTTAACCCGAGTGCCATGGCGTCCTCCCAGGGAAAAGCGACAGGCTCGGACCCAAAGGCGGGCACCACCTTCCGGATCGATCCGATGCTCCCTTCTCTAAGCGGCGCATCGTTCGATTCCGAAAGATGCGCTAAGGAGGGTTTGGCGATCCCTCGCCTCCGCCGAAGGTCACGGCGAGAAGATCGGCCAGCGCCGCGGCCACCGGCTCGATGCCCTCATGCAGCGGCAGGTTCGCCACATCCGCATCGCTCATCGCATGACCGCCGCCGCGCAGGGCCGTGCTCAGCAGCGTGAGCAGGTCGCGGCTCGAGACACGCCCACTGCCGAAGCGCTCCGCAAGCGCCATGAGATCCTGCGCGCCGAAAGCCTCTTCCAGCTCCGCAAGCGCGCCGAGGGTGAGGCACAGGGTGTAGCGCGTGTCGCCGAGCTGCAGCGCCACTTCGCCCCGTCGTCTGTTGGGCATGGCTTTTCCTTCTGTTTCGTTTTCCGCACCCGTCATGGCCGGGAGCGCCATCCCGGCCGGAGCGCAGCGAATCCGCTGACAAGCACGGTTGTTCACGCATCCCCTTCCCTCGCTGCGCTCGCCGGGGATGACAGGGTGGTGCTGACCTTGAGGCGCTTCCTTCAGTGTCATTCCCGGCCGGAGCGAAAGCGGAGGGGAAGGGAATCCCTAGGGCGGCACTTGATCGTGGATCCCCGTCCCGACCTTACGGCCGCCGGGGATGACATCGCTCACACCGCCACGAAGGCGAGCGCACCCGCCGACTCGAAGGCCATCTCGAAGGTGACCTCGCCCGCGTGGTCGCCGCGATATTCCAGGCTCGTGATCTGGAACGGCCCTTCGATGCGGCCGAAATCGGGAATGACGATCTGATAGGCGAGAATATCGCCGTCGAAGAAGACCTGGCGCATGCGTGCGTCGGACGCTTCGTCCTTGAACACGCCGGAGCCCGAGATGCTGGCGCGGCGCACGCCGACGCCCGCCAGCAATTCGCGCCAGCGCCCGGCGGATTCCGCGTGCGTCACGTCCACGGTCTCTGCGTTGAAGGCGATCTGGCGCGTGCGCAGCCCCGCCACGGTCACGAAGGCATTGCTGCCGTCGCCGATCTTGATGAGCAGGTCCTTGCCCTTCTGAGCAGGCATGGGAAAATTCCTTTATCGAATGAGGGAAACGGTTTGCTTGCGAGGCGCCTTGCCATCCCCGGCGCACGAAGTGCGGGAAGAGGATCCACTTGCACGTGCTGTGGCTGTGGATTCCCTTCCCCTCCGCTTTCGCTCCGGCCGGGAATGACACTGGGGTCAGCTCTCCGCTGTGATCCCCGGCGGTCCGCCGGACCGGGAAGGGGATCCACCCGCAGGGACTGCGCCATGGATTCCCTTCGCTGCGGCCTCACGCCACCTCCGTCACGGCGCGCAGGCGCAACGTGACGCGGGTGAGCCCGCTGTCCTTGTCGCGTTCGCAGGCGAGTTCGGTGACGCGCAGGTTGATCAGGCGGTGCCCTTCCGGCGCGAGCGGCGCATCGTCGAGGATCGCGGCGAAGCGCTCGGCCACCACCAGGGCCGCGCGCGCGCCTCCGCGCTCCGACCACACGAGGATGCTGAGATTCTGCTCGTGACCCCGATCGGCATCGGTGGACCAGTCGGCGGCTGCGACGTCGCCGAAGAGCGCGTAGACGGGCTCGGCGGCGCGGGGCGGCTCGTCGTAGAGGCGCAAGGATCCGCCCATGAGCGCCCGCAGCTCCGCATCCGCCGCCGCGATGTCGATGATCGCGCGGCGAAGGGCGAGAACCGGGCTCGTCATGGGCGCACCTCTTCGACGAGGCACACGAGATCGCGCTTCGATCCGTCCGGGTCTGACGCGGCGCGGATGGCGAAGCGGCGCAGGCCTATGGTCAGGCGCATGGCCCCCGTCACGCCCTCGCGGTAGCGCAGGGTGATCCGGTGGGTCAGGCTCTGCTCCGGCCTGTCGGCGCGCACGCGCTCCGTGCCCGTGAGCATTTCCATCGCGCCCCAGAGCTGCGGTCCCGGCGCATAGCTGCGGATGACGCCGCCGAATCCGTCGGGACGCTCGAGGGGCAATTCGAGCACGAACCGGCGCGAGCGCGCCGATCGCTAAGGGTTTGGTTTTCATGGGGGTGTCTTTGAGATGGAATGCATGAGCGAGCCGCGGCGCCAGCGGCGCAGAACGAGGCGCTGCGCGGCTCTCCTCTTCTTGCGGCGCCGCGGTTATGGATCCCCGCCTTCGCGGGGACGACAGTGGAGGTTCGCCATCACAGCCGCGCCCGCTGAAACGGCGCGACGAGCGCGAAGGCTTCGGGCGGCAGGATCTGTTCGCCCGCCACGTCGCCGCGATGCTCGAACCAGTGCGCGACGAGAATCCTGATCGCGAGCTTCAACGTGGCCGGCACCGCCTCTGGCGAAGTGCCGTATCCGGCCCGCAACTCGATGGAGATGCCGTGTCGCGGCCTTCCCGGCTCCGGCGCCCCGGACACGACGACGCGCGGCGGATCGCCGAGCAGGTCGCTTTCATACGCCTCCGGCGGAACCTCGGTTGCCGTGCCGTCGGCGTTTGCGACCCGGAGGGCGTCGATGGACATAACGGGGGAGAGCGGCAGCATGATCGTCCCGCCGGGCGGCCAGCGGTCCAGCACCACGCGCCAGCGCTGCGCGATCAGGATGCGCCGGGAGCTGGCCTCCACCATGAGCCGCGCCGCCTTGACGAGGCCTGCGATGAGGTCGTCCTGCGCGGGGTCGTCGTCCGCGCGCAGATAGGCCTTCATGTCGCTAAGCGTTACGGGCTCGACGGCGGGGCCGTCGACGAATATGGGAATCATCGCTACAGGAATCCTTCATGGTCATGAAACGTCTCGTCACCCTCGTCCTCGCCGCATCCCTCGGGCCGACGAATGCCTGGGCCATCGTCGGAGGCGCGGAGGACCGGGGCCCCCTCGCCCGCCAGAGCGTGATGGTGCTGGGCTCGAACGGCGGCGTCTGCAGCGCCGTGGTGCTGGCCCGCGACGTGGTGCTCACCGCCGCCCACTGCGTCACGGGCGCCGCCGAGCACCGGGTGCATTACCGCGACGGGACGGGCGAGCCCGTGCTGGTCACGCCCGCCGCGAAAGCCGTGCATCCGGGCTACAACGCGAAGGCCATCGAGGCGCGCCAGCGCTCGATCGATCTCGCGCTCGTGCGCCTTCCGGATGCCCTGCCCTCGCCCTTCGAGCGCGCAACCCTCACGGCGGCGAAGGTGCCGGAGAACAGCGCCGTCGTGGTCGGCGGCTACGGCCTTTCCCGCGAGGGCGAGGCGAAGACCTCCGGCACGTTCCGCACGGCCTCCCTCACGGCGGTGGAGCCCCACGGTCCCAGCCGCATCCTGCTCTGGGCGGAAGGCTCCGGCACGGCCAGCGCCTGCCAGGGCGATTCAGGCGGCCCCATGGCGTCGGGCGCGGCCGTCGCGGCCATCACAAGTTGGTCATCGCCTGCGAAAGGAAGAAGCTGCGGCGGCCTCACGCAAGGCATTCTGGTCGGCCCGCAGCGGGAGTGGATCGACCGGATCCTGAAGGGCTGGAATCGCATCGTGCTGTGGGGCGGCAGCTGACACGGGAAAACCACAATGTAACGGAACCATCGTCCGCTTCCAGGTCTTCCCCCTCCGTCACGCTTTCCCCTCACGGCATATTCACCGATGCGCGCTCTGCCAATCCTCGCCGCTGCCGTCCTCACTCTCCTTGCAAGCCCCGCCTGGGCCATTCTGCAGGGCGCCACCGCGCGCGATCCGAACGGATTGCGGCGCTCGGTGGTGTCCATCGAGAACTCCCTGGGCGAGCTCTGCTCCGGCGTCGTCATCGGGCGCGATCTCGTGCTCACCGCCGCCCATTGCGTGATGGACCGCGCGGCCTATCGCATCAGCGCCCTCACCAGAGCCTTCAGGCCCCAGCGCTTCAACGTGGCGGCCCTTGCGATCCATCCCACCTTCGTGCCCGGCACCACGCCGCGCACGCAGCCCGGCATCGATCTTGCCATCCTCAAGCTCGATCGCCCGTTCGGCCCCGAGTTCCTGGCGCTTGACCCAACGGAATCAGGCCGGATCGACGTGGGCGATGCGGTGACCATCGCGGGCTTCGGCGTGTCGTCGGAGCGGCTCAAGGGTTCGGCGCGAACCCTGCGCCAGACCAATCTCGTGTCGCTCGGGCCCATCGAGGTCGCCAATCGTGTCCTGATCGTCGTCGACCGGAACCGACTCGCGGAGACCACCGGCGCGGGCGCCTGCCGGGGCGATTCCGGCGGGCCGATCCTGGCCGCCACGCAAACGGGCTATCAGCTCTACGGCATCGTCAGCTGGTCGAGCGGACCCTTGCGCGGCGCCCGCCCGAGCGCCTGCGGCGGCCTCACGGCGGTCACCCCGGTGGTTGAGCATCTCGGCTGGATCGTGTCGAGCATGCGCGGCCTCAACGGAATCGCCGGCATGTGAACGGGTACGACGGCGTGGCGCTGACCTAGCGGCACCCCCAGTGTCATTCCCGGCCGGAGATGGCGAAAGCCATCGCAGGGGAAGGGAATCCACACTCACACATTCGGCGCATGGATCCCCTTCCCGCGCTTCGTGCGCCGGGGATGACAGGGTCGTGCTGCCCCCGGTGTCATTCCCGGCCGGAGCGAAAGCGGAGGGGAAGGGAATCCATAACACCGCGCATGATACCGCGCATGTGAATGGATGCCCTTCCTTCGCTGACGCTCGCCGCCGATGACAGGGCGCCCCACGCGTCAGCCCATCAGGCCGCGAACTTCAAAAGCTTGATCGCCGCATAATCCTGAACGCCGCCGCCCACGCGCTTGGTGGTGTAGAACAGCACGTAGGGCTTGGCCGAATACGGATCGCGCAGCACGCGCATGCCGGACCGGTCGACGATCAGGTAACCGCGCTTGAAGTCGCCGAAGGCCACGGCGCATTCGCCTGCCGCGATGTCCGGCATGTCTTCCGCCTCCACGACGGGAAAGCCCATGAGCGTCGCGGCCTGGCCGGCGCTCGCAGGCGGCGCCCAGAGATACTGCCCGTTGTCGTCCTTGAACCGGCGGATCGCGCTTTGCGTCTTGCGGCTCATGACGAAGGCGGCGTTCTGGCGATAGCCTGCCTTGAGGGCATAGATCAGGTTCACCAGCACGTTGGAGGGGTTCTCCGCCGGGAAGCTGGCGCCGCCCGCCTGCACCGTGCCGAGGCTGCCCCACTCCCAGGCCTGGTCCTCCACCGTGTCCGAGGCGAGAAAGCCCTTGGGCTTGTTGATGCCGTCGCCCTTCACGAAGGCGGTGCTCTCCTGCTCGGCGAACGCGGCCTCGACCTCCTCGGCGATCCAGCGGTCGATATCGACCACCGCGTCGTCGAGAAGGGTCTGGGTCGCCGCCGGCATGGCATAAAGCTCCATGGCCGGGAAGCTCATCTCCGAGAGCGTGGGGCTCGCCGTCTGCGGCCGGGCCGCCGTCTCGCCCACCCAGCCGGTGGCCGGGCCTGAGGTGGAGAAGGCGCGCTTGTACTGGCCGCCGGAGATCACCCGCACCGACGAGATGGCGCGGATCGGCGAGATCCCCGACAGGCGGCGCAGCACCTCGCGCTCCACGGTGTCGGGCACCAGATAGCCGCCGTCCGGGCCGGAGCCGGCGGACAGGGCCTTTTCCTCCAGCCGCTTGAGGCCCGAGGCCTCGCCGGTGCGGATATAGGAGTGGAACGCCGTCTTGTGCTCGGCCTGGGCCGGATCGCGCTGCTGCTCCGGGTGGCCCGCCAGGGGCGGACGGGAGCGGTCGAGGGCGAGCCGGTCGAGGCGGCGCTTGGCGTCGTCAAGCGCCGTGTCGATGCGGGCGAGCTTCTCGTCCGTCACCACGTCGCCCGAGAGCCGGGTTTCGATCTCGGACAGCCGCGTATCGTTGGCGTCCTTGAAGGCCTCGAAGGCGCGGGCGAAATCCTCGAAGGCCGAGGCTACGTCGTCGGTGACCGATTTCGTTTCAACAACTGGGATCATATCAATCAATCAGGTTGGAAAGGCTTCAACAAAAAGCCCCGCCGGAGCGGGGTCGTACTTCCCCGAGGGGAATGGCTGGAGCGGCGTGCGGAGTGAGGATGCATTGGAATTCCATCTCGCTTCACCCTCTGCCCTCATCCTGAGGAGGATTGTGCCGGCAATCCGTCTCGAAGGGGCTTCCAGAGAGCACTGGATCCTCCTTCGAGACGCCGCTGACGCGGCTCCTCAGGATGAGGTCACAGAGAGTGTTTAGCGTTTTGTGCCAGCCGCTTTGGACAAGGCTCAGGACAGCAAACGGCTCGCCGCGCGCCGGATGCTCGCCGCGAGTTTCGGCGCCGCGTGCTTCACGGTCTCGACCCGCGCATCCGGCAGCATCGGAAAGGTCACGACGGAGATCTCCCACAGGTCGAGCTTCTCCAGGCGCCGCAGGCCCGTGGGCCGCTCGGCCCTTGCCCGTTCGACGCGAAAGCCGATGGAGAGGCCGTCGACCGCCCCCTCGCGCATCAGGGCGTGAATGTCCCGCGCCCGCTCGACCGCAAGATTGAGCTTGCCGCGCACCCGCAGGCCGCGCCGGTCCTCCTCGATGTGGAGCCAGCGCCCGATGGGCTGGGCCGGATCGTGCTGCCAGAGCAGCCGCACCTCGGGCACGCCGCGCTTCCTGAGGCTATCCGCGAAGGCACCCGGCATGACCACGTTCTTGCCGAGATCGGCCACGCCGAACAGGCTGGCATAGCCCTCGAACACGCCGTCCGCGTCGATGGCGTTCAAGGGCTCGGCGAGCAGCTTCCTCTCCTGGGTCGTGGGAACGTGCGGGGTGGAAACACCTGCCCTCATCGGTGAGCCCCGCGAACGGTTTTCGGCGGCTTGGCATCGAGCTTTTCGAGCTGGCGCACGAAGTCGCGGAAGACGAGCGCGGGCCGGTTCTGCCCATCCCGCGCGGCCTTCGGCTTGCGCGGGGGGCGGGATATGGAGCGGGTCATGAGGGATCTCCCGAATGGCGGCGGTTGAACAGCGACAGCTCGCGCACGAACTCGTCGAAGCGGCGGTTGGCCGCGAACAGATCGCGCAAAGTCATGGCAAGCAAAGCGGAGGCCCCGCTCGCCCAGACGAACAGGGCAAGATGAGCAAGATCCCCGCGCCGGATGACGGCTTCGGCGATCTGATCGTAAATGTTCATTGTTTGTTCCTGCGGAAAACTCCGTTGGGGAAAGGGTGGACGTGAGAAACGGCGTCGGGGCCCCGATGAGGAGCGGATAGGGCGCACAGCCGGCGCTCTTCGGCTTATTCGGGGAGCATGAGGGTGATGCGGGGCATCCCCCCTCCCGGAAGGGAGAGAGATAAGCGTTCCATCCTGCTCGCGATCCCGGATCGTCTTCGTCGTCCGGGATAACTCACAAGCCCTCCCTCACGGCCCCCTGCGCCTGCCCTTACCGCCCGCGGCGCGCCCATACCCCACCGCCTCGCGCTTCTCGTCGTCGGTGAGGAACGCCGCCGCCGACACGCGGCGCCACAGGCTTTCGCGCTCGTCGGCCAGGGCCTCGATGGCGTCGAGATCCGGCTCGAGCTGCAGCGTCTCGCGGTAGGCGGGCGCGAGCCAATGGGCGAGGGCTTCGGCCGTGCGCTTCACCAGCGGAATGACGGTCTGGCGGTAGAAGGCGCGGTTGGCCTCGGCGTAGTTGGCGTGGGTGCTGTCGCCGGGCAGGCCCAGCAGCAGCGGGGGCACGCCGAAGGCGAGCGCGATCTCGCGGGCGGCGGCCTTCGCCTCCACGAAGTCCATGTCCTTGGGCGAGAGCGACAGGGGCTTCCAGTCGAGGCCGCCTTCGAGGAGCAGCGGACGGCCCGCGTTGCCGGCGCCCTGGTAGTTCGTTTCGAGCTCGTCTTTGAGCCGGCCGAACTGCGCGTCGGTGAGCGCGGCGCCGCCGACCACGAGCGCGCCGGAGGGCCGCGCCGCGTTGTCGAGGAGCGCCTTGTTCCAGGCGCCCGCCGCGTTGTGTATGTCGAGGGCCGTGGCCGCCGCCTCCATGGGTGAGAGACCGTAATGATCGTCCGCCGGATGAAACAGCGTCAGGTGCAGGATCGGGGGCAGCGCCTCCTCGCGAAGTGCGAAGCGCACAACCTGCGCGCCCACCGCGTATTCGTAAGCGGCGGGCCAGCCGTCGGCATCGGGCACCACGCGCATCCGGTCGGGCCGCAGCGCGTGCAGCTCGTGCGGCGCGCCGTCGAGGCTCACCGCCTCCACATAGGCGTTTCCCGACACCATCAGGTGCCCATAAAGACTTTCCAGAAATCGCTGCCCGCCTTCGCGGGCATTGGGCCGCGACAGGAGTTGCAAGAGCGGATGCCGATCCAGCTCCCGCCCCTCCTGCTTCAGCACCAGCGGCAGCGAGGCCGCCGCCTCCGACACCAGCCGCACGGCGCGGTGCACGATGGCGTTCTTCTGAAATCCCTCGCGGGACAAGGCCGCGTAATCGCGCGGCGTCCACACGGCGTGCCCGGCGACGTAAAGCGCGATGGCGCCCTGCGCCCGGGAGGCCTTGGCCTCGGGGGGCGCCTGAAGCCAGCGGGTCAATCGATTCAACATGAGAAGCTCCTGCCCCGGTGCGGGGCTGAAGAGGGAAAAACAGTCGTCCGGCCGGAGCGCCGGCGCAGGGAGTCCATTCTGCCGAGCCTGCACGGGGATCCCCTTCCCTCGCCTTCGGCTCGCCGGGGATGACAGCGGAGCACTAACCTGGGTGTCGTTCCCGGCCGAAGCGAAAGCGGAGGGGAAGGGAATCCACCCGCACGCGCAACGCCATGAAGCGCCTTCCCGCACCGCGTATGCCGGGTATGGCAGCCTCTGCCCGCGTGGGCTTCAGAATGGCCACAACTTCCGCACCCCTTGATGAAGAAGCGTGCAGTTCCGGCCGTCGTGTCATTGGCCGGTCACATACCGTGCGGTAATCTTCAGGTGTTGCGGGGGCACCCGGCAGCATTCACGCGCCAGCCGGGCTGGTTTTCCCAACCGGCTGGCGCGACCATCAGTTTCGAGCTCTGCCGTCCCCTCGGGACGGCAAGAGGCAGACGGCGGGGCGGACAGGCACGGATGGACTGCCGTCCGCCCCTGCCTTTGTCGAGCCCCGATCGAACGCTCTCCCCTCTCAGGAACGGCTGCGCGCGCCCTGCGATGCCTCGAAAGGGCCTACGCCTTCTCGGAAGGCTCACCCCATCAGTGGTGTTGATAGCAGGCCTGCACGGCTTAGCTTATGGTGCGTGACCCCATCTTTTGCCCCTACGGGAGTCACGGCGCCCCGGCTGGAGATGTGCGTGAACACCACCCTTCGGCTGGGGCGTTCTTTTTGCCTTCGGCTGGGGCGTTCTTTTTGACGCGCCCTACAGCACCCGCACCCGCGGCTCTCGCCTGTCCCGCAGCATCAGCTCGGTGAGCGCCCAGACGAGCGCGTCCATCCGGTCGGGCGAGCGGCCGGAGGTCAATCCGCCGGGACCGAAATCGCACAGCTCGTCCTCGAGGTCCGGCAAGGCTCCCACATGGCGCACGCGGCCCTGCGCGTAGAGAACCGAAACGGGCTCCGCGCGCAGATACTTCCCCCGCGTGGCGCGCACGCTGGCGACGGGCACCGACGGATCGACCTGGCGGATCACGCCCGTGGCCATTTCGCCGCCCTGGTTGGTTTCCACGACGAGCGCGTCGGCCTGGAGCCTCCGGTAGAGCGCCACGGCCCTGGCGGCCCATTCGGGAGGCTTAAGCCCCTGGGCCGTCGCGTCCTCCAGCACATAGGCGGTACCGCCCTCGTCGATGCCGGCGGCAACGATCCCGCAGGCGTCGGCGCGCTTCGACGAGGAGGCGGGCGGGTCGACCGCCACGACGATGCGCATGAGAGGCGGCGCGGCGTCGATCCGGCCGGCCTCGAAGATACTGCGGGTCCAGAGCGCGTCGGGCCGATCCTCGATGATGTCGCCGTCGAGCTCCTGGCGCCCGAGCCGCGTGCCAGCATAGCGGCCGACCACCGCGTCGAGAAAGGCGGGCGCCAGGTTCTCCGCATTGTCGGCGGTTTTCGCCCGCGACACGGCTACCGTCGGGTCGGCGAGAAACCGCTTCAGGAGCGGGATCGGCCGGGGCGTGGTGGTCACCAGCTGGCGCGGATGCGCGCCGAGGCGCAGCCCGAACTGCAGCATGTCCCAGGTGGCCTCCACGTGCCGCCACTTGGCGAGCTCGTCCGCCCAGGCTGCCTCGAATTGCGGGCCGCGCAGGGAATCCGGGTCTTCCGCCGAGAACACGTGCGCCACCGCCCCGTTCGCCCATTCGAGCTTGCGCAGGGACGGCGACCAGGCGGGGCGCTCGTGGCGGGCATGGACGGCGAGAATCCCGGCGGGCCCCTCCACCATCACGTTGCGGGCGTCGGCGAACGTTTCGCCCACGAGCGCGATGCGGCGCAACGGTGCTTGCGCGAAATCGGGATCGCCCAGGGCAAGGCCCCGGACCCATTCCGCTCCGGCGCGGGTCTTGCCCGCCCCTCGCCCGCCCAGCATGAGCCAGACGGTCCAGGGGTCGTGATGCCGGCTCAAGCCCGGCTGGCGCTGCTCGGGCCGGCAGCGGATCGGCCAATGGCGAAGAACGGCCTCGAAATCCTCTTCAGACCAGGAGGCCGTCGCGTCCGCGAGCCTCCTCTTCCGCGATAACCCGGTCAAGGTGGTGAGCAAGCTCGTCGCGGAGCTCGTGGAGGCTGCGGCGGGGTTTGTGCTGGTGCTCGGCGTCATCGAGCGGTGAACCTTCCTGTTCCAGAAGGGCCCGGGCGGCTGCCAGCGTCTTGGCGTAGGACGCGAGCCTTCGGGCCGTCTTGTCGTGATCCCCGGCGTGGCCGGTGCGCTGCTCGTCCATGAGGGCGTTGATCTGCGCCCGGGTGGCCTGGGCCAGGGCGCGGGCCGCGTCGCTCAAGGAGGCCGCCGCGGCCGTGGCCAGGCCCGCGACGCCGCCCTCGTCCTTCGCGGCCTTGCTCAACGCGTTCTGCGCCAGGGCGGCATGGCGCGGCGGCCAGCCCCAGCGCTGGCGCAGCCGCACGAAAGTGCTTGGGGCGACCCCGAGAAGCTCCTGGATGTCGGCCAAGTGCTTCCTGGGCTCGCAGGCGTAAAGCTCCCAGGCCTTCTGCTGCTGCTCGGACGAGATTTCTTTGCGTGGATACATGCGGCAACCCAACAAAAAACCGCCCAAGCGAGGCTTGAGCGGCGGAGGTTTGCACGAAGCGGTGAAGCGGGCGGGGTTTCATTCACACTTCGTCAGTGTTCACGTTTTGTACTCTAAGAGCGTCACGCTGTCAAGGTGAATCTGAAAAAGAGGTAATCTGAAGGGTGAGGCGGTAAGTCGAGCCCAGCACCGGCCCGGCAGGGCAAGGCAAGGCTCGAGACGGGTGAACCGGTTCGCGGATGTTCTCGTCCACGAGGACAATATGGATAATATGGCGCTCCGGCAGGCACAAAGTCGGAACGGGAGGCAGATCAAAAGCAAACATTCCTGGCCAAGGCTCGGCCCTCGGGCCGCGACCGGAAACCGGGTTCTTCAAAAACCCACATCCACGGTGATCATGTGATGATCCGAGACGGCCCTGCCCTGCGCATCCAGGGCCGCCACCACCTGCGGGTTTTCGGCCGCGAGGCCGCGCAGGACGATCCAGTCGAGCTTGCCGAAGGGCGGCTCGTGCTTGTTCGTGGGGCCGGGGCCTTGAGTCGGCTGGGCCAGATTGGCCCCGGCCCACCGAAATCCGGCCCTTCTCAGATCGGCGAAGAGAGGCTCGTACCGCTCCGGGGCCTCCAGCAGCAGATGCCGCTCGCCGTCCCCGCGCGGCAGGGCTTTCGTGTTGAAATCGCCGCCGATGATGCACGCCTCGTTCGGCGCCAGCCGGTCGAGGGCGCGCAGCAGGGCCTGGATCTGCGCCTGCCGGTCGGCCGGATCGGTCTTGCTTTCCAGATGCGTTCCCACGATCCAGAGCGGCTTTGGAGCGCCCGCCACCCGCGCCGCCAGGGCCATGCGGCCGCCGATTCGCCGCTGCGCGCTTTTGAAGCCCGAAAACCACAGGCCGCCCTCCTCGAGGGGAATCAGATGCGGCCGCTCCAGGGCGAACCCGGTGACGATGGCGTTGCCGTGAAACCCGTGGGAGTTGCGCTCGCCCGCATGCTGCCGGATCTCGTCCGCGCCCCCCAGGTCGAGCTCCAGGAACTCGACGCCGTAGAGATACCCCTCCCCCGACGCGCCGGCGAGGCTGCGCACGGTGTGCGCGTTGCCGGAGCGCGCCATGCCCAGATCGGCCTCGCTGAGCAGGGCGACATCGACCCCGGCCCCGCTCAGGAGGCCCCGCACGCCGGCCCGGTCCTTGAGGCGCTCCACGTTGAAGGCGGCCACCTTGAAGCGCCCGGTCCACGGCCTCGCCTGCGCGGGAGGATGCTGCTCGATCTCGTGAAACGCCGGGATCTCCCGCACGAAGCGCGCATGAACTGCCCGTTCGCGCAGGGATGCCCCGCGCGTCACCGCCAGGATGGAGGCGTCCGGCAGGGTGAGGTTCGGCACGAGACAGTCGGCGAGAGCGCGCATGAGCGGGACTGCAGATCGTTTTATGCTGTGGGGTGCTAACTTGTGGTGCCCTGCCCCTTGTCGAGAAGGCCGGCTTCAGGAATATTTCAGCGTGGCGTTAGGAACTTTTTTGCATCTCGCCCGTTATGAGGCCGCACCAAGGTATGTCGGGAGAAAGCCCATGATGTTTTGGGCTGCTGTTATTGCGCTTGCAACGGGCGCCTTCGCTTTTGTCGGAGACATGTCTTCCACACTGGTCAGCTTGGCCGAGGTTGCGGGCGTGATCGCGCTTTTTGCCCTGATCTGCGCCGCCGAAGCCTTCAGCGTACCGAAGAACTAGGCCCCTTCGTCCGGGCATTCGTGCCTCGACCGTGCATGAGGCGTCCGCCGCCAGCCTGCGCCTGCTCTTAATCCATCGGAGCAGCATAAGGCTCTTCGGCTTGTGATAGGCTGCACCCGGGACGGTTTACCCGGAGAGAGCGATGTTTCTGCAGACGATCGGGGAAGAGGAAGCCAGCGGCAGCGTCGCGGCGATCTACGAGGCCCAGAAGGCGCAGCTCGGCTTCGTCATGGCGGCCGCCAAAGCCTTTACGGCCCGGCCGGACCTGCTGCCGGCCTATACCGAGTTCTCCGACAAGATCCGTTCCGGGTTTTCCCTGGGCCTGCGGGAGTGGCGCCTGATCACGCTGGTTGCCGCAAAGCACACGCACTCGACCTATTGCTCCTATGTCTATTCCAAGCAGCTGATCGACGATCTGGGCTCCAAGGAAACGGTGCTCGCGGTGCAGCGCGATTTCCGGCAGGCGGGCCTGCCGGACCGGAACGTGGAGATGCTCGCCTATGCGGAGACGATCGCGAGGGATGCGTCCCGGGTCACTCAAGGGGACATCGACCGGCTGCGGTCCGTGGGGTTCACGGACCGGCAGATCTGCGACATTGCGCTCTGCGCCGCCTTCCGGTGCTTCGTCAGCCGTTTCTTCGACGCCGTGGGCGCGGGCCCGGAGGACGCCTTCATCGACGGCGACGAGGAATTCCGTAAGGCCATGACCGTGGGCAGAGCCTATCAGGGCGGGCCTTGAGGGCCAGGACGCCTCCGCGCAGCCGTTCGCATGAACCTCCACCGCCCTATCCCGGGAGCGAGGGCTGGCCTCGTCCGGCAGGCGGCCTGCGCGGGGCGCCCCACCGGGAAGGTTGTCGCGGGCCCTGGCTCCCCCGCATGCCGGCTCTACAATGAACCGGGTCAGGCTTTCTGCCAGATGCCGCCGCGTCGACGCCTCGACATCTGCGGTGGGATTCCGCAGCCAATCCTTCCGCAGAGGTCACGAACGTGAGATGGGACTACGACAAGGCGGAGATTATCGCCGACGGCATCGTGCATGCCATCGGGGTGGTCCTTGGGACCGTCTCCATCATCGTCCTGATCGCCTTGGCCGCCCCGGTGGTCGGAGCGTGGGAGCTCACGTCCATTCTGGTCTACGGCATGGGCCTTCTGACGGTGCTCACCGTTTCGGCGCTCTATAACCTCTGGCCCGCATCGCCGGTCAAATGGATGCTGCGGCGGTTCGACCATTCGGCCATCTTCCTCCTGATCGCCGGCACCTACACGCCGTTCATCACGCAGATGAAGGCCAGCGCGGAAGCCGCGGTTCTGCTGGCCGGCGTGTGGCTCACGTCCGCGGTCGGGATCGCGCTCAAGCTCCGCTTTCCGGGCCGCTTCGACCGCCTCTCCGTCGTGCTCTACCTGCTGCTCAGCTGGAGCGGCGTCATGGCTTACGAATCCGTGTTCGGCGCGCTCCCCGCCTCCACGATCTGGCTTCTCGCCACGGGCGGCGTTCTCTACACGGCCGGCGTGGTCTTTCACCTCTGGGAGAGCCTGCGCTTCCAGAATGCGATCTGGCACGGCTTCGTCCTGGTGGCGGCGGCCTGCCATTACGGGGCCGTGCTCGACTGCCTGGTGCTCGCACGGGCCTGAGGGGCGTTGCTACATTGCAGGCAACCGGTTAGTGTGACCAAGTTTCATCACATAAGCATGCGTAATCCCGCTTTGGCCCTCCCCGTCAACCTGCAGCAACTCAACACCGACCTCGCTGCCTCCGTGTCTCGAACGGACGCCAAGGGAGCGCTGGACCAGGCCCTGCAGCAGGCCCTTGCCCACACGATCGAGACCAGGGTCAACGCGCAGCTTTCCGTGCTCCTGGAGGGCATCGGCGACGCCTTCTACTCCCTCGACGGGAACTGGCGCTTTCGCCACATCAACCGGGCGGCGGAGACCTATTTCGGCGTTCCCCGCCAGATGATGATCGACAGGAGCATCTGGGAGCTGTTCCCGGAATCGGAGGGAACCGAGCTGCGGCGGCGCTACGAGGAGGTTTTTGCCTCAAACCTTCCCGCATCCTTCGAGGCGGAGGCCGTCGGCGTTCAGGGACGCTTTCTGGAGTTTCACGTCTTTCCCTATAACGGGGGCCTCGGCGTCAGCTTCCGCGACTGGACGGAGCGCCGCCGCGCCGAGGAGGAGCTGCGCGCGAGCGAGGCCCGCCTGAGCGCGCTCGCCAACAACGCTCCGGCCTGCATGTTCTACCAGCTGAACCATCCCGAGAGTTACAAGGACCGGAAGGTTCTCTACCTCTCCAGGACCTGCGAAAGCCTGACCGGCGTTCCCACCGAGAAGGCCAAGGCCGACCCCAGGCTGCTCTACGATCTCATCCTGCCGGAACATCGCCAGCACCTGCTGGCCCGGCGGCTGGAGAGTTATCGCGCGCTCAAGGAATTCGAGACCGAGTTCGAGATGCTGCACGCGAAGACCGGCCAGGTCCGGTGGCACCGGATCATCGTGACGCCCCGGCGGCTGGAGAACGGCGGCATCGTGTGGGACGGCATCCAGATCGACATCACCGACCACAAGCGGGCCGAGGAGCACCTGCGGCTCCTGATCAACGAGCTGAACCACCGGGTGAAGAACACCCTGGCCACGGTGCAATCCCTCGCGGCCCAGAGCTTTCGCGGCCTCAAGGCCCGCGGCCTGAACGATCCGCCCGCAGCCTACGCGGCCTTCGAGGCACGTCTGTTCGCCCTTGCCCGGGGCCACGATGCGCTGACCCGGGAAAACTGGGAGGGCGCGAGCCTCGGCGAAATCATAGGCCAGGCCTTCGCGCCCTATGCGGATCTCTCCGACGACGGCTGCCGGATCCAGGTGGACGGCACGGATCTGCGCGTTGCGCCCGCCACGGCGCTGAGCCTGTCCATGGCCCTGCACGAGCTGTGCACCAACGCGGTCAAGTACGGTGCCCTGGGGGCTCCCGAGGGCCGGGTTCGCATCTCCTGGTCCATTCTCGAGGGTTCGACGGAACCACGCCTTTCGATGCGCTGGGAGGAGCGCGGCGGCCCGCCGGTGTCTCCCCCGTCCCGGAAGGGGTTCGGGTCGCGGCTGATCCAGGAGGGGCTTGCCCGGGAGCTCAACGGCGTCGTGAGCTTGATCTACGAGCCGGCCGGGGTGGTCTGCACCGTCGACGTGCCTCTTTCTTGAGCAAAGCCGGAGGCCGTTTTCAAGAGGGGCATAGATCATTAGTCGATAATAACGCCAGGCTTCTTGCGGAACCTAGGCCAGATGGTGTCAATAGGGCGCAAGTGACCAAAGTCACGATCCAGAGAGGAAAAGATTCGATGAAACGTCGTCAGTTTTTGCAGGCCGCCACCGTCGGCGCCGCCTCGACCGCGGTGGCCGCTCCGGCGATCGCCCAGTCGATGCCGGAGTTGAAATGGCGCCTGCAGTCCGGCTTTCCGAAGTCGCTCGACACGATTTACGGCGCGGCCGAGGTGATCGCGAAGTACGTGTCGGAAGCCACGGACGGCAAGTTCCAGATTCAGCCCTTCGCGTCCGGTGAAATCGTCGGCACCCCCCAGGTGGCCGATGCGGTCGGCAACGGCACCATCGAGATGGGCCACACCTGCTCCTACTACTACTTCGGCAAGGACCCGACCTTCTCGCTCGGCACGGCGGCCCCCTTCGGGTTCAATGCCCGCCAGCAGAATGCCTGGCTCTACCACGGCGGCGGCAACGACCTGCTGAACGAGTTCTACGCCAAGCACAACCTCTACGGCATGCCCGCGGGCAATACCGGCGTGCAGATGGGCGGCTGGTTCCGCAAGGAGATCAAGACCGTTCAGGACCTGCAGGGCCTGAAGATCCGCATCGCCGGCATCGCCGGCATGGTTCTGGCGAAGCTCGGCGCCGTGCCGCAGCAGATCCCGGGCGGCGACATCTACCCGTCCCTGGAGCGCGGCACCATCGACGCCGCCGAGTGGGTCGGCCCCTACGACGACGAGAAGCTCGGCTTCTCGAAAGTGGCTCCGTACTACTACTATCCCGGCTTCTGGGAGGGCGGCCCCTCGATCCACCTCTTCATCAACAATGCAAAGTGGAAAGAACTGCCGAAGGCCTATCAGGCCATCCTGACCACGGCCGCGGGCTACGCCAACAACGACATGCTGGCCAAGTACGACGCCCGCAACCCGGCAGCGCTCCGCCGCCTGCTCGGCGCCGGCACCCAGCTGCGCCCCTTCTCGCAGGACATCATGGAAGCCGCCTTCAAGGCGACCAACGAGGTCTATGACGAAGTGTCGGCCAAGAACGCGGACTTCAAGAAGGCTATCGACTCCATCAAGGCCTTCCGCAATGAAGAATATCTTTGGTTCCAAGTGGCCGAATACGCCTACGACACCTTCATGGTTCGCGCCCGCGCCCGCGGCTGATCTTTCTCAATAGCCATCCTGAAAAAGGGCGATCCTGTGATCGCCCTTTTTTATTGGCCGGAGCATGCCCACATGGGGCTCCTGTCGCGAATGTCAGCAGGCGGCTGCTCAGGGAGAGGAGCCGATGCCGCCGCGTCTCGAAGGATCATAAAAACATCATGCGTTGGACACTTCGCATCAGCTTTCTCCTCCTGCTGGCTTGGGCGATCTTCATGGTTTCGCCCTTCGTGGCCCTCTACGACCTCTCCAAAGCCGTGGAGGCCAGAGATGTGGCGCGGATCACAGAACGCGTGAACTTCAACGCCCTTCGGGCCTCGCTCGCCCGGCAGATCCTCGGAGAATATCTCAAGACCCAAGACTTAGGTGGCCTCGACCAGCAGGCGGCAAGCCAGGCAGGCGCCGCCACCCTCAATCCTGTCCTGGAGGAGCTCATCACGCCTCAAGCCGTGATCGATCTGCTGGACGATGGGCAGATTGCCGGCGCAGGCGGCGTGCCCGCTTCCCCGATCCGCCTCGATCTCGGCTCCATCGAGAATGCCTGGCGCACCTTCATCGCATCCGAGTCGCAAGGGTTCCGCGCCATTACCATTCCTCTTCCTGTCGATGCGCAAAAGGACAGCCAGTTCAGGGTCACCATGCGCCTGAGGGGCACCACATGGCGCCTGACCGGAATCGACCTGCCGGCTCCACTCAGGGAAGAATTGATCAAGCGTGCGGCAGCAGCCACGAAGTAGAGAACTCGGAACCTAGGCTCTAGACGGGAACCTTAAGCATTCCAAAGGCATTCTTCATCCAATATCTTCTGATGAAGGATCATGTTATGCGTAAACTTGCTTTGGGACTGTCCGCCACTGCTCTTCTGCTCGCTCCTCATCTGGCCTTTGCACAGGAAGGCACGGCGGCCGGCGTGGCGACGGGCGCGGTTACCGGCGCCATCGTAGGCGGCCCTGTCGGGGCCGTGATCGGCGCGGGCGTGGGCGGCATCGCAGGCGGGGCTGCCGAGCAGAATGCAAAGGCTCGATCAGGCTCCGAGGTCGTCGTGGTTCCGGACCCTGCCACCACCGGCTCCATTCGCCAGCGCACCTGCGCCGTGGACACCCTGGGCAACCAGTCCTGCACGGAAGTCGTTCGCTAGCTCATTTCACCCGAGCAGAACATCGAAAAGCCCGCCTGCAGCAAGCGGGCGGGCTTTTCGATTACTTAAAGGTCGACGCTGCTTCAGTCTTTCTCCAAACGATACGGCACGAATACTTTGCGGCGCATTCAATGCACGAAAAGCCAGCCGACGGTCGCCAGAGGAAACACAGTACCCAGCACAAAACAGATGACATTAGAGGTCATAACACAACACTCCTTTGTCATATCAACCATGATGAATAAATTACGTTCCTTTGGTTAAAAATCTTCTTCAATCCTAATACAGTCAAGTTATTTTGCCGCGACCAAACGATCCCAGCCAATACATCACCTGCGATGATGGGAACCAAGCTTCGCCGTTTCGATTGTCCAAACGGACGAAGCAGGATTGTAAACGATGAGTGATCAGGACCGTTCCTTTCGTGGAATGATAAGCAATGCCGAGTTCATCCGGAAAATCCTGATTGCCATCGGCCTCGTCCTGTTCACCCTCCTGCTCTGGAAGCTCTCCGACGTCCTGCTCCTCGCCTTCGGGGCCGTTCTGGTCGCTATCCTCCTGCACTCGGCCGCCGAGGCGCTCGAGCGCTATCTGCGCGTGCCGGGGCGATGGAGCCTCACCGTCGCAACCCTCATCATCTTCGTGGTGTTCCTGGCGATCATCGCGCTCTTCGGCACCCAGGTTCGCGCGCAGTTCTCCAACGTGGTCGAGCGGCTGCCTTTCGCCCTGGACAACTTCGCCAAGAATCTGGGTCTCGGCACCGTGAGCGACGATTTGTCGGAGATCATGAACAATGCGCCGACCGGTGGCATCGCTGCGCGCCTTGCGGGCATCGGCGGCGTCATCCTGGATGGCCTTGCGGATTTTATCCTCGTGGTCATCGCAGGCATCTACATCGCCGCAGCCCCACGCCTCTACGAGAAGGGGCTCGTCAAGCTGTTTCCCATCCGCCATCACGAGCAGGTGGAAAGCTCGCTGCAAGCCTCCGGCCAAGCCCTCAAGCTGTGGCTGACCTCGCAGCTGATCGCGATGAGCTGCGTGGCCGTCCTGTCGACCATCGCCTACTGGCTGATCGGCCTGCCCTCGGCCCTGGCGCTGGGGCTCATCGCGGGCCTGGCCGACTTCATCCCCTTCCTCGGCCCCATCCTGGGGGCGCTGCCCGCCGTGCTGATCGCCTTCAGCGTCAGCGGCGAGGCGGCGCTCTGGACGGTGCTGGCGGTGCTGGCGATCCAGCAGATCGAAGGCAACATCATCTTCCCCCTGGTTGCCCGAAGCGTCATCAGCATCCCCCCGGCGCTTGCCCTTTTCGCCATCCTGATCGGCAGCGTCCTGTTCGGCACCCTAGGGCTGATCTTCGGCTTCCCTCTCGCCGTCGTCACCTACGTGCTGGTGAAGAAGCTCTATGTTCGCGAAACCTTGGGCGAGCACACGACCGTGCCGGGGGAAAGCGACCAATCCGGCGCCACGCCCGAGTAGCGGCTCCTGCCTGCGAGGGAGTGACGCTCCCGTTGAGGAATTTATTCGTTCGTAGAGTTGCCGCCGAGCCGTTCAGGATGGATCTCGGCCAAGGGCGCTTCTTGCTGTTGGAGCCTCAGCCGGAGGGCACGTCCTCGGGCCAGCCGACGATCCGCTCCAGGAGTTCGCGGACGGTGAAATCCTCCTCCGGCCCGGCCACCCGGTCGCGCACGGAAATTCCGGCGGCGTGGATCGTCTCCGGATCGCCCGACACGAGAGGGTGCCACCAGTAGAGATCTTCGCCTTCGGCCAGCAGACGGTAGGCGCAGGTGGGCGGAAGCCAGGAGAGGCTTCGCACGGCCTCGGGGGTCAAGCGCACGCAATCGGCCACCTTGGCCTGCCGGTTCGGGTAGTCGCGGCAGCGGCAGGTCTGGTCGTCCAGCAGGGTGCAGCCCACATCCGTGTAGGCCACCTCGGCGGTGTCCTCGTCCTCCAGCTTGACGAGGCAGCAGCGCCCGCAGCCGTCGCACAGGCTCTCCCATTCGTCGGGGCTCATGGCCTCGAGCGACTTGAGGCGCCAGAAGGGGTGCTCCTCCGGCTCGGGGCGGATCACAGGGGCGGTATGGGGCATGGGGGCTCTTTGAGCGCTCATTGAGGCGGTTTGAAGGAAGGTGCGACAACACACGGCCTACAAACCTTTATCTCCGAAGAGGTAAATCTCTATGAACCTACAAACAAGGTTGTGAGTTATTTATAACAGCCTCGCCACGCTCAAGCGTTGCCGGTAAGGAAGACAACGATCATAAACAAGGCATGTCAGGACGCCCGACCTGCCCCGAAGGACCGCCGTGAGCCAGCATTCCCCTACCTCCCTCCTGACCCGGATCAAGCGCGGCGCGCTGTGGTTCGACGCCTGGCTCAACTCGGCCCTGTTCCAGGGCGGACGCGGCCTGGCCGGCGCCTGGGACTGGTACTCGGACAAGATGAAGGGCCTGCGCTTTCGCGGCGCCCCTCGCGTGCTCCTCGACCTCACCAGCGAGGCCACCACCCTCGGCCTCCTCGGCGGCGTCGTGATGCTGGCGCTGGCGCTCCCGGCCTTTCGCGAAACCGAGGACGACTGGCTCAAAACACAGGATCTGGCCGTCACCTTCCTGGACCGCTACGGCCAGGAGGTCGGACGCCGCGGCCTCAACCTCGACGACTCCTACAAGCTCGAGGACTTTCCCGACTACATGGTCAAGGCAGCCCTCGCCACCGAGGACCGGCGCTTCTACGACCACTGGGGCATCGATCCCATCGGCACCTTCCGGGCGCTCGTGGTCAACGCCCAGGGCGGCGGCGTGGTCCAGGGCGGCTCCTCCATCACCCAGCAGCTTGCCAAAAACCTCTTCCTCACCAACGAGCGCTCGCTGGAGCGCAAGATCAAGGAAGCCTTTCTGGCGATCTGGCTCGAGTTCCACCTCACCAAGGACGAGATCCTCAAGCTCTACCTCGACCGCGCCTACATGGGCGGCGGCGCCCACGGGGTGGTGGCGGCCGCCGAGTACTACTTCGGCAAGCCGGCCAAGGAGCTGACGCTCGCCGAGTCCGCCATGCTGGCCGGCCTGTTCAAGGCCCCCACCAAGTACGCTCCCCACGTCAACCTGCCGGCCGC
>NZ_JAEQMY010000061.1 GCF_016743775.1 Microvirga aerilata | reverse complement strand
AAAGCCAACTGGCCGGCGCAAGGCAGCAGCTTGCCACGCCACCGACTACTGGGAACACATCTGGAACAGGTGCTCCAGCCGATGCAGCTCCTATGTCGCCTGAAACACCCCAATGATAAACCCCGTGTTCCCTCCCTTTATGTTTCAGTGCACGACAGAGAACGAGTAAACTGCTCCCTGATATCTGGCCTATGGAGCAGGAGCCTGCAGCATGAGGAAGGTGCGAAAGCTCTATGGCAGCGCAGCCCAAACGGTGCGAGATGGTGGCCTCCATTCAGGGGCAGCGCATGTACCTGTGGCGAGCCGTCGATAGCGAGGGTGAGATCCTGGATATCCTCGTCCAACTCAAGCGGAATAAAGCAGCCGCTCTCAAGCTTATGCGCAAATTGCTGAAGAAGCAGGGCTTCCCTCCGAGCGTGCTCGTGACGGACAAGCTGCCGTCCTATGGAGCAGCTCGACGGGAGTTGGGGCTTTCCGCTCATCATGAGCACGGCCTACGCAAGAACAACAGGGCCGAGAACTCGCATCAAGTGGTCCGACGACGAGAGAAAGCTGCAAGGCTTCAAGTCACCGAGATCAGCTCAGCACTTCCTGTCGGTGCATCCTGCGATCTACAACACCTTCAACCTCCAGCGCCATCTCATTTCACGCCGTACCCTGCGCTTCTTTAGAGCCCAAGCCGCGTAGCAATGACGGAGTGCAACTATCGCCGCACAGGCGAGGTGGATTTTTAGCCCTTTTGCGGCTCGGTCTCAGTACCCGTGATAACGCCCTCGGGTCCTGCAGCCCAGGGACGCCCAGTGCGAGCCCTCGTTACCCTTGCGCTTAATGTAGACGTAGTTCGTCTTTTGCCATGGCAGGATGGCATTGCGCTTGTTGTCGAGGATGAAGTCGCCGCGGTTGGTACGGACCATCATCACGGAACGGCCGGCACCTTCCTCGTCGATCACCACAGTCATGCGCAGAGCCCGCCGCGGGAACCCGGCCTCGACAAGGCGCCTGCGCTTCACGAGCTGGTAGTTCTCGCAGTCGCCGTAGCCGTCCTCGGCGAGGTCCCAGCGATCCTCAACGCCCCAGTGGTCCTCGTCGGACCCGGGCTCGGAGGGGAACTATCCCACCTGAAGCCAACACCACTGGCATCCGTCACCCCGAGCCGCCCGTTAGGCTAGGCATTTGCCTGCTGACAATGAGGCCGCAAGCCACACAACAACAGCTATTGATCATGTCACCGCGGCTGAGGTCGGTCTGAAGCTGCTTTGATGCTGGAGTTTCACCGAAGACTGCTCTCTCAATCCTGTTGTCTGAGCATGGTTTTGCCACAGAGCCATCGGCTAATACGTCAGCGCCTCATGCAGGGGAGCGGGATCCTTACAGGAGAGCGGTCAATGCGGTTTGGTGCACTAGGCGCGGTTCTCGCCTCAACGATCCTGGTCTATCCGGCTCAGGCACAGGTGCCGGTGGAAGTGGACGCCTGCCGGCTTGCTGGTCTGGTCGCGTTGAAGGAGCGCTCCCCAGCGATCAAGGACCTCACCTTCGACATCGATGGTCTGGCAATCTCCAAAGCTGAGACCAAAGTGGAAGACACCCCGGTCAAGATGGTGATCATGGGCGACGCCTACCTGCAGCGTGAGAAGAGCGACAAGCCGAACCGCTTCGTCTGCCTGATCGGCGAGAAAGGCAAGGTCCTGCTGACCTTCTTCACCGAACAGTAGGCATAGCAGGGTCGGTCCAAGCCGGCGCCAAGCTCAATCGGCCATCGTGCGAACGACCTTCGGCGCCGACGTGATACCGGCTCAAGCTTTAGGAAGCATGCCTCGTATTAACTGCTGCGACAGGCCTTGCTGCCATCCACAATGGTGCGCTCTCATGATTGACAAAGATGACACCTGGGGAGCACCATGCCTGTCTTGCGTGCATAAGGATGGTCATCATGCATGGCTTCGACCACATCCTGAATTGGAAGCTGAAACAAGGCTCGCACACCTTTCCTGGACAAGATGGCGGAACGTGCATCAACGAGGCGGCCATTGTGGCAGCGGGCTTTCCGTACCGGCCGGTACGCTCCGTTTATGACATGCCGAAGTGTTTCTCCCGTCCGATCTGCACACTGGCGATGCAGCTGAACGACGAGGCCTCCGACCAAGAGCGGCAGCAACTGCTGCACCTCGTCACCCGTTTAGCCTGTGCCGACACGCTGGAGGTGGAGCAGGAGCGGGAAGCCTACATTGCTGCTCGCATGCGGTGGCGGCTTTCGTTCCAGCAGCGTCTTGAAATCCTTACTGGCGCACTCGCGATCGGCCGGCAAGCTGATGAGCTGACGCCAGACGAGGCGAGGACGCGGATGGCTGATGTCCAGCAGCGTGCTGCACCAACATCTGTCGATGAACATCCACTGATCGAGAAGTTCCAAGGGTGGTTCGTCGGTATTTTCTAAGCTCTGACGTGGTGTGGCGATGATCTAACCGGAACATGCCTCCCGCGAGACCTTTCCCAACAGGACCCGCAGGCTAACCCGGGCTGGTTGCGCCTCAGGGCATTCAGCCAGTTCCATGCCACTGCCTCTGCGGAGAAGATCCTTGTGGACTGGCAGGCTCTGCTAGCGATAAATCGTCGAGAAGCGGGCCCCGTGATGAGCCGTTGTGTAAGGCACTTGAACATACTCGAATGTCTTCTGTCTGAACGAAACCTCCTCTTCGGCATCTTGAGCTCCTTGGTTTCGGGTCAATTCTTTCGATCAACCTGGTCCAATTCCACCCAGTCGGGTCAGTTATGTGCTTCACCGAAGCATAGTCCAAGCTTTCAGGAAGAAGTCTGGGTTCCCAAAATTTCCAGACTTGAGCGCGAGCGCGAGGTCGGTTCCTCCGAGCGAGCGGGTCCATGGGACACCGGGGTCGATCTCAGGTCCGATTGCGAGGGCCTCGACACCAAGCGCGTTCACGACAGCGCCCGATGTCTCGCCACCGGCGACCACAATGCGCGTCACGCCTAGCGCAGGAAGAGCCCGCGCGATCTGCGCGAGAGTATTTTCAACGATCTCTCCTGCCTTCATTCGGCCGAGCTTGCTTTGAACAGCCTGCACTTCTTCCGGTGGTGCCGAGGAATATATCAGGATTGGCCCGCTTGCATGCTGTCTGGCTAGCCACTCAAGGACCATCTCGGCCGTGACCTTCCTCGACGCGAGATCCAGGGGATCAAGCCGGTAAGCTGGAAGGCCTGCCTTGATCGCGGTTTCGACCTGACGCCGAGTGGCGCTCGAGCACGAACCGGCCAGGATGATGCTGCGTCCCGCGGGAAAGTCAAAGCCTGTGCCCAGAGAGACAGGCGCATACGTTGTGCCCTGCCGATAGGCTGCAGGCAAGCCCATGGCGACGCCCGACCCACCTGTAATCAATGGGAAGTCAGCCGCGGCAAGACCGATGGTCCTCAGGTGATCGTCCGTCAGCGCATCAACAATCACGATCTGGTGCCCAGCAGCCTTCTGACGCCCGAAGGCAGCGCGAAGGGCATCCGGGCCGGGGTCTACGTCCTCGTAGGGAACGAGGCCAACGGAGAGCTTTGTCTGTCGCTGAAGGACCCGCACAAGATTGGAGTCCCGCATTGGTGTGAGTGGGTGATCCTTCATACTGCTTTCGTGCAGTGGTACCCCATTCACGAAAAGATGACCCTTGTAGACTGTGCGGCCATTGGCAGGAAAGGCAGGGCAGGCGAGGGTGAATTCGCTGTTAGCAAACCTAAGCAAAGACTCCGTCACCGGCCCGATATTCCCCTCATCCGTCGAGTCGAAGGTGGAGCAATACTTGAAGAACAGATGTTGCGCGCCGGCCTTCCGGAGAGCCGCCGCAGCCGCCAGCGATTGGTCGACGGCGTCCTGTGGAGGAATAGTTCTAGACTTTAGAGCTACCACGATCGCATCCGACCCCGACAGATCGAGGTCTGACCGCGGAACTCCAATTGTCTGAGTGGTCCGGAGCCCTTCACGAGCCAGCATCAAGGCCAGATCCGTGGCTCCCGTCAAGTCATCCGCAATACATCCGAGTTTCATACGGCATCTCCACCAGAGTTCGGAGATGATTGATCCTGGGACCACGCAGAGAGCCAGTTAAGCCCATCTTCTGTTCGCCCACGCGGCTTGTATTCGGCGCCGACCCAACCGTCGTACCCGAGATGATCGAGCGTTCGACAAATGTCGGGATAATTGAGCTCTCCTTCGTCAGGCTCAGCACGGCTCGGAACCGCTGCGATCTGGACATGCCCGATTGAATCAAGATACTCTTTGAGTCGTCTCGTCAGATCGCCCTGCATGATCTGTGTGTGGTAGCAGTCGAACATAATCCTGACATTCGCACGCCCGACCTTCTCGATGATTGAGGCGGCCTGTTCGATGTGATGGAGGAAGTAGCCTGGTTTATCACGGTGATTGATCGGCTCGATTAGGATCGTCATCCCAGCCTGCGCAGCCTTGTCAGCTGCTACCGTCAGGTTGGCAATGAACGTGCGCTCAGCTTCCATCATTGCATCTGCGGTCACTACTCCTGCCATGCAGTGAACAGCAGCTGCGCTAATGGCAGCTCCATAGGAGAGAGCCTGGTTCACAGCCTGCTGGAATTCATCCTCGCGACCTACCAGTGCTCCCAAACCGAAATCGCCCGCAGCGTTCCCTACTGGAGTGTTCAAACCCAGCATTGCTACTTGGCTTCGTTGGAGAGCATCGCGCATCTGCAAGGCGGGCACCTGATATGGCCAGTGCATTTCCACAGCCTTGAAGCCAGCCCGCGCTGCCGCTGCGACACGTTCCAGTTCAGGGAGATCGGAGAAGAGAAAGCCGAGATTGGCGGAAAAACGGGGCATTGGTTCATTCACCCTCATGGGAGCGGTAGTTAGGCTCAGAGCAGTGATCATGGTCTTGCTCGGAATTGTCTTCCGCAGTCGCTTGATCCAGTTTGAAGTGCGTGACGAGGTCTCGCACCTGCGCTCGCGTTAGCAGCCGTGGATTGAGGCCATGGAGAAGCAGCCGCAGCTTTGCAGTCTCCTCCAACTCCTCCGTCGCATAAACCGCAGCTTCCAAATCCCTGCCGGCTACAACTGGTCCATGGTTGGCGAGAAGCACTGCGCTGTACTTGCCAGCAAGCCCGCGAATCGCATCCGCGACCGCAGGGTCTCCAGGGCGGTAATAGGGCACAAGAGCGGTCCGACCGACGCGCATAACGTAATAGGCTGTAAGCGGCGGGAGAATGTTGCTGGGGTTCACATCCGGCAGCATCGAGACTGCAACCGAGTGGGTCGAATGCAGATGAACAATTGCACCAGCGTCCTTGCGGGTTTCGTAAAGGGCAGAATGGAGGGGCAGTTCCTTCGTCGGCGCGTCGCCAGAGACGAGCTGGCCATTTGCGTCCAGATGACTAAGCTTCGCAGGGTCAAGGAAGCCGAGTGAGCTGTTGGTCGGCGTTGTCAGCCAGCCCCCATCATCCAAGCGAACCGAGATGTTACCCGAGGATCCTGCCGTCAGGCCACGCTCGAACAAAGAGCGCCCGAAGCGGCAGATCGACTCGCGAAGGTCGCTTTCAGCGATCATGTCCATGCCCTCGAAAGGTAGGTATGGAGGATTGGGTGGCGGCAGCGTGGGAGCTAACCGCTATATGGAGTTCCTGACGCGTTCCCAGACTTGCTCTATATGTGCAGTCAAGACCCGGCTTAGGCGCCCGACATCTCGCACCTCTTGGGCGCTGCTCATCTCTTCGTGATCTGCCACGGCGACAGCCCATCTGCCCGGCCCTCCATTGCCATTGTAGTGGATACGAAGTTCGTCTATAGTTGTATAAACTGTCCGGTGATCAGCTTGTCGTATCTGGAAGGCTGACTCCTGTGACTTGCGCATAAAGCCGCGCGACTGAGGCATCATCCTCCTGACCCATTCCAGCGGCGGACGCCATGACAAACATTTGCAACGCCGCAGCTGCCACGGGTACCGGGAACTTTGCGCTGCGCGCCATATCCTGAATGATCCCAAGATCCTTGACGAATATATCAACTGCACTATGCGGCGTATAATCACCTGCCAGCACGTGAGGCATACGGTTTTCGAACATCCAGGAGTTGCCTGCCGACGCTGTGATCACCTCATAAACCCTTTGAATGTCGAGCCCCTGCTTGGCCGCAAAGGTCATGGCCTCGCAAGCCGCCACGATATGAATGCCAGCCAGCAGTTGATTAATCATCTTGAAGGCCGCGCCTGTTCCAGGCGTATCTCCGAGCTCGTACAGCTTCGCAGCCATTGCGTTCAAAGCAGGCTGTGCCTTGGCAAATGCCGCCGTGCTGCCCGAAGCCAGAATGGTTAATGCGCCTTCCGCCGCACGCTGAGCTCCGCCGCTGATCGGCGCGTCCAGATAATGGCGGCCAGATGCCTCAAGCCGTTTGGCCAGGCGAATGGCTGCTTCGGGCTCCATTGTGGCCGACGAAATGAGCACCGCTTCATTAGGCATGGATTCCGCGGCCCCGTTCGGCCCAAAAAGGATTTCCTCCGTTTGTGCGGCATTCACCACCACAGACACCACAGCATCAGCATCGGTTGCAGCTTCTGCAGGCGACGCGGCACAAAAGCCGCCTTCGGCGGCGAATCGCTCCATCCTAGCGGCAGCAACATCGAAGGCCACGACGCTAAAGCCGGCTCGCCTCAACGAGGACGCTATTCCAAACCCCATAGAGCCGAGGCCAATCACTGCCACCCGAAAGATATGCCCGGTTTGCGTTCCCGAGGGCACCTGTGGTCTTCCTGTCATTATCTCGTCCTGCCAGTTGCGAGGTCTGGATAGCTGTTTTCTATAGATTAATTAGAAACTCATGACGCGTACTATCCCATGACCCCAGCATTTCCCCAAATGTGCTCCTCACATGCCGGATTCCGAGCGATGGACCGTGAAAGTTCGGTTTGACGGGTCTCGGCGAGATTGTCGGCGGCCAAATGGTTCTATTCATTCGTATTCGGCTCTTCCGCCGTTTTGTAGTAAACAGCGTCCTGCCCGCTGTTCTCAGCCGTGTGTCCCAGGTTCCTGGCCATTATGTGAACCATCTACAAGCGAACCTGTTTGTAAATGCCTGCTGGATGCATCCACTACGGGACTCCCTGACTACAACAATGTTTGATGCAAACCTCTTGCGCCTCATTAGCTGACCGAAGCCGTGTGCGGTGGGCTCCATGACAGATTACAGGGGGCGGTTGTTCACTACACCCAATTATTGCCAATGCACCGGTGTTGGCAGTCTAAGTCGCTCCGCATACAATTGTAGGCCGGTGTGTATCCTGGAGCCATTTTGCACTGCCTCCTAGTTGACAGGTGAAGCAGCCTTCAACGCATGACAATATCGCGCAGGAAAAGACTGAGCGCTGGCACATATGCGACAATCATGAGGCATGTGATGATGACCGCAATGAAAATCATTAGTGGTTTTAGCATTTTGTCAATCGAGCAGCCCGCGACCTGCGCAGCCGCAAAGAGGTTTACTCCGAACGGTGGTGTGATCATACCCAGGGCAAGGTTCACGACCATCACAGTACCGAAATGCACAGGGTCGATGCCGACCCGTTGTGCGGCCTCTTGAAGGATAGGAGCGAGCACGATGATGCTGGCGCTCGTTTCGATGAACATGCCCACGAGGAACAGAAAGAAATTCACCGCCAGCATGTACATTCCCGGACCTTCAAAGGTGGAGGTCAACCACGCCGCCGCAGCGTCCGGTATACCCTGTCGGTTCAGCAAGTAGCTGAACAGGCTCGCAGTTGCGATAATGAACATTATCACTGTTGAGCTGACGACCGACTTCCTGAATACCGGCAGCAGGTCCGCGAAGGTAAGCTCCCGGTGTAGGAAAAGCCCGACAATCAGCGCGTAAACTACTGCGACCACGCTTGCCTCCGTCGGTGTCGTGACACCTCCGTAGATTCCGCCCAGCACGATCACAGGCATCAGAAGAGCCCAAAATGCCTGGCGAATGGCCACGCGCCTGCCCAGCCGCCCCTCCGCATCCCGCTTGCCCCAACCCTTTATCCGGCACCAGACCAATACTGTTGCAATCAAGGCGACAGCGATGAGCAGGCCAGGCGCGAAGCCGGCGATGAACAACTCCGGAATGGAGGTCTGCGTCGCCACGCCATAGAGAATCATGGGAATGGACGGCGGGATGATCACACCGAGTTCGGCCGCAGTAGCCTGGAGGGCAGCCGCGAAGCCAATCGGATAGCCGTAGCGCTTCAAGGCTGGGATCAGAACGGCGCCCACTGCGAAGGTAGTTGCGACGCTCGACCCCGAGATCGCTGCAAAGATCATGCAGGTAACCACGCAGGTGGCCGCGAGACCTCCCTGAATGCCGCCGACGAAAGCGCGCGCCAGCTCTACAAGGCGGCGTGACAAGCCGCCTATATCCATCAGATTGCCAGCTAGGATGAAGAACGGGATGGCAGCAAGCGGGAACCTGTCCAACGCGACGAAGACTTGCTGAGCTGTAACGGTTAGCGGTAGGTTCGTGAAGCCGGCTAGCCCCACGAAGGCTGCTAAACCGATGGCGACTGCGATAGGGATGCTGATAGCGAACATCACCATCATGGTTGCGAGCATAGCACCGCTCATACTGCAGCCTCCAACTCCTCGGACCGATAGTCGAGAAAATTCGCGATCGCACCGATTGCGGCAAAGACTGCACCCACCGGGATGGCCGCATAGCCCCAGGAGATGGAGATCTCGAGGCCGGCCATTTCTTGGAAGCGAACCCGGTTGGTCATCTCCCATCCAAACCAGAACAGGACGGCAAGCAGGAAGAGAGTGCTGAAAAGCGCAACAGCTTCGATAGCGCGTTTGGCCGGGCCTGTGGAGTAGCGATGTGCGATGTCAATGGAAACGAGGGCGCCTTGGCGCAGAGTCACGGCTAACCCCAGAAGCACCATCCATATCAGCGCCAGGCGCACGAGCGCCTCGGACCAGGTGGCCGGCGATTCCAGGAGGAAGCGGGTTGTGACTTGCCAGAAACCGGCGGCCACTGCGACTGCCAGGGCGACACTGGCTGCGATACCCACAGCCAGTGTCGTGACCTTGTCCAGCCGGAGGAATGCGGCTGTCAGCGATCTCACTTAGGTCTCCACTCGCGGAGGGTCTTCAGGACGTCGGCGCCGAACTGCTTCTCGAAGTTCGCCACGGCCGTTTTCATGGCTTCTTGGTAGGCCTCGCGGTTAGTGACCTCACGAACTTCCATGCCACGCCGGCGTAGCTCCTGGACGCCGCTGCGCTCATCCTCCTCGACCCGGCTGCGATTCGCCTTCACAGAGGCCTTGGCGGCATCTTGGAAGATCTTCTTATCCTCGGCCGATAGTCCGTTCCAGAAGTCTAGACCGCAGACTAGAACACCAGGGGAGTAAACATGGCTCGTCAGGTATAGATATTTCTGAAGCTGATCGAAATTACCTGCAAGGATAACAGGAATAGGGTTCTCCTGGCCATCGACGGTTCCCTGCTGTAAGGCCGAGGGGAGCTCGGAGAAAGCCATAGGAGTGGGCAGCACACCCGCGGCCTTCCATGCCTCCATGTGAACCTGGTTTTCCATGGTGCGGATCTTCATGCCGCGAACGTCAGAGGGAGATTGCACCTCCTTCTTGCCGGTGGTCAGGTGACGAAAGCCATTCTCCATCCAGACCATGCCGATCATCCCACGAGCTTTGAACTTCTCGAGCAGCTTGTCACCGACTTCCGAGTCAAGCACTCCTCGGGCATGGGCGTAGTCTCGGAACAGGAACGGCACGTCGAGCACGCGGATGTCCGGGACAAAGTTGCCCACTGGGCCAGTTGATCCCAACGCACATTCCTGTGAGCCAAGCTGAACACTCTCTACCGCTTCGCGCTCGTTATCGAGACGCTGCACGACTACGTTGTACTTGTTCTTGGACAACGCCTCGACAACCTTCTCGAACTCTAGGGCGGCTACGCCCCAGTGACTGTTCGTTGCTGAGGAATGAGTGATTGTGACCTGCTTGCCCTGTGCCCACGCTTGTGGGGCCGCGCACGCCAAAACGATACTTGCAACACTGTATTTCAGCAGCCTGCGATAGTTCATTAATTCCTCCCAAAAGTGCCCGTCAGGCGGCCAGACTTCTTCTTGTTCATGGTCCACTGAAGTTGATGTGAGTACTAACGTCTCCAGACATCTTCATTGGTAGTTGGTTTGTCGATGTCGTGTACATAGGCAAAAAAGCTATATTGGCAGGCATTTTCCTCCGTGGCTTTGCGCAGTGTAAGTTCGGTGCTGCGAAGCTTGCATGAACACTGCGCTATGAATGGTTGTGGTTGTCACTCGGCAATCGAACTTCAAAAAATTTCGATGCATGGAATGCCCTGTCCCTCTTGACCATACGCGCCGTTGACGATGACGCAATACGCCGGCCAGACAACTGTGTCGATTGCAGAGCCCAAAGCCGCGGCTTTCTCCCTCGCCTGTCACTCGGCAGTCCATCCGCCGTCCACAATAAGTGAGGATCCTGTCATAAGGCTCGAGGCATCGCTTGCCAGGAACACAATAGCTCCTGTCAGATCCTCTACCTGCCCCAGTCGGCCAAGCTTTATTTTTGAGAGAACCCGATCCTTGAAGGCCGCATTCATGAAATACGGCGCTGTCATGGGTGTTTCGATATAGGTGGGACACAGCGTGTTTGCGCGGATACCATGCGGCCCGAGCTCAACGGCCATGGCTCTCGTCATGCCCTCCACCGCAAATTTTGAGGCGCAGTACACAGTACGGTCAGCGCCGCCCACATGTCCCATTTGCGATGAAACGTTGATGATGGAGCCCGACCGGCCTGCAGAGATAAGCCGGCGAGCCACGGCCTGTGCGGCGAAGAAGGCTGACCGTACATTGAGGCTCATAATCGCATCGAAATCCGCGAGTGTAACGTCGACGAAGGGCATCGGGCGATTCATACCTGCGTTGTTGAGGAGGACGTCGAAAGGATCTTTCTGCCCAATTGCCTCAGCCACGGCCGGTAAATCATTCATGTCAAGCGGGAGCGCCACAGCTTTGCCGGCACGATCCCGGATCGCTTTCGCCGCAGCCTCAATCTCATCGCGACCACGGGCGACGAGCGTCACATGCGCCCCGGCGTCAGCCAACGCCGCTGCGCCTGCAAGGCCGATGCCGCGTCCTGCCCCCGTGACGAGCGCGCGCTTCCCGTCAAGTCGAAACGACGGGGATTTCGGGAGAAGCACGGCGGTCATTCCGCTGCTGCTCCATAAGGAATGTTGCGACCGCCGTAGCGTCGCACGCGGATATTAGCCTGCTCCGCATGGCCTACAAAACCTTCCAGCATGCAAAGCCGTGAGCAATATGCGCCGATCATCGCCGAGGCCTCGTCCGTCAACACCCTCTGGTAAGTAACAGTTTTTAGGAACTTGCCCACCCATAGACCTCCTGTATAGCGAGCTGCCATTTTCGTCGGGAGCGTGTGGTTGGTACCGATGACTTTGTCTCCATAGGATACGTTTGTGCGTGGGCCTAGGAAAAGGGCACCATAGTTGGTCATGTTTTGGAGGAAGTAGTCGGGATCGTGGGTCATTACCTGCACATGCTCTGACGCGATGGCATCTGCCTCCCGCACCATCTCCTCGTCTGATTCGCAGACGATCACTGCCCCGTAATCATTCCAGGCCTTTTGCGCTATGGCGGCGGTAGGAAGGACCTTGAGCAGGCGCTCGACCTCGGCCATAGTCTCCTGGGCGAGCCTCTCCGAAGTCGTGAGCAGAATGGCGGGTGAATTCGGCCCGTGCTCCGCCTGACCGAGGAGATCTGTCGCACATATTTCCGCATCGACGCTCTCATCTGCAATGACAAGCGTTTCTGTCGGACCTGCAAAAAGGTCGATGCCGACCCGGCCATAGAGCTGGCGCTTGGCTTCGGCTACAAAAGCGTTGCCGGGGCCGACGAGCATATCGACAGGGTCGATTGTTTCCGTGCCGAGCGCCATCGCACCGACCGCCTGAATGCCACCGAGGCAATAGATCACGTCTGCGCCGGCGAGATGCTGCGCGGCCACGATGGCCGGCGCCGGCTTACCCTGGAAAGGTGGGGCGCATGTGATTACTCGGGGAACGCCAGCGACCCGGGCAGTGATCACTGACATGTGAGCTGATGCAAGGAGTGGGTATTTTCCCCCTGGCACATAGCATCCGACTGAGTTTACCGGGATGTTCTTGTGTCCAAGCACAATACCAGGAAGCGTCTCCACCTCCAGATCCTTCATCGAAGCGCGCTGATGTTCAGCGAAGTTCTTCACCTGAGCTTGCGCGAAACGGATATCATCAAGATCCCGCTGGGAAAGTTGCCCGAGACAGTCTTGAATCTCCTGATCGGTCAGTCGGTAATCGGCTCGATCCCAGCCATCGAAACGGACCGAGAGTTCGCGAACGGCAGCATCGCCCCGCTTGGAAATATCCGCGAGCACATTTTCGACGGTAGCACGAACCTTTGCGTCGTCTTCCTCGATGGCGGCAACATCACGGCCCCGTTTGAGATAGTTGGCCATATAAAGTTCCTTATCCTGTCGTGCCGTACAGATGCAGAGAGAGGCTGAGTGCCTTTTGCTTTGGCGGCGACAATGCCACTTATCAGCATCAGGCGTGCGGATCTTGCAGTCGCCTTCTCCTGGGAGAGCGGGGCTCTCCCAGGAGAAGAGTGTTAGCGTAGGGCAAGCGGCCGCAAAGCTGTCCCGGCAACCGTGCCGCGAATGGCATTCGTCGTCAGGATGTAAGCAAATTCGTAAGCCCTGTCGGCGGCGAGCCGTTCAAGGTTGTTGAACTCCAAAACGTGGACGCCCTGTTCAACCAGCAGATAAACGTGAACGGGATTGAAGCTGCCGCCCATGGCCTGGGAGTCCTCTGGCTTGGGAGGAACATACTCGAGACCGGAAGTGTCCGACCCGAGCATCAAGGCGCCTTTTTGCTCGACCAACCACTTGGCAGCCTTCAGACCTATTCCAGAGGAGTCGTGTTCGCCGATTTTGGTATGGTCGCTCCCATTTTCCCCCCAATAGCGTGCTGTTCCAGTCCGAACCAACACGACCGAGCCGGGTGTAACCTCAACGTTTTGGGCACGGAGCGCGCCTTCAAGGTCCTCAACACTGATCTCGTAATGGGATGGCAACGCGTCGACTTTCTTGTAGCCCGCAACGTCGATCAGCACTCCACGGGCAACGACAGGCGGAATAGTAGTGACATCGGTTTTGCGCAATCCGAAGTCGCCGCCCCACTCTGCTGCCTTGAAGCCATTGTAGAAGTGGCTGTCCGGACCGTGGGTGATATGGCCGAGGCCATCGATCTGTGTAGCCACGTTGTCATTCATAAAGATAGCGTTGCTGTGCCACGCAGTTCCGCCCGTGTTGCCGCCTTCAGGCGTCGCGAAGCTCAGATCTTTTTGCGTCCTTACCCCTGCAGGTGAACGAAAGCTGATTACCTCCCCTGGACTATGGCCTGGCCACTTATAGGACATGCGGTCATAGGGAAGACCGAGGTCGTACGTCTTACCCTGCTTCACTAGTTGCAGGGCCGCAAGGCGGGACGCATCCGTCATCTCGTTCAAGGCCCCGATTTCATCCTCATGCCCCCAAACCCAGCCCCATCCCTTGCCTTGGACCCACTTCTTCATGCCTCCGTCCTGGGCAAGGGCGGGACCGGAGAAAAGGCCGGCTAGGCTAATCGAGACGATCAATGATTTAGCAAGGCTCATTTTGTTTCCTTCCTCATCAGATCTTGCAGGGATCATGCCAGCAGCAGATAGCATTATTGAAGTAGAGTGCGCGATCACGAAAAGAAGCCGGTTAGTATAGGGATCAGCATGGCCGATAGAGCGGCGTCAGGTCGTGCAGCGTGGCGTCCAGCAGTACGAGCAAATTCCTCCTAGAAATTGACGCGATCGCCACCTTTCAGCGTCAGCATTGCACGGGCATCGTCGGCGGTGGCAATCTCCAGTCCAAGTCCTTCGATGATCTGTCGCGCGAGTTTTACCTGCTGGGCATTGGACTCAGCGAGCTTGCCGGGTCCGATCCACAGTGAGTCCTCCAGCCCAACCCGGACGTTGCCGCCCATGGAAGCTGCCTGGGCGGCGATTGCGAGCTGGTTCTTCCCCGCGCCGAGCACCGACCATTGATAATTATCCCCAAACAGCCGGTCGGCTGTGCGCTTCATGTGCGCGACATCCTCCGGGTGAGGCCCAATGCCTCCGAGAAGACCAAAAACGCTCTGAACGAAAAGAGGTGGCTTGATGATGCCGCGATCAACGAAGTGGGCAAGTGTATAAAGATGCCCGATATCATAGCATTCAATCTCGAACCGCGTGCCATTTTCTGAGCAGGTGGTCAGGATGTACTCGATATCTGTAAAGGTATTGCGGAAGATCCGGTCCCTGGAGCCTTCGAGGTAGGGAAGCTCCCAGTCATACTTAAACTCGTTGAACCGGTGGAGCATTGGATAGAGGCCGAAATTCATCGATCCCATGTTCAGCGAGGCGACCTCCGGCTTATAATGGGCCGCCGGCCTTACGCGCTCCTCGACCAACATCGTGGGCGCGCCGCCCGTTGTGATATTGATGACGCAGTTCGACCGTTGCTTGATGACCTGCAGGAAAGGCGCAAACGCTTCCGGGGATTGATTTGGCTTTCCATTCTGCGGGTCCCGCGCATGCAGATGCACGATCGCGGCGCCGGCCTCGGCTGCGCCGATGGCTGCTTCGGCGATTTCCTCAGGGGTGATCGGCAGATGAGGGGACATCGACGGCGTATGGATCGCACCTGTGACGGCGCAGGTGATAATGACTTTGCGGGCCATGGACTTGTTCCCTCCTAGGATCATACTTCGGGTTGGGATTTCTTGTGCGCCTTCAGGGCAGCCAAGCGCTTGTCTCGCCAGACAGAACGGTACGCGAGCGTGTCTGCGCTGGGCGTTCCGCCCCAGGCTTCCAGAATGCGGCCCACGTTGTCCTCGTTCCAGACATCAGGCTTCGCCGGGTCTGCACTGAGGCTACGGTAGAACCCGGTATAGCGGTTGCAGTAATCAGCGATGCCGCCGGGCGCGTTGAGTTCGATGGTCTCGAACGGGCCGATGAAGGACCAGCGCAAGCCAAGGCCATCCTTTAATGTCTTATCGAGATCCTGGGGACTGACCACGCCCTCGCCGACTAGTCGGAAGGCCTCAGCCAGAAGCGCGCCTTGCAAACGGTTGAGAACGAAGCCCTCGACCTCTCGGTTCACAATGATCGGAACCTGCTCAATGCTCTCGTATATTGTGCGGGCCCGCTCGATGGTTTCGGGCGCAGTCCAAGGAGCGCCGCAGAGTTCGACGAGCGGCACCAGATGGGGGGGATTGACAGGATGCGCGACCAGACAGCGGGCGCGACCCGGCAGTGATTCTGTGAAACGCGATGCCACGATCGCCGAGGTCGACGAGGCCAGAATGGCATGATCTGGGCACAGCCGGTCAAGTTCGGCAAAAATCGCCAGCTTCGTATCGACGATCTCGGGACCGTTCTCCTGAACAATGTCCACGCCGCTGACCGCATCGGCAAGGGAGTGCATGACCGCAACATGGTCCATCGCGAGCGCCGGGTCTGCTACAAGGCCGTGGGCAGCCATTTCGTCAAGCCCCTCGCGGATGAGGCGGGACGCGCTCTCAAGCGCTCGGGGCTCCGGATCCGTGATGCGCACTTGCCAGCCCGCCTTGGCGAACACGATCGCCCAGGATCGGCCGATCAGTCCAGCGCCAATGATCGCAACACTTGCCATTAAAGCCTCCCCTTCTTAGGCCTACAGCCACAACACCTTGCGGCGGAGCGCGAGATCGTCGCGCAGATCCTTCGACGGACCCTTATGAATGACCCGTCCTCGTTCCAGAGCCACCGTCCGATCGGATAGAGCGAGCGCAAGATCCAGATGGTGGTCTACGATAATGATCGACACCTCATGCCGAAGCTTGTCGAAGCTCTCGAAGAGTTGCTCGACGATGGTCGGCGCAAGACCTTCGAAGGGCTCGTCCAGGAGGAGCACCTTCACGTCGCCCGAGAGCGCGCGGGCGACTGCGACCATCTGCTGTTCACCTCCTGAGAGGAAATCAGCCGGGGTGTCGATCCGCTCGCGGATCCGGGGAAAGTACTCGAAGATCCTGTCCAGATCCCACCGCACGCCATGTCCGGTCTCACGCTTGAGTCTGCCGAGTTCAAGGTTTTGGCCCACCGTCATCCCGGCGAATAGCCCGCGCCCCTGCGGCACGTAGCCGATGCCGAGCCGGGCGATCTCGTGAGATGGCCGTCCTGCAATCTCATGGCCGTCGAGGGTGATCGAGCCCGAGGCCGGTCGTGAAATGCCTGTCAGGGTCTTAAGCAGGGTCGACTTTCCTGCTCCGTTTCGGCCTAACAGCGCCACGATCTCGTGCTGATGAACATCGAACGATACATCGACCAGCACATGACTCTTGCCGTAGAAGGTGTTGATGTGGCTTGCAGCCAGCAACGTCGCGGGCTCGACGGCACTTTCTCTGGGCTTGGCCGCAACCGTCTCCGCCCCCGAGCCGATATAGATCTCTTGCACTCTTGGGCTTGAGCGCGCATCCTCGACGGTTCCGTCCACGAGAACCTGTCCTTCGTTCATCACTGTTATGGCGTCTGCAATCTGGAACACGCGGTCGATGTCGTGCTCCACGAGCAGCATCGGCAGGTCCGAGGAGATGCGCTTAATGATGTCGCCAATGCGTTGGCGTTCAGCTGCAGCGAGCCCTGCAAGAGGCTCGTCCAGCAGGAGAACCCTCGGCTTCGTCGCGAGTGCGAGGCCCATGTCGAGGAGGCGCTGTCCGCCATACGAGAGCTCACCCGCCTCAGCTCGCTCGATGCCGGCGACTCCCAGATAACGGACCACCGCAGAAGTTTCCGTTTCGATCTGAGCAATCAATCGGGCATTGGTCCAAGGATCGAAGCGCCGTGGGTGGCGAGCCTGCACCGCTAGCCGCAGGTTTTCCTCCACGCTCAAGGCGGGAAAGAGGTTCGTGATTTGGAAGGAGCGTCCGATGCCCGCATGGGTGATTGCTTCGGGAGAGAGACCGGCTATCGACTGACCCTTGAGAAAGATGTCACCTTCGTCTGGCGTATAGAACCCGGAAATCAGGTTAAAGGCTGTGGTTTTCCCTGCCCCGTTGGGCCCAATCAGGGCATGAAGCGACCGGTCGCGTACAGCGATGTTGACGCCCTGGACCGCCTTGAGCGCGCCAAAATTCTTGGCAATGCCGCGCGCCTCAAGGATAACACCGTCCATATGATCCAGAGGTCTCAGGAAGGACGGTAGCGGCTCATCGGTGAGCGTCCGGCCGGCCATGGCTGCCTCTTCCGTCACTTTAGGCCGGAAGGGAGCCGTGATCCTCTGGGCCACTCCTACCAATCCTGTCGGCGAGAGCATGATGAAGCCCACGAAGAGTATGCCAAAATAGAACAGCCAATGGGGGGTCCAGATTGACAGGAATTCGCGAAAAAGGATGTAGAAGAGGGCGCCGAGGGCCGGTCCGAGAAAGCTGCGCATCCCACCGATTACAACCATCGCGATCAGTTCACCTGAGAAGGCCACCGACAAAGGCTCAGCCGAGGCGAAGCGATGGTTGAACACGGATAAAACACCCGCAAGCCCAACGACGGTTGCTGAGACCACGAATCCGACAAGCTTGTAGCGACTAGTCGGGTAGCCCAGAAATTGCGCGCGCTGCTCATTCTCGCGGATCGCCACGAGGACGGTGCCGACGGGCGAGTTGTGAAAGCGCACCAGCACGAAGCAGACGATCAAACCGACGGCAGCAACGGCCCAGTAATATGTCCAGTCCGAGCTCAGATCGAGCCCAAGCGTGTTGGCGCGCACCACCCCGCCGAGGCCGCTTTCGCCCCCTGTCAGCGCTGTCCAACGATACGCGACGGCGAAGAGCATAGCCGTAAGGGCAAGCGTTAGTAGAGAAAAGTAGACGCCGCGCCGGCGCAGGATGAGACCGCCAAGGAGAAACGATGCCACGGCGATGAATACGATCGCAAAAAGCGTCGGCAGGATCACACTGCCCGTAAACCAGTTGAGCTGACTCAGCGCCGCCGCATAGGCTCCCAGTCCGAACCATGCGCCATGACCGAAGGAGACGAGGCCCGTATAGCCGACCAGAACGTTGAGGCCTAAACAGGCAATGGCAAACAGCACTACGTCGATGGACGAGCGGAGGGGCAGGCCGAGAGGAGCGAGGGCGAAGGGGAGCACTGCGAGTGCTAGTGCCGCAATCAGGAGAGGCCAATAATCCTTGCGCATGGAGCTTACTCGAATTTCTGGATGCGTTCGCCGAGCAATCCGCGCGGGCGCAGGAGTAGCACAAGCGCCATCAGCAGATACATTGACGCCTCACCGGCGGGCGGGAAGAAGTAGATGGTGAGGCCGCGGACCACACCCACGAGCGCGGCCGCTGCGATCACACCCCAGAAGGAGCCGAGTCCTCCGATGACCACTACCACGAAGGCTGCAGTCAAGATCTCGGCCCCCATAGCCGGATGAACTCCCGAGATCGGCGCGAGCAGGACGCCCGCGAGACCTGCAAGCCCAAGTCCGAGCGCCACCACTGCCGTCATGTAGGGTTGAAGCGAGATGCCAAGCGCCCCTACCATGTCCGGGTTCTGCACGCCTGCACGTACCACGCGGCCGAAGGCGGTGCGGTAGACCAGGAACCAGGTAGCGGTGACGGCCGCGAGCGCCACGCCGAAGATGATGAGGCGATAGCGCGGATAGATAAAATCGCCGACAAACACCTGTCCCCGCAACGCGGGCGGGATTGAGAAGGGCAGAGGAGCTGCGCCAAAGGTCATCCGCAGGCTCTGCTCGATAATCATTGCAAGACCAAAGGTCAGAAGCAGGCTCAAGATCGGGTCTGCCCTGTAGAACTTCTGAAAGAGGAACCGCTCGATCAGCACGCCCAAGAGTGCAACGAGCAGCGGCGATGCGAAGAACGCGCCGCCGAAGCCTATCCAGGGCGTCAGCGATACCGCGAGGTAGGCGCCAATCGCGTAGAAAGCACCGTGGGCGAGATTCACGATGCCGCCAAGCGAGAAGATGAGCGATAGACCGAGAGCAATCAGCAGATAGTACGCGCCGACCAGAAGACCGTTCAGCACCTGCTCAAGGAGAAAGATGATCGCCAAGCGAGACTCCTTTTCGGGCCATAGGACATCCGCGAGGAGGACTCGGGACAAGAGGAAAACGGAATGTCGTGCTCCTGATGGGGCTGGAAACGACATTGCGCCGCCCGGCCTCGCCAGTGAGCGGCCCCGTCAGGCCGGCATCTTGCACGCACCGTCCTGCGGTGGAGCAAGGACCTCAAGGCTGTCGCTTGACCCAGGGACAGAGCCCAGCGGGTCATAGATATCCCACTGGTCCTTCATCTTGTTGGCGTCCTTTGCCCGCACGGCGTACATCTCCTGGACCATCTGGTTGTCGTATGCGCGGAAGTAGCCTTCGCGGCTCTTTAGGATGTCGAACTTCGCGCCCTTGCGAAGGTGCTCCGCGAGTTTCTGCGGATCAGTGGATTTCAGCTCGGCAAAGGATTGAGCGACAATCTTGAGGGAGTTGTAATCGCCCCAGGACTGGTTCTCGGGCGGCTTGCCATACTTTTTGGTAAAGGCCGAGACGTAGTTCTTGGATGAGGGCGAGTCGACGAGGTGGTGCCAGACTAGTGGCCAGATGCCGGAGAAGTTGCCCTTGCCTGCACCCCAAGCCACCGCTGTGTCGAAGCCGAAGCCGGTGATTGGGAATTGCAGGCCGTACTCGGCATATTGCTTGATGAAGTTCGTGATCTGGTTGCCGGCGAGGTTCGAAGCCACAATGTCGGGCCTCGCCTGGCGGATTTTCAAAAGATAGGGGCTGAAGTCAGTGGCGTCGGTCGGAACTAGCTCCTCACCGACGAACTCGCCGCCGTTCTCAGTCACAAACTTCTTAGCTACCCGGAAGAGATCGTGTCCAAAGGCGTAGTCAGCTGTCAGGGAATACCACTTCTTCCCTTTGATCATGTTCTCACTCTTCAGGTAGTTGCCCACCGCCAGCACCATCATCGAGTTCGCAGCCTCGATGTGGAACGTGAATGGATTGCAGCTCGCGCCGCGCAACGCGTCCGAGTTGGCGCCCGTGTTGATAAACACGGTCTTGGTTCGGTTGGCGACCTGACCGATGGCGAGCGCCGAGGCGGACGAAATTTCGCCGATGATCATCGCAACTTTGTCACGTTCGATCAGGCGTTCGGCCTTGGCCGACGCGGTTTGTGGATTGACTGAGTCTTCAATCACGAGTTCAACCGGACGGCCGAGGACGCCGCCGGCCGCGTTAATCTCCTCGGCCGCGAGCCTCACGCCCATTTGGGCGAATTCTCCGAGCGGGCCGAGGAACCCGGTGACAGGCGTGAGATGGCCGATCCGGATCACATCGGCCTGAGCTTTGACGATGGCGGGCATACCGATGCCGACGAGCGTAGTGGCGCTGGCTGCTCCCTTGAGGAGTGTACGGCGGGTGAAATCGAAAGGTCGTACCATTGGCGTTTCCTTCTCCGAATTAAGCCGTCGCAGTTACTTGCCGCGATCTGTGATCACAGTTAGATTGTCTTAAGATGAGCAACTTGTCGAGCCCCCGACTTATTGAGACCCCAACGGCGATCACCCAGATCGGCCGTCTTGAACGAGTAACCCTGGGCGAGCGCGTTCACGCCGAATTACGTGAGCTCCTGATGAGCGGTGAACTCGCTCCCGGGCAAAGGATGTCCCTTCGCAGCATCGCGGAAACGCTCGGTGTATCGATCATGCCGGTACGCGAAGCGGTCGCTCGTCTGGTGTCGGACCAGTCTCTTGAGGTATTACCCAATCGCGCGGTACGCGTGCCGTTGATGAGCCGCGCGCGATTTTGCGAACTAACCGCCGTTAGGCTGGCGGTCGAGGGCTTTGCCGCTGAGGAGGCGGCACGCAATCGTTCGGATGCGGACCTTATGGCCATGCAGCGTTTCGAACGGGCTTTCCTTGATCAGGCCCGCAGCCCGGACCCGCAGGCCGACCAAGCCGTGCGAGCCAACAAGGAATTGCACTTCGCCGTCTACAGAGCCACAGGCCTGCCTACTCTGGTTGGCATCATTGAGGGTCTTTGGCTGAAGATTGGGCCGGTGCTCAACTTCGACCTCAAAATTTCACCGGATCGACTTCGTACTGGCGGCGCGGCGGAGCAGCATCGGCGTCTCGTGGCGGCCGTGGAGGCACGAGACGGGGCGAGCGCCCGCAAGGCGCTCACGGATGATGTCAAGGGAGCAGCCAGCTTTATCGAGAGCACTGGACGCCTGCTGAATTAGCCGTCGCCATTTCAGAGGATGATCCACTAACTGTACCCGCTTCCATGAGAGAAAGTACAGACGGAGACGATAACGATGGATCTCGATATTGCCGGACTGCGTGTTTTAGTGACAGCCGGTGCGGCTGGCATCGGGCTTGAGATTGCCCGCACATTTCTCCGCGAAGGAGCTCGGGTGCATGCCTGTGACGTCGACCGTAATGCCCTTAAGGCGATCCCCTCATCCGATCCAAAGCTGACAGCATCCTATGGGGATGTGGCCGATCGGGCTGGGATGACCCAAGTGTTTGAGGATGCTTTGGGGACTTTGGGCGGGCTCGACGTTCTCGTGAACAACGCCGGTATCGCTGGGCCAACTGGGCGAGTGGAGGAGATCAATCCCGAGGACTGGGATCGCTGCCTGGATGTGTGCATAACCGGGCAATTCAACTGCACTCGCTTGGCGGTTCCTCACTTGAGGAAGAGCCAGAATGCATCAATCATCAACGTTTCGTCCGCCGCAGGTCGTTTCGGCTTCCCGCTACGCTCCCCCTATGCGGCAGCCAAGTGGGCTGTAATCGGATTAACTAAATCTCTCTCCCGCGAACTCGGACAGGACGGAATCCGCGTGAACGCGATTCTGCCTGGGATCGTGGCAGGCGATCGGCAACGCCGCGTGCTGGAAGCTAAGGCGCAGCAGCAGGGCGTTTCCTTTGGGGAAATGGAGCAGGCCGCGCTCGCTAATGCGTCGCTGAAAGAATACGTGACGGCCCAGCAGCTTGCCGACCAGATTGTATTCTTGTGCTCACCTCGTGGGCGAACCATTTCCGGTCAGGCGATTGCCATCGACGCTGACCTTCAGATGCTCTCCTAAGCTCGAGTTTGGCCAATCACGCGGCATGGCGAAAGGATGCCACGGTCAAGCGTTACAACTACGACACGCATGGCCAACTCAGGGCGCACCTGCAAATCTTCGTGGATGTCTACAATCATGCTTACAGGCTCAAGACCCTGCAAGACTGCTGTTATGGATAGCTGAACCCAAACTGATTCCGTTTCGTAGAAAAGGCAATCAACTCGACGTCTAAGGAGACCTGCCGTATGGTCGCCCGAAATTCTGCTCTGTCCTGTTTGAACGTGAGTAGTCAGTTTTCTCCGGTTTATGCCGTCCCGATTTCCAATTCCCCACGCGCTACACCTAAGCAATGTGAAGGAGCCTCGCCGCCAACGGGTTACCGCCGAAGTGCCGGCAGCCGTGAATGCCTTCAGACGCTTTGTCGAAAGCACAGAGGCGCGGCTGTCGTCCGGCTTTTCATTCGTTCCCATGCATGCCTAAGATGGATGTCCTAAAAAGGGAGGAAACAATGAAGACGCGTTATGTTCTCAGCGCCTTAGCTGCGGTAGCCATGACAGGAGGCGTGCAGGCGCAGACCTCAGTCAAGCTGGGCGTCCTGAATGACCGATCCGGCGTTTACTCCGACCTTACAGGCGAAGGATCAGTGATTGCGGCTCGCATGGCCGCTGAAGACTTCAAAGCTTCCGAGAAGGGCATCAAGGTCGACATCGTCGGAGCGGATCACCAGAACAAGCCCGACATCGGCGCCAGCATCGCGCGGCAATGGTACGACCAAGAGAGCGTCGACGTCATTCTCGATGTCCCGACCTCGTCCGTGGCGCTCGCCGTGAACGGCATCGCCCGCGAGAAGAACAAGATCCTGATCAATTCAGGCGGCGGTACCTCGGATCTGACCGGATCCCAGTGCTCGCCCAATACCGTTCACTGGACTTACGACACATGGGCACTCGCGAACGGGACCGGTGGCGCCATGGTGAAGCGCGGAGGAAACACGTGGTTCTTCGTCACGGCGGACTATGCTTTCGGCCATGCCCTGGAGCGTGACACGGCAGCCCTGGTGACGAAGGCTGGCGGCAAGGTCGTCGGCACGGTTCGGCATCCCTTCCCCGGTCAGGACTTCGCGTCGTTCCTGCTGCAGGCGCAGTCGTCGGGTGCCAAGGTGATCGGCCTCGCGAACGCGGGTGGTGACTTTACCAATACGATGAAGCAAGCTGCAGAGTTCGGGATCGTTCAGGGTGGCCAGAGCCTTGCCGGCCTCCTCGTCTTCATCACCGATGTTCATTCGCTAGGCCTTCAGGTGGCCCAAGGTCTGGTCATGACCGAGGCTTTCTACTGGGACCAGAATGACCAGACCCGGGCCTGGTCGAAGCGCTTCGCCGAGCGGAACGGCGGGAAGATGCCGACCATGGTTCATGCAGGCGTCTACGCCGGTGCGCTTCACTACCTCAAAGCGGTCGAGGCCCTGAAGGGCAAGGATACCGCGCGGGTCATGGCCAAGATGAAGGAGATGCCTACGGACGATCCACTGTTCGGCAAGGGCATGATACGTCAGGATGGCCGCAAGATCCACGACATGTATCTGTTCGAGGTCAAGAAGCCAGCTGAGTCCAAGGGCCCTTGGGATCTCTACAAGCAACTCGCCACGATCCCGGCTGATCAGGCCTTCCGGCCCCTGAACGAAGGCGGCTGCCCTCTCGTGAAAGGCTGATTGCTTCAAATGCGGATAGGGCCGGGGGAGCCCGGCCATATCTGCTTGCGAATTGATCCATGAACGGTTCGCCAGGACGGCGGGAGACTGTTTCGGCAATGGAAAGAGGCAGCAATGGATTTAGGAATTCGGGGTTTGCGGGGTCTCGTGACGGCAGGTGCTGGTGGCATTGGTCTGGAGATTGCCAGGAGCTTTGTCCGTGAGGGCGCAAAGGTGCCGCTGTCGGTCTCCTTCATGAACACCTGGACGATGCGGCCGCCCTTCGCGGGGTCGCCGGGACGGCCGTAGGCCGCTTCCACGGCGTGGTCATGGCCGGCATGGCCCGGGTCGGCCCAAGCCAGGGAGGTCGGCGCGAGGGCGAGTGCCGTGGCTGCCAGGATCGTCGGAAGAACACGCATGGCGACCTCCTTCAGTGATGGGCGTGGACGAGGGCATGTCCCCGTCCGCGGGCGATGAGCCAGCGGTTGAGCGGGAACGCGAACGCTCCGGCAATCACCAGGGCGAATGCAAGGCTGCCCCAGAACAGCGGGCTCGACAGCGGCGGCTGCGCTTGCGGTGTTGACCATCCCTACCGCTAACCCCAACGCTACGAGAGTTATGAACTTCAACTGTCGGCCCGTGATCATTCCTACATCCTTCTATGGTTATGATTTTGGCCAACCCGCCGATGTTCTATATCGGCCGCAACAAGGCGTGGTCCGGTTTTAGCGCTCACCAGATACCAAATCTTCCCGGCGTAGGATCACAGCGGTGTCGCGGCGTTCACTCCAGGTTGATGGCTCCGACCCCAAAACCTGTCCTATCGA
>NZ_JAEQMY010000060.1 GCF_016743775.1 Microvirga aerilata | reverse complement strand
TATATCCAGCGGCGCCTGCAGATCGGCTACAACCGGGCGGCCTCGATCATGGAGCGCATGGAGAAGGAAGGGATCGTGGGACCTGCCAACCACGCCGGCAAGCGCGAGATCCTGCGCGGGGAGTTCGCCGACTAGAGTTGGTCGTGCAGCTCCGCAAACTGGGAAGACAGATGCAGCGGCCGAGCGGTTCGGGATCTTCGAACCGCTCGGCCGTAATCCGTGAGGCTCCGGACCGGCACGTCGCGGCAGGTTCTCCGGCCATGACAACGAACGATGCGGGCCTTCAGACATGTCCACTTGGCGCGACGAGAAAAACACGAGGGCACGGGCCCGGCTCGAGAGCCGCCTGTCCACGCTCTTTCCGGCCTGCGTTTTGAACCACGCGCTCAACCGCCCGCTCATCCCCGCAACCCAGCGCCGGGCGGTGGAGTCCTACTGGCGGCACCGCCCGCTCATGGCCGACAGGCTGGCACGGGCGCTCGCCGCAAGGAGCGGGGAGCCCGAAGGATGGCAGTGGCGTCTGGGACAGGACAAGATGCCGGGCCTGCCGGTGTCGTTTCGCGTTCCGCCAGCTCCCTACCGGGAGGAGGCTTTCACGCGAGGCCCCGGCCATTGCTGCGTCTGCGGACAGCCCGTCTACAGATTGGGATGGCACCGTGACCTGTGGGGCGACGGGAAGCCCAACAAGAACGCCGTGTGGCATGCAGCCTGCGTGGTTGCCTGGCAGTTCTGGACGGCGCCCAGCGATCACCTGAAGGCGCTGAAGATCCGCCAGAAGCGGAGATGTCCCCTAAGCGGCCGCCGCCTGCTCAAGACCGCCGAAGTGGACCATCGCATGCCGCTCTTCCGGGTCAGGGCCGAACACCGGCTGACGCCCTGGCCGAGCCTCCTCGCTTTCTGGGGCGCTCCCAACCTGCAGGTGATCAACAAGACGGCGCATCTTGAGAAATGCGCCCAGGAAACCGCCCATCGCGCGGAAAGGCGCCATGCTCTCGCCGTGCCGGAGCTGTGATCGGGGATCGCACCTGAGCGCGCGGAGTTGTTCCCTGCACTGCGGGGCGCCTCATTCTTCGCCCGCACCGGTCCCGGGTCAGGACTGGGTATGCAGAAGACGGAAAGGGCCAGGGGAGCGGGATCGATGATCGGCATTGGATGCCTCGCGCCCCTTGTGCTGTTTGTGGCGGGCGCCTTCGCCGGATACCTTGCCATGGGCTCGCCCGGCGTTACCTGGGGGGCTGGCATCGGCTTCCTCGCCGGATTGGCGGTGCTGGGTCTCGCTGGCTGGGTTGTGGGCAGGATCAAACGGAAATGATCAAGGCTCCCCGGATGTGAGCCCATCGGGACCGTGTCAGATTTGGATTTGGTCAGATTTGGATTTGGAAGGACACACGATGACAAAGCCGCACTTCGCACCCCCTGGCCCGCTCGGCTTCGGCGGCGCTCCGCTCGGCAACATGTTCGATGTCGTGTCCGAGGAGACGGCCGAGGCCGCGCTCGTCGCGGCCTGGGAGACAGGGGTGCGCCACTTCGATACGGCCCCCCATTACGGCAGCGGTCTCTCCGAGCACCGCTTCGGCAACGTGCTCCGCCGCTATCCGCGCGAGTCGTTCGTACTGTCGACGAAGGTCGGGCGCATGATGCGCCCGGCTCCGGGCGGGGCGGACAATCCGCCCTTCGTTCAAGGCCTGCCGTTCCGCGGCGAGTACGACTACTCCTACGACGCGACCATGCGGTCCATCGAAGACAGCTATCAGCGGCTCGGCCTGGCCCGGATCGACATCGCCTACATCCACGACGTGGCGGCGGACCACCATGGCGAGGCCTGGGAGGAGCTGTTCGAAATCGCCATGAACGGCGCCGCCAAGGCCCTCATTCGCCTGCGGGACGAAGGCGTCATCAAGGGATGGGGCCTGGGCGTCAACCTCACCGAACCCTGCGAGCGGGCGCTCGAGATGTCGGACCCGGACGTGTTCCTGCTCGCCGGGCGGTACAGCCTCCTCAACCAGCCCGCCCTCGACCGGCTCTTCCCCATGTGTGCGGACCGGGGCGTGCATGTGGTCGTCGGCGGCCCCTACAATTCCGGCCTGCTGGCCGGCGGCCGGAACTTCGAATACCAGGAAGCGCCCCGCGAGATGGTCGAGAAGCGCGACCGGATCGCGGCGGTGTGCGGCCGCCACGGGGTCGACCTGCGCTCGGCCGCGCTTCAGTTCTGCGCCGCGCATCCTGTGGTGGCGGCCATCATTCCCGGCGCCAAGCATGCCGACAAGGTGCGGGAGAACGCCCGGCTCATGGCGGCACCCGTTCCGCCCGCGCTCTGGGACGACCTGAGGCAGGAAGGGCTGCTCCCGCCCGGTGCGCCCACGCCGAAGGCCTGACCCGCAGGCGAGCCTTCAGCTCGATGAAAGCGCGAGCACCTTGCGCAGGTTCTCGCGATGGACCGCCTCGTAGGGCGGGAACGCATGGATCCAGCCTTGGGCGAGATCGTCCCGGATCCATTCGGAAAGCGGGCGGTCCGCAAGGTCGGGTTCGGACCGCAGCCGGAGAAGCTTTTCCAGATAGTGGATGGTCGCCTGGACGAGACCGGGCCCATAGCCTCCCCGGGCAATGACGTCCGGGTCCCCGTGGTTCGGCAGGATCCGCTCCACCGGCCACCCGGCGATGCGCCGGAGGCTGGCGAGGTGGATCGCAAGCCTGCCGGGTTCCGCCACATAGGTGATCGGGTCCTCCAGGGCGTCGCCGGCAAACAGCAGGCTTCTTTCCGGAACGAGCAGCAGCGTCCCATCCAGGCTGTGGATGTCCGCATGACGCAGGTCCACCCCCAGATCCCCAACCTTGATCCGGAGGCTTCCCTCATAGGTTCGGGTGGGCCCGATCAGCGGCCGGATCGGAGGCTTGCCGGTTTCGATCGACGGGCGCTGCTCCTCCAGCGTCCGGGCGGTGAGGGTGTGGGCAATGATCTCGCAATCGGCAAAAACCTCGTTTCCGGCCACATGGTCCCGGTGCCAGTGGCTCAGAACCACCGTCGGCCGGGGGATGCCCTCGTCAGCCAGCGTCTTGCGGATGGCCCGGGCATGAGCCGGCGATATGTGCGTGTCGTAGACCAGGGCCTCGGCTCCGCTCACGATCGCATAGGTGCAGACCCCCAGCTCATAGGCGCCGTCGTCGAGCCAGTTGGGCTCGGGCGAATAGGCGCGCATCCCGGAGATCCGCCCGTCGTAGAAGGCGACCACGTTCGGCGCGGGACGGACAATGCGCAGGGTCGATCCGAGGTCAGGCATCGGGGCTCCCGGTAAGGCCAGTGACGGTTGGCCCAATAGAGCATCTTCCGGCCTGCGGCACCACCCGCAGGGCCCGAGGCGAATCGTACTCTGCGTATCTAAGCTGCTGAAGACGCACGGTTTTCCAGGGTGCTGCGCTTGGGCCGGACGAGCAGCTCGCTCGGATCGGTCGGGAGGAGCAGCATTCCGCCGTCGTCGAGGGTCACCTGGAGGCGGGGGAACACCTCCTTGATGTGGGCAAGGTCGCCCTTGAAGGCCTGCTTGAAGCTGCGGATGCTGGCATTGTCCGAGCCGAACTGCTTGTGCAGGTTGTCCCAGGAGAGCCGCAGCGGGCGCTGCACCGTCCGCAGGCGGTAGCCCATCCAGAACAGCATATCGAGTTTCCGGGCCGAGCCGGCGAAGGCCCGGGCCGCCCGGATGTCCACCGGCAGGGCATGCTGGATGAGGTTGTCGTAGAACTCGGCGTGGAACTGCACCGTGTTGGACCAGAGCAGGCCCTGGTCGGAGTTCCCCGTCAGCCAGATGTCGAGCTGGCGAAAGGGCGGAACGTTGAGCGTGCTCGATTTGGACGCCCCGTCCCACAGGCCGATCTGCATGGTGCAGGCCGCGAGCCGGTTGAGCTGCTCCTTGAACTGGCGCAGGGTCCCGCGCTCGCCTCCGGTTACGGGAAATCCCATCTGCTTGATGAAGCCCGACAGGCTGTCGGCCACCTCGATCTTCGCGCTGCGCTGGCGAACCGCCTCCGTGCAGAGATGCAGCAGCACCAGCCTGGCTTTGGGCCCGTAGGGAAGCCCCTGGACCTCCATCTGGCCGGTCTTCGGGTTCTTGAGGCGCCCCGACATGATGCTCAGGGTGTTGCGTCCGTACTCGCGGAAGAACTCGCGCTCGCCCTTGGGTTCGCGATAGGGCAGCCCGCAGAGCGCCAGGACGCTGTGGATGTGCTGGATGTTCTCGGGCGAGCTCGGGGCGCTTTCGATCACCTCGCGCACCGCGTCCCGGCGCCGCTGATCCCGGCTCATGGCCGTGCGGCGGGTCTCCTCGTCGCGCTGCTTCTTCTGTTCCGCGTCCCGCTGGGCCTGCTTGTGGGCGATGTGCTCGATGAGGGTCTTGAACATGAAATGACCGCGGGCCCGCTCGACCTCCTGCAGAAGATCGGGGTCGCGGATCGTGGAAATCTGTTCATCGACGCTCATGATTGTTCTCGTCTTTGAGAGGCACGGATGTGGGCTCGCGGACTCGCAACGACTCCAAACTGAGCTTGGATCCGTCACAACGCAGCCTGCCGTGGAGTTATCCAAAGCTTTCGTCAGGACGGCTCGTCGGCCTGCCTGGAGACCAAGCTCCTGAGCGAGGGTGAATCGAACTCTGCGTCCCGCCATCGCTGCCCTGCAATCGTCGACAGGGGCTGCGCAGAGTTCGATACGCGGGCTCCCGCCCCATGGCGGCCAGGCCCCAAACCGGGGGCGAGGCATGCGCAGAGTTCGATACGCGGGGTTCATTCCGGGTTTTCAGGCCGGTTCGATCCTGTTGCATCGTTCCGGCCGCCGGGTTTGCCTGCGCTCCTTCCCGAGCCGCGGGAGGCAGGATGCGCAGAGTCGAATGCGGGAATAATTATAATTGTACTTGTTTTTCAATGACTTGATCGGGCCTTGTCGAAGAGTCCGATACGCGTCTGCGCAGACTCCTATGTGACGGGCCCGATTCCCGCGCCGAGTTCGATACGGGCTCGCGCAGATCTCTATTCGGGGCGGCGCAGAGTTCAATACGCAGGATTGGGTTAAGCCGATGAGATCATTGGGATTTCGCCTCTCCCATATAACTGACTCATAATCTTGCTGAATCTGAATCGATTCAGATACTTAGCTTATGGGCCGAAAAGAACTGGTTTTTTGAATTGGAATTTTGGAAGGAAGGACGTTGCCAGCCGCCGCGTAGGGATCGCCTGGACCTGGGGCGAATCGAACTCTTCGTCCTGTGGAACGGGGCCTCATGGGGCCGACCGCACCCAATGGGTCGCTTGCCTATGTCACGCGGAGGCCTATAAAACTTGGGTCTCGCCCTTGCCCCGCCTCGGCCGAGCCTGCGGGAAACAGGCCTGTCGGGCCAAGGCACTCCAACATCGTACACAACATCAAAGGCCATCGATGGCACTGGTCAAGACGTCCGAACTTGCAGGCAGGAGCAACCCACGTCAGGCGAACGGTGATGACGCCGGTTCCGCAGCGGCTCCAGCCCCTCCCAGGGGAGCAAGCCTGCAGCGGCGGACCCTCGAGCGCGTCCGGGCCCGGCAGCAGAAGGCGGCGGAGCGCATCGGCGCCGCCACCGAGGAGCTGGCAAGCGGCGTCGCCGAGGCATCGTCCGCGGCCGAGCAGCTGCGCCGTTCCATGGAGCAGATCGCCGCCGGGGCCGAGGAGGCCGCAGGCGCCGCCCAGCAATCCCTGTCGGCCATCATGAGCCTCGGCGCCTCGTTCTCCGACGCGCGCCAGCATGCGGAGGCGTCCCGCGCCAGGACGGCGGGCCTCCAGGCCCTGCTGATCGAGACCGGTGCCCAGATCGACGCCTCCGTGGCATCGGTCGAGGCCAATGCGGTGCGCCAGCGCGGCATGGTCGAGATCATCTCGCTTCTCGATCAGCAGGCCGCCGATATCGGCAGCATCACCCGCACCGTCGGCGAGATCTCCGACCAGACCAATCTTCTGGCGCTCAATGCAGCCATCGAGGCGGCCCGGGCCGGGGAGAACGGCCGGGGCTTTGCGGTCGTTGCCGACGAGGTGCGGGCCCTGGCCGGCAACTCGGAGAAGAGCGCGCAGGACATTCAGGTGCTCGCGGAAAGCATCGTCGGCGAGGTGCGCTCCGTGGCCGAACGGGTCAGGGCCGCAGCCGAAACCGCATCCGGCGAGGCCCAGGTGGGCCGTACCGTGGTTGCAGCCTTGGACCGGATCCGCTCCGAGGCCGCGCTGCTCGCCGAAGGAAGCCAAGCCATCCTGGTGGCCGCCGTGGAGGCCGAGACGGCGATCCGCGAGGCCCAGCGCGGCGCGGAGCAGGTGGCCAGCGCGGCCGAGGAACAGGCTGCCGCCGCCGCCGAGGCGCAGCGCGCGGTGCAGCAGCAGAGCGCGTCCCTGGACGAGAGCCAGCGCACCGCTCAGGCGCTTGCGGCCCTTGCGGACGATCTCCAGGCGAACACCGCAGGCGCTTCGAGCGCCGAGCAGGTCGGGTCCGCAGCCGAGGAATTGTCCGCCGCCATCCAGGAGCTCTCGGGCGCGGCAGGCGAGATCATGACCGCCGTCGATCAGATCAACCGGGGAGCCCAGATGCAGGCTGCGGCCACCCAGCAGGCCAATGCGGCGATGGAGCAGATCGAGCGGGCGAGCGGCGCGACGCAGGATGTGGCGGGCGCCTCGGCCGAGCGCATCGAGGCCTTGGCCGCGGCCTTCCAGGACAACCGCAGCGCCACGATGCGGCTTGCCGCCGGCATCGAGGGATCTCTGAACGAGACGCGGGCGGTCATCGGCCTCATGGGCGGCCTCGACGATTCCGGCCGGCGCATCGAGAAGATCGTCGACGGCATCGCCCTCGTGGCCGTCCAGACGAACATGCTGGCCGTGAGCGGCTCCATCGAGGCGGCTCGGGCCGGCGAGGCCGGGCGCGGCTTCGCCATCGTGTCCGGCGACATCCGCAATCTTGCGCGGGACGCCTCCGAGAACGCCGACCGCATCAAGGACGTCGTGCGCCAGATCCGCGACCGGATCACCGTCATCCGGCGCGACCTGGAGCAGAGCGCCGCGATCTCGCAGGCGGAGGTTGCCAAGAACACCCTGATCGCCGAGCGCCTCGGCGCGGTGGAGGCCGACGTGGCCGCGATCCGGCAGGGCAGCACCGCCATCCTGTCCGGGACCCAGACGGTCCTGACGGCCGTGCGCGAGGTCAGGCTGGGCACGCAGCAGGTTGCCGCCGTCGCCGAACAGGCCGGAAGCGCCGCAGCCCAGGCCGCGACCGCCGCCCGCCAGCAGGCGCGCGGCGCCGAGGATCTGGCCGCGGCCATCGAGGAGATCGCCTCCCTCGCGGATGAACTCCAGATCGCGGAGTCGTAAGCCCATGACGGAGACGGCCCCTCCGGCTGTCGCTCAGTCGTTCCTGACCGTAGAGGTGGGCGACGAGCGCTTCGCCTTTCCGGCTGCGGATGTCGCCGAGGTGATCCGCCCCCCGGCGGTCACCCGGGTTCCGCTCGGGCCGTCGAGCCTCGTCGGCGTGGCCAACCTGCGCGGCGCGGTGATGCCGGTCGTTTCGCTGCACGCTCTCCTCGGAGGCAAGGCCGCCCCGCCCGAGACCGCCCGCGTGGTGGTGATCGACCGCGGCGCACCGGTCGGCCTCGTGATCGACAAGGTGGCGTCCCTGGGCGCAGGAGCGGGACACGACGGCGGGGAGGGCCGGGCGCCAGCCCGTCTGATCGACCTCGACACGCTCCTGTCCCGCGACTTCGGCAGCTTCGTCAGGCGAGGGCAGCACAGGCAGGCCTCGACGCCGCAAGGCTTCCAGGCGCCGACGGCGCTTGCCCGGGACGAGGCGGCTCTCGTCTGCTTTACCGTTTCAGGCCAGGATTTCGCCTTGCCGCTCGGCTCGGTTCATGAGGTCGTGGCGCTTCCGCAGGGTGTTGCGGCCGTTCCCCATGCGGACGCCGTCATGCTGGGCGTCATGACCCTTCGCGGCCGGCTGCTCCCGCTGGCCTCCCTGCGGGGACTGCTCGGCCTGCGCGCCGCAAGCCAGGGGGGCAGCCGGTCCCGCGTGGTCGTGGCGCGGGCTGGCGATGCGCTGGTGGGCCTCGTGACCGACGGCATGCGGGAGATCCTTCGCGTTCCCTCCGCCGAGATCGATCCCGTTCCGGCAATCCTGGCCCGGGGCGGGGCGGAGGCCAGGATTCAGGGGATCTGCCGGCTCGACGGCGGGCGGCGGCTGGTTTCGGTGCTGTCGGCCGACAGCCTGTTTCGCGATCAGGCCCTGGCCGAACAGATGATGCCGCAAGCGGGAAAGAACCAGGACATGGGCACAGCCGACGGGCCGTCGGACGGCGACGAGCAGTTCATCGTGTTCCGGTTGGGCGGCGAGGAATACGGCCTGCCCATCGGGGCCGTCGACGAGGTGGTGCGCGTGCCCGACACCCTCACCCGACTGCCCAAGGCTCCGGCCTTCATCGAGGGGGTCATGAACCTGCGCGGCCGGGTCGTTCCCGTGATCGACCAGCGGCGGCGCTTCAAGTTCGAGGGGCGGGGGGAGAGCCGGCGGGAGCGGATCGTGGTCGTCAGGATCGACGGGATGCACGCGGGCTTCGTGGTCGACACCGTGTCCGAGGTTCTCAAGATCCCCCAAAGCCAGCTTCGCGCAACGCCCGACCTTGCCGCCGAGGGCAGTCAGGTCGTCGACCGGATCGCCAATATCGAGATCGAGGGGCGCATGATCCTCCTGCTCAATCCGCGCGAGCTTCTGGACCGGGCCGAGAAGGACCTGATCGCCGCCATGGGCAGCGGCGGCACGGAGCTTCCACCCTCGTGATCCGGCTCCTGATCGTCGACGATTCCCCCCTGATGCGCCGTCTTCTCGGCGGCGTCTTTGCGGCCGAGGGCGACTTCGAGGTCGCCCTGGCGCGCAACGGCGTGGAGGCCCTGGAGAAGCTCGTCGAATTCAAGCCGGACGTGATCACCCTGGACGTTCACATGCCGGAGATGGACGGGCTCGCCTGCCTCGACCGCATCATGCTGGAGCGCCCTTGCCCCGTCGTGATGGTCTCGTCCCTGACGGAGGCCGGCGCGGGCGTCACCCTGGAGGCCTTCGCGCTGGGCGCCGTGGATTTCATCACGAAGCCCGACCGGGCCCTTTCCCTGGAGATCGAGACACTGGCTCCCGTGCTGGTCGAAAAGGTTCGCGCCGCATCGCGAGCGCGCCTGCCCGGCAGCCTGAGGCTCGCCGAGCGGGTGCGGCTGCGCAGCGGTCTCGGGAACCCGCCGCCGGCCAGGGCGCCACGCAAGCCCGTTTCCTCCCCGTCGCCGCAGCGGCGGATCAAGGCCGTCCCGACGCGGGGTCTCGTTCTCGTCGGCACGTCCACGGGCGGACCGCCGGCCCTCGACGCCTTGCTCTCGCGGCTGCCGGCAGGGTTTCCTTGGCCGGTGGTGGTGGCGCAGCACATGCCGGGCTCGTTCACGGGCCCGCTCGCCCGGCGGCTCGACAAGCTCTGCGCGCTGACCGTGATCGAGGCGGCCTATCCGATGCCCCTGGCGTCGGGGCATGTCTATATCGGGAAGGGCGATGCGGACGTGATCGTGAGCGTCCGCCCGGACGGCCCCGTCGTGATGGCGGCCCCGTCCCTTCCGGAGCATCGCTGGCACCCGAGCGTCGACCGCCTGGTGGACAGCGCCATGCAGCACTTCGCGCCCGAGCGCCTGATCGGCGTGCTGATGACCGGCATGGGCAGTGACGGGGCCCAGGCCATGACCCGGCTTCACGGGCAGGGCGGCCGCACCATCGCGGAGGCCGAGGAGAGCGCCGTCGTCTGGGGGATGCCGGGCGAGCTCGTGCGGCGGGGCGGGGCGGACGTGGTGGCCCCTCTGGAGCAGATCGCCGACCGGCTCATGGACCTGGTGGAGCGCCCATGAGCCGGCAACCCCGCTCGACGGACAAGACAGCCAGGCCGAGCGGACGGTCCGCGTCCGCCCTTGCGGTCGACGATCTGCGCCGTCTGTGCGCGTTCCTGTACCAGCGCACCGGCATGATCTTCGGGGAGAGCAAGCGCTACTACATCGAAAGGCGCGTCGCGGACCGCATGGCCGCGACGGGCGCGCGCTCCTTTCCGGCCTACTTCTCCCATGTCGAGGCGGACGCCGGCGAAGTCGAGCACCTGATCAACATCTTCACGGTCAACGAAACCTATTTCTATCGCGAGGAGCACCAGCTCCTTTGCCTCGGGCGCTCGCTTCTGCCGGGCATCGTGCAGCACAAGAAGCCGGGCGATCTCGTGCGGATCTGGTCGGTGCCGTGCTCGACCGGGGAGGAGCCCTATTCCATCGCCATCTGGCTGCTCGAGAACTGGCCGCTGGTGGATGCCTACAACATCGAGATCGTGGGCTCGGACATCGACACGCAGGTTCTCCAGGACGCCGCAGTCGGCGACTACGGGACCCGCGCCCTGTCGCGCCTGCCGCCGGACGTGGTGGAGCGCTATTTCGAGCCCACGGGCGACGGGCAGCGCCGGTTGATCGAGGACCTGCGGGAATCGGTGAGGTTCACCCGGGCCAACCTGGTGGACACGGCATCGGTGGCGGCGCAGGGCCGGTTCGACATCGTCTTCTGCCGCAACGTCCTGATCTATTTCGACGACGCCTCGCGCCTTCTCGCGGCGAACAACCTTTACGACGCCCTGCGTCCGGGCGGGTACATCTGCCTCGGCCATACGGAGTCGATGGCACGGATCTCGAAGCGGTTCGATCTTCGCCGCTTCGAGGACGCCATCGTTTATCAGCGGCCCGGGGAGGGTGCGTGATGGACGATCTGCTCCAGCACTTCATCGTCGAGGCCCGCGAGCTCGTTCAGCAGGCGACCGACAGCCTGCTGGCCCTGGAGCGCGACCCCGCGGGCTCCGCGCATCTCGACAGCGCCTTCCGGGCGGTACACACCCTGAAGGGCTCCGTCGGCCTTTTCGATTTCGCCCCCATGGGCCTGGCGCTCCACGCGGCCGAAGATCTCCTGGGCTCCCTCCGGGACGGGCGCGGGGCGATGGGCGGCGAGGCGATCGACAGCCTGTTGGAGTGCATCGGCCAGAGCGAGCGCTGGGTCGACGCCATCGAGCGGACCGGGCACCTGCCGGCCGGCGCGGCCGAGGAGGGGTACCGCATCGCCCGCGTGCTGCGCGCGCAGCTCGACGAAGGTTCGGCCGACGCGGCTCCCACGGTTCCGGCGGCAGACCTCGCCTGGATCGAGGAGCTGAAGGCCGCATGCCCCGATCCGGCGGCCCTGAGGTCGGGCGATACGCCGCTCGTGGCGATCCGGTACACGCCGCGGGCCGACTGCTTCTTTGCCGGCGACGACCCGGTGGCGCTCCTGCGCTCGGTTCCGGACCTGATTGCCGTGCGCCTCTCGAACCGGGATCCATGGCCTCCCGCCGGGGAGATCGACCCTTTCGCCTGCAATCTCCAGGTGGAGGCTCTCTCGGGAGCAGCCCTCGACGCGGTGAAGGCGGTGTTCCGCTTCGTCCCCGACCAGGTGACCCTGCAGGAGGCGGCGCGCGGCGCCCCAGGGGATGCTCACGGCATGCGGCAAGACAGCGCCGCCGCAGGCCCGTCGCCGGATCCGGCGGGCGGGGCGAGCGCGCGGATGCTTCGCGTCGATGCGGCCCGGATCGACCGCCTGGCGGATCTCGTCGGCGAGATGGTGGTCGCCAAGAACGCGCTGGCGCATCTGGCCGCCCAGGGCGCGGACGGGATGGACGGGAAGAGCCTCGTCCAGGGCCTCCAGGCGAGCCAGGCAGTCATCGACCGTCTCGTGGCCGAGATGCACGGGGCCATCATGGATGTTCGCATGATGCCCATGCGTGACATCTTCCGGCGCTTTCCGCGGGCCGTCCGGGAGATCGCCGGCCCGCTCGGCAAAACCATCGATTTCTCCATGGAAGGGGAGGATGTGGAGGCGGACAAGTCCGTCGTGGAGGGCCTGTTCGAGCCCCTGCTCCACGTGCTTCGAAACGCCATCGGTCACGGCGCCGAGCCGGAGAACCTGCGCCAGGAGGCCGGCAAGCCGGCGGGCGCCCGAGTGGTGCTGCGGGCGCGGCGCGACGGCGACCGGGTTCTCGTCGAGGTCGAGGACGACGGTCGGGGCATCGATCCCGGGGCGATCCGGCGCGTCGCCCGCGAGCGCGGCCTGGCTTCGGGCGACGGGATCGACGGCATGAGCGACGAGGAGGTCATTGGCCTGATCTTCGCTCCGGGCTTCTCGACGGCGTCGGAGGTTACCGAACTGTCCGGCCGCGGGGTCGGCATGGATGCGGTGCGGTCCTCGATCGAGCGGCTGGGCGGGCAGATCGGGGTTCGAAGCCGGCTGGGGCGCGGCACCACGATCCGCCTGTCGCTGCCCCTGACCATCGTCATGACGAAAGTGATGGCCGTGCGGGTCGGCGGCGAGCTCTACGGCCTTCCCCTGGACGGCATCGTCGAGACCGCGTTCGTCCCCAGCGCCCGCATCCTGCCGGTTCAGGAGGCGGAGGCCTTCGTCCTGCGCGACCGGACCCTTCCCCTGGTCAGGCTCGCCAGCCTGCTGGAGATCCCCCGTGCGCCGGATAAGGGCGCGGCCGTGAAGGTGGTGGTCATGGCCGTGGGCGACGAACTGGTCGGCATCGCTGTCGATGGCTTTGCCGAACGGATGGACGTTCTCATGCGGCCCATGGACGGGATCCTCGCGGGGATGCCCGGCGTGATGGGAACGACCCTGCTCGGCGACGGCAGCGTCCTGATGATTCTCGATGTTCCGGAGCTGATCGGATGACCGTACGCCTTGAAGGCCATGCGATCCTTCTGGAGGGGCAATGCCGGGTCGAAGATGCCGAGCCGCTGCTCGGATGGCTTCAGGCGGACAGGAGCCGCATCGTCGACCTTTCGGCCGCCGAGCACCTGCATGCGGCGGTGCTCCAGATTCTGATGGCCCTCAAGCCCTCGATCCGGGGGGAGGGCAAGGATTCCTTCCTCAGGGACTGGATTACTCCCTCATTGATCACAACAGATCTGCCGGATGGGGAGCCGAACGATGGCTGAACGGTTGTCATTCTCCAGGCAGACCCTAAAAGAGGCAGATACCGTGTTTCCCAAGCGGAGCCGCTCGTTCCGGGCAGCCGTTTCCTCTGGCGGAGTACCTGAGTGGCAACAACTGTTTTGATTGTCGACGACAGCAAGCTGGCACGCATCGTTGCCGGCAAGACCCTGGCTGCGCTGCAGCCCGAATGGGAGCGAATCGAGGCCGGCAACGCACACGATGCCCTCGCTATCCTGAGCGAGAGGAAAATCGACCTGGCCATGATCGACTTCAACATGCCGGACAAGGACGGCCTCGAGCTGGCAGCCGAGCTGCGCGTCACCCACCCGACCATGCCGATCGCGGTGATCACGGCCAACATCCAGGACGAGGTCATCGCGCGGGCCAGGGAGGTCAACGCCACCTTCGTGAGCAAGCCGCTGACCGAGGACGGGCTCAGGGGGTTCATCTCCGGGGCGGCCCTGCGCCTGCGCTCCGGCGGCGGGTGATCCCATGGCCGCTGAAATCTCTCTGACGGATCTCGAACGCGATGCCCTGACCGAGCTGGTCAATATCGGCGTCAGCCGCGCCGCCTCGAGCCTGCGCAAGATGATCGGCGAGGAGGTTCTTCTCTCGGTTCCCGCCATCGAGATCATGCCGCCGCAGGATGCCGCCCGGTTGATCGGGGAGCGGGAGACGGACGGGCTCGTGGCCATCCAGCAGCAGTTCGAGGGCGCGTTCTCGGGACGCGCGCTGCTGATCTTCCCCGAGGCAACCAGCCTCGATCTGGTCCGGGCGATCATCGGGAGCGACGTGCCGCCCGAGCAGATCGCCGAGCTGGAGCAGGAGGCCCTCGCCGAGACGGGAAACGTGATCCTGAACGGCTGCCTGGCCACCATGGCGAACATGCTCAAGCGCTCCCTGACCGTCTCCCTGCCGGAGGTGTTTCGCGGCGACAGCGCCCGGATGTTCGCGATCTCCCAGGATCGGCCCACGGACGGCCTGGTCCTTTTTCTCTACATCAACTTTTCCGTGCGCAATCGGGACATCCGAGGCTATATTGCGATGCTCATGGATCTGCCATCGCTCACGGCGCTCAAGGAGCTGATTGCAGGCTTCATCGAGCGGGTCGTCGGGGGCGATGTCGAGACCATGGCGTCGGACAGCAACTCAAGCACAACTTGGCAGGTATGACCGCCCAAACTTTTTTCCAAGGCGAGGCGATCAAGGCCGCCACAGGTGAGCTACGTCACGCGGCAGGCTCCATCTTCTCGGCTCTTGAGCGATCGGGCCTGCCCATGGTCGCAACGAATCCGCGGCTGCCCGACAACCCGATCATCTTCGTGAACGAGGCCTTCTGCCGGATCACGGGCTACTCGCCCGACGAGGCCATGGGCCGCAACTGCCGTTTTCTGCAGGCGCCGGAGACCGACCAGGGCACGGTTGCGCAGATCCGTGAGGCGATCGCGTCCGGGCAGGCGATCTCGGTCGAGATCCTGAACCAGCGCAGGGACGGGTCTCATTTCTGGAACCATCTTTTCATCACCCCGATCGGCGAGAAGAACGGGGAGCCCTTGTTCTTCCTCTCGACCCAGGTCGACGTCACGCAGGCGCATCAGGCCAGGCAGACGCAGGCCGCTCTCTGGGCGAGCCAGAAGGAGCTGGATCAGACCAACGAGAGGCTTCGGCTGACCTTGACGGTCGCCGGGACCGGCGGGTCCTGGGATTGGGACATACCCAATCGGATTCTGACGGCGGACGCCCGGTTTGCGGTGCTGCACGGCCTCGACCCGGTCGATGCCGCCAAGGGCCTGCCGGCGGATGCGTTCTTCGCGGCCATTCATCCTGAGGACCGCCTGAGGATCCGCCTTGCGGTCGGGGGCATCCTCAACGGGGCGGAAATCTTCTCCAAGGAGTATCGGCTTCTCTCCGCCGACGGCTCCATGCGGTGGGTTCATGCGCGGGGACGCTGCCTCTTCGGACGGGACGACAAGCCCCTGAGGTTCACCGGAGTCGTCGTCGACATCACCGAGCAGAAGCATGTGGAGGAGCGGCTCCGCATCGCGCAGAGCGCGGGCGGCATCGGCACGTTCGAGTACGTGCATGGCTTTGCGACCGTCAGCGTTTCGGACGAGTTCTGCCGCCTGCTGGGCCTTCACCCGAGCAATGTCCTGCCGGTCCGCACGGTCAATGCGCTCGTGCTGTCGGGCGACGCCGCCATCGTCGAGCAGAGCTCCGGCCAGGAAGGCGCGTCCCAGGAAGGCGCGTCCTATGTGGAGTTCCGCATTCACCGGGCCGACGACCAAGAGCTGCGCTGGCTGGCACGGCGGGGCGAATACGTCCAGGACGCCGAAACCGCGGGCCTGCGCTTCATCGGCGTCATCTACGACATCACGGCCGCCAAGCGGTCCGAAGAAAGGCTCCGGGAGCTCAATGAGAAGCTCGAAAACCGCGTGGAGGAGCGCACGCGAGAGCGCGACCGGCTCTGGAGCCTTTCGAGCGATCTGTTCAGCGTCTGCGACGCGGACGGCTACCTGACGGCCGTCAACCCGGCCTGGACGGAGCTTCTGGGCTACACGGAGGACGAAGTCGTCGGAACCCGGTTCGTGACCTGGGTTCACGCGGAGGACCGGGCTCCGAGCAACGATCTGCTCGAAGCCCTGCAGAGCGGCGAGCCGGTCAAGGACTTCGACATCCGCATCCAGGCGAAGGACGGCGCCTACCATTGGATCAACTGGACCTTCGCCCCGGCGGGCGACGTGTTCTACAGCGTCGGCCGCGATGTCACCCAGCGCAAGCAGCTGGAGGAGCAGCTCCGCCAGAGCCAGAAGATGGAGGCCGTCGGCCAGCTGACCGGAGGCATCGCGCACGACTTCAACAACCTGCTGACCGGCATCGTGGGCTCCCTCGACCTCATGCAGACGCGCATGGCGCAGGGGCGGACCGAGAACCTCGGGCGCTATGCCAAGGCGGCCACGGAGTCCGCCAACCGGGCCGCCGCGCTGACCCACCGGCTTCTCGCCTTCGCGCGGCGCCAGCCGCTCGATCCCAAGCCGGTCGATGCCAACCGGCTTGTCATGTCCATGGAGGAGCTCCTGCGAAGGACCACCTCCGAGGCGATCCAGCTCGAGATCGTGACGGCCCGGGATCTGCCGCTGACCTTGTGCGACCCGAACCAGCTGGAAAGCGCCATCCTCAACCTCGCGATCAACGCGAGGGACGCCATGCCCGAGGGCGGCAAGCTCACCATCGCAACGTCGAGTGCGCACCTGGATGGGGTGTATGCCGCCACCCAGCAGGATCTCGCTCCGGGCCCCTACGTGATGATCTGCGTGTCGGATTCGGGGAGCGGCATGCCGGCCGATGTGCTGGCGCAGGCCTTCGATCCGTTCTTCACCACCAAGCCGATCGGCGAGGGAACCGGCCTCGGCCTTTCCATGGTCTACGGCTTCGCCAAGCAGTCCGAAGGACATGTGCGGATCTACAGCGAGGTCGGCAGGGGCACGACCGTCAAGATCTATCTGCCTCCCTATCATGGCGAAGTCGCCGACGAGGCGGCCGCAACGGCCTTGAACGAAACCCATCGGGCGGAGATCGGCGAAACGGTTCTGGTGGTCGAGGATGAGCCGGTTGTCAGAAGCCTCATCCTGGAAGTGCTCGCGGATCTGGGCTATCGCGCCCTGGAAGCGGTCGACGGCCCCTCCGGGCTCAAGGTGCTGGAATCCAAGCAGCGGATCGATCTGCTGGTGACCGATGTGGGCCTTCCGGGGCTGAACGGCCGCCAGCTCGCCGATCACGCGCGCCTGGTGCGTCCCGACCTGAAGGTGCTCTTCATCACCGGCTATGCCGAACAGGCCGCCATGGCGTCCGGCTTCCTGGCGCCGGGCATGGAGATGGTCACCAAGCCCTTCGCCATAGAGGACCTGACCGTTCGCATTCGCAAGATCATCGAACGGGCGCGGTCGTAGCGGGTCAGGCGCCGGGCTGCTCCTGGCACACATCCACCCAATCCGCGCCGACGAGATCGGCCATGCGCTGCGGGCTGATGCGCACGGCAGTGTGGATCGAGCCCGCCGCGGGCACGACCTCGTCGAAGGCCTTCAACGAGTGGTCGCAATAGACCGGAAGCGGCGTCGCCAGTCCGAACGGGCAGACCCCGCCGACCGGATGGCCGGTGAGCGCCTGAACCTGCTCGGCATCCAGCATCGATGCCTTGCCGCCGAAGGCCGCCTTGACCTTGCGGTTGTCCAGCCGCGCCGTGCCGCTCGTGACCACGAGGAAGCTGCGTTCCCCCACGCGGAGGGACAGGGTCTTGGCGATCCGCGCCGGCTCCACCCCGTGCGCCTCGGCCGCCTGCGCGACCGTGGCGGTGCTCGTTTCCATCTCGATGATCTCGATATCCGGTGCGTTGCGAGAAAGAAAGGCGCGAACGGATTCAAGGCTCATGGCCGGTGGTCTCCTGACAGGACGGAGGGGAGGCGGGGCGCACCGTAAGGAACGGCGGCCCGACCACCCAGGGTGATCGGGCCGCGCATGCTAGCTTTCATCGGGCGGCAGGCGCAAACCTGTTTTCAGCGCTCGCTCTCGGGGTAGTCGGCGCTGCGGCTCGTGTCGGCCCAGGCCTCGACCTCGGCAAGCGTCTCCTTCAGCTTGTTGCCGATGCCCTCGAGCGCGATGGATCCCAGGACCAGGTGCTTGGGCGGATTGTCCGCCTCCACGGCCTTGACGATGGCCTCCACCGCCCGCACCGGATCGCCGGGCTGCTTTCCGCTGTAGTTCGCCGTTGCTTCGAGCCGCGCGCCGACCGTGCTCTGGTAGTCCGCGATCGCCGGACGGCGCTGCTGCAGCGAGCGGCCCGCCCAATCGGTGCGGAAGGGGCCCGGCTCGACGCAGGTGACCTTGATGCCGAGCGGCGCAACTTCCTTGGACAGCGCATCGGACAATCCCTCCACCGCATGCTTGGTGGCGGCGTAATAGCCCGAACCCTCGTAACCGATGAAGCCGGCCTGCGATGAGATGTTGACGATGTGCCCGCGGCGCCGCGCCCGCATGCCCGGAAGCACCGCGCGGGTCATGGCCGCAAGGCCGAAGACGTTGGTGTCGAACTGCGCCCGGATCTCGGCCTCGTCGCCCTCTTCGATGGAGGACTGGTAGCCGTAGCCCGCATTGTTCACGAGCACATCGATGGCGCCGAAACGGCTCTCGGCCTCCTTGACGGCGGCCATGATGTCGTCGTTTCGGGTGACGTCGAGCGACAGGGCCAGCGCCCGGTCCTCATAGCCCTGGGTGAGGTCCTGGACTCTTGCGGCGTCGCGGGCGGTCACCACGGCGCGCCAGCCGCGCCGAAGCACCAGTTGGGCAAGCTCCCGGCCGAATCCTGTGGAGCAGCCCGTGATGAACCAGACTGGGTTTTCGTTCAATGCCATGGGCCAACTCCATTGTTCCGCATGTTGGCTCCGCTCTGGCAGATCGTGGGAGCCGGCCTGTTCGAGACGCCGGATATAGGGTCCCTGGGTGATGCGGAAATAGCCGGTGGATGGGAACGCGTGGGCTGCCGCGCAGCAGCCCACGCAAGGTGCAAGACTTACTTCGCCCCGGCCTGGGGACGCATGACGCCCTTCTCGTCGCGGCGCAGCGGTGCGCTCTGCTTCGGCAGGGGAGCGCCCGGAGCCTCCGCCACCGTCACGCCATGGGGCCAATCCGCCGGAGCGATGGCAACATAGCGGGCATAGCCGCCGGTGCCGCCGAGCGGCTTGGCGAAGCCGATGGAGACGAGGGCGCCGGCCTCGGGCACCTTGTCCAGATTGGCGACGCCCTCGGCCTGGGTGAAGTGGTTGTGGAGAAGCCAGGATTCGCCTTCGAGCGTCGGCGTGGTGTCGGTGTCGAGAGGCTCATGGCCGTGGAACAGGATCTTGCGCTCGAGATGCAGGAACTTGAGCGCGTCGAGGCTGACCCCCGGATGCGGCTTGGTGGCAAAGCGGGCCGGGTCGTTCCAGCCCTTGTACCAGTCCGAGCGGACCATCACGACAGCGCCTTCAGGAATCCGCCCGTTCCGGCTCTCCCAATCGCGCACGTCCTGCACGCTGAGGTGATAGTTCGGATCGGCCGCCACCTTCTCATGAATCGGGATCACCACGAGGGGGCGCACCGCGTAGGTGGGCGGAAGATCGCTGATCGTGGCGCCGTATTCGTCCCAGTGCGCCGGCGGGTCGAGCTGCGTGCCGTACTGGTCCGTGGTGAGCGTGTAGCTCGTGGCGACGAAGCCGTGCTTGGCATAGGTGTATTCGTCGCCCTTCTTCACATAGCCGGGAATGTCGGCTCCCGCCGCCGTCGCCTTGAATTCCGCATGGCCGAAGCCCGGCCAGACCGGCTGCACGGGCGCGAAGGCGTGGGTGAGGTCGATGTGCTTGGCGCCCTTGATGCTCTGCTCGTAGACGGACCATAGCCCCGTCTGCTGTTGCGCAGGCTGCTGCGCGAGGACAACGGACGAGGCGAGAGTGGTTGCGAGGAAAACGGCTGCTGAGACGGTGTTCGAGATCAAGATCTGCTCTCCCTTGGCTGATCACCGCAATCATTCATGCATGTGCAGGCCAGTTCAACGTTTGATTTACTGTCGGATGACGTAAAGTCTTGCAGCCCTAGGACGAATGTTCGGCGGCGTGATCGAAAACGGGACACTGCTTTTAGTCTGCGTTGACATCGGCCTCCCGCGGGTCTCTCATCCCACTCCCGTTCGCCCTGCGACGCGCCGGCGAGCCAAGGAGATGCCATGTCGGGTTCCCGTGATTCCGCCTCCGATCCTGCAATGCGCCGTCCGGATTTCGCGGCCTGGATGGGGCAGGGCAACAGCATCACCCAGCAGTTCCTCTCCTTCGGCAACCGCCCTGGGCTGATCGCCCTCTCGGGCGGTCTGCCCGCGGCTGAACTCTATCCGGTCGATGACGTGCAGGCTGCAACCGAAAGGGCGCTGGCAACGCATGGAAGTGCGGCGCTGAGCTATGGGGCCGTCGAAGGCTTTCCCGAACTGCGCGAGACCATCGCGCGCCGCCTCTCGACCGAGCGCCTCAAGCTCACCCCTGAAAACGTTCTGATCACGACCGGCTCGCTCCAGGCGGTGGAACTCATCGGCAAGGCCTTGATCGATGCGGGCGACGCGATCCTGGCCGAATACCCGACCTATCTCGGCGCCCTGGACGCCTGGCTCCCGCGTCAGCCGCGCTATGCCGAGCTCGCATACCGGGAGAGATGGCCCGAGGCGAAGTTCGCCTATGTGGTGCCGAACTTCTCCAACCCCACGGGAGCGGTGCTGGCGCGGGCCGAGCGCGAGGCGCTGCTCGCGCGGTCCGAGGAGAGCGGGATCTGGCTCGTCGAGGACGATCCTTACGGCGAGCTCCGTTATGACGGAGCCGTCCAGCCTTCCCTGCTGGAGATGAGTGCGCGACCGGAATCGACCGTTTACGATGGGCCGGTGGTGCATCTCGGCACCCTGTCGAAAACCATCGCGCCGGGCCTGCGCGTCGGGTGGGCCGTGGGCGCGCCGGAGATGATTCGCGCGCTTGCGCAGGCCAAGCAGGGGTCGGATCTCAGCACGAGCACCTTCTGCCAGGCGGTGTCCCTGGAGCTGATCCGCGCCGATGCGGATCGGCGGCATGTTCCGACGCTTGTAGACGCCTATCGCGAGCGGCGCGATGCCCTCTGCGCCGCGGCGCAGGAGCACCTCTCCGATCTCTTCGACTGGAAGGTGCCCGAGGGCGGCATGTTCGTGTGGATGACGGCGCGCCGGCCGGGCCTCGACACTAATGCGCTGCTTTCCTTCGCATTGGAGGAGGGGGTCTCCTTCGTGCCGGGAAGCGTCTTCGACCCGAGCGGGCAGGCGAGCCCGAGCCTTCGGTTGAATTTCACCGCCAATCCTCCCGAGCGTCTTCAGGAGGGCGTGCGCCGCCTCAGCCGGGCCGTGCGGGCCTTCGCCTCGCAGCGCGCCGCCGCCGAATAGGAGTTCATCATGCCCACACGCCTGCACCAGCCGAGCGGCGAACGCTTGCCTGCCGCGATCCTCGACGAATGGCGCAAGATCCCGGCCGCGGTTGCGGCGGATCTTCTGCGGGGCAGGGGGCATGCCGATCCCGGCATCCGCCCTCTGCGCCGGTTCGGCTCCAAGTCGTGGCTGGTGGGAAGCGCCGTCACGGCCTGGTGCGAGGCGGCCGATTACGGACCGGTGCATCACGCGATCAACATCGCCCAGGCAGGCGACGTGATCGTGGTCGATGCGGGCGGCCGGAGCGATGCCGCCATGATCGGCGAGCTCCTGAGCGGATCGGCCCGGCGCAAAGGGATCGCCGGCGTGATCATCGATGGCGCCGTGCGGGATGCCGGGATGTTGTCCGAATGGCCGGATTTCGTGGTGTTCTCGCGCTGGGTGACGCCCCGCGGTCCGTCCTCCATGGAGCGCGGCACCGTCAACGAGCCGGTCGTGTTCGGCGGGGTGCCCGTCTCGCCGTTCGACATCGTCATCGGCGACGATGACGGCCTCGTCTTCGTGCCGCGCCAGCGGGCCGAGGAACTGCTCCCGGCCGCCCTGGCGCGGGTCAAAGCCGAGACGGAGTGGGAGGCGGTGCTCGCCACCGGCAGGAGCACCGTCGACGTTTTCAACGTTCCCAAAGCCGACGAGAGCCGTTGAGCCTCAGCGGCCCTGGAAGCTGATGAGCGGCTCGTCGTAGATCGCGGTGCGCAGCACGCCGTCGCCTCTGACGACGCCGCGATACATGCCGGAGCAGTTGAACGGCAGCGACACGTTGCCTGCATGATCGACGGCGATGATGCCGCCGGAGCCTCCGGCAGGCGCCAGCATGTCGATCACCACGGCGCGGGAGGCTTCCTCTAAGGATTGTCCAGCATAACGCATGCGGGAGGCGATCTCGTGAGCGGCCGCATAGCGGATGAAGATCTCGCCATGGCCGGTCGCCGAGATGGCGCATGTCTCGTTGTCGGCCCAGGTGCCGGCGCCGATGACGGGGCTGTCGCCGACGCGGCCCGGTGACTTCGCGGTCATGCCGCCGGTCGATGTGGCCGCCGCCAGATTGCCGCTCCGGTCCCGGGCGACGGCTCCGACCGTGCCGTGCTTGCGCGACTCGTCCCCGTCGTCCGCGCCGCTTTTGCGCATGGCGAGCGTCTCCTGCAGGGCCTGCCAGCGCTGCTCGGTGTAGAAGTAGGACGGCTCCTCGAAGGCGAGGCCCTGGGCGCGGCAGAACTCCAGGGCGCTTTCGCCGATGAGCACCACGTGGCCCGAATGCTCCATCACGGCTCGGGCGGCGAGGATCGGATTGCGCGGGCCGCAGATGCCCGCGACGGCGCCGGCAGCGCGGTCGCGGCCGTCCATCACGGCCGCATCCATCTCCTGCTTGCCGGCGGAGGTGTAGACCGCGCCGCGTCCGGCGTTGAACAAGGGCTCGTCCTCCAGCGCCATGACGGCGGCGGATACCGCGTCGAGCGCGCTGCCGCCCTCAGCTAGAACCGCGCGGCCTGCTTCGAGGGAGCGGCGCAGGCCCGCATGGTAGGCCGCCTCGCGCTCAGGGGTCATCTTGCTGCGCAGGATCGTGCCCGCGCCGCCATGGATGGCGAGAGCGAAATCGTCGGATGCCGTGATGCCGGTCATGATGAGGTTTCCAGTGGTGGGAGAGATGTCAGAACGTCGAGCAGACTTGGGCGGCGATGGCCGTCGCGGCCCGTCATGGAGCCTGCTGCGACAAGCGCATCGAGAACGGCTTCCTGCGTGGCGTCGGCCATGGCCTCGAAAAGCAGGTCGATCCGGTTCTCGTTGAGCATGCGATGGTTGACGAGCGCCGCCTTCTCGTCATGGGAAAGGGTGTTCGCGGTCGTGAAGCCCAGGGCGATATCGCCGCTGCCGTGCCCCCAGAAGGACCCGAGCCTCGCAAGCCCGACGCTGGAACGGCGAATGATGCGCTTGAGCTGCCGGTCGCTCAGCGGAACATCCGTGGCGGCGACGACGATGATGGATCCCTTTTCAGGAGCGTTCTCGCCAGCGTCAGCCGTGGCAGGCGCGACGACCCTGCCGTCGGGCAGGCGCAGGTCGCCCGAGCGGCCGAAATTGGAGAGAACGAGGACGCCGAGATGAAAGCTTTGTCCAGTCAGGCTCAGTCGGCGCGATGAGGTGCCGATGCCGCCCTTGAAGCCGAAGGTGCTCATCCCGCAGCCGGCGCCCACGGAGCCTGCCTCCACATGGGACGACGCCTCCAGCAGGGCGGCGCGCGCATCCTCTTCCGTGACGGCCAGGGCCTGAATGTCGTTCAGGTAGCCGTCGTTGCACTCGAACACCACCGGGTTCACGGTTGCGGTCTCGCGTCCGATGTCCGGGTTGTGCGCGACGGCGTGGCGCACCAGGGCCGTGCAGCAGGTGCCGACGGACAGGGTGTTGGTGAGAAGGATCGGTGTTTCGATCGCGCCCAGCTCTTCCACCTGCACGAGGCCGGCGCTCTTGCCGAAGCCGTTGAGCACATGAACGGCAGCGACCGGTTTCCGGCGGTAGATGTTGCCCCCATGGGGCACGATGGCCGTCACGCCCGTGCGGATGCTGCCATGCGCGAGAGTGCGGTGGCCGACGCGCACGCCCGGAACATCCGCGATGCTGTTGAGCGCACCCGGAGGCAGGCCGCCGCAGGCAAGGCCGGCATCCCGGGCGCGGGCAGGGCGCTCCATCAGGGGCATTCCGCCTTCACGAAGGCCGCGATCTCCGCATGGGTTGCAATCCACACATCCGAGCGTTGCGTGATTTCCTCCAGGAGCTTTTCCAGGATCCAGATGCGCGAGCGGTAGCCGGTCACATGCGGGTGCATGGTGAGCAGGAACAGACCGCCCTCCTCATAGGCCCGCTCGAACTCGCGGAAGAAGATGTCGTAGACGGCGGTCGGCGGCGTGTGCGGGCGAAGGCCGTTGAAGCGGTGCATGTTGAAATAGACCGCGTCGTCGCGAATCCACTCCACCGGCAACTCGACGATGCCCGTGGGCTCGCCATGCTCCAGCAGCTCATAGGGATCGTCGTCGGCCATCAGGGAGGAGTCGTAAAGCAGGCCGAGTTCGCGCTCGATCCGCAGGGTGGTGGGGCTGAAATCCCAGGACGGGGTGCGCAGGCCCACCGGGCGCACGCCCGTGATCCGCTCCAGGGCGTCGGTGGCCCTGAACATCAGGTCGCGCTCGATCTCATAGGGCAATTGGCTGTTGAGCTCGTGAATCCAGCCATGGATGCCGATCTCGTGGCCCTCCGCCACAACCCGGCGCTGCTCGTCCTCATAGAGGAGGGCGGCGACGGCGGGGACGAAGAAGGTCGCCTTCGCGTCATGCTTGGCAAGGGCGTTGAGAATGCGCGGCACGCCCTGGCGGTTGCCGTACTGGCCCTGCGACATGCGGCCGATGGACTTGCCGCCGTCGCGCAGCTCGTTCGTCTCGTGGTCCGAATCGAACGAAAGGGCGACGGCACAGCGGGCGCCGTTCTTCCACTTGGCCGGCTTCATGGAGCGCCCGGCGCGCACGTGCTCCACCTTGCTGCGCCAGGTTTGCTCTTCCCATGTCCAGGGCTGGCTGCTGATGTCGTCCATGGCGTCTTGAATCCTTTTCATGAAGAACGTCTGGCTCGGGGCGGGATCAGGAGCGCCCGCCGTCCACGGAGATGATCTGTCCCGACACCCAGGACGCCGCGTCCGACACCAGGAACATCACCGTGTTGGCGATGTCCTGCGGATGGCCGAGGCGGCGCGTGTGGATGCTCTCCACGAGGCGGGCCTGCCCTTCGGGTCCGTAGCTTTCCCACTGGCGCTGGGTGGCCGGGTTCGACAGAACGAACCCGGGCGCCACGCTGTTCACTGTGACGCCGAAGGGGCCGAGCTCGAAGCTGAGCTGCT
>NZ_JAEQMY010000005.1 GCF_016743775.1 Microvirga aerilata | reverse complement strand
ACTGATCAGAGCTTTGAGGCCATGATCTATCTCGCTGCCAGCTTCATGGCCCTGAAATGAATGTCCACACGCCTTAGTCGGCAGCGCCATAACGATTGCGGTCCTGATCCTGGGCTTTGCAGCGATCGCGCAACAAACCGGCACCGGCCCCAATCCGACGCCCGGTGGAGCGCCTGCTCCCGGGTCCCCGCCGGCCTCCGGCGCTCCCCAGCCCCAGGTCGATGAATCCGCGCTGCGCTATTTCGCGTCCCAGGGCGACACCCGCCGGGTGAATGCGGAAATCGCACGCCTGCGCGCACTCTATCCGAACTGGACTCCGCCCAGCGATCTTTCCCAGCTCTCGGGCGGCTCCGGCGCGGCCGCTCCCGATCCCCTGATCGAACGCCTGTGGAACCTCTACCGGGAGGACCGGATCGCCGAGGTTCGTGCGGCCATCGCCGAGCGCCAGGCCTCGACTCCGGAATGGAAGCCGCCGGAGGAACTGCTCACGGCCCTGGAGACGGTCGAAGCACGCCGCAGGCTCACCAATGCCTCGGATACGGGGCAGTGGCGGACGGTGCTGTCGGTGGCGACCGAAGCTCCCAACCTTCTGACCTGCACGAATGTGGACGTGCTCTGGCGCGTGGCCGAAGCCTTCGCCAGAACCGATCAGCCGAACCGTACGCGGGATGTCTATACTTATCTCCTGACGAACTGCGCCAATCCTGCCGAGCGCCTGGCGACGCTGCAGAAAGCCCTCTCCCTCCTGCCCGAGCAGCAGGTGGCGGATCTGCTTCAGTTCGAGCGCAGGACCGGCGAGACCCGGGACGATTTCGGCTCCATCCGGGACGAGTTGGCCCGCCGCCGGGTCGAGCGCGCCTCCCTCGACAGCAAGGCGACTGCATCGGCGGAGGATCTGGCCGTGGTCGAGCGGCTGATCCAGAACACGAACGAGGCGGGCCCCGTTCTGGTACTCGGTTGGTACAACTTCCATCACGGCAATCCCGCGCGCGCCCTCGAGCTGTTCAAGACGGCCCTCGACCGCAACGGCGGCACGAAGGCGGCGGAAGGTTATGCCATGTCGCTGCGGGCCCTCGAGCGGCTCGTGGAGGCGGAAGCCTTTGCCTATGAATGGCGCGAGCGGGCGCCCGAAAACATGAAGATCTACCTGGACATCGCCACGGCGCTCCTGAGCCAGGACCCGCCGCAGCGTCTGGAAGCCCAGGTGGTGGGGCGGATCGTTCCGGTGGTCACGGCGCAGCGCTTCCCCGACGCAGCCCAGGCGCTGGGCTGGTACTCCTACAACACGAACCAGATCCGTACCGCCCGCGACTGGTTTCGAACGGCCCTGGGCTGGAAGGCCGACGATGAGCCCTCCGCCTACGGGCTTGCCCTTTCGACCCAGCGCCTGAACGACCGCGCCGGCTTCAATGCGGTCGTCGCGCAATGGCGGGACCGCTCGCAGCGGATCGCCGATCTGGCGGATGGCACCAACCGCACCACCAGGGCGCCGGCGGCTGCCCGCCAGCTTCCTATGGCGGAACCCGCTGAAAGCGCACCGGCTCCCATCCAGCCGCGTTCCGCTCTCCGCGAGGTCGAGGTCCGGCGCACCGAGGTCGAGCAGGTGCTTCCCCGAACGGAGGAAGGCGTCCGGCGCAGGCAGACGCAGGCCCGCTCGGCTCTCGGACGCAGTTGCGCCATGACCCGCAGCCCCAGCGGCCTGTCGCCGGACGCGGCGCTCACCCTGGGCTGGTGCCTCATGGAGATCAACCGTCCCCTGGAAGCCGTGTCCGCCTTCGATCAAGCGGTCGACAGGGGCAGCGGCCGCACCCGCGAGGAAGCGGCCTATGGCAAGTCCCTCGCCTATCTGCGCAAGAACCTGACCTCGGAAGCCGCGATTGCGGCGGCACAAGCACCGCAGACCCGCGAGCGGCGGGTCGAGCTTGGCGCCTCGATCCTGTCGCAGCGCGCGCTCGCGGCCTATCGGGACGGGCGCTATGTGGAAACCCTGCTGGCCTTGAGCGAGCGCGCCCGCCTCGTTCCCGAGCAGAACGATCTCCTGCTGATTCGCGGCTGGTCTTATTTGAGGTTGGGCCGCTACAACGATGCCGAGCAAATCTTCCGGGCTGTCCAGCGGACAGGATACTCCGAGGAAGCCAGCGTCGGGCTGAACGCCATCCGCGAGGCGACCGACCAGGTGTCGCAGTAGCTGGCAGCCCTCGGGCGGTTGTCGAGCGGCGCATGACGTGCGTCCTGAACCCCATCGGTCTCAGGCCGTCCAAGGCCATGCCGTAGCGGAGTGTGGACAAAGGAACTTTCGGCCTTTGGATCGGGACAGGGTTAAAATCGCGGAAAATTGAGGTTTTGGGGCCTTTATCCGGGCTGCCGAAGCGGCAGGAAATGGTAAATTTTCCGTAAAAATTATCCAAGGTTGCGGCGACAGATTGACATTATGGAAGCTTCGCACCTTAACTTCGTCACAGAACGGCCACGACTAGAGCCGTCTCAGAGGACCAAGAGAATGAAAAAATCAGCCCTTTTCGCAGCCATCTGCGTGCCGGCCTTCCTGGCCGCCGCACCGCTGGCCGCCAAAACCCTCGTCTACTGCTCCGAAGGCAGCCCGGAGAACTTCTATCCCGGCATCAACACCACCGGCACCTCGTTCGACGTGAACGAGCACATCTACGACAACATCGTGGACTTCGAGCGCGGCGGCACCCAGGTTGTTCCCGGCCTTGCCGAGAAGTGGGACATTTCGGCTGACGGCACGGTCTACACCTTCCACATCCGCAAGAACGCCAAGTTCCATTCCAACAAGAACTTCAAGCCGACCCGCAACCTGAACGCCGACGACATCGTGTTCATGATCGAGCGTCAGTGGAAGGAAGACAACCCGTATTTCAAGGTCACGAGCCCGAACCACTCCTACTTCACAGACATGGGCATGCCCAAGCTGCTGAAGTCGGTGGAGAAGGTCGACGACTACACGGTCCGCATCACGCTGAACCAGCCTGAGGCTCCCTTCCTGGCCAACCTCGCCATGCAGTGGGCGGGCGTCCAGTCGAAGGAATATGCCGACGCCATGCTGAAGGCCGGTACCCCGGAGAAGATCGACCAAGATCCGATCGGCTCGGGCCCCTTCACCCTGGTCAACTACCAGAAGGACGCCATCGTCCGCTTCAAGGCCTTCCCTGAATACTGGGGCGGCAAGGCGAAGATCGACGATCTCGTGTTCGCCATCACCCCTGATGCTTCCGTCCGCTGGGCCAAGCTCCAGAAGGGCGAATGCCACGTGATGCCGTATCCGAACCCGGCTGACCTCGAGGCCATCAAGAAGGACCCGAACGTCACGCTCATGGAGCAGGCCGGCCTGAACGTCGGCTACCTTGCCTACCAGACCACCAAGAAGCCCTTCGACGACGTACGCGTCCGCAAGGCCTTCAACATGGCCATGAACAAGAAGGCCATCGTCGACGCCGTGTTCCTCGGCTCGGGCGTGCCCGCCAAGAACCCGATCCCGCCGTCCATGTGGTCGTACAACGACTCCGTGAAGGAAGACGAGTACAACCCCGAAGCCGCCAAGAAGCTTCTGGCGGAAGCCGGCTACCCGAACGGTCTCGAGACGGACCTGTGGGCCATGCCGGTTCAGCGTCCCTACAACCCGAACGCCCGCCGCATCGCCGAGCTCATGCAGGCCGACCTCGCCAAGATCGGCGTGAAGGCCGAGATCAAGAGCTTCGAGTGGGGCGAGTACCGCAAGCGGGCTCAGGCCGGCGAGCACCAGATGGCTCAGCTCGGCTGGACGGGCGACAACGGCGATCCGGACAACTTCCTGCACACCCTGCTGGGCTGCGCCTCGGCGCAGAGCGCTTCCGGCTCGAACATCGCAAAGTTCTGCCATAAGCCCTTCGACGATCTCGTCACCAAGGCGAAGGTCACGACCAACCAGGCCGAGCGCACCAAGCTCTATGAGGAAGCTCAGAAGATCTTCAAGGAGCAGGCTCCCTGGTTCACGGTGGCTCACGCCGTGCAGCTGAAGCCGGTTCGCAAGGAAGTCGTGGACTTCAAGCTCTCGCCGTTCGGTCGCCACACCTTCTACGGCGTGGACATCAACAGCAAGTAAGCTTCTATCCCGTTAACCTGGCGGAGCGGCCTCATGGCCGCTCCGCCTTTTTCCGTTTTGGCCATGCTGAGATTCATCCTGACCCGCGTCAGCCTGATCATTCCGACCTTTATCGGGATCACGCTGCTTGCCTTCTTCCTGATCCGCCTCGTGCCCGGCGATCCCATCGAAACCCTTGCGGGCGAGCGCGGGATCGATCCTGTCCGCCACGAGCAGCTGCGCAAGGAGTACGGCTTCGACAAGCCGATCATCGTCCAGTACGGGATCTATCTCGCCCGCGTCCTCCAGGGGGATCTGGGCAAGTCGATGATCACGCAGGAGCCGGTGCTGAACGAGTTCTCGGCGCTGTTCCCGGCCACCATCGAGCTGGCTCTCTGCGCCATTCTGTTTGCTCTCATCCTCGGTCTTCCGGCCGGCATCATCGCGGCCATCCGGCGAAACTCGATCTTCGACCATGGGGTGATGGGCATATCGCTCGCCGGCTACTCCATGCCGATCTTCTGGTGGGGTCTCATTCTGATCCTGCTCTTCTCGGTGCAGTTCGATCTCACCCCCGTCTCGGGCCGCATCGACGTTCTCTACTACATCGAGCCGATTACGGGCTTTCTTTTGATCGACACCCTGCTCTCGGACGAGCCGGAGGCCTTCTGGTCGGCCGTCCGACATCTGATCCTGCCCACGATCGTGCTCGGCACCGTGCCGCTCGCCGTGATCGCCCGCATGACCCGCTCGGCCATGCTGGAGGTTCTCGGGGAGGATTATATCCGCACCGCCAAGGCGAAGGGCCTCTCGCGCTTTCGCGTCGTCGCGCTCCACGCCCTGCGCAATGCGCTGATCCCGGTCGTGACCGTGATCGGCCTGCAGATCGGCGTGCTGTTCACGGGCGCCATCCTCACCGAGACGATCTTTTCATGGCCCGGCGTCGGCAAATGGCTTATCGACGCCATCTTCCGCCGCGACTATCCCGTGCTCCAGGGCGGCGCCCTGCTGCTCGGCGTGGTGGTGATGAGCGTGAACCTTCTCGTCGACCTCGCCTACGGCCTCATCAATCCTCGCATCAGGCATACGCGATGACCACTGAAACCATGGAAGCTCCGGCCGTCGCTTCGCCGACGGCCACCCCCCCTCACCCCCTGCGCGAGTTCTGGGGCTATTTCAGCGCCAACCATGGCGCCGTCGCGGGTCTCGTGATCATCGTGGCCGTCGTGCTCCTCGCGCTGCTGGCCGACGTGATCGCTCCCCACGACCCGAACATCACCAACACCACCATCGCCCTGAAGCCGCCGTTCTGGCAGGAGGGCGGATCCATCGCCTACCCGCTCGGCACGGATCCCATCGGCCGCGATATCCTGTCCCGCCTGATCTACGGGGCGCAGCTGTCGCTCCTCATCGGCATCGTGGTGGTGGCGATCTCCATCGCGGTCGGCACCGTGCTCGGCCTCGTCGCAGGCTTCTTCCGCGGCCTGACCGAGATCTTCATCATGCGCCTGATGGACATCATCCTCACGCTGCCGAGCCTGCTGCTCGCCATCGTGATCGTGGCGGTGCTGGGCCCCGGCCTCATGAACGCCATGCTGGCGGTGGCGCTCGTGATCCTGCCGCATTACGTGCGCCTTGCCCGCGCGGCGGTGATCACCGAAACCTCGAAGGACTACGTGACGGCCGCCCGCGTGAGCGGCGCCGGCACCACGCGCCTGATGTTCAGGGAGGTGCTGCCGAACTGCACCGCGCCTCTCATCGTGCAGGCCTCGCTCGGCATCTCGACGGCAATCCTCGACGCCGCGGCCCTGGGCTTCCTCGGCCTCGGTGCGCAGCCTCCATCGCCTGAATGGGGCACCATGCTGGCCGATGCCCGCGAGTTCGTTCTCCGCGCTTGGTGGGTCGTCACCTTCCCCGGACTGGCGATCCTCATCACGGTGCTTGCCTTCAACCTTCTGGGCGACGGACTTCGCGACGCCTTCGATCCCAAACTGAAGCGCTGATCATGGCTCTTGTTGAAATTGAAAACCTGTCGGTCGAATTCCCGACCCAAGGCGGCATCATGCGGGCCGTGGACGGCGTAAGCCTCAAGCTCGAAGAGGGCGAGGTTCTCGGCGTCGTGGGTGAGTCCGGCTCCGGCAAAAGCGTCACGATGCTGGCCCTCATGGGCCTCATCCCCTTCCCCGGCCGCGTGCGCGCCGACAAGCTCGCCTTCAACGGCCGCGACCTCCTGACGATCTCGGACAAGGACCGGCGCAAGCTCACCGGCAAAGACGTCGCGATGATCTTCCAGGAGCCGACGACGAGCCTGAACCCGTCCTTCACGGTCGGCTTCCAGCTCACGGAAACCCTGCGCCTGCACGAGGGCATGGACCGGAAGGCGGCTGAACGCAGGGCCGTCGAGCTTCTCGGCCAGGTTGGCATCCCCTCGCCGGAAAGCCGCCTGTCGGCCTATCCGCACCAGCTCTCGGGCGGCATGAACCAGCGCGTGATGATCGCGATGGCGATTGCCTGCAACCCGAAGCTGCTCATCGCCGACGAGCCCACCACCGCTCTCGACGTGACCATCCAGGCGCAGATCCTCGACCTGCTCATTTCGCTCCAGAAGGAGCGCAACATGGGTCTGGTCATGATCACGCACAACATGGGCGTGGTGGCCGACACCGCCCAGCGCGTGATGGTGATGTATGCGGGACAGATCATGGAGGAGCGCTCCGCCGCCGACCTCTTCGCCTCGCCGCAGCACCCCTACACCGCAGCGCTTCTCGCCGCGCTCCCCGAGCGCAGCGAAGGCGGGCGGCTGGCGACGATCCCCGGCGTGGTGCCGGGCCTCTACGACCGCCCGAAAGGCTGCCTGTTCAGCCCGCGCTGCGCCTATGCCACCGAGCATTCGCGCACCGTGCGCCCGGCCCTGAAGCCTTGGGCCGGCGGCCACATCCGCTGCCATTATCCGCTCGGCGATCCGAACCGGAGCGCCGCCATCAACCACGATCATCCCGTTGGAACGGAGGCTGCGTCGTGAGCGCTCCCGTTGTCGAAGCCAAAGGCCTGAGGCAGGTCTACAAAATCAAGCGCGGCCTGTTCAAGGAGCCCGGCAACCTGCAGGCGGTGGGCGGCATCTCCTTTGCCATCGAGCCCGGCAAGACCCTGGCCGTGGTGGGCGAATCCGGCTGCGGCAAGTCCACGCTCGCACGCATGGTGACGCTCATCGAAAAACCGACCGAGGGTCAGCTCACCCTCGACGGCATTGATGCGGTCAACCCGCCGGCGAACTATGCCAAGGACCTGCGCCGGATGGTGCAGTTCGTCTTCCAGAATCCTTACGGCTCGCTCAACCCGCGCAAGAAGGTGGGCACGATCCTGGAGGAGCCTCTTGCGATCAACACCAAGCTCTCGGGTGCCGAGCGGACGGAACGGGCGCGCGCCATGATGGCGAAGGTGGGCCTGCGGCCGGAGCACTACGGCCGTTACCCGCACATGTTCTCGGGCGGCCAGCGTCAGCGCATCGCCATTGCGCGCGCCCTGATGCTCTCGCCCAAGCTCGTGGTGGCGGACGAGCCGGTCTCGGCGCTCGACGTGTCGATCCAGGCGCAGGTGCTCAACCTTCTGGCCGATCTGCAGGAGGAGATGGGCCTTGCCTATCTGTTCATCTCGCACGATCTCGGCGTGGTCCGGCACATCGCCCATGACGTGCTGGTCATGTATCTGGGACACGCGGTCGAGCACGGCCCTAAGGAAAAGATCTACGCGCGTCCCCTGCACCCCTACACGCAGGCGCTCCTGTCCTCCACTCCCGGCATCACCGGCGTGAAGCGCAAGCGCATCATCCTGAAAGGGGAGCTGCCCTCGCCGCTCAACCCGCCGAAGGGCTGCGTGTTCTCGACCCGCTGCCCTTATGTGACCGAGCGCTGCAAGGTGGAGCGTCCGGCTCTGCGGGAACTCGACGGACGGCAGGTGGCCTGCCACTATGCCGAGAATTTCCTGAAGGAAGCGGCCTGAGGCCCGCTGAAGCACCGGACTCAAAAGTGGCGTCACTTTTGGGATCCATCCGATGCATCATGCTTCAAGCATCGCATCGTGCGGCCCTCCGGGGCCGCGCGACTCGCTAGGCAGGCAATGGCAGTCGCCTGGCTGCCGTTGCTCCCTCTGATGCCGTTGAATTGGCGGGCTCCGGCAGCTTCTCCTCGCCGCTCGCCACCTTCAGGCACTGCACCACGGCGTCCCGCAGGGACGAGACGTAGTAATTGGCGCCCAGCGTGGCGCGCATCGACTCGCTCTTCAACACCGCGTCCTCCGCGGGCCAAAGACCCACAAGGGTCGGCGCCTTGGCTTTCTTCTTCAGGCGCCGCAGCAGGTAACGCAGATGAGCGGGCGTGCCGCTGATCTCCAGGTAGCTGATGCAGACCATCTGCACCCCGGTCATGTCGAGGTTGAAGATCTCCCGGCGCGAGACGGCCTCATGGGGTATCACCCGGGTGCCCAGCCCGTGCTTGTTCAGGAGTTGCGACAGCATCTCGGAGGCAGCCTCATCCAGGGGGCCGCGGCCGGCAACGCACAGGATGGCGCCGGCCGCTCTCCAGGCTTCCGGAAGCGGGCTTGCCGGCGGCATTGGCTCCGTCACCGCTGGCCCCTTGTTGGCGGGCTTTTCGCTGGCGGGAGCCGCAACCGGTTCGTCCTTGGTATCCTGGGGCTTCGGCTCCACGTCCTCGTGGCCGCTCAGATCCAGAACCAGGGCCCTGATCACATCCTTGACCTGCTCCAGCTGACGCTGAGTCAGAACCCCACGGGTCGCGTCGTTGGCGGCAAGCTGAAGCCCTCTCAGGGCGACCTCATCGTAATAGGAGGTGAGCGAGCGCTCCTTCAGCAGGATCTCGGCCGATTCCAGGGCCTCGTCAGGATCGCCCGCGAGCATGCGCTGGTAGAGGTTTTCGGCAGGCGTCAGGGCCGGCCTGTCGCCGAGCAGCACATCCAGGAACTCGAGCCGCTCCACATGCCGTCCCAGCACCACGAGGCATAGCGTCAGGGGCGTTGCGATGAGAAGGCCCACCGGGCCCCACATCCAGGTCCAGAAGATAGCCGAGATGACAACCGCAAAGGGCGAAAGACCGGTGCTCTGGCCATAGACGACGGGCTCGACCACGTGGCCCATCAGGGGCTCGCCTATCCCGAACAGGGCAATGGTCATCAGGGCCATGGACCAGCCCGGATCGACGGCGGCCGCGAGCAGGATCGGCGGCACGGCGGCGAGGAAAGAGCCGATATACGGCACGAAGCGCATCAGGGCCGCGAACACCCCCCACAGGATCGGGCTCGGCACGCCGATCAGCCACAGCCCGATCGTGGCAACGACCCCGAAGGACGCGTTCAGGCCGAGCTGAATCAGGAAATATCGGCTGAGCCGCCGCGCCGCATCGTCCATGGCGGCCGTGGTGCGGTGCAGGTCGCTCGCCCCGAACAGGCGGATCATCCGGTCGCGCAGGTCTTCCCGCTGCATCAGGATGAACACCAGCACCACGAAAACGATGCCCGTGGTCGCCAGCGGCTCCAGAAGGGGCAGCAGGAGGTTCCTGGCCATCTGAGCCGGCGTCGGGTCCGGCTCATGGACCTCCACGGCCATGGGCCTCGGCTCCTCGGGCGGCGGTACGGCCGTGCTGGGGGAGGCGGGCGCCTGTTCCGGCGGCGGCTCGGCGACCGCCTGATCGAACCGGCGGCCGAAATCCTTCAGAATCCCCGGAAGCTTCCCGAGCGAGCCCTCCCTCAAGGAGCCGACCTTATCCTGGATGGTGCTCTGATAGCGGGGAAGGTCGGTGGCAAGGCCCGCCACCTGGAAGCCGATGACCCCACCCAGCGAAAGAATGATCCCGAGAGCGACGACGACGGCAACGATCACGGACGGCACGCGGCCCAGGTGCCATTTGCGCATCAGGTCCACGAAGGGCGCCAGCACGAAGGCCAGCAGGATCGCCATCACGACGGGCAGGAACACGTCCCGCCCCACATAGAGCGCAGCCAGCACGACCACGGCCACCGTCAGGGTCAGCAATCCGGAGAGGCCCGGAACGCCTGGAGGCTCGATCTCTGTCTCCGGAGGTGGCACGGGTGCGGGGCGCATTCGGTCGATCTCTGTTGGGCGCGAGAGGATCTCGCCTGCAAACAACGTGCTCGAACCACAAACGATCCTTGAGCGTGGCCATAAAGCTTATCTGCTGGAAATCCTGGGACCTTTTGCCATCTGTGACAGCCCGGAAGCGCCCCCATCTCAAGAGCATCCCGACAATCCCGCCCAGCGACGCCACACCCCATGCCGATCACCAGACGCAACCTTCTGGCCGCCGCAGCCCTTGCTGTCTCTCCGGCCGTTCATGCTCAACAGACGAAGCCAACTCCAATGTCAGTCACCGAACAGCGCAACACGTTCAAGAGCGGGGGCAAGACCATTGCCGTCGATACTTTTCAGATGCCCGGCTCCGCGCCGCGCCCCGCCGTGCTCATGCTTCATGGCGCGGACGGCTTGAGCGGCAACACCCAGTACCGCAAGGCGGCTCGGGACGTCGCCGCCGCGGGCTACCAGGTTCATCTGGTGCACTATCTCGACCGTACGGGCGAGAGGCGCGCCTCCTTCAGCACCATGTTCCAGAACTTCAGGCCCTGGATGAGCACGGTGCAGGATGCGGTGTCCTTCGCGGCCGGCCATCCGGGCGCGGATCCCAACCGCATCGGCGTCGTCGGCATCTCGCTGGGGGCGGCCCTGGGCCTTGCCGTGTCGAGCACGGACCGGCGCGTGAAGGCGCTCGTGAACTATTTCGGCCCCCTTCCCCAGGGCGCCATCGCCACCACGTCGCGCCTGCCGCCGACCCTGGTGCTCCACGGCTCGGCCGATCCCATCGTGCCGGTGGCGAACGCCTATGCGGTCGAGGCGCTGCTGCGCCAGCAGAACGTGCCGCATGAGATCAAGGTCTATCCCGGCCAAGGGCACGGCTTCCGGGGAGCCGCCGAGGACGATGCCACCCGCAGGGCTCTGGCCTTCATGCAGCGTCATCTGAACGGCGCGCATGCCGCGTCGGGCTCAAGCCCCCTTCCCGCGGGCGGCTGACGCGATTAAGAGTCAGGCCCCTTCGATCGAACGGCAGGAGCGATCATGACGGCATCCGACGCAGCTCTTTCAGGCAATCCCCTTCTCGGGCAATGGACCGGCCCCTTCGGCCTTCCTCCCTTCGAGAGCATCGCGCCGGAGCATTACAAACCTGCCTTCGACCGGGCGCTGGCCGAGCAGCAAGCGCAGATCGCCGCCATCGCGAGCGACGCGGGGGCTCCCACCTTTGCCAACACCATCGAGGCGCTGGAGCGGAGCGGCCAGACGCTCAAGAAGGTTGGCGGGGTGTTCTTCAATCTCGCCGGATCGCACACCAACGATGCGATCCAGGCGGTGGAGCGCGAGATGGCGCCCATCCTCGCCAAGCACCGCAACAGCATCTTCATGAACGAGGCGCTCTACAGGCGTGTCGAAGCGCTCTACAGGGACCGCGAAAGCCTGGGCCTGAGCCCGGAGCAGGCCCGTGTTCTCGACCGCTATCACACCATCTTCGTGCGCGCCGGCGCGAAGCTCGGCCCGGAGGAGAAGAAGCGGCTCGCCGCCATCACGGAGCGCCTGGCGAGCCTCGGCACGCAATTTTCGCAGAACGTGCTGGCGGACGAGCGGTCCTATCAGCTCGTTCTCGACGGCGAGGCGGATCTAGAAGGCCTGCCGTCGTTCCTGCGCGAAGCGGCCGCTCAGGCGGCGGAGGAGCGCGGCCTGAAGGGCAAGCACGCGATCACCCTGTCCCGCTCCAGCATCGAGCCCTTCCTTCAATTCTCCAAGCGGCGGGACCTGCGCGAGCAGGCCTTCAAGGGCTGGGCGGCGCGGGGCGACACGAATGGTTCCACCGACAACAAGGCCATCATTGCCGAGACGGCGGCCTTGCGCGCCGAGCGGGCAAGGCTTCTGGGCTATGAGACCTTCGCCGACTTCAAACTCGCCGACACCATGGCAAAGACGCCCGACAACGTGCTCAAGCTCCTGAACGACGTCTGGGCACCGGCTCGCGCCCGTGCGGAAGAGGAGCGCGACGATCTCCAAGCCCAGGCGCAGGCACAAGGCGACAACATCGCCATCGAGCCGTGGGACTGGCGCTACTATGCCGATCAGGTGCGCATGGCGCGCCACAACCTCGACGAGGCGACGATCAAGCCGTATTTCCAGCTCGACCGCATCATCGAAGCCGCCTTCGAGACGGCGCACCGGCTGTTCGGCCTGAGCTTCCAGGAGCTGCAGGACTTTCCGCGCTATCATCCCGATATCCGGGCCTGGCAGGTCGTGGATGCGGACGGCGCCCATGTGGGCACCTTTATCGGCGATTATTTCGCACGGGGCTCCAAGCGCAGCGGCGCATGGATGAGCGCCTTCCGCTCGCAGGAAAGGCTCACCGGGGATGTCCGTCCCATCATCGTCAACGTGATGAACTTCGCCAAGGGCGGCGCGGGCGAGCCGTCGCTCCTGAGCTTCGACGACGCGCGCACCCTGTTCCACGAGTTCGGCCATGGCCTGCACGGCCTGCTCTCCAACGTGACCTATCCGCTGCTCGCCGGCACCAGCGTGTCGACGGACTTCGTGGAACTGCCGTCGCAGCTCTACGAGCACTGGCTGTCGCAGCCCGACATCCTGCGCCGCTACGCAACCCATTACCGGACCGGCGAGCCGATTCCGGAGGAGCTGCTCGAACGCCTGATGGCCGCGCGCAACTTCAACCAGGGCTTCGCCACGGTGGAATATCTGGCCTCCGCCTTCGTCGATCTGGAGTTGCACCGCAGGGGGGATCTGAGCAACCTCGACACAGCGGCTTTCGAGAAGGAGACCCTGGACAGGATCGGCATGCCGCGCGAGATCATCATGCGCCACCGCACGCCGCATTTCACGCATGTGTTCTCGGGCGACGGCTATTCGTCAGGCTACTACAGCTATCTCTGGTCGGAGGTTCTCGACGCGGATGCGTTCACGGCCTTCGAGGAGACGGGCGACGCCTTCAACCGGGAGATGGCCGACAAGCTGAAGCGCTTCATCTATTCGGCCGGCAACCTGCGCGACCCGGCCGAGGCCTATACGGCCTTCCGCGGACGCCTGCCCACGGCGGACGCACTCCTGGCCAAGCGCGGACTGGCGGCCTGAAAACGACGGGGAAGGGTGGCGGGCCTGAAAGGCCCGTCAAATCGTCGAAGCGACGAGATCCCGTGACCGCTTCATCATGTGAAAGCGGATCTTGCCGATGCGCGTCATCTTCTTCGGAGTTACCTCGGAAGAGTGACGAGGACACAGTACGCTCTTGAGGAAAGCCATTCCTTTCGAATCGATCTCCAGGGCTTTCGCATCGAGCACCGGCATGGGGAATGTCCCTTCTTGGTTCGTGTTTGTCCGGATACGCAACGCCTACAAAGAGCAACGGCCACGCTGGGGCAAAGTTCCCAGACAAAGCCCTTTGGATCAGCGAGCGAACCGCAGCTCGCTGATTTGTCGAGAGACCTGCCCCGGTACCAAGATAGACGCGGAAAAATGGGCATTATTGGGGCTGTCGGGGAAGCGCTGCGGCTCCAGGCAAAGCCCCCCATGGCGACCATACCGGGCGCCGCTCAAGCCCTGCACCGGCATGTCGAGCAGGTGACCGTCGTAGAACTGAACGCCGGGCTCCGTGGTCCAGAGCTCCATGGACAGGCCGTTCGTGGGCGATTCCAGGGTCGCAGCGTGGCGGAGTTCCCCATAGGGCCCGCGCAGGACATAGTTGGTGTCGTAGAGGGTGTGCTGCGCCCCATGGATCGGCCGTGAGGCGGTGAAGTCGTAATCCGTGCCGGCCACCGCCGTGATCTCGCCTGTGGGAATGAGATCGGGCCGGGTCGGCGTGATGTAGTCGCCTGCGATCATCAGCCGATGGGACGAGATGTCGGGGCTCCCATCGAGGTTGAAATAGCCGTGCGTGGTGAGGTTGACCGGCGTCGGGCGGTCGCAGGTCGCCTCGAGCTCGATCCGCAGCCGGGAGGACCCCAGGAGCGTGTAGGTGCAGGTGGCCCGCAGCCGGCCCGGATAGCCCATGTCGCCGTCCTCGGACACGAGGCTCAAGGTGACGCTGGAGGCGGTGTGATCCACCATGCTCCAGAGCCGCGTGCCGAAGCCCATCGTGCCGCCGTGAAGCTGGTTCTCGCCCTCGTTGGCATCGAGGATGTGGGTCTCGCCGTTCAGGGTGAAGCGGGCCTGCCCGATGCGGTTGGCATGGCGACCGACGATGGCGCCGAAGTAAGGCGAATGGGCGACGTAGTCCTCGACGGAGTTGAGGCCCAGCACTACCCTTTGCGGGCCGGCGGCGGACGGGACGACGAGATCCCGCGCCACGGCTCCCCAGGTCAGGACCTTCATGGTCATCCCATCGGGCCCGGTCAGCGTGACCTGCAGGACATCCTGGCCCCCGACGGAGCCGAAGCGCTCAAGCGTCATGATCCTACCCCTCGAAAATGTTGGTTCTCAGCCCGCGAATGCCCCCGGTCTCGACCTTGAACAGGTGGCCTGCCATCACGTCGATATGCGGGTCGCGGCCGATGGCGGCCGTGGTGATGTAGAGCGTGGTGAGGTCCGGGCCCCCGAAGGCGCATTTCGTCACCTGGGCTGTGGGCACGGACACCGTGCGCTCGACCGTGCCGTCAGGCGCGAAGCGGGTGATGCGGGACGCGCCCCAGTGGCAGACCCACACGAAACCTTCCGCATCGACGGCCATGCCGTCCGGGTGCCCCCAGCCCTCCTCGAAACGCACGAAGGGGCTGGGCTGCCCGATCCGGCCACCGCCGTCATCGAGGGCATAGATAGTCTGGCCCGTCGTGTCGGTGGCATAGATCCTCTGTCCATCGGGGCTGAAGGCAGGGCCATTGGTGACGACGATGCCGGAGTGGAACTGGGTCAGCTCCTTGCCGTCCCAGCGCCAGAAGGCGCCGGAGGCGGTCTCCTCCTCGTCGTCCATGGTGCCGAAGTAGACTGCGCCGTCCGGGCCCACAAGCCCGTCGTTGATGCGGTTGCTCGGCTTGTCCTTGTCGGGCGAGACGATGGGCTGCACGGCGCCTGTGGTGAGATTGAAGCGGGCAAGGCCCGATTTTAAGCCTGCGACGACCACTTCCGGGTCGGGCGTCAAGGCGACAAAACCCACCCGCTCGGGCGTATCGACCCGAAAATGCTCCTTGGCCTCCGGCCGGTAGCGCCAGATGCCGGGGTTCTTGATGTCGACCCAGAAGAGCGTGCCGGAGCGGTGGTCCCAGACGGGCCCTTCGCCGAGCACGCAGGCGCTGGCCACCGCCACATGGGGCGTTTCCGGATGAACGGCTGGATGGGTCATGGCTTCTCCCCTCGTGACGCGGTTTGTTCGGCATCGCGCCTTGCCGGTAACTCCGGCCGGGCGCGATGGGTCCCCTCAGGCCGCAGGCGTCTCTGCGATTCGCCGCGCCAGGGCAGCAAGGCTCAGGTCCGACCCGGCAGGCCCCATGAGCGACAGTCCCAGGGGCGCCCCGGACCGTGAGGCGAGCGGGATCGAAACCTGGGGCAACCCTGACAGGACCGACAGGCAGAGCAGGTTCAGGGCATTGTTGCGGTAGTCGTTGAGGGCATCGTCGCTTTCCGAGAGAAGGGGCGCGATGTCGGGCATGGTCGGCAGGATCAGCACCGCATCGCCCCCCAGAAGCGCGCCGAACCGCTCGCGGAAGGCCGCGCGAACCTCTTGGGCTTCGGCCACCTGGCTGTCCGTCACCGCTCTTGAGAATTCGAACCGGTCCGCGACCCCTGGCCCGAGGGGCGGCCGGTAGCGCTCGATCATCGGCCCGTCCACGGTCCAGGCCTCCCGGCTCTGGATGTGGCGCATGGCCCAGTACAGGGAGGTGAACCCTTCCGTGGCCACCTCCACCTCTTCAGACTGTCCCAGCACAGCCTCGGCTCGCCGAAGGGCGGGCGCAAGCGCCTCCTTCACCTCCTCTGCCAGGAGGGCGAAAGCATCCCTTGCCAGCAGAACCCGCGGGGTGTCCGGCAGGGGCTGGCTGTCGGCCCCGAGCAGCACCTCCCCGACGCGAACGAAGGTTGCGCCGTCGCGGGTGAAATACCCGCACGTATCGAAGGAGGGCGCAAGGTCGTGGCAGAGTTCGAGGCTGACCCGGCCATGGGTCGGCCGGATACCGAAGAGGCCGCAATGGTTGGCCGGCGCCCGCACGGAGCCGCCCGTATCGGTGCCGAGCGCGAAATCGCATAAGCCGTTCGAGACGGCGGCAGCCGAGCCCGACGACGAGCCGCCGGGAATGCGATCGGGAGCGCCGCCGTTCACCGGGGTGCCGAAATGGGCGTTCTTGCCGCTCATGGAGAAGGCGAGCTCGTCCGTGATGGTCTTGCCCGCAAGGCTGGCGCCCGCATCGAGCAGCCTCTGGACGGTGGGCGCCGTCCGGGTCTTGATGCCCGACAGGGCGAGCATGTGGGGCGACCCCGCGCTCGTCGGGTAGCCCGCCACGTCGAAGAGGTCCTTGGCGGCGAAACTCAGCCCCGACAGCGGCCCGCTCGGGGCGTGGGGGACGGGAACGGCCGGGTAAGGCATGAAGGCATGTGCGGGGTCGCGGTCGAGAAGCATGGGCCTGCCAAGGTGAGAATGCGGGGTGAGGGAACGAACGGACGGCGAATGTGTCATTCTCTCCTAGCGCATCGTGCGGAAAAGTGGACCCGGTTTTCGCTGACGCGGCCCTCAGGGCCCGCGATCAACGACGCGCCAGTGGAGAAGATGAGCATCGGGAGCAAGGCAGGAAATGGCGAACCTTGACAGTTTGGCCTTTCTTCCCGCCCCCGTAGGCCCTACATCCTCGCAGGTTCTCAGGCTAAGGAACGCGCAATGGCGAAGACATCGACGATCCGCTGGCTGGCTCTTGGAGCGGCGCTCGCGCTTGGAGCCCCCCTTGGAGCACCGGCGGCCCAGGCGCAGCAGCCTCCGATCAAGCTCGGCGAGCTGAACTCCTATGCGCAATGGGCGGCCTTCACCGTGCCCTACCGCAACGGGTGGCAACTGGCCGTCGAGGAAATCAACGCCAAGGGCGGCGTGCTCGGCCGCAAGCTCGAGATCGTCTCCCGCGACGACGGTGCCACCACGGGCAGCGCTACCCGCGTGGCCGACGAGCTCGTGACCCGCGAGGGCGTCTCCCTGCTCTTCGGCTCGTTCCTGTCGAATGTGGGCGTGGCCATGGCGGACTACGCCAACCAGAAGAAGATCGTCTACATCGCGGCCGAGCCCCTGACGGACGCCGTCACCATGGCGCAGGGCAACCGCTACACCTACCGCATCCGGCCCAACAACTTCATGCAGGTGGGCATGCTGGTGGACCAGGCGAAGGCCTCCGGCGCCAAGCGCTGGGCCATCGTCGCGCCGAACTACGAATACGGCCAGTCGGCGGCCGCCGTGTTCAAGCGCCTGATCCAGGAGCGGGTTCCGGGAGCCCAGATCGTCGCCGAGCAGTACCCGGCGCTGGGCAAGATCGAGGCGGGCGCCACGGCGTCCGCCATCGAGCAGGCCAAGCCCGACGGCATCTTCAACGTGCTCTTCGGCCCCGACCTCACCCAGTTCGTGCGCGAGGGCAACACCCGCGGCCTCTTCGAGGACGCCACGGTGCTTTCGCTCCTCACCGGCGAGCCCGAATGGCTCCTGCCCCTCAAGGACGAGGTGCCCGAGGGCTGGACCGTGACCGGCTACCCTTGGGACGAGATCACGGAGCCCAAGCACAAGGCCTTCGTGGACGCCTACCGGGCGAAGTACAACGACACCCCGCGCCTGGGCTCGCTCCTCGGCTACATGGTCGTCACCATGATCCGCGACACCATCGAGCGCGCGGGCTCGGTCGAGTCCGAGGCTCTCATCAAGGCGCTTGAGGACGCGAAGTTCGACACCGTCGCCGGCCCCGTCACCATGCGCGGTCTCGACAACCAGTCCACCATGGGCGCCTGGGTCGGCAAGCTGGTGCTCAAGGGCGCTTCCGGCGGCATGACGGATTGGACCTACAAGGACGGCGCCTCGTTCATGCCCACCGAGGCCGAGGTCAAAGCGGTTCGGAAGGATTAGACGCGCCCTCACCCTCCCCTTGAGGGGGAGGGTCGACCGCAGGTCGGGGTGGGGTGGTACCACAACAGAAAACCAGGCATGTCGAATATCAGCCGCTTCAGACGCGAAAGAGCAAAGCAGCTCCGCTCGAATGACACCGGGCCGGAGCAGGTTCTCTGGCGCGCGCTGAAGAACATTCCTGTCTACGGCAGTCACTTCCGGCGACAGGTGCCGATTGGTCCCTATGTGGCCGACTTCGCTTGCCTGAAGGCCCGCCTTATCATCGAACTCGACGGCGGTCATCATTCGCAAGATGATATCGCCATCAAAGATGAACATCGAACCCGATGGCTCGAAAGCGAAGGCTACCGCGTGGTCCGCTTCTGGAACGCCGAGTTGACCGAGAACATGAACGGCGTTCTCGACACCATTTACGCGGCTCTGTATGGCTCGCCCCAATCGGAGGCGCTTGCGCTTCCCACCCCACCCCGGCCTGATGGCCGACCCTCCCCCTCAAGGGGAGGGTAAGGAATGGACCCCGCCTTCCTGGCCGTTCAGGCGCTCAGCGGCCTGTCCAGCGCCTCCTCGCTCTTCATCACCGCTTGCGGCCTGACCATTGTCTTCGGCGTCACCAGGATCGTGAACTTCGCGCACGGCTCGCTCTACATGATCGGCGCCTACACGGCCGCGACCCTGGTGCCGCGCCTGCTCGAACTCTCCTTTGGGCCAGCGACATTCTGGGCCGGCATTCTGGCCTCGGCTCTCATCGTCGGGCTCATCGGCGTCCTCATCGAGGTTCTGCTGCTGCGCCGCATCTACGGCGCGCCGGAACTCTTCCAGCTGCTCGCCACCTTCGGGGTCGTGCTCGTGGTGCAGGATCTGGTGGTGCAGGTCTTCGGTCCGCAGGACATCCTGGGGCCCCGCGCGCCGGGTTTGCGCGCGCCCGTCGAGATCCTCGGCCGGCGCTTCCCGTCCTATGAGCTCGTTCTGATCGCCGCAGGCCCCGTGGTTCTGGGGCTGGTCTGGCTGCTCCTGCGCAAGACGCGCTTCGGCGTTCTCGTGCGCGCGGCAACGCAGGATCGCGACATGGTGGCGTCGCTTGGCGTCAACCAGGCGATGCTGTTTACCGGCACGCTGTTTCTCGGCGCTTTTCTCGCAGGCCTCGGCGGCGCGCTCCAGATCCCGCGCGTGTCCGCCAACACCGGCATGGACCTGTCGATCATCGCGGAGGCCTTCGTGGTCACGGTGGTGGGCGGCATGGGCAGCGTGCCGGGGGCGTTTCTTGCGGCCCTCATCATCGGGCAGCTGCAGGCCTTCGGCATCCTGATCTTTCCCAAAAGCACCCTCGTCGTGGTGTTCCTGCTCATGGCCGTGGTGCTGGCGGTCCGGCCCTACGGCTTCTTCGGGCGTGCCGAGGTGATCGGCGGAACCCATGCGGTGGGCATTGCAAGCCACAAGCGCATGCCCCGTGGCACGCTCGCCGCATGGATCGCGATCGCAGCGCTCGCCTGCCTGCCCCTGGTGGGCGATGCCTACCTCCTGAAGGTGGCAACCGAGATCCTGATCTTCGCGCTCTTCGCCTTCAGCCTGCAGCTTCTCATCGGCGTCGGCGGCCTCGTGAGCTTCGGGCATGCGGCCTTCTTCGGCCTTGGCGCCTACGGCGCTGCGCTGGCGGTCAAATGGTACGGCGCGTCCATGGAGGCGGCCCTGCCTCTCGGGTTGTGTCTCGCCGCTTTGGGCGCGGCGCTGATCGGCGCCTTCGTGGTGCGCCTGTCGGGCATCTATCTGGCCATGATGACGCTCGCCGCCGCGCAGATCCTCTATGCGGTCGCCTTCCAGTGGGTGGAGGTGACAGGCGGCGACAACGGCATCGTCGGCGTCTGGCCGTCAGGCTGGGCGAGCGGACCTGTGCCCTACTACCTCCTGACGCTCGCGGTGACGGTGGTGGCGGTCTTCCTTCTCCGGCGCATCATCGACGCGCCCTTCGGCTATGCATTGCGCGCAGCCCGCGACTCGGAAGCCCGCGCCGAGGCCATCGGGTTGAAAGTGCGCCAGCACCGCTGGCTCGCTTTCGTGATCTCGGGCGCCGCCGCGGGGCTCGCGGGCGGCATCTACGCCTTCTCCCGCGGCTCCGTCGACCCGAGCCTGCTCGGCATCTCCACCTCCGTGGATGCCCTCACCATGCTGCTCCTCGGCGGCATCCAGACCGTGACGGGCCCGCTCGTGGGCGCGGGCGTGCTGCACTTCCTGCGGGATCTGATCATGCCGCTCACGCCGTTCTGGCGGCTGCTGCTCGGCCTGAGCATCATCGCCATGGTGCTGATTTTTCCGCGAGGCCTCGTCGGCACAATTCGCTACTGGCGGGAGGAGCGGGCATGACGCTTCTGTCCGTCCAGGGCCTGCACAAATCGTTCGGCGGCGTGGTGGCGGCCCGCGACGTGGCGTTCACGGTGGAGCGCGGCGAGATGCTCGCCATCATCGGTCCCAACGGCGCCGGCAAGTCCACCGTGTTCAACATGGTCGGCGGCCAGCTCCGCCCGGATCAGGGCCGTGTTCTGCTGGACGGGCAGGATATCACCGCCGCCTCGCCGCAGAAGCGCTTCCGCCGGGGCGTGGGCCGCACCTTCCAGGTGGCGCAGACATTTCTCTCCATGAGCGCTGCCGAAAACGTCCAGATGGCGCTGATCAGCTGCCACCGGAACAGCAACGGGCTCTGGACCCCGGCCCGGGAGCGCCACCGGGACAAGGCCCTGGAGCTCCTCTCCCAGGTCGGCATGGCGGAGGCCGCGGACGCTCCCTGCTCGTCGCTCGCCTATGGCGACGTGAAACGGGTGGAACTGGCCATCGCCCTGGCGGGTCAGCCCAAGCTCCTCCTCATGGACGAGCCCACCGCCGGCATGGCGCCCCGCGAACGGGCGGCGCTGATGGACCTGACCGCCTCCATCGCAGCCTCGCAAGGGATCGGCGTTCTCTTTACCGAGCATGACATGGATGTGGTCTTCGGCCACGCGGCCCGGGTGCTCGTTCTCCTGCGCGGCCAGATCATCGCCGCCGGGACCCCGGACGAGATTCGCCAGAACGAGCAGGTCAGGTGCGCCTATCTGGGGGACGAGCACGCCCTTGAGCCACCGACAGGGGTGAGCTCCGCATGAGCACGCCGCTTCTGGAAGTCTGGAACCTCTGCGCCTTCTATGGCCGCGCCCAGGTGCTGTTCGACCTCACCTTCCGGCTTCAGGCCGGCGAGGTCATGGCCCTGGTCGGCCGCAACGGGGCGGGCAAGACCACCACCCTCAAGGCGATCATGGGGCTGGTCTCCGCGTCAGCCAAGCAGGCAACCTTCAAGGGGCACTCGCTCGGAAGCCTTCCCACCTACAAGATTGCCCGGCTGGGCCTGGGCTACGTGCCCGAGGACCGGCGCATCTTCACGGATCTCACCGTCGAGGAGAACCTGGAGACGGGCCGCAGGCAGGCCAGCGCAGGCCGCTCGCCCTGGACGCCGGAGCGGCTTTTCCGGCTGTTTCCCAATCTGGCCGAGATGCGCGGGCGGCGCGGCAACCAGATGTCGGGCGGCGAGCAGCAGATGCTGGCGATCGCCCGCACCCTCATGGGCAACCCGGACGCCATCCTGCTCGACGAGCCTTCCGAGGGCATTGCCCCGGTGATCGTCCAGATGATGGCCGAGGCGGTCCGGGCCATGAAGGCGGAAGGCGTGGCGGTGCTGCTGTCGGAGCAGAACTGGGCCTTCGCGGCGGGCATCAGCGACCGGGCCTGCGTGATCGAGCGCGGCGAGATCCGCTTCCAGGGCTCCATGGCCGAGCTTATGGCGAACGAGGCCCTGCGGGCGGAGACGCTGGGTGTCTGAGAGCGCCACCATGACGCCCCGGCCCGGGCCATAAAGGCAACGCTAAACCGTTGACGGAACGGGCTCAAAGGACGATATGCAGCCCAGGGCGCGCCTGCCGCGCCATCTTCCCGAATTACCCAAAGGAATTCCCGCTTCATGGGCGTCATCCATGTGACCGACCGGACCGGCCAGCGCCACACTCTCGAAGCCGTCGAGGGCTGGCGGGTCATGGAGATCATCAGGGATTGGGGCCTGCCCATCGAGGGCCTGTGCGGCGGAGCCTGCGAATGCGCCACCTGCCACGTCTTCGTCTCCGAGGGGTGGGTGGACAAGCTCTATCCGGCCACCGACGAGGAAGAGGATCAGCTCGACACCGTGGTGACCAAGCCGAATTCCCGCCTGTCCTGCCAGATCCTCTGGAGCCCCGAACTCGACGGCCTGGAGGTCACCCTCGCGCCGACCGGCGAGTGACCTTTATCCTGCTGCATTGCCAATACGATAGAGACCTGACCTGTAAGGGTCTCGAAGGAGCCTGTTCATGACCGACCATATCGAAACCGACGTCGTCATCATCGGTGCCGGGCCCGTGGGCCTGTTCGCCGTGTTCGAACTGGGCCTCCTCGACATCAAATGCCACCTCATCGACATCCTGCCGAAGGTGGGCGGCCAATGCGCCGAGCTGTACCCGGAAAAGCCGATCTACGACATTCCGGGTTTTCCCATGGTCACGGGCCAGGGCCTCGTCGACAACCTGATGTCGCAGATCGAGCCCTTCAACGCGACCTTCCACCTCAACGAAATGGTGGAAAGCCTGGAAGTCCTGGGCACGCCCGAGGCGCCGCTCTTCCGGGTCAAGACCTCCGAGAACGGCACCACCTTCACCTGCAAGGCGGTGATCATCGCGGCCGGCGGCGGCTCGTTCCAGCCCAAGAAGCCCCCGATCGACAACATCGAGGCCTACGAGGGCACGAGCGTGTTCTATGCGGTGCGCAAGATGGAGATGTTCCGGAACAAGAAGGTGCTCATCGTCGGCGGCGGCGATTCCGCCCTCGACTGGACCGTGAACCTGCAGCCCATCGCCAAGCGCCTCACCCTGCTTCACCGCCGCGACGCCTTCCGGGCCGCGCCCCATACGGTGGAGAAGATGCGCTCGCTGGTCGCTGCCGGCGACATGGACCTGCATCTGGGCCAGGTAAGCGCGCTCAAGGGCAACAATCACGTGCTGGAAGGGGCTGTGGTCCGCAAGGACGACGGCTCGGAGCACCTGGTGGATTGCGACGTGATGCTGCCCTTCTTCGGGCTCACCATGAAGCTCGGCCCCATCGGCGAGTGGGGCCTGAACCTGCACGAGAACCTGATCCCCGTCGATACGGAGAAGTTCGAGACCAACGTTCCGGGCATCTTCGCCATCGGCGACATCAACACCTATCCGGGCAAGCTGAAGCTCATCCTCTCGGGCTTCCACGAGGGCGCGCTCGCGGCGCAGAAGGTGCATCGCTACGTGTATCCCGAGAAGCGGCTGCTGTTCCAATACACCACATCGTCCACGAGCCTGCAGAAGAAGCTCGGCGTGGCGGCTTGAATCTTCTGCTTCTACGCGTTGCGGACAGCCTCCGCACGTCATGGCCGTTCTCGGACATGATCCGGGGACGGCCATCTCGATTCCATGAAGCGGCGCGCATGTCCGATCGGGATCACCGGCACAAGGCCGGTGATGACGGAGGATGTCTCAGAGAGCACCGGGTTCTCCTTCGAAATCCTCGCGGCGCGACCTTCGCAGGATGAGGTTTCGGGTAGCTCCAACGGCGAAAGCTTTTGAGAACTAGCCCGCTCTCCCCTTGCGAAGCGGCCCGGTTCCTGAAACTCTCGCGCCCATGACAGACCCGACAAATCTCACCCTCGGCCGCCGCGTGATGGCGATGATCGAGGAGCTTGCCCAACACAGCGACGAGCCCGGCCGCCTCACGCGCCTTTATCTCTCCGATGCGCACCGCAGGGCGGCGGAAGCCACCTTGGGGCTGATGCAGGAGGCGGGCCTGAACGCCCATATCGATGCCCTCGGCTCCGTGATCGGCCGCATCGAAGGCAGCGATCCCGACGCCCCTGCCCTCATCATCGGCTCCCATATCGATTCCGTGGTGGATGCGGGCCGCTACGACGGCAATCTCGGCGTGGTGCTCGGCATCGTCGCAATCGAAGCCCTGCGCCGGCAGGGGATCGCGCCGGCCTGCCCCATCGAGGTCGTGGCCTTCGGGGACGAGGAGAACGTGCGCTTCCCCACCAATCTGTCCACCTCCCATGCCCTTGCGGGCCTCTTCAACCCGGCTTGGCTCGACGGGAAGGATCAGGACGGCGTCACGCTTCGCGATGCGCTTGTCCGCTTCGGCGGCGATCCCGACGGCGCTGCGGCGCTCGCCCGCGATCCCGCCCGCACTCTTGGCTATCTCGAGGTGCATATCGAGCAGGGCCCGCAGCTCGAAGCGGAGGATTTGGCGGTCGGCATCGTGTCGGCCATCAACGGCATCACCCGCGCCCGCGCCACCTTGATCGGCGAGGCGGGCCATGCGGGAACGGTACCCATGCATATGCGCCGCGATGCCCTGGCGGCGGTGGCCGAGATGATCGGCATCGTGGAGCGCGCGGGCTCCATCCGCACCGACACGGTGGCGACCGTCGGCGTCGCCCAGGTGCAGCCGGGCGCGATCAACGTGATCCCGGCGCGGGTCGACTTCACCCTCGATGCGCGCGCGCCCGACGACGCGGTGCGCCAAGCCATGGTGCAGGACATCACCACCGAATGCCAGGCCGCCGCCCAACGGCGCGGCGTGAATCTTTCCATCGAGCCGTTCATGGATTCGCCCGCCACGCCCATGGACAAGGGTCTCATCGGGCAACTCGAAAACGCGGTGAGAAGCCTCGGCATCGAGCCGCTTCACCTCGCCTCCGGCGCCGGACACGATGCGGTCGCCATGGCCAATCTTTGCCCCTCCGCCATGCTCTTCGTGCGCTGCAAGGGCGGCATCAGCCACAACCCGGCGGAGTCGATTACGGTCGAGGACGCGGACGCGGCGGCGCGGGTGCTGATCGAGGCCGTGAAACGGATTGTCGCGTGATTTGCCGGTACGGGTTTTCCCGATGACGGGTGCGCCGGTCATCGCATTTGTGGACCCTGATCCCGAGCTCCAGGCTGTTGTCCTGGAAGGGGTGCGGGCGTTCAACAAGACCCTGTTCGCCAATCATCCGCCGGGCCAGGACCTCGCCATCGCCATTCGTGACCCGGACAGGGACGAGCCTGTCGGAGGCCTCCTGGGCCGCACGGCCGGAGGATGGCTCGCCATCGAGCTGATCTTCGTGCCCGAAGCCTTCCGGGGCATGGGACTTGCTACGAGGCTCGTCGCTATGGCCGAGGAGGAGGCTCGGCGCCGCGGCTGCCATTCGGCCTGGCTCGATACGCTCAACCCCGGTGCGCTCACGCTCTACCGGCGCTTGGGCTATGAGATTTTCGGCGAGCTCAAGGACTACCCGGCCGGGTTCAGCCGCTTCTTCCTGCAGAAGAAGCTCGACGGCGCTCTCTGAGCGGGCTCAGCCGCGCCATTCCTCCGACAGCACGGCCCAGCGCTCATGGTCGCGCCAGTCGCCGTCGATCTTGAGGTAGCGGGGCGAGTAGCCCTCCTGTCGAAAGCCCAGCCTTTTGACGAGCGCCCGCGAGGGCTCGTTGCCCGGCTGGATGTTGGCCTCCACCCGGTGCAGGCCGAGCTCCCCGAAGGCATGGGCGACCACGAGGCCCACGGCTTCGCCCATCAGGCCGCGCCCGGTCATGCCGGCCATGCCGTAATAGCCCATATAGGCGCTCTGGAAGAAGCCGCGCACGATCTCGCTGAGATTCACCACGCCCACGATCCTGCCGCTCTCCCGGTCGCGGGCGATGAAGCCCATGGACCGGTCGCCGTCGCAGCGCATGAGGTAGCCGAGGAAGCTCGCCTGGTCGCGGCAGGGCGACACCCAGGGTTCGTGGAGGTCGATGCTCGCCAGGTTGGCGGCAACGAGCTCGGCGCCGTCGGAGGCTTGAACGGGGCGAATCGCAACGCGGGACGGCATAGGGGTTCATTCCAGCTTCAGGAACCATGGCATAAGCATGCCGTTGTCGTCAGCCCCTTCTCATAACAAGGAATGGACCATGCGAGCCATCATTCTCCCCGCTTTCGCCCTTGCTCTCGGCGCAGGCTTCTTTGCGGCCCCGCAGGAGGCTCAGGCGCGTTTCGGCGCTCAGCAGCTGGAAGCGCCGACGCTCGTGGACAACGTGCAATGCGTCACCCGCCGGATCCGCACCGTGCGGCCCAACGGACGGGTGGTCTATCGCACTGTGCGCAATTGCGGCGTGGGCCGCGGCTTCGGCCGTGTCGAACGCTGCCGCACGATTCGCGAGCGTGTCTACCGCCCGAACGGCAACGTGGTTTACCGCACCATTCGCCGCTGCCGTTGATCCATCTCGGCCGGAACGATCAAGGGCCCGGTGCGAACCGGGCCCTTTTGCTATTCCAGTTCGCCGATGGCGCTCTCGACCGCCTCGACCACGGCGCCTGAACGCACGAGGTCGAGCGCCTGGCGCATTTCGGTGGCGTACCAGCGGTCGCCTTCGAGGGCCGGCGGGATGACGGCGCGAATGGCCTCGATGGCGGCGCGCGAGCCCCTGCCGAGCGGATAATCGCCGGCAATCGGCTCCACCAGGGTCAGAGCCTGTGCTGCCATCAGCAATTCGCCCGCTACGATCTGCTCCACGTTCTCCACGATGCTGCGGGCTTTGCGCCCGCACCAGGTGGAGTTGGAGACATGGTCCTCGGCATTCGACTTGCCCGGAATGGAATCGACCGAACCTGGGGTCGCAAGGCTCCGGTTCTCCATGACGAGCGCCGACAGGGAGCACTGCACCGTGGCAAAGCCCGTGTTGAGGCCGCGCTTGCCGGCAAGCAGGTTGCGCGGCAGGCCGTAGGACATGGTGGGATCGATGAGGCGCGCGAGGCGCCGCTCGGAGATGGAGCCGAGATCGGCCATGGCGATCGACAGGAAATCCATCGCCTGCGCCATGTACTGGCCGTGGAAATGCCCGCCGGAGATCGACACGTAGCCGCCCTGGCCGTCGTCGAAGATCAGCGGGTTGTCGGTGGCGGAGTTCATCTCCGTGCCGACGATGCGCTCCACATACTCCACCGCCTCCACGGCAGGACCGTGCACCTGCGGCGTGCAGCGCAGCGAATAAACGTCCTGCACGCGGGGAGCGGCGGGCTGGCCCGGCTGTCGCGGCTCGTCGGGAAAGACGATGTTGCGCGCATCCTGCGAGCAGCGCTTCGTGCCGTCGAGGATCCGCAGCAGGTTGCGCGCCACCCGCGCCTGGCCCGGGTGGGGACGGGCCTTGTGCACGCGAGGGTCGAAGGCTGCGAGCTCGCCGCGCATGGCCTCCAGCGACAGGCACATGGCGACGTCGGCATGCTTCAGGATGCGGCGCGCATCGTGCGTGGCGAGAGCGCCCAGCGCCAGCGAGGTGGTCGAGCCGTTGATGAGCGCCGAGGCATCCTTGGCGCCGAGCTCGAAATCCGGATCGAAGCCCGCAGCCGCAATTGCCTCGCGGGCCGGCATGATGCGGCCGCGATAGACCATGTGGGCTTCCGCAAAGCCGCAGACCGCGCCGGCCATATGGGCCAGCGGCGCGAGATCGCCCGATGCGCCCACGGAGCCTTTCTGGGGGATCACGGGATGCAGGCCCGCATTGAGGAAGGCAAGCAGCCGCTCGACCAGTTCAACCTGCGGGCCGGAATAGTTCGACGCGAAGGCGTTGGCGCGCAGCAGCATCATGGCCCGGGTCACGTCCTCGGCAAAGGGCTCGCCGACGCCGGTCGCATGGGCATAGACGGTCTTCTGCTGGTAGGCCGCCATGTCGCTGATGAGAACGCGCTGGTCCTTGAACAGGCCGACGCCGGTGTTGAAGGCGTACATGAGCGGCGCGTCATCATGCATCCAGGTGCGGTCGATATAATCCCGCGTGGCGGCGATCCGCTCGCGCGCCTCCGGGGCCAGGGCGGCCGGCGCAAACTGGCCCCCGGCGTCGGGGCGCGATACGCGCACCACGTCCTGAATGTCGAGAGTGGCCCCGTCGAGCTTGACCGTCATCGCTGTTCCTCACGTTGTAGCAAGAGGGATACCGGGGCTTCGAACGAGGTGCAACCGCTGCCCTCGCACAGGTTCGTCGCAGAGCCGGCGCGGCATCATGGACGTAGCCATGAAAAAGGCCTCGGGCATGCCCGAGGCCTGAAGTGCTCGATACCGAACCCCGCAATCGGGATCAGACCCGGCCGAGACGCTTTGTGGTCTGCGGGTCGAAGAGGTGGACGTTGGCCGGGTCGACGGCGAGCGTCAGCTTGCGGGTGTCGGCGGCGATCTGGCCCGTGGAGGCCTGCACGACGAATTCCGCTCCGGCGACCTTGCCGTGGAAGAGCTGGGTCGCGCCGAGTTCCTCGACGAAATCCACGTCCATGGACAGCGAGCTCGCGCCAGTGCCGCCGGCCTGCACGTCCTCGGGACGCAGGCCCACCTCGATGGCGGAGCCCGGAGTGAGGCCGTCACGCATGTCGGTGACCGCGATCGACTGACCGCCCACGGAGACGCGGCCTGGGCCTTCCACGGTTCCGGGCAGGATGTTCATGGGCGGGGAGCCGATGAAGGTGGCGACGAACCGGGTCTCGGGACGGCGGTAGACCTCGGCCGGGGTGCCGACCTGCTCGATCTGGCCGCCGGACATCACCACCAGCTTGTCGGAAAGCGTCATGGCTTCGACCTGATCGTGGGTCACGTAGATCGAGGTCACGCCGAGCGCCCGCTGCAGGCGCTTGATCTCCACGCGCATCTGCACGCGCAGCTTGGCGTCGAGGTTGGAGAGCGGCTCGTCGAACAGGAACACCTGGGGCTTGCGCACGATGGCGCGGCCCATGGCGACGCGCTGGCGCTGGCCGCCGGAGAGGGCGCGCGGCTTGCGGGTGAGGAAGGGCTCGATGGCGAGGATGCGGGCTGCCTCCTTCACGCGTTTCTCGATCTCGTCCTTGGGCGTGCCGCGGTTCTTCAGGCCATAGGCCATGTTGTCGTAGACGCTCATATGCGGGTAGAGCGCGTAGTTCTGGAACACCATCGCGATGTCGCGATCCGCAGGCTCGACCTGGTTCACGACCCGGTTGCCGATCTTCACCTCGCCGCCCGAGATGGTCTCCAGGCCTGCGATCATGCGCAGCAACGTGGACTTGCCGCAGCCCGACGGGCCGACCAGCACGCAGAAGGAGCCGTCCTCGATGCCGAGCGACACGCCCTTCACGGCCTCCACATTGCCCGCGTAAACTTTCCTGACGGTATCGAGCGTTACCCCTGCCATCGGTCTTTTCCTTTTAACCCCTGCCCGCACAGCTCAAGGGCTCCGGGCGATAATTTCAGTGAGGGAGAAGAGCCCCTCCTGCCTGGGCAGGAGGGGCCATGCGCGACCTTGCGCGTTATTTTTCCGTTTCGACGAGGCCCTTCACGAAGAGCCTCTGCATGAAGATGACCACGAGCACCGGCGGCAGCATGGCGAGCACCGCGGTCGTCATGGCGATCTGCCACTCCGTCAGAACGTCCTGGGTCGTGAGCATCTGCTTGATGCCGATGACGATGGTCTGCATGGAGCTCTTCGTGGTGATCAGGAGCGGCCAGAGATACTGGTTCCAGCCATAGATGAACTGAATCACGAACAGCGCCGCGATCGTCGTGACGGAGAGCGGGACCAGCGTATCCTTGAAGAAGCGGAACGCGCCCGCGCCGTCGATTTTCGACGCCTCCAGCAGCTCGTCGGGAATCGTCATGAAGAACTGCCGGAACAGCAGCGTGCCGGTGGCCGAGGCGATGAGCGGCAGGATGAGGCCCGTATAGGTGTCGAGCATCCCCAGATCGGCGACGATCTTATAGGTCGGATAGATGCGCACTTCCACGGGCAGCATCAGGGTGATGAAGATGATCCAGAACGCCGTCTTGCGGAACGGGAAGTTGAAATACACCACCGCGAAGGCGGACAGGATCGAGATCAGGATCTTCCCGAGGGCGATGCCCATGGCCATGATGAACGAGTTCACCATCATGCCGCCGACCGACTGGCCAGACGTGCGGGCGGTGCCCTCGAACAGGGTGCGGTAATAGTTGACCGGGGCCTGATCGCCGGGGATCAGCGACATGTTGCCGTTGCTGATGGTGGCGGAATCGTAGGTGGACGCCACGAAGGCCACATAGACCGGGAAGGCCACGATGAAGACGCCGAGGGCCAGGGTCAGGTAGGCAATGAAATTGCCGAAGGGACGATTCTCGACCATCAGTACTGCACCTTCCGCTCGACGTAACGGAACTGGATGGCGGTCAGCGCGATCACGATCACCATCAGGATCACCGACTGTGCGGCCGAGCCGCCGAGATCGCCGCCGAGGCGGCCGTCCGCATACACTTTGTAGACCAGGGTCGTGGTCTGCCCGGCCGGTCCGCCACCCGTCACGGCGTCGATGATGCCGAAGGTTTCGAAGAACACGTACACGATGGTGACGACGATGAGGAAGAAGGTCGTGGGCGAAAGGAGCGGGAAGATGATGGTCCAGAAGCGGCGCATGGGGCCGGAACCGTCGATGGCCGCCGCCTCGATCACGCTCTTGGGGATCGCCTGCAGGCCCGCGAGGAAGAACAGGAAGTTGTAGCTCACCTGCTTCCAGGTCGCCGACAGCACCAGCAGGATCATGGCGTGGTTGGCGTTGAGCATCGGGTTCCAGTTGACACCCATCGCCCTGATCGGCCCGGACACCATGCCGAGGGTGGGATGGAACATGAAGATCCACAGAACGCCCGCAATGGCGGGAGCCACCGCATAGGGCCAGATCAGCAGGGTCTTATAGCCCTGCCCGAAGCGCAGCTGCTTGTCGGCCTGGGAGGCGAGGAGCAGGGCGAGCGACAGGGACAGGAAAGCAACGGCGGCGGAGAACACGCCGGTCGTCACCATGGCCCGGTAGTATTCGGGCTGCCCGAACAGGGCGCGGTAATTCTCGAAGCCGACGAACTCGCTCGAGAGGCCGAAGGCGTCCTCGAGCAGGAACGATTGCCAGATGGCCTGGGAGGCAGGCCAGTAGAAGAAGATGAGCGTGATCGCCATCTGCGGCAGGAGCAGCATGTATGGCAGGGTCTTGCTCGAAAACAGAGCTCGTTTTTCCATGGTCCTTGGGTCACCCGGTGCGAACCTGCCCGGATCGACGTCCTCCGTGCCGCAGGCTTCTTCTTGTCTTTTTTACAGCATCGTCCCGGGCGGTCACAGACCGCCCGGGACAACATGATCGCCTATAAAGTCTTAGCGGCTGACGGTGCGCTCAAACTGGCGAAGGGTCTGGTTGCTGCGGGTCACGGCTGCGTCGAGGGCGTCCTTGGCCGACTTCTGGCCGGCGAGGGCAGCCTCGATCTCCTCCGAGATCATGTCGCGGATCTGAACCATGTTGCCGAAGCGCAGGCCGCGGGAGTTCTCGGTCGGCTCCTTGTTGGTGAGCTCGAGCAGAGGCGTCTGCACGACCGGGTTCTTCTCGTAGAAGCCCGAAGCCTTAGTCTTCTCGTAGGCTGCCTTGGTGATCGGCAGGTAGCCCGACTCCTGGTGCAGCTTCGACTGGCGGTCCGTGTCCGACAGGAAGGTGAAGAACTTGGCGACGCCCTTGTACTCGTCAGCCTTCTTGCCGCCCATGACCCAGAGCGATGCGCCGCCGATGATGGAGTTCTGCGGAGCGCCCTGAACGTCCGGGTAGTACGGCATCGGCACCGAAGCGTAGTCGAACTTCGCGTTCGCCTTCACGTTGCCGAAGAAGCCCGAGGAGTTGAGGAAGATCGCGCATTCGCCGGAGGTGAAGCGGCCCTCAGACTTCGAGTCGCGGCCCGAATAGTCGAAGGTCTTGTCCTTCTGCAGGTCCACAAGGGTCTGCAGGTGCTTCACGTGGAGCGGGGAGTTGAACTTCATCTCCGTGTCGAAGCCGTCGAGGCCGTTGGCCTTGGTGGCCATCGGCACGTTGTGCCAGGCGGAGAACTGCTCGATCATCGCCCAGGTGATCCAGGCCGAGGAGAAGCCGCAGGTCTCGTGTCCGGCGGCCTTGAGCTTCTTGGCCGCGTCGAACACCTGAGGCCAGGTCTTCGGAACCTCGGCGACGCCGGCCTTCTTCAGCTCGTCCCGGTTGACCCACATGACCATGGAGGAGGAGTTGAACGGGAAGGAGAGCATCTCGCCCTTGGCCGTGGAATAGTAGCCGGTGATGGTGGGCAGATAGGCCTGCGGATCGAACTTCTCGCCCGCTTCCTTCATCAGCTCGTGGACCGGCTTCACGGCGCCGCGGGCGCCCATCATGGTGGCGGTGCCGACCTCGAAGACCTGGATGATGTGGGGAGCGTTGCCGGCGCGGAAGGCGGCGATGCCGGCGTTCATGGTGTCGGGATAGGTGCCCTTATAGGTTGGGACGACCTTGTACTCGCTCTGGCTTGCGTTGAAATCGGCCGCAAGCTTGTTGATGATGTCGTTGTTGGCGCCCGTCATGGCGTGCCACCACTGGAGTTCCGTCTGTGCGAAGGCGGAGGTGCTCGTCACGAGGCAGAGGGCCAAAGCGCCGAGAAGGGACTTCTTCATCATTCTAATCTCTCCCGTATCATCCCGCTGGGATGTTATTGTCGTTCATCACCCCTGGGTTAAACCCGGATGACGTTTTGATGACGAAAACATGACAATCATAGCCGGCTTCAAAATGGAAGCCCTCTCATCAAAAAGGCTTAATGCCCCGGCCCGGGAACAGGCCCGAGCGCCTCTTCGTTGAGGGAGTAACCATAGGTAAGAGCCCCATGCCCCAGATGATCACAGCCCTTTTCAGGGATCCTGCCCAAGCCCGCCAAGGTCTCCAGGCCCTGCTGGAGATGGGCATCGCCCAGACGCGCATCGTTGCAGTCGGCAACGAGGATGCGCGGGAGATCTCGTCGATCTCGGGCTTCCGGACCCTTGAGGCCCAGGACGAATCCGGGGCGGCCCTCCACGGCCTCGACCTGCCGGAATCCGACCTGCGGCTCTTCGAACAGGGACTGCAACGGGGTTGCTCCTTGATAGCCGCCCGGGTCGACAGGGAAAATCTAGAGGAGGCCGCCCGCGTGCTGGAGATGTTCGATCCGGTCGATCTGGACAGCAGCAGCCGGGAATGGCTGAACGAAAGCGGCTCCGGTGGCGGCGGTCAGGACCAGAGCGGCGTGGACCAGGGCGGCGTGGACTTGGGCGGCGTGGACTTGGGCGCTCCGCTCGGCGCCGGGCTCACCGGCGGATCCGCGGCCGGCATGACCAACACCAGCGCCGTGCCCGGCATGGGCCTGATGGGGGAGGCGGCCGACGATCTCGGCAGCTCCGACCTGCAAACGGACGAGATCTCGCAGCCGAACCAAGGGTCGAGCACCACGGTGGGAACCGGCACGCGCCGCGGCGACGCGCGCGCCGACCGGGAGGGCGTCAACGAGCTGGATGCCGGGTCCGGCCCCGTGCCTGTTCAGGCAGGCCTTCTCGAGCGTCACATGCACCGGGGCGGCCGCGTGTGGGTGTTCGGCTCCCCCGGCAGCGGCACCGCCTAGACGACATTGCTAGATCACGTTGCGCTCGAGCAACGGCCGATTGGCCAGAACACGCGCGTAGCCGAGCTCGGACAGGTCCAAGGTCCGATAGCCGCCATGGACGATCAGCTCGGCAAGCCCCCGGCCGATGGCAGGGGCCTGCTGGAGCCCATGGCCCGAGAAGCCGTTGCATAGATAGAAGTTCTTGAACGCGCCTGCCTGACCAATGATGGCATTGTGGTCGAGCAGGCACATATCGTAGGGACCCGACCAGGCGCGGCCGGGCTTGATCGCCTCGAAGGCCGGAACCCGGTGGGCGAGCGACGGCCAGATGAACTCCTCGAAGAAGGAGTGGTCGATCTCCTGCGATGACGGATCCTCGTCGAACCAGTCGGAGTCGAGATCGGCCTCCGGCGAGGCGCCGCAGATGAAATGGCCCTCTCCTTCCGGGCGCACATAGGCGCCCGACGTGTCGATGAGCAGCGGGCAGCCTTCCACGGCCTCCTTGCAGGCGAAGGTGAACACGTAGCGGCGCTTGGCCTGGACCGGGATGTCGAGCCCGGCTTTTGCGGCCAGCGCCCGTCCGCCGGAGCCGGCGCAGTTGACGAGAGCCCCGCAGGCGATCCGCGTGCCGTCCTTGAGGCGCACGGCCACGATGGTATCGCCGTCCCGCTCCACCTCGGCCACCTCGCCTTTCACATACTCCGCGCCAAGCGAGCGCGCCTTCCGCCGGAAGGCCTGGAGCAGGCCCCAGCCGTCGAACCAGCCCTCGCCCGAACGGCCCCAGGTGCCGGCCGCCAGATCCTCCACGTTGAGCCAGGGGAAGCGGCTTTTCAGCTCGTCCGGCTGCAGGAACAGGATGTCCGCGCCCTCCGCCGACTGGAGCGCCTGGTTCTCACGCAGAACCGGCGCACCCGCTTCCGTTGCGCAATAGAGATAGCCGCCCTCCTTCAATCCGATCTCGGGCCGCTCGCCATCGACGGCGAGATGGTCGCCGATGCCTCGCAGGAACCGGATGCCATAAAGGGAGATGCGGATGTTCACGGCGCTGGAATATTGCTGCCGGATCGAGGCGGCCGAGAGCGCCGAGGCCGAAAGCTGGTAGGTCGGGTCCTTCTCGACCACGATGACGCGGCCCTTGAAGCCTGAATCGGCGAGCAGGTGATAAGCCGTGGAGGAGCCCATCACGGCGCCGCCGACGATCACCACATCGGCTGAGAGGGAGGTGGCTGGGGTCATCGTTCGAATTTCGTTGAAAGGATGATGGAGGACTGGGTGCGCTCCACCCCCTCGAGCGCGCCGATCTTGTCGATGGCGGCGTCCAGGGAGGGAACGTCCTGAGCCTCTACCACCGCCAGGAGATCGAAGACACCGGCGACCGAATGAAGCGCGCGCAATTCAGGCATGCGCTGGAGCGCCGAAACCACGCCCCCGGAGGCCTTGGGCACCACCACGATGGTCACATGGGCCCGCACCAGGCGGCTCGAAACCTCCTCGGCCAGACGCAGGGTATAGCCGGCGATCACGCCCCGGCGCTCCAGGCTCTCGACCCGGGCCTGCACCGTGGTGCGGGAGAGCTTCAGGCGCCGTGCCGCCTCCGCATGACCGATGCGGGCATTCTCCCGCAGGAGGGCGATCAAGGCACGATCCGTGGCGTCGAGCATCGTTGTGACCAGTTGTGTCGGCGTTCTGCCGAGAACTACTCGGCTTTCCGTCAGCTTGTCTATGGCGCTTTGCCCGCCTTTGCCTTTTTCTGCTCCCTTCACAGGGAGGTTTGAATGCATTCGATTCTCGTCATCGGCGCCGGCAAGATCGGCTCCACCATTGTCGACATGCTCAATGAGACCGGCGACTACGACGTCACCGTCGCGGACAACTCCGCCGCAGCGCTGGAAGCCGTCGCCAAGGACGGGATCAAGACGATCCAGCTCGACTTCAACGACGCGGTCGCCCTGCAGAGCATCCTGAAGGGCCATTACGCGGTGCTCAGCGCAGCCCCCTATCACCTGACCGGCCACGTGGCCCAGGCCGCGCGCCTTGCCGACGTCAACTATTTCGACCTCACCGAGGACGTGGCCACCACCCGCATGGTGAAGGAACTGGCCGAGGGCGCCTCGACGGCCTTCATCCCGCAATGCGGCCTCGCCCCCGGCTTCATCTCCATCGTGGCGCACGACATCGCCAGCCGCTTCGACAAGCTCGACACGGTGCGCCTGCGCGTCGGGGCGCTTCCGCAATATCCGTCGAACGCCCTGTCCTACAACCTCACCTGGAGCACGGACGGGGTCATCAACGAGTATATCGAGCGCTGCGAGGCCGTGGTCGACGGCCGCCTGCGCGAGGTGCCGGCCATGGAGGAGCTCGAGGAGTTCTCCCTCGACGGCACCCGCTACGAGGCCTTCAACACCTCCGGGGGCCTGGGCACCCTGTGCGAGACCCTGGACGGCAAGGTGCGCAACCTGAACTACAAGACCATCCGCTATCCGGGCCACTGCGGCCTGATGCGGGTGCTCCTCAACGACCTGGGGCTGCGCAACCGCCGCGAGGTGCTCAAGGACATCCTGGAGAATGCCGTTCCGGCCACCATGCAGGATATGGTCATCGTGTTCGTCACCGTCACCGGCGAGCGCGGCGGCCGCTACGTGCAGGAAACCTATGCCCGCAGCATCTACGGCCAGACGGTGGCAGGCACCCAGCGCACCGCCATCCAGGTGACCACCGCCGCCGGCATCTGCGCCATGCTCGACCTGCTGGTCGCGGGCAAGCTGCCGAAGCAGGGCTTCGTGCGCCAGGAGGAGATCGACCTCGACACGTTCCTGGCCAACCGCTTCGGCCGCGTTTATGCGGGCGAGCGCCTGGACGAGGACCACGAGCCGGCGGTGAAGAACATCCGCCTCGACGCGGTGGCGTGAGGGGAATGTCATTCCCGGCCTGAGATGGCGCAAGCCATAGCGGGGCAGGGAATCCATAGGGCTCGACGTGTGAGTGGATCCCCTTCCCTCGCCTCCGGCTCGCCGGGGATGACAGGGGCACCACCTTCAATGTCATTCCCAGCCGGAGCGAAAGCGGAGGGGAAGGGAATCCACTCACACGCGCAACGCCATGAGTCCGCGTCCCGGCCTGCGCGCCCGTGGATGACAGCTCCCCTTCAACCTTCCCTTGTGGGGAGGGCGCCTGAGCCAAGCTTCTGGCTTCTTTACAAAAGCGCATGACCCTATTCGGGAAAAGCAGTTCCCTGCTTGTCCCGAAATGCTTTAAGACGGTGGCCTGACAGCCGCCGTCGTTTCGTTCCGACAACAATCGGCGGCCATGGGCTTCATGCCGAGCCCAAGCCCGCATCGAGGGAGATTCAAGATGTCCGCGAGCCTGAAACCCGTATCCTCCGCGCCCGCCTCCGTTGCGGACGAGGCCCGCGCCATTCTCGCGCGCCTCGGCGTGCCGGACAGCGCCTTCGCGTCCGGCGGCCGCCCGGCCCGTTCCCCGATCACCGGCGAGGTGATCGCCCATGTGCGCGAGACCACCCCGGACGAGGCCAAGGCCGCCATCGGCCGGGCCGACGCCGCCTTCAAGGCTTGGCGCAAGATCCCGGCGCCCCGGCGCGGCGAGTTCATCCGCCTCCTCGGCGAGGAGCTGCGCGCCTCAAAAGACGACCTCGGCCGCCTCGTGACCCTGGAGGCCGGCAAGATCGTCTCCGAGGGACTCGGCGAGGTGCAGGAGATGATCGACATCTGCGACTTCGCCGTCGGCCTCTCGCGCCAGCTCTACGGCCTGACCATCGCCACCGAGCGCGCCGACCACCGCATGATGGAAACCTGGCATCCGCTCGGGGTCTGCGGCGTGATCTCCGCCTTCAACTTCCCCGTGGCCGTGTGGTCGTGGAATGCGGCGCTCGCGCTCGTGTGCGGCGACAGCGTGGTGTGGAAGCCTTCCGAGAAGACCCTGCTGACCGCGCTCGCCACCCACGCCATCATGGAACGCGCCGCCAAGCGCTTCGGCGGCGTGCCGGAGGGCCTGTGCGAGGTGCTGCTCGGCGGCCGCGAGGTCGGCGAGATCCTGGTCGAGGATCACCGCGTTCCGATCCTCTCCGCCACCGGCTCCACCGCCATGGGCCGTCAGGTCGCGCCCAAGCTCGCCGAGCGCTTTGCCCGTGCGATCCTGGAGCTCGGCGGCAACAACGCAGCCATTGTCGCTCCCTCCGCCGATCTCGACCTGGCGCTCCGCGGAATCGCGTTCGCCGCCATGGGCACGGCGGGCCAGCGTTGCACCACGCTGCGCCGCCTCTTCGTGCACGAGAGCGTCTATGACAGCCTCGTGCCGCGTCTCGCGAAGGTCTATGGCAGCGTGAAGATCGGCGATCCGCGCGAGCCCGGCACGCTGGTCGGCCCGCTGATCGACCAGGCGGCCTTCGACGGCATGGAGCGCGCCCTCGACGAGGCCCGCGCGGCCGGCGGCACCGTGCATGGCGGCGGACGCTACTCGGATGTGGCGGGCGACGGCGTTTATGCCCGTCCCGCTCTCGTGGAGATGCCTGGCCAGACCGGCCCGGTGACGCGCGAGACCTTCGCGCCGATCCTCTACGTGATGCGCTATTCGGATTTCGACGAGGTGATCGCGCTCCATAATGCGGTGGGCGCCGGCCTTTCCTCCTCGATCTTCACCCTCAACATGCGCGAGGCCGAGGCCTTCATTTCGGCGACGGGCTCCGATTGCGGCATCGCCAACGTGAATATCGGCCCCTCGGGCGCCGAGATCGGCGGAGCCTTCGGGGGCGAGAAGGAAACGGGCGGCGGGCGTGAATCCGGCTCGGATTCCTGGAAGGCGTACATGCGCCGCGCCACCAATACGGTCAATTACGGCAACACGCTTCCGCTCGCCCAGGGCGTGAAGTTCGACGTGGACGCCTGATCGTCATAAGACCCAACGGTGGGCAGCGATGCCCTCCGTTTTCATATCCAGCCTCTCACATCGCGAGCCTTCCATGACAGCGCCCTCCCGCACCGGCGGCCAGATTCTTGTCGATCAGCTTCTTGTTCATGGGGTCGATCACATCTTCTGCGTTCCGGGCGAGAGCTATCTGGCGGCGCTGGATGCGCTCCATGACGCCAGCATCGCCATAACGGTCTGCCGCCAGGAAGGCGGCGCTGCCATGATGGCCGAGGCCTACGGCAAGCTCACGGGACGCCCCGGCATCTGCTTCGTCACCCGCGGCCCCGGCGCCACGAACGCCTCGCCCGGCATTCACATCGCCAAGCAGGACTCGACCCCGATGATCCTGTTCGTCGGCCAGATCGAGCGCGGCATGCGCGAGCGCGAGGCGTTCCAGGAACTCGACTACCGGGCCGCCTTCGGCCCGCTCGCCAAATGGGCGACGGAAGTGGACGACCCGGCGCGCTTTCCCGAGATCGTCTCCCGCGCCTTCCATGTGGCCACCTCGGGCCGCCCCGGCCCCGTGGTGATCGCGCTGCCTGAGGACGTTCTGACCGAGATGGCGCAGGTGGCGGACGCCCCGCCCTATCAGGTGATCGAGACCCATCCGGGCCTCACGCAGATGGCGGAGCTGCAGAAGCTGCTGCATGGCGCGAAGAACCCGGTGGCGCTGCTCGGCGGCAGCCGCTGGTCGGACGTGGCCGTGCAGCGCATCAAACGCTTTGCCGAGCGTTTCGAACTGCCGGTCGCCTGCACGTTCCGCCGCCAGATGCTGTTTCCGGCCGATCACGCGTCCTATATCGGCGATCTCGGGCTCGGCGTGAACCCGAAGCTTCTGGCCCGCATCAAGGAAGCCGACCTCATCCTCCTCGTGGGCGGGCGCCTGTCCGAGATTCCGAGCCAGGCCTACACGCTCCTCGACATTCCGGCGCCCCGGCAAAAGCTGGTGCACATCCATCCCGACTCGAACGAGCTCGGCCGGGTCTATTTCCCGCATCTGGCCATCAACGCCTCGCCGGTGGCCTTTACGGCGGCGCTGGAGGCGGTGCATCCGCCCGCCTCGCTCCCCTGGAGCGAGGGCACCAGGGCGGCCCATGAGAGCTATCTGGCCTGGAGCAATCCGGGCGAGATCCATCATCCCGGTGCCCTGCAGATAGGCCAGGTGATGCGGCATCTGCGCGAGGTGATGCCCGCCGACACGATCTTCTGCAACGGCGCCGGCAACTTCGCCACCTGGGTCCACCGCTTCTGGCCCTTCAGGCAATACGGCACGCAGCTCGCGCCCACCTCCGGCTCCATGGGCTACGGGGTGCCGGCGGCGGTGGGCGCCAAGCGCATGCAGCCCGACAGCCCCGTGGTGGTGTTTGCCGGCGACGGGGACTTCCTCATGAACGGGCAGGAATTCGCCACCGCCGTGCAGTACGACCTGCCCATCCTGGTGATCCTGCTCGACAACGGCATGTATGGCACGATCCGCATGCACCAGGAGCGCGAATATCCCGGCCGCGTCTCGGCCACCATGCTGCAGAACCCGGACTTCGCAGCCTATGCCCGCGCCTTCGGCGGCTATGGCGAGCGCGTGGAGATGACGGACGATTTCGCCCCCGCTCTCCAGAGGGCGCTCACCTCCGGCAAGCCTGCGATCCTGCATTGCATGATCGACCCGGAGGCGATCACGCCTTCCATGTCGCTCTCGGCGATCCGCGAGAAGGCTCTGGCGGAGAAGAAGTAACCCTCCACCGTCATTCGGGGGCGGCCACAGGCCGAGCCCGGAATCCATAACCGCTGACATTGCAAGACAGCGCGCAGCGGCTCTCGAAGCGCCTCACTGAAACACTGCCATGTTAATGGATTCCGGGCTCCGCTGCGCGGCCCCGGAATGACAGTGGTGGCAATTCGCTCAAACTTGACGGCCCGACACGGCGGCGCTTATAACGCCGCCGTTTCCTTTTGGAGCTTTGATGCGCGGAGAGACCGAGACCCGGTAAGGCCCGCTGGCAGTACAGCGGGCAGCGGCTGATCGAGATCAGCCGAACGCGCACGTGCGCGCACTCTCCGACACCACTCAAAGCTTCAGGTTTTCCCCGTGAACGTTTCACGCAATGGGCAGCGCGTGCTCCACGTGCTCGCACAGGGCGGCGTCATTCGTCATTACAAGGACGAGGGCGGCCGCACCTCCGACATCGAATGCCTCACCCGCGAGGGATGGCTGCTCACCCTCTGCACGCTCGACCTGTTCAAGGCCCTGCGCCAGAAAGGGCTGATCGCATCCACGAACGGCGGCCCTTACCGCATCACCCGGCAGGGCTTGCAGGCGGTGAGAGGCCGGCCCGACAACCGTTAGGCCGGCTCCGATAATCAAGGCAAGGAGGCGGTTTCAAGCCGCCTCCTTCTCCTCCAGACGCTGCGCCACGAGGCTGCGCAGCGAACGCAGGTCCTTCACGAAGGAGCGGATGCCCTCGGACAGCTTCTCGGACGCCATGGCGTCCTCGTTCATGGCAAAGCGGAAGCTCTTCTCGTCCATGGGCGGCAAGGGTGCGATCGCCTCGACATTGTCCGACGACAGCTTGCGCGGCAGCTCGCCTTGCGAAGCAGCCAGCTCGTCGAGGAGCGCGGGCGAGATGGTCAGCTGGTCGCAGCCTGCGAGCGCCTCGATCTCCCCGATATTGCGGAAGGAGGCGCCCATCACCACGGTCTTGATGCCTTGCGCCTTGTAGGACGCATAGATCTTGCGCACCGAGATCACGCCCGGATCGGTCTCGCCCGTATAGGGCCCGCCGCCCGCCTTCACATGCCAGTCGAGGATGCGCCCGACGAAGGGCGAGATCAGGAACACGCCGGCCTCGGCGCAGGCCTGGGCCTGGGCTTGGGAGAACAGCAGCGTGAGATTGCAGTCGACGCCCTCGTTCTGGAGCACCTCCGCCGCGCGGATGCCCTCCCAGGTGGAGGCGATCTTGATCAGGATCTTCTCGCGCCCGATGCCGCGCTCCTCGTAAGCCTTGACGATGGCCCGCGCCTTCGCGACCGTCGCGTCCGTGTCGAAGGACAGATCCGCGTCCACCTCCGTGGAGACGCGGCCGGGCACGATGCCGGCAAGCTCGGCGCCGAAGGCCACGGCGAGCCGGTCGCAGATCGCCGCGATCGCGCCCTCGCGGGAGCCGCCTTGGGCGCGGCCCCAGGCCAGGGCCTCGTCCATGATGTGCCCATAGGCCGGGGTCTCGGCCGCCTTCAGGAGCAGGGTCGGGTTGGTGGTGCAATCCTGGGGCTTCAGGCGGCGCACCGCCTCGAGGTCGCCGGTATCGGCGACCACCACCGTCATGGCGCGCAATTGGTCGAGCTTGGAGGGCATGCGGATCTCCGTGGGTTTCGCTTTAGCCTGACTTAGTGGGTTGAGGTGCCCGCGTGAAGGGGAAAGGATCAAATGCATCTCTGTTGTCAGCCCCGGAGGGACGCGCGGCGGAGAGGAGGGATCCATATGCTGAGCCTAAGCGTGGATCCCCTTCCCTCGCTGACGCTCGCCGGGGATGACAGGGTGGCGCTTACCTGACCTCTGTGTCATTCCCGGCCGGAAGCGGCAGAGCCGCTGGAGGGGAAGGGAATCCACGCTTAGGCTCAGCATTGTGGATCCCCTTCCCGGTCCTGCGGACCGCCGGGGATAACAGCGGAGCGCTAACCTCAATGTCATTCCCGGCCGAAGCGTCAGCGGAGGGGAAGGGAATCCACCCACACGCGCAATGCCATGGATCCCCGTCCCGCACTTCGTGCGCCGGGGATGACACGGGAGCGATTCTACACAAACAGCCCCCGGTTCGCCCGCACCCGGCTTAAGATAAACGAATACACCTCCTCCACCCGGCGCAAGGTTCGCGCATCCGCATGGGTCACGAGCCAGTAGGTGCGCAAGTATGAGACCTCTGGCAGCACCACCTGAAGCTCCGGAAACTGCCGCACCGCGTAATCGTGCAGGATGCCAATGCCCACGCCCGCCCGCACGGCTTCTGCCTGCGCCACCACGCTGGCGCATTCGAACCGGCGGGCGGTGTGTTTCTCGAGCGCGGAAAAGTAGTCGAGCACCGGGCTGTAGAGCAGGTCCGCCACATAAGTGACGAGGGTCTTGCCGGAGAGATCCGGCAGTTCCCGAATCGGCCCGTGGCGGGCGAGATACTCCTTCGAGGCGTAGAGCCTGAGGCGGTAGTCGGTGAGCTTGCGCGACACGAGACGCCCCTCCGTCGGCTGCTCCAGGGTCACCGCAATGTCCGCCTCGCGCTTGGAGAGCGAGAAGGTGCGCGGCAGCGCCACGAGCTGGAGGGTCAGCCCCGGATGCCGCTCGGCCAAAGCCCCAAGCTCGGGGGCCAGGAAATAGGTGCCGATCCCGTCCGGCGCGCCGATGCGCACGGTGCCCGTGAGCGCCAAGTCCGCGCCGCCGAGCTCGCTTGCCACCGCCAGCGCCTGGGTTTCCATGGTCTCCGCATGTTTCAGCAGCCGCTCGCCCGGCTCGGTGAGGGTATAGCCCTGAGGGCTGCGCTCGAACAGCTTGGCCTTGAGGGCCGCTTCCAGGGCCGAGATGCGGCGGGAGACGGTGGTGTGGTCGGCCTCCAGCTGGCGGGCAGCCGCCGTGAGGCGGCCCGCCCGGGCGACGGCGAGAAAGAAGCGGAGATCGTCCCAATCGAAAGCGCTCATGCCCGCTCGTCAGCCATATGGGTGTTTTCGCACAACGGTGCTTTAGTTTCACCCATAGTCGTGCGATTTCGACAATGATAGAAGAGATGCACGAAAAACACCCTTTGAGGAGGAGAGACGCCATGCGTGAGGTCGGACATTTCATCGGCGGCAAGCACGTCCAGGGCCAGTCGGGCCGGACAACGGAATTCTTCCAGCCCATGACCGGCGAGGTCATCGGCAGGGTCGCGCTGGCCTCCCGCGACGAGCTGCGCCAGGCGGTCGAGAACGCCAAGGCCGCCCAGCCGGCCTGGGCCGCCACCAACCCGCAGCGCCGCGCCCGCGTGATGATGAAGTTCCTGGAGCTCATCGCCAAGGAAAACGACACGCTTGCCGAGCTGCTGGCGCGCGAGCACGGCAAGACGGTCGTGGACGCCAAGGGCGACATTCAGCGCGGCGTCGAGGTGGCGGAGTTCTGCACCGGCATCCCGCACCTGCTCAAGGGCGAGTTCACGGAAGGCGCCGGCCCCGGCATCGACATGTATTCGATTCGCCAGCCGCTGGGCGTGGTCGCCGGCATCACGCCGTTCAACTTCCCGGCCATGATCCCGCTCTGGAAGCTCTCGCCGGCCATTGCCTGCGGCAACGCCTTCATCCTGAAGCCCTCCGAGCGCGCCCCCGGCGTGCCCCTGCGCCTGGCCGAGCTGATGATGGAAGCGGGCCTGCCCGCCGGCATCCTCAACGTGGTCAACGGCGACAAGGAAGCGGTCGACGGCATCCTGGACGATCCGGACATCAAGGCCGTGGGCTTCGTGGGCTCCTCGCCCATCGCGCAGTACGTCTATTCCCGCGCCACCGCCAACGGCAAGCGCGCCCAGTGCTTCGGCGGCGCCAAGAACCACATGATCATCATGCCTGACGCCGATCTCGATCAGGCGGCGGACGCGCTCATCGGCGCCGGCTACGGCTCGGCGGGCGAGCGCTGCATGGCGATCTCGGTGGCGGTCCCGGTGGGCAAGGCCACGGCGGACGCGCTGCTCGACAAGCTGATTCCCCGCGTCGAGAGCCTGAAGGTCGGCCCCTCCACCGACCCGTCGGCCGATTTCGGCCCCATGGTCACGAAGGCGCACATGGAGAAGGTGCGCTCCTACGTGGATATCGGCGTGCAGGAAGGCGCCAAGCTCGTGGTCGACGGCCGCGACTTCAAGATGCAGGGCTACGAGAACGGCTTCTACATGGGCGGCTGCCTCTTCGACGAGGTGCGGACCGACATGCGCATCTACAAGGAGGAGATCTTCGGGCCCGTGCTCTCCGTGGTGCGCGCCAAGGATTACGAGGATGCGCTGCGCCTGCCGTCCGACCACGAATACGGCAACGGCGTCGCGATCTACACCCGCGACGGCGACGCTGCCCGCGACTTCGCCTCCCGGGTGAATGTGGGCATGGTGGGCATCAACGTGCCGATCCCGGTGCCGCTCGCCTACTACACCTTCGGCGGCTGGAAGGCCTCGGGCTTCGGCGACCTCAACCAGCACGGCCCGGACGCGGTGCGCTTCTACACCAAGACCAAGACAGTCACCTCCCGCTGGCCTTCCGGCATCAAGGAAGGCGCGGAATTCTCCATTCCGACGATGAAGTGAGAACGGCTTGAAGGCCGCTTCGCGAAAATCTCTTGCCGCCGCTCTCACCCTGGGAGCGGCGGTTTTCGCATGGCCGGCTCAGGCGCTTCAGTGCGCTCACCCCCAATTCTGGCGCTTTAAAATGCCCGTGAATGAGATGGTCGAGGGCATGGCACAGTTCGCTGCCAAGAAAGTCGCAGAGGCACCATCCATCTTCAAAGGCCATGCAATCAATGTCCAATTTATAGGTCCTGACGAAGAGTACCCGGTCTTCATTCTGACCTTCAAAGTCACTGAATGGATAAAGGGTGACAGGAAGCCGTATGCGAGGATTATCTATAAAGGCTGGTGCGATGGCGGATGCTCTAATATCCAAGAAGAGGAGAATGATATCCTGTCTGGCCATGGGGAGAAAATCTATATTGCTGATGGCTTCGACGGGTTATCCAACCAGAATAACCCTCTTTTTAAAGATATAGATGGCGGTTTTGGCCTCTGTAAGCGTTTGGGGCGAGAGATCGAACTCACTGTAGAAACACAACCCCCTTCTCGCTCCCCAGATAGGTGGTTTCTTCTTGATCGTGCCATGAGGAATGAAGTCGAGAAGCTTACAGCAAGGGATCGCTAGGGTCCCTAAGCACGCGAGCTTGGTGTGTTTCACCTCCGCCCTAGATCGAAAGTCACGGTTGCCCAAACCCCTCCGGTATGACGATTGAGGCCATGACCCAGTTTTCCCTCACAGACGATCAAATCGCCGTTCGCGACATGGCGCTGGCCTTCGCGGCGGACAACCTTGCGCCCCATGCCCTCGAATGGGACGAGAAGAAGCATTTTCCCGTGGACGTGATGCGCGAGGCGGCAGCCTTGGGCATGGCGGCGATCTACACCCGCGACGATGTGGGCGGATCGGGCATGACGCGGCTTGATGCTGCGCTGATCTTCGAAGCGCTCGCCACCGGCTGCCCGGCCGTCTCGGCCTATCTGTCGATCCACAACATGGCCGCTTGGATGATCGACCGCTACGGCTCGCAGGAGCAGCGCGAGCGCTACATCCCGCGCCTCGCCACCATGGAGCTGATCGCGAGCTACTGCCTCACCGAGCCGGGCTCCGGCTCGGACGCGGCGGCGCTCAAGACCAGGGCGGTGCGCGACGGCGATCACTACGTGGTCAACGGCGTCAAGCAGTTCATCTCGGGCGCCGGCACCTCGGACATCTATGTCACCATGGTGCGCACCGGCGAGGAAGGGGCCTCCGGCATCTCGACCCTGGTGATCGAGAAGGATATGCCCGGCGTGTCCTTCGGCGCGCAGGAAAAGAAGATGGGCTGGAACGCGCAGCCCACCGCCGCGGTGATTTTCGAGGACGTGCGCGTGCCGGTCGCGAACCGCCTGGCGGACGAGGGCATGGGCTTCAAGATCGCCATGTCGGGCCTCGACGGCGGACGCATCAACATCGGCGCCTGCTCGCTCGGCGGCGCGCAGGCGGCGCTGGACAAGGCCCTCGCCTATACGGGCGACAGAAAAGCCTTCGGCAAGCGCATCGCGGATTTCCAGGCGCTGCAGTTCAAGCTTGCCGACATGGCGACCGAGCTCGAAGCGGCGCGCACCTTCCTGTGGCGCGCGGCCTCCGCGCTCGACGCCAAGGCGCTCGATGCCACCAAGCTCTGCGCCATGGCCAAGCGCATGGCCACCGATGTGGGCTTCCAGGTGGCGAACGATGCGCTCCAGCTCCACGGCGGCTACGGCTATCTGGCCGATTACGGCGTGGAGAAGATCGTGCGGGATCTTCGCGTGCACCAGATCCTGGAGGGCACCAACGAGATCATGCGCCTGATCGTGGCCCGCGACCTGGTGGGGCGCGGCAATCGATGATCGTGGGTGCCGGGCCCTTTCCAACCGCGCGTGTTTTCCTCCCCCTTGTGGGGAGGGGCAGTAGCGCAGCGGCCGGGTGGAGGTCGGAAAGTCAGAGCGCTGTGCTTCGTTCAAAGATCACAAGAGACTCTACAGCTCCCCTCTCCCGGGTGGGAGAGGGGCAGGGGTGAGGGCGTGCGGCTTCAGCAGCAAAGCGCCGTCATCTCAGCTGCAACACAGGTCCCGCAGCGTCTCTTCCAGCACCGGCCTTCCCTCACCCCAGCCCTCTCCCACCCGGGAGAGGGAGACGTGTTGGCTGGTTCCAGGTCTCACCCGGTCGCACCACCCCCACTCCTTCCCCGCAAGGGGGAGGGGAAAGCCAGCGAATAACCTTCATGAGCCGGACTTTCAGGACGAGGTGAGAGCATGATGGCCATAGCGTTCAAATCGCTCCTCCTCGGCTTCGGCATCGCCGCTGCGATCTTCGCGCTGTTTCATTTCGCAGGCTCATGGTTCTTCCTCGACGGACGCAGGCCGTTCCAGCTCAACTTCACGGCAGGAGCGGCTCTCGGACTGGCGCTGGGCCTGCTGGTCCACCGGATCCTGGGCGCGCCGCGAAAAGCCGCAACGGACGCCATAGCGCTCGCGGCCGTTCCGGGCATGCTGATCATGGCGGCGGTCGGCTCCCATTTCGCGGTGTTCTTCCCGCGCCTCGATCCGGCCCTCGACAAGGTCTTCGGATCGCTGATGCTGTGGTTCTACGGCTTCGCGCTTGCGGGAGCCCTGTGGGTGGCCCGGCGCGCATGACCGACCGAGGCGGGCCATCGGGACTGTCATGGAGCGAGCCCCGCGCCTGGCTCGTTCTCGCCCTCTCGGGCGTCTTCATCGCCCTCGGGCTGGTGTTCGTCTTCGCGCCGCGTGCGGGAGCGGCCCTGTTCGGCATCGCGGCTCCGGAAGGCCCTGGCTTGTCCTATGTGTCTGCCATCGGCCTGCGCGACCTGGCCTTCGGGTCCTATCTCGCGGCCTTGTCGCGTCTGTCGACGCGGCGCACCCTCGGCGTGGTGCTGGGGCTTACGGTTCTCATTCCCGCAGGCGACGTCGTCCTCGTCTTCCTGGAACGGGGTGTCGAGAGCCCGAAACATCTTCTGCTGCATGCAGTCAGCGGCCTCGTCATGGCATTAGGCTCGATGTGGCTGCTACAACCGTCACACGACAACAAGGGAGGACCATCATGACCAACATCGCCTTCATCGGCCTCGGCAACATGGGCGGACCCATGGCCGCAAACCTCGTCAAGGCCGGGCACTCCGTCACCGGCTTCGACCTTTCCCCCGCCTCCTGCGATCAGGCGCGGGGCGACGGGGTGGGCATCGCCGCCTCGACCGTCGAGGCGGTGCGCGATGCAGAGATCGTCGTCACCATGCTGCCGGCGGGCCGGCACGTGCTCTCGGTCTGGACCGACATTATTCCCTCGGTGAAGGAGGGCGCGCTCCTCATCGACTGCTCCACCGTCGATGTGGAGAGCGCCCGCAAGGCCCATGGGCTGGCGGGCGAGCGCGGCCTGCAATCCCTCGACGCGCCGGTTTCCGGCGGCGTGGCCGGCGCCAAGGGCGCGACGCTCACCTTCATGGCGGGCGGCGCGAAAGCGGCTTTCGACAGGGCCGAGCCGATCCTGTCCAAAATGGGCAGACGAGTGGTTCATTGCGGCGAGGCGGGCGCGGGCCAGGCGGCCAAGATCTGCAACAACATGATCCTCGGCATCTCGATGATCGGCGTGGCGGAGGCTTTCGTGCTCGGCGAAAAGCTCGGGCTGTCCCATCAGGCCCTGTTCGACGTGGCCTCCACGTCGTCCGGCCAGTGCTGGGCCCTGATGAACCATTGCCCCGTGCCCGAGCTGGTTCCAACGTCTGCGGCCAACAACGGCTATAAGCCGGGATTCGCGGCGGCGCTGATGCTCAAGGACCTGAAGCTCGCCCAGCAGGCGGCCCTGGCGTCGGGCGCGTCGACCCCCCTGGGAGCGGAAGCCGCGCAGCTCTTCGGCCTCTTTGCCGGATCGGGCCATGAGGGCGACGATTACAGCGGCATCATCAACTTCATTCGCGGACGGACGGAGTGACGCCGCGCATCTTGGAAGAACGCACTGGTCTCCCTCTCCCACTCGGGAGAGGGGATGCGGTAGCGGCCTTCATGCCCGGATGGGGCCTGGGCTATTCCCTCACGCGAACCGGCGCATGAAGCGCCGGTCGAGCCAGTCCTTCAGCCGCCAGGCAAGACGGCCCTCGAACGCGATGAAGCGCCCGCGACCGCCGATGGCGCGGCCGTCTCCCGTTGCGATCAGCATCAGGTGATCGCGCTGCGGAACATACGCCTCGAGCGCCTCGCCCCTGAGCGCGCGTCTCAGGTTTCGCGCGAGCACCGGCCCCTGCCGCACGGCGAAGACGCCGGCCTTCGGGCGCGGATGCGCCACCATGGCGGCGCAGTCTCCGGCCGCGAAAACGGCCTCGTCGTCCAGCGACTGCAGGGTCGGGCCGACGGCCAGGAAGCCGTCCCGGTCCTTGGCCAGTGCCGCATCGCGGATCGAAGGCGGCGGCCCGGCGCGGGTTGCGACGAGCACCGCGTCGGCCGGAACATGGCCGCCGCTCGCCAGCCTCACGCCCCCGGGATCGACGGCCACGGCCGGGTCGCCCTCGTGAACCCCGATCCCCAGGCGCGTCAGCGCTTTGGCGATGCGCCGGCGCATCCCGGCGTTGATCTCAGGCGAAGCGGACGCACCCACCAGAGCAACCTGCACCGGCTCAGCAGTCCTCGCCCTGAGAAAGGCCGATACCGCGAAGGCAAGGCAGATCCCCGCCACGCCGCCGCCGACCACCGCGAAGCGGCGCGGCCCGCCCGCCCCTGCCCGGTCGGCGACGAGCCGGTCCCACCCCTCCAGCAGATCGCCGATGGGCTTGACCGCAAGGGCATGCTCGGCCGCTCCCGCGATCTCGGACAGGTCCGGGGTGATGCCGATATCGATGGACAGAACATCGTAGGGCAGCGCCCTGCCGCTTCTGAGGCAAACCCGCCTGGCGCGGGTGTCGAAACGGACGGCTTCGTCCCGAATCAGCCGCGCGCCGCTCCTCCTCGCGAGCCGCTCCAGGTCGATATGGATCTCCTCCCGCCGGTAGGCTCCGGCCAGATGCCCCGGCAGCATGCCCGAATAGGGCGTCAGCCCGGCTTTGGTCACGAGGGTGATCTCCAGGTCCGGCTCCGGCTTACGGGCAAAGGCATCCAGCACGAGCACATGGGCGTGCCCGCCCCCGACCAGGAGGAGATGCTTCTGAGGCGGGCCGGCGCCGGGCACCTTGCTCTCCCTGAACGGCGTGAAAGGAATGAGATGTGTTGCAAGACACCTACAGCTTTTCAGCTGTTCGTCCATTAGTCTCCCGGCTTCCGAACGCTCAACTGTCGATTGCCCGCCCGCATGGCCCGTCCCACGATTCAAACGGCCAACCCTTCAGCCGATGCCGCCGCCGTGCTGCGGCGCCTCGGCTTCGCGCTGCTTTTCTTTGCCGTTCCCCTGGCGTCCCTGTTCAGCCGTCGCGCGCTCGTGGTGATGGCGCCTCTCGCGGTTGTTCTCCTCGTTCTCGCCGCGGCCCTCGACGGCAGCGCGAAGCACCCCCGGGAGAAGCTGATGGCGCTCGCGATCTCCCCCGGTGGGATGGCCGGGCTGGTCCTGCTGCTGTGGGCCGGCCTGTCCCTGCTCTGGACGCCCTTTCTGCCGCAGGCCTCCGAGCGCCTTCTCAACCTCACCGGCATGGCCCTGATGGCTCTGGCCGGCTATCTGGCGGTGCCGGAGCGCATGCGTTCGGCCAATCTCTACATTCTTCCCATAGGCGTCGGCCTTGCCGCCCTGATCGGGATTCCGCTGGCGATCCGGGGCAGCAGCCGGTTCGATCCGGAGGGCCTGAGCCTGGAGCGGGGCATGATCACCCTCGTGCTGCTGCTCTGGCCGGCGCTCGCGTGGCTCCACTCCCGCGGGAGGAACCTGGAGGCCATCGGCCTTGCGCTTGCGGTTGCCGTGGGGGCGCTGCTCACCCGGGACGGCCTGCCCTTCTATGGGCTGGCCGCAGGCGCCCTGGTCTTCGTCGTCACCGCATCGATGCCCGTCATCGGGTCCCGGCTGACCGGCTTGGCCATGGCGGGGCTTCTCCTGTTTGCGCCGCTCCTGCCCTTCCTGCTCAAGCCCCTGGCGGACGGCATTCTGGGGCCGAAATCCCCGGTGGCGGCAAGCCTCGGCGTCTGGCGCCGGATCATCCTCGACGAGCCGCTCCGGCTCCTGACGGGGCACGGGCTGGAGACCGCCATGCGCGGCCGGCTCTTCGGCCTGCTGCCCTGGTCCTCCCCGTCCACCCTGCTGTTCGAGCTCTGGTACGAGCTCGGCCTCGTGGGGGCCGCAGCCGGCAGCATCCTGCTTTACCAGGCGGTCGTCCGGGCCCGCGGGCACCGGGCCACCGTGGGTCCCGCCATCATGGCGGCCTTTGCCTGCGCCTATGCCCTGGGCTGCCTCGGCATCGGCACCACGCAGGTGTGGTGGTTCACGGCCCTCGTCGTCCTGGTGCTGATTTTCGTCGCCATCGAACGCGGGCAATTCCGCACCACCCGGCCCAAGGCCGTTCTGAGCCGGAAGGCGTGATCTTTCGTTTCGGCAGATGGTGAACCCTATAACGGTTGACGGAAGGGTCCTGCCTCTGCTTGGCTGACGTCTTCGAACCTATTGCTCGAGGATTGCTCATGCCGATCATCAACCGCGTCGCCGACATTGCCGATGAAGTCACCGCCTGGCGCCGCGACTTTCACGAGAACCCGGAGCTCCTGTTCGACGTGCACCGCACCGCCGGAATCGTGGCGGAGAAGCTCAAGAGCTTCGGCTGCGACGAGGTGGTCACCGGTCTCGGGCGCACCGGCGTCGTGGGCGTGATCAAGGGGCGCACCAACACTTCAGGCAAGGTGATCGGCCTGCGCGCCGACATGGATGCCCTTCCCATCGAGGAAGCGACCGACGTTCCGCACAAGTCCAAGGTGCCCGGCAAGATGCATGCCTGCGGCCATGACGGCCACACCGCCATGCTGCTGGGCGCCGCGAAGTACCTGGCCGAGACGCGCAACTTCGACGGCACGGCGGTGGTGATCTTCCAGCCCGCCGAGGAGGGCGGCGGCGGCGGCAACGAGATGCTCAAGGACGGCCTCATGGAGCGCTTCGGCGTGCAGGAGGTCTACGGCATGCACAACATGCCGGGCATTCCCGTGGGCCAGTTCGCCATCCGGCCGGGCCCGATGATGGCCTCCGCGGATCGCTTCACGATCAACATCGAGGGCAAGGGCGGCCACGCCGCCATGCCGCACAACTGCATCGATCCCGTCGTGGTCGCGGCCCATGTGATCACGGCCCTCCAGACGATCACCTCGCGCAACGCCGATCCGCTCGATTCGGCGGTGGTCTCGGTGTGCACCGTCAGGGCGGGCGATGCGTTCAACGTGATTCCGCAGACGGCCATGCTGCTCGGCACCGTGCGCACCCTGTCGCCGGAGGTGCGCGATCTGGTCGAGACCCGCATGCGCGCCATCGTCGAGAACATCTGCGCCGCCTTCGGGGCGAAGGCGGAGGTCGAGTACGACCGCGGCTACCCGGTCACCATGAACGATCCCGACAAGACCGAGTTCATGGCGGCCGTCGCCCGCGCGGTGGGCGGCGAGAACGCGGTCGACACCACGGTGCCGCCGCTCATGGGAGCCGAGGACTTCTCCTACATGCTGGAGCAGCGCCCGGGCGCCTACATCTTCATCGGCAACGGCGACACGGCGGGCGTCCATCACCCGGCCTACGACTTCAACGACGAGGCGAGCCCCTATGGCGTCTCGCTCTGGGCGAAGATCGTCGAGAACGGCATGCCGGCGCGCTAGATCACTCGACCCAAAAGTGGACTTGCACTTTTGGGATCCTATCCGATGCGCCAACCAGAAAGGCTGGCCCCGTTCGCGGGGTCAGCCTTTATCCTTTTGCGGAAAGGCCGGTCTTGCCGGGCTCTTTCAATCGTCCGCGTGCGGCAGGGCGAAGGAGAGCGTCGCGAAATAGCCGACCTGATCGATCTCGGCATTGTCGGGCGTCTTCTTCGCGTGCGAGACGCCGATCACGTTCAAGCCGTCGTTGCGCACGAAGAGCACCACCTTCCCGTCCTGATCCGTCTTGCCGCTCTGGGCATGGCCGTCGTTCACGTAATCGGGATAGAGAGGGACGCCTGGGAGCGGCTTGCCGTCCGCAAAAACCTGGACCGGGAGGTCGTCGCCCATCTTCAGGCCCATGGGATCGACCAGCGGCACGATCTCGAGGCCTTGGCCCGTCGGCTTGAGGGCGGCGCCCTCCTTGAGAACGGTCGTGTTGATCTTCACCGAATGGCTTGCCGATTGCGCCCCGTTCACCTCGCGCTTCGGCCTGTTCACCGACGTCCCGTCGGCACCCTTGGTCCAGACCCCGTTGTCGAACACGACGGTCAGCGCCACCGCGCCCGGAGCGGGCTCCACGAGGGCATTCTTCGCCTGGGGCAGAACCTTGCTGTCCCGGGTTTCGCCGGACGGCAGGTGCGAGATGGCCTTCCTGACCTTCTCCGGCCCGTAGGCTTCGTCCCCGGCGCCATGGCCGTAGACGACGGCCAAGTCTCCATGGCGCTGGGCCGTCCAGACCCCATGCCCATAGGCGCCGGTCGTCAGAGCCCCCACAACCGCAACAGCAAGCGAAATCCCACGCAGCATTCCGTCATCTCCTCGTATCGAGCTACGTATAGTATACTATACATCGACTTGGCAGACGGCAAGGCCGCTTGATGCGCGATTAAAATAGCGAATGATATCAATGGCTTGAAGGGACATAATTCCGCGAGCTGCGGGAGACCGCCGGGATTCTCAAGGCCCCATGGGCCTCCAAGACCGGAAGCCCCGCGAGCGCCGGGCTCAGTCCTTGTTCGAGCAGGCGAGCAGGCCCTCGACGTCGATGTAATGCCCGGCCCGGTCGCGCTTGGCGGCGAGATAGCTCACATTCTCCGCCGTCGGACGGCCCAGCACCCGGTGGTCGGACACGACGCTCAAGCCGGCCTTTTCGAGGGCTGCGATCTTCTCGGGATTGTTGGTCATGAGCCGCACGGCGCCGACGCCGAGCTGTTTCAGCATCACGGCCGCGAAATCGAAGCGGCGCTGATCAGCCTCGAAGCCCAGCACCTCGTCGGCGTCGTAGGTGTCGTAGCCTTGCGACTGGAGCTTGTAGGCGCGGATCTTGTTGGCAATGCCGTTTCCGCGCCCCTCCTGGTCGAGATAGAGCAGGATGCCGCCGTCGTTCTGCGCCATGAACCGCACGGTCTCGCGCAGCTGGTCGCCGCAATCGCATTTCAGGGAGCCGAAGAGATCGCCCGTGAGGCAGGCCGAATGCAGCCGCACGGTCACGGGCTTCGACAGGTCGGGCTTGCCCACGACGATCGCCACCTGGTCGCGCAGGCCCTCGCCGCCGCGAAACACCACGAACTCGCTGGTGGGCGCACCCTCCAGAGGCACCGGCGCACGGCTGACGATGGCAAGATCGAGCGCCTTGGCCCGCCGGTAGTCCCGGATCGCCGGGCCCGAGACGCGCACGAGGGACGGATCGATCTCGATGCCCGATGCCAGCGGCACCACGACCACGGCGGGGAGCACCAGCGACAGGCGGGCGAGCTCAAGCGCCTCCTCGTCGGGGGCTCCGGCGGGACGGACCGGCGCATCGATGCGGCCGTCGGCTTTCAACGCCAAGGCTTCCACCCTGGCCCGGTCGACCATCGGCAGGGCCACGCGGCCCGGGGCCTCCCGCTCGAGGCCGAGGCGGCGCAGCCGTGCCGCCGGCAGCACCAGATGGGCATGGCCGCCGGCAATCGCCTCGATCTCGGCGCCCATGGCCTCGTCCAGGTTCTCGACCCCGAGCACGAGCGCGCTGCCCTCTGGGCCGTCGATCACCACCGGGCGGGCGCTGCGGAACTCCATGATCGCCCGTTCCACGGACGTGGTGGCGGGATTGTCGGAGAGGCTCAAGGTCAGGCGCATCATCGATAAACTCGGGCAAAGGCCTCAAAACTGGCAGGCGAATGGGCTTTTTGGGGGCAAACCGCCCATGAAGCCAAGCTTCAGGATCGTCTGCACCCTATCACAGGCGCGATGTGAACCCTAATGGCACATATGCGATGGCTGCCATGCCGGATCAACAAGCCCGCCTGCAAAGACCTCTTGGCTCGACGGCATAGAGGGAGCGCGCTATCTCTGCCGGTCGACAGCCCCGCTTTTCATGAAGAACCCTTAAACGATGCACACCCTCCTCCCCCGGCTCATCGCCCTTGGACTTCTCGGCCTCGCCTCGGCGGCGCAGGCTGCCAGCCTCGACGGGCTGGCCGTCGACGTGACGAACACCAGCGAGCCCGTGCTCTGCGCCGAAAAGGACAACGTGGCCATCAACTTCGCATCGGCGGAGGTGCGCCACTTCCAGATCGAGGCCGTGCATCCGGCCTATATGGGCTCGCTGCGCCAGGACCGCTGGGAGCCGGACTGGACGGCCTGCGAGGACATCTCCGAGGAAACCTCCGCCAAGCCGCACCCGACCATGAGCACGCTTTACGAGGACGGCAACGTGCGGATCATGGGCCTGTCCTTCACCGAGTTCTGGCGCCCGAGCGACGTGACGGTGACCATCGGCGGCACGGTGACGCCCAGGATCCACCTGCTCCAGCTCCTGAAGAAGCGGGGCGACAAGGCCATCGAGGTGCTGGTGATCTATCCGGGCGACGGGTACTGGCGCATCAAGCCGCTTCCGCCCGAGCACCTGGACTGGACCTCCTACGGCTCGTCCTTCCTGGTCGGACCGGTGGAGTTCGACCAGCGCCCCGTGGTGAACCTGAAGGACGTGGCCTTCGATCCGGCCACCATGACCTTCACGCTCACCCTCGCCAAGGGCGGCAAGGCGAGCGTCGCGGTCAAGGCCCTCAACGAGGAGCGGCAGACGCTCGACGTCGCCTTCGACCAGCCCATCTCGGGCATGCCGTTCGCGGGCCTGCGCTCCATGTACGTGACCGAGTTCAACGCGGACGTGGCGCGCATGGCCGTGCGCGAGGCGGGTGCCCGCTCCTGGCGCGAGGAGCCGATCATGAACTTCCCCGGCGCCAAGGCGACGGATGCCTGGATGGGCCGCCTCGTGCCGTCGCGCCACAACACCAGCGCGCCCGACATGATGTTCAACCGTTTCCGCGCGTCGCCGGCTCCTTCGCGCTGAGAAACCCCTTCAGGCGCGACACCAGCCGACCGTCGATCAGGACGAGGCCCGCCGCGATCAGCGCCATGCCGGCGACGTGCCGGGGGGCCAGCGTCTCGCCCAGGACGAGCACACCGAGCAGAATCGCGCTCACGGGAATGAGGAAGGTCACGAGGCCCACATTCGTGGCGCCCGCCCGCGCCAGCAGGCGGAAGAAGATCAGGTAGGCAAACGCCGTCGAAACGAGCCCGAGAGCCGCCATGGACAACAGGGCGCCGGTGCTCGGCACGCCCAGGGTCCAGGGTCGGTCGACGATCAGCGCCACGGGCAGCAGGAGGGCGCTGGAGACGGTGACCTGCCCGGCGGCGGTCGCGAGCGGCGGAATGCCCATGGTCTTGAACCGTCGCCCGAACACGCCCGAAAAGCCGTAGGACAGGGCCGCGCCCAGCACGGCGAGCTGCGCCAGGATGCCGGCGTCCCAGGCGGCCATGGCGGCCGCGCCGATCATCACGGCGACGCCGGCAAAGCCCACGATCACGCCGGAGAATTTCTGGGCCGTCAGATGCTCGTCGTCCGTGAGGTAATGGGCCACGATCACGGTGAAGAGCGGCGTGGTGGCGTTGAGGATGGAGGCAAGCCCGCTGGCGATGTGGCTCTGCCCCCAGACGATCAGGGTGAACGGGATGACGTTGTTGAGGATCGACATGCCCAGGAAGGCGCCCCAGGCCTGCCGGGTGCGCGGGAGCTGAAGGCTCATGACATAAAGCACGGCCAGCAGGGCCAGGGCTCCCATGACGACGCGAGACGCCACGATGGTCAGCGGCGGCAGCTCCTTGACGGCAACCCCCACGAAGAGAAACGAACCGCCCCAGACCACGGACAGGGCGATCAGAAGCGCCCAGTCGGATGCCGTCATGGTTTTGTGAACCGGTGCTTGCGTCATGCGGGCGCCCCTTTCGTTAGCCGACGGATGACACAGGTTCAGCCCTCGGGCGACCCGTTTCCTGTGGCGGCGGTAACCGCGCTCGTGGTTTCCTGTTGCCCCGGCGGTCCGTAGGACCGGGAAGGGGATCCATGGTGGTGAGCCACTGAGTGGATTTCCTTCCCCTCCGCTGCGCGTCCTTCCGGGAATGACACCCAGGTTAGCGCTCCGCTGTCATCCCCGGCGGTCCGTAGGACCGGGAAGGGGATCCACTCCATGCAGCGCATGGATTCCCTTCCCCTGCGATGGCTTGCGCCATCTCCGGCCGGGAATGACATCGAAGGTGGTGCCCCTGTCATCCTAAGGCCAAGCGGAGCGAGGGAAGGGGATCCATTCAGCCCTCAGCGCCTTGGCCCCCTTCGCTGCGCTACGGCCGGGAATGCTACCCAGGCCGCCGCTCAAGACGTGGAGCGCGATTCGCTCGTGGCACGCGGCAGCGCAAGCGCCTCCTCGGACCGCACGGCTGGACTTGTCCACCGGTAAGATGGGCCCACCATAAAGGTTTGGTTTACGACGCCGGCAACCGGGGCTGCATCTTTACCCCGCGTTCATGGCTTCCGGGCGAGCGTCTGGTCACGATCTCTTCTTGTGTTGCGTCAGCGATGAACCCGCAGATCTCCCACGACCCCTCCTACGATGCCGGCACGCACCGGCAGCCGATGCGCATGGTGAGGTCGAGCTTTTGCGTCATGCCGCATGCGCCGAGACCGGCCCGGACGGCGAGCTTCATCTTCGGCCGCTCGGATGCGCGCTACCGTCCCCTGCTCAACCAGGAGGAGCGGGACCGGCTGCATCTCTGGGCCATGATCGTGACCCTGTCCTCCTCGGCGGCAGGCACCACCCTTCTCCTCGCGGCCTTCCTGCACTGAGAGCCTGTCTCTTGAAGGGGGACTGAGAGCCTGTCTCTTGAAGGGAGGAGGCTGAGGGTTAGGAAAGCCGGATTACGGGCTTTCATCGGAAGAGCGCGAGGCCGCCATGGCCTCCCCTCTCCCACTCGGGAGAGGGAGAAGCGGCATGCTGGTTTCAGGTTTCACCCTGCCGAACCGCCCTACCGCAGGGGCCAGAACAGCATGATCAGCGGCACGCCCACCACCACCACGATGATCGAGAGCGGCAGGCCGAGGCGCCAGTAATCGCCGAAGCGGTAGCCGCCCGGGCCCATCACCAGGGTGTTGCACTGGTGGCCGATGGGGGTGAGGAAGTCGCAGGCCGCCCCGATCGCCACCGCCATCAGGAAGGCGTCGGGCCTGAAGCCCAGCTGGGTGGCGAAGCTTGCCGCAATCGGCGCCATCACCAGCACGGTGGCGGCATTGTTGAGGAAGGGCGTCACCGCCATGGCGGCCACCATGATCAGCACGAGGGCCCCGGTGGGCGGCAGCATGTTGGCGATGGACGAGAGCCAGGCGGCGATGAGGTCCGTGCCGCCGGTGGTTCGGATCGATTCGCTGACCGGGATCAGCGCGCCGAGCATCACCAGGATGGGCCACTCGATGGTCTCGTAGGCTTCCCTCAAGGTGAGCGAGCCGAACAGCACCAGCAGGACGCCCGCGCCGAAGAACGCGATGGCCACCGGCAGGATGTTGAAGGCCACCAGCACCATGGTGCCCACGAGGATCAGCGCCGGAACGAGGCTCCTGCGGGCGCTGCCGAGGCGGATCTCGCGCTCGGCGAGGGGCAGGCAGCCGAGATCGCGCAAGGTGTCGGGCAGCTTCTTCAGGTTGCCCTGGAGCACGATCACGTCGCCGGAGCGGAGCGTGATGGTGCGCAGGCGCTCCTTGAAGCGCTCGCCGCTGCGGCTCACCGCGATGAGGTTGACCCCGAAGCGCTCGTAGAGGCCGATGCGCTCCGCAGAGACCCCGGTCAGAACCGAGCTCGGCCCGACGATGGCCTCAATCACGCCGATCTCGTCGGTGGCCTCCTCGGTCTCCGGCTGGTGGTGCTCGCGGCTGAGCTTCAGTCCGGCCCGCACCACGGCGCTCTCGAGGGCGTCCGACTCGCCCTCGAGCATGAGCACGTCGTTCTCGCGGATCTTGGCATCGGGCAGCGGGCTCGAGCTGCGGTTCTCGTTGCGGATGATGGCCGCGATCTTCACCTCGCCGTTGGCGAGCTTGTGCAGGTCCGCCACCGTCTGGCCGACCACATCGGATTCCGGCGTCACCCGGGCTTCCGTGACGTAGTCCTTGATGTTCAGCGCCTCGTCCAGGGAGGCCGCCCCTTTGCGCCCCTGGGGCAGCAGGCGGTAGCCGAAGGCCAGGAAGACCACGCCCGCGAGCGCGATGCCCAGGCCCACGGGGGTGAAGTCGAACATGCCGAAAGGCTCGCCCAGGAGCTCCTGCCGGACCCGGGACACGATGATGTTGGGCGAGGTGCCCACGAGCGTCACGATGCCGCCGAGCAGCGACCCGAACGCCATGGGCATGAGAAAGCTCGACGGCGGCGTGTTGGTGCGCCGGGCGATCTGGAACGCCACCGGGATCATCATGGCGAGCGCGCCGATGTTCTTCACGAAGGCGGACAGCACCGTCACCACGCCGACGAGCACCACCACCTGGATCTGCGTGGTGCGAAGATACGGCCCCACATGGTTGAGCCCGACCTCGAGGATGCCCGACTTCGCCACAGCGGCGCTGACCAGCAGCGCGCTTGCCACGATGATGACGATGTCGTCGCTGAAGCCCGTGAAGGCCTTGTCGGCCGGCACGATGCCCACGAGCACGGCGGCCAGGAGGGACAGCACCGCCACGAGATCGTAGCGGAGGCGTCCCCAGACGAAGAGCCCCATCATCCCGGCGACGATGGCGAAGGAAAGAATTTGTGGCTGGGTCATGAAATCTGCAAGCGAGAGGAATCAGCTTCCTAACGCGCCATGACCTTGTTTGTGCCTTGAGGCCTTATTGTCCGAGCACCAGCGCCCAGTAGCGGCCGTAGCGGTTGTTGGCATCCGCTCGCGCGAGCCCGATCCTGCGGGCCTGGGGCATCAGGAGGTTGCTGTTGTGGCCGGGCGAGGCCTTCCAGCGGCTGATGGCCCCGTCCACGGAGGACGAGCCCGCCGACAGGTTCTCGGCCGAGTAGCCGTTGATCCCGTATTGATCCATGCGGCTCACGAAGCTGCCGTGGCTGAGCCGGCCCGCCGCCGCCACCACCCGCGCCTGGTGCTCCGCCGCCCTGTTCAGGCGGGAATCCACCGTCACCGGGCTCAGGCCCTTCGACACCCGATAGGCCGAGATGAGGGCTGCGGCCTGGGCGGCATCGTTCGTGGAGCTCGCCAGGACCGCATCCTGGGGCGTCAGCACCGAGTCGCCCGCGCAGCCGGCCAGCCCCAGCGCGATCAGAGCCGAGAGGACAAGAGCACGCATCGCATTCCCCTTCGGGCGGCGTTCAGCGCCGCTCCTCTTGAAAAAAACACCTGTGGCGTTCATGTGCATCAAGCCATGAACCCGATGGCGCTGCATGCCATGTTGCAGCGTGAGGGTCCAGATTCCTTCTCCTCCCGCGTCAGCTGACCGCATGCCCTCAAAATCCTCCCCTCCCGAAGCCGCCATCGTGGGCGGCGGCCCTGCCGGCTTGGTTGCCGCCGAGGTTCTGGCGCGCGCGGGCGTTGCCGTCACGGTCTACGACCGCATGCCGTCGGTGGGCCGCAAGCTGCTCATGGCGGGCCGGGGCGGCCTGAACCTGACCCATTCCGAAGAATTCGAGCGCTTCCTCTCCCGTTATGCGGAGGCCCAGCCCCAGCTCAGGCCCCTGATCGAGGCCTTCCGCCCGGAGGATCTTCGCGCCTGGTGCGAGGGCTTAGGGCAGGAAACGTTCGTGGGCTCCAGCGGACGGGTGTTCCCCAAGGCCTTCAAGGCCTCGCCCCTCCTGCGGGCCTGGCTGCAGCGGCTGGAAGCCCTGAACGTGCGCTTCGCCCTGCGCCATCGCTGGCAGGGCTGGGACGAGGACGGCGCTCTGGTCTTCACCGATGCGGCGGGGGAGCCGGTCCGGACGCAACCCGATGCCACGATCCTGGCCCTTGGGGGCGCCAGCTGGCCCCGCCTCGGCTCCGACGGGACCTGGGCGGATCTCCTGGCCCAACGGGGCATTCCGGTCCGCCCCCTGCGCCCGGCCAATATGGGCTTCACCCTCCCCTGGTCCCCGTTCATGCGCCGCCACGAGGGCGAGCCCCTGAAGCGCATCGCGCTTGCCTTCGAGGGCACGACGGTGAGGGGCGAGGCCATCGTGACGGCGGACGGGATCGAGGGCGGCGCGGTCTATGCCCTCTCGGGCCCCCTGCGCGATGCTGTCGAGCAGCGCGGCAGCGCCACTGTTCACGTCGATCTTCGGCCCGACGTGTCGCACGAGATCCTCGTGCCGAAGCTTGCAGCGCCCCGCAAGGGCCAGTCCGCCTCCACCTTCCTGCGCAAGGCTGCCGGTTTGAGCCCCGTGGGCATCGGTCTGCTGCGGGAGGCCTCCCCGGCCCTGCCGTCGGAGCCGGAGGCCCTCGCCCGCCTGATCAAGGCCGTGCCCCTGACTCTGGCCAGCACGCAATCCCTCGACCGCGCCATTTCCAGCGCCGGCGGCGTGCCCTTCGGCGAGCTCGACGCCCACCTGATGCTGCGCCGGATGCCGGGCGTGTTCGTGGCCGGCGAGATGCTGGACTGGGAGGCGCCCACCGGCGGCTACCTGCTCCAGGCCACCTTCGCCACCGGCATCGCGGCGGCCCGCGGGGTGCTGGCCTCGTTCCGGATTCCCGATGCCGCATTGACCTCGGGGCCTTCATCGGCCACACGGCAGACGTGATCGATCCGGTTAAAATCCTCCACGACGTGTTCGGCTTCCCGTCCTTCCGCGAAGGACAGGAGGAGATCGTGCGCGCGGTGCTGGCCGGCGAGGACGTGCTCGCCGTCATGCCGACCGGCGCGGGCAAGTCCCTCTGCTTCCAATTGCCGACGCTTGCCCGCGAGGGCCTGACCCTCGTGGTCTCGCCGCTCATCGCGCTCATGCGCGACCAGGTGGCGGCTTTGCGCCATTTCGGCATCGAGGCCGGCAGCCTGAACTCCGCCAACGACCCGGAGGAGAACCGCCGCGTGGTGGACGCGGTGCGCGACCGGCGCATGCGCATCCTCTACGCCTCGCCGGAGCGCTTGGCGAATACGGGCACGACCGAGTGGCTGGGGCGCGCCGGCGTGAACATGCTCGCCATCGACGAGGCGCACTGCGTCTCGCAATGGGGACATGATTTCAGGCCCGAATACGCCATGCTCGGCGAGGTGCGCCAGCGCCTGGGCAACGTGCAGACCATCGCGCTCACCGCCACCGCCGACGTGGCGACGCGCGGCGACATCATGCGCCGGCTGTTCGAGCAGGAGCCGCGCCTCTTCATCCACGGCTTCGACCGGCCGAACCTGCGGCTCGCCATGCAGGCGAAGGAGAATTCCAAGCGCCAGCTCTTCGGCTTCCTCGACAAGCACCGGCACGAGAGCGGCATCGTCTATTGCTCGTCCCGGGACGCCACGGAGCGGCTCGCCGATTCGTTGAGCCAGGCGGGCTATCGGGCGCTTCCCTATCACGCGGGCATGCACCAGCAGGACCGGGCCAAGAACCAGGACATCTTCCTGCAGGAGGACGGGGTGGTGATGGTGGCCACCGTCGCCTTCGGCATGGGCATCGACAAGCCCGACGTGCGCTTCGTGGCGCACGCCGCCCTGCCGAAATCCATCGAGGCCTACTACCAGGAGATCGGCCGCGCGGGCCGCGACGGCGCGCCCGCCGACACGCTCACCCTCTACGGCCTCGACGACATGCGCCTGCGCCGCCTGCAGATCGAGGAGAGCGACGCGGCCGACGAGCAGAAGCGCGTGGAGCGCCAGCGCCTCAACGCGCTCGTCGCCCTGTGCGAGGCCCCGCGCTGCCGCCGCCAGACCCTGCTCGCCTATTTCGGCGAAACCACGGAGCCCTGCGGCAACTGCGACCTGTGCATCGACGGCGTCATGTCCTTCGACGGCACCATCGAGGCGCAAAAGATCCTCTCCGCCATCGTGCGCACCGGCGAGCGCTTCGGCACGGAGCATCTCATCAGCATTCTGGTGGGCGAGAACACGGATTCGATCCGCCGCTTCGGCCACGACAAGCTCAAGACCTTCGGCGTGGGCAATGATCGCTCGAAGCCCGAATGGCGCTCGCTGCTGCGCCAGATCTATGCGGCGGGCCTGATCAGCCTGGAGCTCGCCGAATACGGGCGCTGGACCCTCACCGACAAGGGCGTCGCCGTGCTCAAAGGCCAGGAAGGAATCGAGCTGCGCTCCGACGTGCTGATGAAGCCCGCCGAGCGCCGCCGACGGCGCGGCCGGATGGAAGCCGAATCCGTGGTGCCGTCCGACGATCCGCTGCTTCTCGACCTGAAAGGCCTGCGCACGAAGCTCGCCAAGGAAGAAGGCGTGCCGGCCTACGTGATCTTCTCCGACCGCAGCCTCATCGACATGGCGGCCAAGCGGCCCGTCACGGTGCGGGCCTTCGGCAAGATCCACGGGGTGGGTCAGGCCAAGCTCGACCGCTATGCGGACGTGTTTCTCGAGGTGCTCAAGGCGCACGCCGGTTGAGGCGCACCGTCATTCCGGGCTCCGCTGCGCGGCCCCGGAATGACAGCGCGTCTTGAACCGACGCGTTCTCTACCCACCCGTCACCTCAACCCACCGCCCCTCGTGCGCGCTGCGCGCGATCGCGTCCACCGTGCGCTCGATGCGGATGCCGTCCTCGAACGTGATGAGATGCGCCGCCTCGCCGCCGATGCGGCGGATCAGCTCGCGGCACTCGATGATCTTCAGGTCGTTGAAGCCGAGCCCATGGCCGGGCGCCGGGATGAACCGGTCGTAGGGCGGGTGATGCGGCGCGGCCAGGATGGTGCGAAAGCCCTGGGTCTCCTGGGCTCCTTCGGCCGTGTAGAGCTGCACCTCGTTCATGCGCTCCTGGTCGTAGACGATGCTGCCCTTGTGGCCGAAGAGCTGGAGCGCGATGCGGCCCTTGCGGCCCCAGGCGGAGCGGTTGAGGGCCATCACGCCTGACGCGCCGTTCTCCAGCTCCATCAGAACTGACGCGATGTCGTAGGTCTCGACCGGACGCCGTGCGCCGCCCTCGACAGGTCTGTCGGCATAGGGCTTCGCCATATGGCCGCACACGCGCCGCACGCCGCCGAACAAGGCTTGGACGAGGCTCAAGGGATGGACGCCGAAATCGTCGAGCGCCCCGTGGCCCGAAGATGCCTCGCTCTTCCAAGTGAACAGCGCCTCGGGATCGGCCATGAAGTCCTCGTCCATCTCGAGGCGCACATGGTTCACGTCCCCGATCCGGCCCTCGTCGAGAAGGCGCCGGATCAACCGGACGATCGGGTTCTGGATGTAGTTGTAGCCGAGCGCCGCCACCTTGCCGTAAGCGCGGGCTGCCGCCAGCATGCGCTCCGCATCCTCGAGCCTCACGGCCATGGGCTTCTCGCACCAGAGGTGCTTTCCCGCCTCCAGCGCCGCAATCGCCATCTCGGGGTGAAAGGCGTTGGGCGTGGTGACGGACACCACGTCGACGGCAGGATCCGTGACGAGGCTGCGCCAGTCGCCCGTTGCACGCTCGAATCCGAGCTCCCGCGCCTTTCTGTCCGCCAGCTCCTGGGAGTGCTCGGCCAGCACCGCAAGACGCGGCCGGGCCACATCCCCGAACACGGCCGCCACCGCATTCCAGGCCAGCGCATGGCACTTGCCCATGTAGCCGGTGCCGATGAGGCCGATGCCGAGTGATGTCATGCTACGAGCTCCTGCGATGAAGAATGATCGGCTGCCCTCGTCTCGTGGAGGTGGCGTGTCTCTCCCTCTCCCGAGTGGGAGAGGGTTGGGGTGAGGGAAGGCCGGCGCTGGGTGTGGCGTTGAGGGGACCACGTTGCAGCGGGGACGACGGCGCCTGACTGGTAAAGCCGCACACCCTCACCCCTGCCCCTCTCCCGCACGGGAGAGGGGATGCTCTTCGCTTCACACCATCCCGCCGAGTTCCGCCGACACCGCCTGCAATTCCTTGCCGCCGGCCATGAGGTTCTGCAGCTCGTCGATCTGGATTCCCGCCTTGTCGTAGGTGCCCAGCGTCTTGCCGCGGTTGAGCACGGTGAAGCGGTCGCCCACCGCGTAGGCATGGCGCACGTTGTGGGTGATGAAGATGACGCCCAGCCCCTTCTGCCGAACCTGATGGATGTATTTCAGCACCATGGAGGTTTGCGCCACACCCAGCGCCGAGGTGGGCTCGTCGAGGATCAGCACCTTGGCGCCGAAATAGACCGCGCGGGCAATGGCCACGCATTGCCGCTCGCCACCGGAAAGCGTGCCCACCGCCTGATGCGGATCGCGCACGTCGATGCCGATGCGCTGCATCTCCTCGCGGGTGACCGCGTCGCAGTGATCGAAGTCCACGCGGCGGAAGGGCCAGACGCCCTTCACCGGCTCCCGGCCCATGAAGAAGTTGCGCGTCACCGACATGAGCGAGATCATCGCCAGATCCTGATAGACCGTGGCGATCCCCGCATCGAGCGCATCGCGCGGGCTGGTGAAGCTCACGGGCCGGCCCTCCACCAGGAAGTCGCCCGAGGTGGGACGGTGCACCCCGGCGAGCGTCTTGATCAGCGTGGATTTTCCCGCGCCGTTGTCGCCGAGCAGGCACATGACCTCCCCGCGATTGACGGTGAGCGACACGCCCGACAGCGCGATCACCGAGCCGAAATGCTTGACCAGATTGCGGATCTCGATGAGCGGAACATCCTGGTCCATCAGCGCTCTCCCGTGACTTTCCGGCGGATGAAGTTGTTGAACAGCACCGCGAGCAGCAGCATGGCGCCTAAGAAAACCTGGAACCAGTCGGAATCGAACCGCGTGTAGGTGAGGCCGATGGACACCATGCCGAAGATGATGGCGCCGAAGAACGCTCCGATGGCCGAGCCGTAGCCGCCCGTGAGCAGGCAGCCGCCGATCACCGCCGCGATGATGGCCTCGAACTCCTTCTGAAAGCCGCGCCGCGCATCGGTCGAGCCGGCATCGAGCACGGTCAGAACGGCGACAAGTGCGGCCGCAAAGGCGGTGAGCATGAAAAGCGCGGTCTTCACCCGGTCCACCGGCACGCCGGAATTGCGCGCCGCATTAGGATCGCCGCCGGCTGCAAAAATCCAGTTGCCCGCGCGCGTGCGCAGAAGGATCCAGGTGGCGAGAAGCGCGAAGCCGACGAACCAGACGATGGAGACGGGCACACCCGTCACGGTCGGCGTGCCATTGGGAAACTTGCCGATGAGGTCGTTGGCGGCGAGCCACGCGAAGACACCCTCGAAGGCAACGCCGGAGAACAGCTCGCGAATGAGGCCCTCACCGGCCTGATCGCCGATGCCGCGCATCTGGGTCGAGCCGCCGGTGGCCCATTTGAGGCCCACCAGCGAGAGGCCGCGCAGGATGAACAGGAAGGCCAGGGTCACGATGAAGGACGGCAGCCGGCTGCGGATGACGATCTGGCCGTTGAGCCCCCCGAGCAGGGCCGCTAACCCGAAGGTGGCGACGATCGCCAGCAGCAGGGGCCAGCTGTTCAGGGTGATGAAGGCGCCGAAGATGAGCCCGGTGAAGGCAACCATCGAGCCGATGGAAAGATCGAACTCGCCGCCGATCATCAGCAGGGCCGCAGCGATGGCCAGAATGCCGAGCTGGGCTGCGGGCGACAGGATGTTCATGATGCCCGCGAGCGTGAACATGGACGCATCGGCGGTGGAGACGAAGAAGATCGCGACCAGGACGAGGCCGGCCAGCGCCCCGAGTTCGGGACGCCGCATGATCTTGGTCACGAGGGAGACATCCCTCAGGCGTTCGTCCTGGATCTGCTTGACCGCTGGAGGCGGGCTGAGATCCGCGGTCGGCTGAGTGGTGTTCACCATGGGCGCCTCCCCGAAGCGATTCGGTAGAACGAAAGGCCCGCAACCCGTGCGGCTGCGGGCCTTGAGTGGCGGTTAGCGGATGCCCTTGGCGGACAGCTCGACCACCTGACCGGCCTTCTCCTTGGTGATCAGGTTCGGGCCCGAGGCCACGTCGCCGCCCGGCATCAGGCCGTACTTGGCGTAGTTGGCCAGGAACACCACCGGCAGATAACCCTGGAGGTACTGCTGCTGGTCGATGGCGAAGACCGCCTCGCCGGCGGCCACCGACTTGAGGAAGCCCGCCGACATGTCGAAGGTGGCAACGCGAATGGCGCCGGTCTTGCCAGCCTCCTTGACCGCCGCAACCGACGGCTCGCCCGCCGTGCCTGCGCCCAGCGCCAGGATCGTGTCGACCGACGCGTCGGAGGCAACCGCCGCCTTCACCTTGGCGCGAATGTCCGCCGGATCGTTGGACACGGGCAGAACGGTCACCTTGCCGCCGAACCCTTCCGTGAAGCCCTTGCAGCGCAGGTCGAGCGAAACGTTGCCGACCTCCTGGTTCACGCACAGGCCGACCTTGCCGCCCATCTCCTTCAGCTTCGCGCCGGCAATGCGCCCGGCCTCGACCTCGTCCTGGCCCACATGGAGCAGGGCGCCGAGCTTCTTCGACACGTCGGAGCCCGAGTTCATGGAGATCACCGGAATGCCGGCGGCCACAGCCTTCTGGATCGAGGGCCCAAGCGCCGAGGCGTCGGGGATCGACACGATGAGGCCGGCGGGCTTCTGGTTCACGGCGGCGTCGATGAGCTGGGCCATGGCGACCATGTCGAAGGTCTCGGGCGCCCGGTAATCGACCTGGACCTTCATGTCCTGGCCGCCCGCCGCCACCCCGTTCTTGACCACGGACCAGAACGGGTCGTTGGCCTGGCCGTGGCTGACGACGATGATGCGGGAATTCTGCTGCGCGGCGACCGGCGCGACCGCGGCGAGGGTCAGGGCAGCCGCGGCAGCCAGACCGGTGACGAACGATTTCATGTGCTTCCTCCCAACTGGTATCTCATGCACGCAACCTGCCAGAGATTTGGCCCGGCTGAACGCTGCGGCTTCCAGGGCCGCTGGTATGAGTTGTCAGGGAAACACCAGAGATTCGAGAGCGAATCGTCCGTTTCCTGGCGTTCCCTCTGTCAGTTCGGTCTTCCACTTCAAGCAGAACGCCAGAACCTTTTTGTTTATATATTGGAATTTTTATTCCATTTTTGTACGATCGGTGTCAAGGCCCGATCCGGAGCAGCCCTTTGGGGCATGAGAGCAGGCAAGAGCATGAGCGAGGCAGAGGTCACCACAGAGGCTCCGGACAGTTTCGATGGGCTGCGGGCGCTTCTGCTCAGCCGCCACGACGCCATGCCCAAGCGTCTCAAGCAGCTTGCAACCTTCGCCCTGGAGCATCCCGAGGAGGTGGCCTTCGGGACGGTGGCGGGCATCGCCGAGCATGCGGGCGTGCAGCCCTCCACCCTGGTGCGTTTCGCCAAAAGCCTGGGCTATGACGGCTTTTCCCATCTGCAGCAGATCTTTCGCGACCGCCTGCGGGAGCGCTTCCCCGATTATCGCGAGCGCCTCAAGGGTTTGCGCAGCCCCGAGGGGCATCATGTTCATGCGGCCTCCCTGCTCGAAGGCTTCGCCGGCGCCGCCGCCCTGTCGCTGGACCGCATGCGCGGCTCCGTGCGCCCGGAGGAACTGGCCCGCGCCATCGAAACGCTCGCCAAGGCCGACACGATCTATCTCCTCGGCGCGCGCCGGGTGTTTCCGGTCATCGCCTATTGCGCCTACGCGTTCGGCAAGCTAGGGGTGCGGGCGATTCTCATCGATCATGTGGGCCAGCTCGGCCCCGAGCAGCTCGCCACCGCCGCCCGGCGGGACGCGGTGCTCGCCATCAGCTTCACGCCCTATGCGCCCGTGACTGCCGATCTCGCGGCCGGCGCCGCGCAGCGCAACATCCCGGTGGTGGCGATCACCGACTCGGCCTTCAGCCCCCTGGTGACGAGCGCCGATGTGTGGCTGGAGGTGGCGGAGGCCGATTTCGGCGCCTTCCGGTCGCTGTCCGCCTCCTTCGCGCTGGCCATGGCGCTCGCCGTGGGCACGGCGGAGAAGCGGGCGGAAGGCTGATCCGGCCGTTATCCCGGACGGCGCAGCCGATCCGGGACCGGGTGCAGGATCAAGTGCTGGATCCTCAACGCTGTCATCCCCGCGCAGGCGGGGATCCATAACCACTGACGTCTCAGGAGAGGGCGAACAGCGTCGCGTCTTGTTCTGCAACGTTAGCGGTTATGGATCCCGGGCTCTGCTCCGCAGCCCCGGGATGACGGCACTTTATTCGGACTACGATCCCGGATCGTCGCTGCGCTCTGTCCGAGATGACACTGTCAGACCCGCACCGGCTTTCCTTCCTTCGCCGACTCCGTCGCCGCATCCGCCAGCCGCTGGGCCATGAGGCCATCGTGGCCGGTGGGGTCGCAGGCCTTGCCGTCGCGCACGGCGTTCAGGAAGGCGGCGAGCTCGTCGCGGTAGGCCTCCGCATAGCGCTCCAGGAAGAAGTCCTGCACCGGATCGGCGGTGACGCCCGACGCATTCGCCACCTCCACGGTGGTGCGGTGAATGTTGCCGGCACGGATCATGCCCTTGGAGCCATGCACCTCGATGCGCTGGTCGTAGCCGTAGGTGGCGCGGCGGGAGTTGGAAATCTGCACGATCCGCCCCCTGGCGGTCTTGAGCATCACGGCCGCCGTGTCCACATCGCCCGCCTCGCCGATGGCCGGATCGACCAGGGAGGATCCGACCGCATGAACCTCCACCGGCTCGTCACCCAGCAGCAGGAAGCGGGCCATGTCGAGGTCGTGGATCATCATGTCCCGGAACAGGCCGCCCGAGGTGGCGATGTAGCTTACCGGCGGCGGGCCGGGATCGCGGGACAGGATCGTCACCAGCTCCACCTCGCCCACCTCCCCGTCGGCGAGGCGGCGGCGCAAGGCAGCGAAGTTCGGGTCGAAGCGGCGGTTGAAGCCGATCATCAGCGGCGTGCCGGCCTTCTCCACTGTGGCGAGACAAGCCTCGATGCGCGCGCTCGAGAGATCGACGGGCTTCTCGCAGAACACCGCCTTGCCGGCCCGCGCCCCGCGCTCGATCAGATCCGCATGGGTCGTGGTCGGCGTGCAGACCAGGATGGCGTCCACATCGGAGCGCTCGACGATCTCGTCCAAGGACGCGACCTCGGCCCCCGTCGACACCGCCAGATCCTGGGCGGAAGGCGTATGCGGGTCGGCCACCGCCACCAGGCGCGCATCGGGATGGCTGGCGGCGTTGCGCCCGTGAATGCGGCCGATGCGGCCCGCGCCCAGAACGGCGATCCTGATCATCTGTCCCCTCATATCCTTTGCCGGCTCACAGCAAATTTAGAATTGATATTCCAGCATAACTTGCTAATAGAATAAACGTTCTATGACCGCAAGGGCCGAACAAGGCTCACGAGAGCCGGAAGCGGGAGGAATAGCATGAAGCCAGCCTTGGATGTGATCACCATCGGCCGCTCCTCGGTGGATCTTTATGGCCAGCAGGTGGGCGGGCGGCTGGAGGACATGGCCTCCTTCTCCAAGGCGGTCGGGGGATGCCCGGCGAACATCGCCATCGGCACGGCGCGGCTCGGATTGAAATCGGGGTTTGTCACCCGTGTCGGCAATGAAGCCATGGGCCGCTTCATCCGGGAGCAGATGGAGCGCGAGGGTGTCACGACGCAAGGAATCGTCACGGACGAGCAGCGCCTGACCGCCCTCGTGATCCTTGGGGTGCGGGACGAGAATTCCTTTCCACTGATCTTCTACCGCGACAACTGCGCCGACATGGCGCTCACCGAGAACGATATCGACGAGAGCTTCATCGCCTCTGCCGCGGCCATCGTCGTCACAGGCACGCACTTTTCCCGGGAAACAACGGCAGCCGCGCAGAGGAAGGCGATCCGCATCGCCAAGGCGAACGGGCGCAAGGTGGTGTTCGATGTGGATTACCGCCCCAATCTCTGGGGTCTTCTCGGCCACAGCGCAGGCGAGGCGCGCTATGTGCGCTCGGATGCGGTGACGGAACACCTGAAACCAATCCTGGCCGATTGCGATCTCATCGTTGGAACGGAAGAGGAATTGCATATCGCAGGAGGCTCCGAGGATACGCTTGCGGCGATCCGTGCCATTCGGTCCATTTCGAAGGCTACTATCGTGTGCAAGCGCGGTCCCATGGGGTGCGTGGTGTTTCCTGATGAGATCCCGGCCTCTCTCGATGACGGGGTGAAAGGCCCTGGCTTTCCGGTCGAGGTCTACAACGTGCTCGGCGCCGGCGATGCGTTTCTCTCCGGCTTCCTGCGCGGCTGGCTCAGGGATGAGACGCTTGAAACGTGCTGCGCTTATGCGAATGCCAGCGGCGCCTTCGCGGTCTCGCGCCTCCTCTGCTCGCCCGAAATCCCAACTTTTCCCGAGCTGCAGCATTTTCTGCAGGAGGGCAGCCGCCACAAGGCGTTGCGGTTCGACCAAGACATCAATCACATCCACTGGGCGACGACCCGAAGGCCTCAAGCGGACACGCTGATGGCGCTTGCCATCGACCACCGCATGCAGTTGGAAGCGATGGCGCACGAGGTCGGCGCACCCGTCGGCCGCATTCCCGATTTCAAGGTGCTTGCCGTGCAGGCTGCGGCGCGCGTTGCAGATGGCCGCCCCGGTTTCGGCATGCTGATCGATGGCACCTATGGCCGCGAAGCTCTGTTTCGCGCCGCCGATCATCCGTTTTGGATCGGGCGTCCGGTAGAGCTTCCGGGTTCGCGCCCCCTCGACTTCGAGGGCGGCGGCAGCCTTGGCGCGCAACTGGTCGAATGGCCGGTCGGGCACACCATCAAGTGTCTGTGCTTCTACCACCCGGACGACCCGCCGGAGCTGAAGCAGCGCCAGGAACGCGACCTGCTGCGGCTCCACGATGCCGCACGTCGCATCGGCCGCGAGCTTCTTGTCGAGATCATCGCGGGAAAGCACGGAGTGCTCAAAACCGATACGGTCGCCGGCGTTCTCCAGCGCCTCTATGATCTCGGGATCAAGCCCGATTGGTGGAAGCTGGAGCCGCAGCGCGACAAAGCGGCATGGCACGCCATCGGAGAGGTGATCACCCGCAATGATCCCTATTGCCGCGGCATCGTACTGCTCGGCCTCGAAGCGCCGGAAGACGAGCTGGAGGCGGCTTTTGCGGCAGCCGCGGGCGAGCGCCAAGTGAAGGGATTCGCGGTCGGCCGCACCATCTTCAACGACGCCGCCCGCCGCTGGCTCAAAGGCGAGATCACGGGCGAAGCCGCCATCTGTGACATGGCCTCACGCTTTCAGCGCCTCGTCGATGCCTGGCAGCGGGTCTCCGAGCGAGCGAAAGCCGCATGAACGATAACGGGCGGTTCCATGTTCAACCCCCTTCCTATCCTGAAGACCAGCTTGAGAAGGCTGCGCCCCTCCTGCAAGGTCGGCGCGATTCATTTGGAGCACGCATGAGCACGACCCGCCTCACCATGGCGCAAGCCATTGCCCGCTTCCTGACGGCGCAGAAAACCGAAGTTGACGGAGAGGTCCTGCCGCTGTTCGGTGGCGTCTGGGCCATCTTCGGTCATGGCAACGTGGCCGGCATGGGCGAGGCCTTGCACGGGGTGCGTGACCGTCTGCCCACATTCCGCGCCCACAACGAGCAGGGCATGGCCCACGCAGCGGTGGCCTTTGCAAAGGCCTCGCGGCGGCGTCGCATGATGGCCTGCACCACCTCCATCGGCCCCGGCGCCACCAACATGGTGACGGCGGCAGCGGTTGCCCATGTGAATCGCCTTCCGGTGCTGCTGCTGCCGGGCGACGTGTTCGCCAACCGCAGGCCCGACCCGGTGCTGCAGCAGATCGAAAGCTTCTCGGATGGCACGGTTTCGGCCAACGACTGCTTCAAGCCCGTCTCCCGCTACTTCGACCGCATCTCGCGGCCGGAGCAGATCATTCCCGCGCTCCAGCGCGCCATGAACGTGCTCACCGATCCTGCCGATTGCGGCCCGGTAACCCTTGCGCTGTGCCAGGACACGCAGGCCGAGGCTTACGATTATCCCGAAAGCTTCTTTGCGGAAAAGATCTGGTCGCCGCGCCGCATCCGCCCGGATGAGACCGAACTCGCAGAGGCGGCCGCCATCATCTGCAACGCGAAGAAGCCCTTCATCATCGCCGGCGGCGGCGTTCTCTATTCGGGCGCTGAAAAGGTGCTGGCGGAATTTGCCGAAAAACATGGCCTCTTCATCGGCGAGACACAGGCCGGCAAGTCGAGCGTTCCGCATGATCACCCGGCCTGCCTGGGTGCCGTAGGCGTCACCGGCACGGGGGCTGCCAATGCGCTCGCCGAGAACGCCGACGTGGTGATCGCGGTCGGCACGCGTCTGCAGGATTTCACCACCGGCTCCTGGGCCCTGTTCAAGGATCCGAACCGGCGCATCGTCGGGCTCAACGTACAGGCTTTCGATGCCGCGAAGCATAGCGCCCAGACGCTGGTGGCGGATGCCCGCGTCGGCCTCGAGGAATTAAGCCACGCGCTGGGAAGCTGGAAGGCGCCCGACACCTGGACCGCCAAGGGCCGGGATGAGAAGGCACGCTGGTCCGAGACCGCCGACCGCTACACGGACCCCACCAATGCCGAACTTCCCTCCGACGCGCAGGTGATCGGCGCGGTGCAGCGCACCTCCTCGCTAACAGATGTGGTGGTCTGCGCCGCAGGCGGGTTGCCGGGCGAACTGCACAAGCACTGGAAGGCGAGCACCGCTCTCGGCTACCACATGGAATATGGTTATTCCTGCATGGGCTACGAGATCGCAGGCGGGCTCGGCGTGAAGATGGCGGATCCAAGCCGCGAGGTGATCGTGATGGTGGGTGACGGTTCCTACCTCATGATGAATTCCGAACTCGCCACCTCTGTCATGCTGGGCCACAGGCTTACCGTGGTGCTCCTCGACAACCGTGGCTATGGCTGCATCAATCGCCTGCAGCGCGCCACCGGCGGTGAAAGCTTCAACAACCTCCTGCAGCATACGAACCACGTGACCCTGCCCGATATCGACTTCGCCGCTCATGCGGCAAGCCTCGGAGCGCAGGCGACCAAGGTGAAGAGCATCGCCGAACTGGAAGACGCATTGAAGCAGGCGCGTCAGGCAGACCGCAGCACGGTCATTGTCATTGATACCGACCCGCTGATCTCAACGGATGAGGGCGGTCACTGGTGGGACGTTGCGGTGCCGGAAGTCTCGGTGCGCGAGCAGGTGAAGGCCGCCCGCAAGGATTATGAAACAGCCTTGGCCGCACAGCGGGTGGGCGACTGATCAAAACACGAAGGATAAAGACAATGACGATCCGCATCGGGGCCAATCCCATCGGCTGGTCCAACGACGACATGCTGGAGCTCGGCGGCGAGACGCCGCTGGAGGTCTGCCTCGCCGAGGCCAAGGAGGCTGGCTTCGAAGGCATGGAGCTCGGCAATAAGTTTCCCCGCGAGCCGGAGGCGTTGAAGAAGGCGCTTGCACCTTTCGGCATGGCCTGCGTGTCGGGCTGGTACTCCGCCGAGCTTCTCACGCGCGATGCCGATGCGGAGATGAAGGCGCTCCGCCCGCATCTCGATCTCCTGAAAAGCATGGGCTCGAACGTGCTCGTCTTCGCCGAGACATCGAACGCGATCCATGGCGATCGCTCCAAGCCCCTGTCGCAGCGACCCGTGATGCAGGAAGGCGACTGGGCCGAGTTCGGCCGCCGCATCACGCAGGTGGCCGAGCGCACCCTGCAGGAGGGGGTGCGTGTCGTCTATCACCACCACATGGGCACCATCGTGGAATCCGAGGCCGATATCGACGCCTTCATGCGCTCCACGGGCGAGGCCGTGCATCTTCTCCTCGATACGGGGCATGCCACATGGGGCGGGGCAAACCCCGCGGAGCTTGCACGCCGCTATCGCAACCGCATCAGCCATGTGCACACCAAGGACGTGCGCAAGGTGGTGATGGAGCGCTCGCGCTCCAAGGGTTGGAGCTTCCTCGATTCCGTTCTCGAAGGCGTCTACACCGTGCCGGGTGACGGCATGGTGGACTTCGTCTCCGTCTTCAAGGAACTGCCGGGCTACAGCGGATGGGTGGTGATCGAGGCGGAGCAGGATCCCAAGAAGGCTCACCCGCTCACCTATGCCAAGATGGGCTATGCCAATCTCACCCGCTTCCTCAAGGAAGCCGGCCTGCGATAAGGAACAGATGCGATGTCGAAGCTCCTGGTCAAACCGTCGAAACCCGATGAACAAGGGCGCATCCACGCCATCACGCCCGCATCCGCCGGATGGACCTATGTGGGCTTCGAGGTCTATCGGTTGAAAAGCGGGCAGAGCCTCAAGCAGGAGACGGGAGACCGGGAGGCCTGCATCGTCCTGCTCTCCGGCACAGCGCGCGTGGGCGCGGCGGGCCAGGATTTCGGCACCATCGGCGGGCGCTCCTCACCCTTCGAGGCAGACCCGTGGTCGCTCTATGCACCCGCGCGCTCGGAATGGTCGCTGCAGGCGGAAACCGACTGCGAGGTCGCCGTCTGCACGGCACCGGGCGAAGGCAAGCTCCCGGCTCGCGTGATCCGTCCCGATCAGGTGGGCCAGGAAACCCGCGGCCAAGGCACGAACACGCGCCATGTGCGCAACATCCTGCCGGAAACGGAACCGGCAGAGAGCCTGCTCGTGGTCGAGGTCATCACCCCGTCCGGCCACTGGTCGAGCTACCCGCCCCACAAGCACGACCGGGACATGCTGCCCAACGAGTCGCTGCTCGAGGAGACCTATTACCACCGGCTCAACCCGCCCTCGGGCTTCGCACTCCAGCGGGTCTACACCGACGACCGCTCTCTCGATGAAACGCTGGCCGCCGCCAATGGCGATGTAGTGCTGGTGCCGGAGGGATACCATCCTGTCGGCGCACCGCACGGTTATGAGCTTTACTACCTGAATGTGATGGCAGGCCCGAAGCGTGTGTGGAAGTTCCACAACGATCCGGATCATGAATGGATGCTGGCAAAGCCCTGACAGGCCTCTCTGCTTCGATCCTGCCGGGCGTCTCAGACATGAGGCGCGCCGAGGCTTTCGGTTGAAGCTCCCTCAGCGGGAGCGGACGACCTCCAATGCCATATCGGCCATCATGGGAACGGCTTCCCCCATGCGGCGTCCGCGCTCGGGGTTGGATGCGTTCCCATCCAGCGCCCGCTTGTAGACGCCCTGGAGAATGGCGGCGAGCCGGAAGAAGCTGAAGGCGAGATAGAAGGGCCAGTTGCCGATGACGTCAACGCCGGATCGCTTGCAGTAGAGCTCGACATATTCTGCTTCGGTCGGGATGCCATAGGCCTGCCGGTCAATTCCCCCCAAGCCGCGGAACGCACCCTCGGACGGCAGGCGCCACTGCATACATTGGTAAGCGAGATCCGCGAGGGGGTGGCCTAAGGTCGACAGCTCCCAGTCGAGAACCGCGAGGATCCGCGCGCCCGACGGCTCGAAGATCATGTTGTCGATGCGGTAATCGCCATGAACGAGGCTTACCCGCCCGTCATCCTCCGGCATCGCGCTCACAAGCCATTCGATCAGCGCATCCATGGCCGGGATCGGGTGGATCTCGGATGCCCTGTATTGCTCCGTCCAGCGGGCAACCTGCCGCTCGAAGTAGCTTCCTGGTTTCCCGTAATCGGCCAGCCCAACCGCAGCGGGATCAACTTTATGCAGGGCCGCAAGCGCCGCATTCATGGAATCGTAGATGGCGCGGCGCTCATCGGGCTGAAGTTCCGGCAGCTTGCCGTCCCAGAAGATCCGCCCCTCGACATGTTCCATGACGTAGAACATGGACCCGATGACGGAGTCATCCGTGCAGAGATGCAGAACGTGCGGCACGGGCACGTCCGTCTGAGCCAGTGCCGCCATGATCCGGTATTCGCGGTCGACCGCATGGGCGGATTTCAAAAGGGCTCCCGGAGGCTTGCGCCGCAACACGAAGCGGCCCTCCGTCGACGTGATCAGGAAGGTTGGGTTCGACTGGCCGCCGGCGAATTTCTCGGCGCTGACAAGCTGCCCGAAGGCCGGAACGTGCGCCGCAAGATAGGGGCCGAGACGTTCGGCTTCGAGATGTGCTGTTGCTTGCGCTGTCACGGGCAGACGGCCTCCTTCATATGCCCTGGGCTGACGCCACCTCAGCCGAGCACGGCAAGGGTGATCCACTCGGCCGCAAGCGCCGGCTTATCGGCGCCCTCGATCTCGACGGTCACCTGATAGCGGAGCATGGCCTGTACGGAGGAGCGCATGGAAACATCCGCGAGCGTGAAGCGTCCCCTCACCCGCGCTCCAGCCGGTACGGGCGCGAGAAAGCGGACCCGCTCCAAGCCGTAATTGATGCCCATGGTGCGGTTCGCGAGCACCGGCAACGCCTCCTGTGCCATGGCGGACAGAAGCGACAGGGTCAGGAAGCCATGCGCGATGGTGCCGCCGAAAGGCGTCTCTGCGGCAGCCCTCTCCGGGTCCACGTGGATGAACTGGCGATCCGCCGTAACTTCAGCAAAGCGGTCGATCCTCTCCTGATCGATGGTCGTCCAGGGCGATACACCAATCTCCTGGCCAACTTGGCCTTTCAGATCATCAAGCGAAACGGGCACGGGTGCATGCGCGTTCATTCCGCCGCCTCGCCGAAAATCTTGTGGCCCGTCTCGACTCCGATGCCCCCGTCAAGCGGGATGATTGCCCCTGTCGTGTAGGCGCCACCGCGCCCGCACAGGAACAGGAGCGCTCCGGCAATATCCTCCGGCCGGCCGATGCGGCCTAAGGGAACACCGGCAGCAACGAGGGCGCGCTTGTGCTCGTCCCCTGTCGCAAAGGCCGTCATGCGGCTTCGAAAGGGCCCCGGCGCGAAGGCATTCACGGTGATGCGACGCTCGGCAAGTTCCTTCGCAAGGATTCGGGTGAGATGGTGCACGGCAGCCTTTGATGCCCCATAGGAGTAGGCATTGTCGCCGATGGGCTGCGCGCCCATCACCGATCCGAGATTGACGATGCGGGCAGGATCGTCATCCGATGCGGCTTCGTTGAGCAAGGGGAGCAGCTGCTGGGTCAGCGTGAAGAGCCCCGCCACATTGACCGAGAACACGCCGTCCCAAGCCTTGTGCGGAAAGCGCTCCAGGGACTCGCCCCAGGTCTTGCCGGCGTTGTTGACCAGGATGTGAAGGCGCGAGGTTCTGGCCTTCACCTCGGCGGCCAGAGCCAGCACGCCGGCCTCGGTTGCCACATCGCCCGCAAAGCCCTCCACAGAGCCGGCAGCCCCGAGAGCGTTCAGCTCCCTGGCCACCGCCTCGCAGGCTTCTCCTTTACGCGAAGCGATCAGCACCCGCGCGCCTGCCCGCACGAGCGCTTCGGCGATCATGCGCCCGATGCCGGTTGCGCCGCCGGTTACGAGCGCCGTCTTGCTGGCGACCGAGAACAGGCTGTTGAGATAATCCTGCGGCATTGCCGATCACGCCGCCGAGGGAAGGACATAATCCTTCAGCGTCTTGCGCAGCTCGAGCTTGGAGATCTTGCCGGTCGCCGTCAGCGGGATGTTCTCAACGAACAGCACATCGTCCGGCACCTGCCAGCTTGCGACCTTTGTGGCCAGGTAGGCCAAGATGTCCTCCTTCGCTGGCTTGGCATCCGGCCTCGGCACAACGATGAGGAGCGGCCGCTCACCCCAGCGCGGATGCGGCATGGCAAGCACGGCGCAATTGGCAACGCCCGGACAGCCGAGGGCCGCGTTCTCCAGGTCGATGGAGGAAATCCACTCACCGCCGGATTTCACGAGATCCTTGGTGCGGTCCACGATCTGAAGGAACCCATCCGGGGTGATCTTGGCCACGTCGCCTGTCTTGAACCAGCCCTCAGAATCGATTGCCTGGGCCGTCGCGGCTTCGTTGTTGTAGTAGCCCGAGGCTACTGCGGGACCGCGCACGCAGAGCTCGCCGAAGACCACGCCGTCCTTGGGCAGTTCCCTGCCGTTCTCGTCGACGATCTTCATGTCCACCGTGAAGAGACGCCGCCCCTGGCGCACCTTCAGGGCAACCTTCTCGTCCAGCGGCAGCCGCTCCATCTCCGGGCTCAGCATGCCGAATGTGCCGATGGGGCTCATCTCGGTCATGCCCCAGCCATGGCAGACGCTGATGCCGAAATTGCGCTCGAAGGCTTCGATCATGGGCTGAGGTGCCGCCGAGCCGCCGATGATGACATCCGTGAGCCCTTCCGGTTTGCGGCCACGCTGATTCATCTCGTTCAGAAGGCCGAGCCACACGGTGGGTACGCCCCAGCTGTTGTCGACCTTCTCGGTGTCCATGAGGTTGAAGAGGCTTGCACCGTCGAGCTTCGCGCCCGGGAAGATCAGGGATGTGCCGGAGATGGGGGCCGAATAGGGCAGCGCCCATGCGTTGACGTGAAACAGCGGCACGACCGGCAGGATCTTCTTTCCCATGCCGAAATAGCGCGAGGCCCCGATCACCGACGTCATGGCGTGGATCACCTGCGAGCGGTGCGAGTAGAGCACGCCCTTGGGCTCGCCCGTGGTGCCGGAGGTATAGCTCAGCGCCGCGGCGGTGTTCTCGTCGAGGTCGGGCCAGGTTATCGTCTCGGGCTGACCGGCGAGCAGATCCTCGTAGCACAGGAGGCCGTCGAGCCCTTCCTGCGCCGGCATCGCCTCGCGGCCCGTCATCGCCACATAGGTGAGACCTTCAGGCAGCTTCGGCCGCAGGGCTGCGATCAGGGGAGCGAAGGTGATGTCGAAGAAGAGCGCCGTGTCCTGCGCGTGATTGATGATGTAGACCAGCTGCTCTGGGAACAGGCGCGGGTTCACCGTGTGGCACACCGCTCCGATGCCCGAGATGGCATAATAGAGCTCGAAATGCCGGTAGCCGTTCCAGGCAAGCGTCGCCACGCGGTCTCCAGGCTTGACGCCAAGGGCGCGTAGACCGTGAGCCAGCTGGGCCACCCGCTTATGGATGTCCCCATAGGTTGTGCGATGAATTCCGCCTTCGGTGGCGACCGAGACGATCTCCGTTTTGGCGTGAACCTCCGCCGCCAGATCGATGATCGCGGGGATCGACAGCGGCCGATCCATCATCATTCCCTTCAACATCGTTTCTTCCCTCTTTGCTTTATTGTCAGGAAATATGGGTCAGCCGGATCAACTACCCGGCATGCCGCAACAGCGGCAGGGACGATTGATCCAGAACAGCTATTGTCGCAAGTGCAACGGCGGTCTGCTTCTCTCGCCCATCCTTTTTGGTGAACACGTCGGCCGCCACAATCACCAGGCGGCTGCCGGGCTTGACCACCCGCGAACGACAGATGAGCTGATCGCCATCTGCTGGCGAGAAGAGATTGAGCTTGTACTCCGCGGTGAGCACACCTTGCTGTGAGTTCAGGACCGTTGCCGCTGCAATGGTCGTCCCATTGTCGATCAGGAAAGCCGTGACGCCTCCATGGAAGAGGCCGTTCTGCTGTAGGAGGTCGCTGCGGCGTGAGACGGAAAGCGTCGATGATCCTGGCGTTAGCTCATCGAGTTCCGCGCCAAGAAGGTTCATGAATCCTTGTAGGGACACGTGCTTACGAATCTCGTCAGCTCGACTTTCGAATGAGATCGCGTCCATGTCGCTACCACCCCGTTGACAGAAGCAGCCGAAGGCACGGCCGGCTTTTGCAAGCCGTGCCTTCATGTGTCACTTACTGACCGAGGCTTGCCGCCTCGATGGTCTCGACCTTGCCGTTCTTGACCATGCCGACGACGATGTTGGCGTTGGTGCCGCCACGGTCATCGACGCTGGTGATGCGGGCAGGATTACGCTCCGGCGGCAGCTTGCCGTAGGCTTCGCTGAGCTTGGCGTGGATGGCCTTCGGGTCGGAGACGGTGCCGGCAAGCTTCATGGCTTCGCTCACCGCGTTCAGGGTCGAGTAGTGGTAGGAAGCCTCGGTTCCGGGGTTGCGGTCGTAGAGCTTCTTGAACTTCGCGATGAAGGCTTCAGTGCCCGGCCGCTTGTCATAAATAAGCGGAAGAACTCCGACAGAACCTTCCAGCATGTCCATGCCGCCCACAACCGCCGCCATCTCGTCGAGCTTGGCTTGATCCATAACGACGAAGCCGCCCTTGAAGCCGAGCTCGCGCGCCTGCTTGGCGACCAGAGCCGTCGGCTCGGAGGCGCCGCCCACGAACAGGACGTCGGGGTTGGCCGCCAGAACGCGGCTCACGCCGCTGTAGAAATCGGTGTCCTTGTTGTAGGACATCGGGTTCTCGGCAACGATCTCGCCGCCCGCCTGCTTCCAGGCCGGTCCGAAGAGCTGCGCCCAGGCCTTGGCGTAGTCGTGGTCGCCGCCGGCCATGGCGAGCTTCTTGCCGAAAGCCTTCATTTCCACATTGATGAAGGGCTGCACGTAGCCTGCGAATGACGGCGGGATGCGCAAGGTCAGCTTGTTGCCCCGCTCCGTCATGTTGGGCACGCTGGTATAGGCGCCGAGAATGAAGTTGTCCTGCTCGTTGAAGGCCTGGATGGCAAAGGCGCCGCCGGAGTGGGGCGTGAACACCATGGGGGTGTTGTTCTGGGACTTGAGCCGCTTGGCATTCACGGCCGCTTCGCTGGGGGAGTACTTGTCGTCGAGCGCCACGATGTTGAACTTGTACTTCTTGCCGCCGACCTCGAAGCCGCCGGCTTCGTTGATCTCCTTGGCGGCCATCTCCAGGCCGACCAGGGTGTTCTTGCCGTAGAGCGCCGCGCCGCCGCTGAGCGGGCCGGTATAGCCGATATTGACGGTTTCCTGAGCCGATGCCACGGACGTGAAGGCTGCGGCAAGCGTGATCGCGCTTGCGGCCTGAACCAAGTGTTTCCAAAGAGCCATCTGTTTCCTCTCCTCTTGTTCTTCATGGGGCAGGAGCTCGATTATAGCCGGCCCCTGCCTTCCTCTTTTGACGAACCTTCCATGGCTCGCAGGCCTGCGCTACCGGCGCTCCGATCAGGCGCCGATATAGGCTTTTCGAACACGCTCATCATTGAGCAGCGTCTCGCGATCGCCTTCCATGACGATCCGGCCGCTCTCGATGACGTAGGCGCGACGGGCAATCTGCAACGCGGCGTATGCGTTCTGCTCCGCGAGCAGCACCGTCGTCCCATTGTCGTTGATGGTCTTGATCACGCCGAGCACCTGCTTCACCACGAGGGGTGCGAGCCCAAGCGAAGGCTCGTCGAGAAGCAGGACCTCGGGCCGCCCCATCAGGGCGCGGCCGATGGCCACCATCTGCTGCTGGCCGCCGCTCAAGGATCCGGCCGCATCGTTGCGCTTCTCGTGAAGGATCGGAAACATCTCGAAGACCTGATCAAGGATCTTCTGGGTCTCCTTCTTGTCTTGGCGATGCACATAGGCGCCGAGAAGCAGGTTCTTGCGCACGGACATCTCGGGAAAGAGCTTGCGCCCTTCGGGGCAATGCACCACGCCCGCCTGCACGATCTGCGACGGCTTGCGCCCGGCGATGTTCTGATCCTTGAACCAGATGTTGCCGCGACTGAGCTTCCGCAGGCCGCTGATCGCCAGGAAGAGCGAGCTCTTGCCGGCGCCGTTGGCCCCCAGCATCACCACGAGTTCGCCCGGATCGGCATGGATCGTGATTCCGTCGAGCGCCCGGAAGCTGCCGTAGTTCAGCTGAGCCCCCTCAAGCCGCAGCATAGTCGGCTCCCAGATAGGCTTCGATCACCCGCTGGTCGGATCGGATTTGGGCCGGCGTTCCCTCGGCGATCATCTCGCCATGGTCGAGCACGACGATCTTGTCGGCAAGGCTCATGATCATGTCCATCTTGTGCTCGATCAGGCAGACGGTGAGGCCGCTGCGAACCATCTTGCGGATCAGTTCGGCGAGCCCCAGAGTTTCCTCAGGGTTGACGCCGCCGGCGGGCTCGTCGAGCAGAACGATCTTGGGATCGGTGGCGAGCGCCAGCGCAAAGGCGACCCGCTTGCGCTCCTCCTGCGAGATGTCCGCCGCCCGATGATGGGCGACCGACGAGAGCCCCACGAAGTTGAGCACCTCCTTGGCTTTCGCGCGGCAGCTTCGCTCGTCTTCCTTGAGGCGCTGGGTGTTGAAGATCACGTCCCAGAAGGTGGAGGAGGTGCGCAGGCGGTGACCGACGATCAGGTTGTCGAGCACGGTTGCCTGATCGAACAGGTGGGTCGACTGGAAGGTCCGGGCGACGCCGAGCCTGGCAACCTGATCGGGCCTCAACCCTGTCACATCCTGCCCGTCGAAGACGATGCGGCCTGCTGTGGGCCGGTGGGACCCGCTCACCAGATTGAAGAAGGTTGTCTTGCCTGCCCCGTTCGGCCCGATGATGGCGTTGATGCGTCCCCTCTCGAAGGAGGTGGTCACGTCGCGCACCGCGGTCAGTCCGCCGAAGCGCTTGGTCAGTCCTTGGATCTCAAGCATTGGTGCGCGCCTCCTGCCCGGAGCCCAGAACGGCTCTTTGAAGGCGTCTGTCCTGCACGGATGCGGCCGCGCGCTTGATCTGCCGCTCCCGGTAGTAGCCGATGAGACCTTGCGGGAAGTACATGACCAAGAGGATCAGGAGAGGACCGAAGATGATCATCCGGTAGTCCTGCAGGAATTGCAGGGATTGGGTCAGCCAAGTGAGCAGGATCGCGCCCAGAAGAGGCCCGAACAGCGTCCCGATCCCGCCGACCAGAATGAAGGCGATCATGTCGAAGGTGTGACTCTCGAGCGCCATGCCTGGGCCGATGAAGCGCACGAATCCGGCATAGAGCGCGCCGGCCATGCCCGCGTAGAAGGTGGACAGCACGAAGGCGAGCACCTTGGTGCGCATCAGGCTGATGCCCAGGGTCTCGGCGAGATCCTCGCTGTTGCGGATGGCCACGAAGGCCCGGCCGAGGAGCGAATGCACGATCCGGCTCATCAGCCACAGGCTCGCCACCAGGAAGAACAGAACGAGGTAGTACTGGGACCAGGTGTGGTCGAAGCGGAGCGGCCCGATCCCGGTGGGCGCCGGGATGTCGATGATGCCCACCGTGCCATGGGTCAGGGCATCCCACTTCTCGATGATGAGATAGATGATGAAGCCGACGCACAGGGTGAAGATCGAAAAGAAGTGCCCTTTGAGCCGCAGCGACAGGAGGCCTGCGAAGACGCCGATGAAGGCGGAAAGAAAGCCTGCGATCACGAAGGCGATCCAGTAGGGCACCCCGTAATCCACGGTCAGGATGCCGACCGTGTAGGCGCCGATGGCCATGAAGCCTGCATGGGCGAGGTTGAGCTGCCCGGTATAGCCGAGGATCAGGTTCAGCCCCACCGCCGCGATGGCCATGATGTAGGCCAGCGACATCACGTAGATGTAGTAGTCGTTGGCTGCGATCACCGGGAAGGCGATGGCCGCGACCAGAAGGAGAGCGAGCAGAGGTTTCTGCAATGCGGTCGAGGGCATCACCGGGCTCCGCTTGGAAAGAGGCCCTGGGGCCTCAAGGACAGGATCAGGACGAGAAGCGCGAAGGCGATGATGTCCTTGTAGTTGGTGGACACGTAGAAGGCGCCGAAACTCTCCGCGAACCCGATCACGAGGCCGCCGACGATGGCGCCCGGAATGCTGCCCATGCCGCCGAGAATGATGATCACGAAGGCCTTCATGATCACCAGATGGCCCATGGACGGATAGATCAGGTTGATCGGCGAGAAGAGGGTTGCGGCCACGGCCGCCAGAGCTCCCGAGATGGCGAAGGTGAGGATGGACACCTTCGTGGCGTCGATGCCCACAAGAGAGGCCCCTTCCCGGTTCTGCGCCATCGCGATGATCGTCGAGCCGACGAGCGTGCGCGTGAGGAAGAGATGCAGGACCAGCATCAGCCCGAACGCAGCCGCGATGATGATGAGACGCTGGGCGGGCGCGACGAGGTCGAAGACCCGGACGATCTGCGGATAGGGAGGAGCGAGGCGATGGAACTCCGCGCCCCAGGTCGCCTGGATGCAGGCTTCGAGGAAGAGGAGAAGCCCGATGGCCGCGATCATGTCGTGCAGCGGCGGCGCATCCTTAAGCCTGTGAAAGATGAGCCGGTCTGACAGCACGGCCAGCAGCGCGACCACTGCGGCGGCGCCGATCATGGCGACCCAGTAGTTGGCCCCCAAGGTGCCGACGAAGTAGAAGGCCGCATAGGCCCCGACCATGTAAAGCGCGCCATGGGCGAAGTTGGGGATGTGGAGAATCCCGTAGACGAGCGTCAGACCGAGCGCCACGAGCGCATAGACGCTGCCGAGCGTAAGCCCGTTCAAAAGCTGCTGGAAAAATATGTTCAAGGAGCCGCGTCCTCCTCTTGGGCACCGGGGCCGGCTTCGGTCACGAAATTCCCGCCTGGCTAGGGCAGGAACGAGGGCTTGGCCTTGCGGCCGCAGGCACCTCACATCGAACCAACCGAGATCCTCGGATCGTTTCCTCTCGAATGAACGGTACGGATTTTTTTATGGACCGTACCGCCGGCGGCACTGCATTGGCGCCACCGGTGATTGGGCAAAAGACTGACACGATATAAATATGGCGTCAACGGATCCTTGAGTCCGTTTTTTAAGCCTTTCGTTGACGTCTCGAACTGTGTCGCTGCGGCATATTAGAATAACCGGTACAGTCATTCTGTGGCGATCCCGGCATCGCGCTCGACTTAAAATCATGCTAGGAGCTGAACGATGGGTGGCTTGTGCACCCGCCTCCCCGGCAAGGAGCCGCGAGATTGTTATGACGCCCTCTTCCAGTGCCCTCCCGCGCCAGACCAAGCGCTATGAGCAGAAGCGGCAAGCCATTCTCGATGCTGCGGTGCGCCTGTTCAACCAGAAGGGCCTGAAGGGAACCACCTTGGCGGATGTGGCGCAGAGCGTCGGGCTCATCACCAACAGCGTCACCTATTACTACCGCAAAAAGGAGGAGCTCGCGACCGCGTGCCTCGTGCGCTCCATCGACGTGCTGGAAGGGATGATTGCCGCAGCCCTCCAGGAGGCTGCTCCCGAGGATCGGCTGCGTGCGATCCTGCACCTCTACTGCGACAAGCTTGCGGAGAGCGCATCCGGTGACCAGCCTCCCCTCATGAGCTTCAGCGACATGCGGTCCCTGACCTCTCCTCATGCGGAGCTGGTGTTCGGCACCTACAACCAGATGTTCCGGCATCTGCGCGGCCTTTTCGAGCTGGACAGCGATCCTTTCCTGACCCGCGCCCACCGCAACGCCCGGACCCATCTGATCATCTCGGTCATGCACGGCGTCCGGCACTGGATCGACCATTATGAGCCGGAGGATTACCGGCGCGTCGCCGACAGGGTGAGCGACATTCTCATCGGAGGCCTCGCCGCGGCGCGATCCGGCTGGGGTCCGACCGTGCTTCCGCAGATGACTTGGCCGTCGGCCGAGGAGGTCTCTCCCGAGGCCTTCCTGCGCTCGGCCACCATCCTGATCAACGAGCAGGGCTATCGCGGCGCCTCCGTCGAGAAGATCTCGGCCCGGCTCAATGTGACCAAGGGCTCGTTCTATCACCACAACGACAACAAGGACGACCTCATCGCAGCCTGCTTCGAGCGGACCTTTGCGGTCGTGCGCCAGGTTCAACGGGCCGCCGAGGCCAATGGGGAGACCGGCTGGGACCATCTCTGCGCGGCGACGAGCGAGCTCGTTCGCTATCAGCTCTCCGACCAGGGGCCCCTTCTGCGCATCTCCGCCTTCAGCGCTCTTCCTGAAGCCATGAGAGGCGAGACGAAGCGCACCATGGACCGGCTGGCGCAGCGCTTCGGCAGCTTTGTGGTGGACGGTATGGTCGACGGGTCGATCCGCCCGCTCGATCCCTCCGTGGCCGCTCATATGGTCGACAGCATCATCAACGCAGCCGTCGAGCTGGAATGGTGGGTTCCCGGGATCACCCCGGTATCCGCAGCCGACCTCTACGCAAAGCCCCTGTTCATGGGCGTGTTCACCCCGGAGGCCGAAGCGGAGGCCCAGCCCGCCAGCACGGCACGGATCGCGGCAACCAGGGCAAGCGGCTGATCGATCGGCACATGGTGGTAGGCTTCCGGGATCTCGACGATCGGCGTGCCGGGCGGCGGGATGCGGCGCATGCGCTCGATATCGCCCGCCTGCATCAGCGTCGACCGGGCGCCCAGGAGGATGGACAGGGGACATTTTGGGGCGGACAGGGCGGGCGCCGGATCTTCCCATTCGTAGTCGCGCCAGAGAAACGGATCGAAGCGCCAGGTCCAGCCTGAGCCTTCCGGTGTTTGAACCTGAGCGAGCGAGGTTCGGGCGATGAAATCCGCAATGAAGAGGTTCTCGCAGGGTTGCGCGGGAACGAGGCGGAAGCGCTGCAGCGCCGCCTCAAGGGTAGGATAGATCTTGTGGGGGCGCATCTCCCAGGCGGCGCCCTTGTTCCGGCGCTCCCGGCTCCGTTCGGGCGAGAAAATCGGCGTGTCGACCGTGATGACCCCGCCCAGGCGCTCGCCGTGCCGCGCAGCGGCCTCGAGGATGGGGAAGCCTCCGAAGGAGTGGCCGATGAAGACGGGCTTTGCCGGGCCGGCGAAAAGACCTGTCTTCTCGGCAACCGTCATGGCCTCCTGGAGGAAGAGGTCGAAGGAGTAGCGCTCGCGGCGATCCGAGCCGCCCATGCCGGACCAGGACGGCGCGGCACACCGGTAGTGCTTTGCGAAGAACGGCGCGATGAAGCTCCACCAATCCGCATGCGCGCCGTTGCCGTGCAGGAAGAGGAGCCCGGGCTTTCCGCGCTCCCCCCAGGTCAAGGTTTCGATCCGGGCGCCTGCCGCCTCGACGAAGCCGCGCTCGGGAGCGTCCGCAAGAGCCTTCTCGAACCAGTCCGGCGCGCCGGGGTGCGCACCGGAGAGGGTACGGAGGCTCGGTTGGTGAACCACATCGTTCATGCCGGGCGCGATCCGTGTCAGACGTTAGAGCTCCCGAAAGCCCCTGCCCTCGGAGGCGAGGCGCTCGAGCAGAGCGGAGGGCTTGAACTCCGGCCCGAGCTTCGCCTCGTAGTCCCGGAGCCGTTCGAGCACCTTGGCCAGACCCACCTGCTCGCCATAGAACATCGGGCCGCCGCGATAGACGGGCCAGCCATAGCCGTTGATCCACACGATATCGATGTCTGAAGAACGGATGGCGATGCCCTCTTCCAGGATCTTGGCACCCTCGTTCACCATCGAATACACGCAGCGCTCCAGGATTTCCTGGTCCGAGATCGCTCGCCGCGTGATGCCCTTCTTGGCGGAGAGGTCGAGGATGATCTGCTCCACGAGCCCGGACGGCTTCGCCTTGCGGTTCTCGTCATAATCGTAGAAGCCCGCGCCCGTCTTCTGGCCGCGCCGGTCCTGCTCGCAGAGGATCTCCCGCACCGTCTCGCCCTTCGAGGTCTCCCGCGACCAACCGATGTCGAGGCCGGCGAGATCGGCCATGGCGAAGGGCCCCATGGGGAAGCCGAAATCGTAGAGCACGCGGTCCACGTCCCATGGCATCGCGCCTTCCAGCACCAGGCGGTTGGCCTCGCGCTGGCGCGGCTCTAGCATCCGGTTGCCCACGAAGCCGTGGCAGACGCCCACCAGCACCGCGATCTTGCCGATCTTGCGGCCGAGCTGCATGGCGGTGGCGATCACCCGCTTGTCGGTCTTCTCACCGCGCACGACCTCGAGAAGCCGCATGACGTTGGCCGGCGAGAAGAAGTGCATGCCGAGCACGTGCTCGGGCCGCTTCGTCATCGCGGCGATCTCGTTCACGTTGAGATAGGACGTGTTGGTGGCGAGAATCGCGCCCGGCTTGGCGATGGCATCGAGCTTCGTGAAGATTTCCTTCTTGATGGCCATGTTCTCGAACACGGCCTCGATGATGAGGTCGCAATCGGCTAGCGCGGACAGATCGAGGCTGCCGGTGAGGAGCTCCATGCGGCGCTCCACGTCCTCGGCCGTCATGCGGCCCTTCTTGGCCGTGCTCTCGTAGTTGCGCCGGATCACCGACAGGCCGCGTTCCAGAGCCTCCGGCTTGGCCTCGACGATGGTGACAGGCAGCCCGGCATTGGCGAAGTTCATGGAGATGCCGCCACCCATGGTGCCGGCGCCGATGATGCCCACCTTCTTGACGGGCAGCGTCGGCGTGTCGTCGGAAATATCGGGGATCTTCCAGACCTGGCGCTCCGCGAAGAACACGTGCCGCTGGGCGGCGGATTGCTCGCCGCTCACGAGCTCCTGAAACAGCTGGCGCTCCAGCCTGATGCCCTCGTCGAAGGGCAGGTTCACGGCGGCCTCGACGCAGCGGATGTTGTATTCCGGCGCCTGGAAGCCGCGGAACTTGCGGGCATTGGCCTTGCGGAAATCATCGAAGATCTCCGGCCTGCCGCGGGCCGCCTCGATCTTGTCGTCGAGATCGCGCACCTTCTTCAAGGGGCGGTTCTCCGCGACGACCTTGCGAGCGAAGGCAATCGCGCTCGCCGGCAGGCTGCCTTCCTCCACAAGCTCGTCGACAATGCCCATTTCCTGCGCGGCTTTTGCAGAAATCTGGCTGCCGGACGTGACGAGGTCGAGCGCCCGCTCGGGACCGACCAGACGCGGAAGGCGCTGCGTGCCGCCGGCTCCCGGCAGAAGTCCCAGCTTCACCTCCGGAAAACCGCACTTGGCCGAGGGCACGGCGAGCCGGTAGTGGCAGGCGAGCGCCGTCTCCAGTCCGCCGCCGAGGGCCGTGCCGTGAAGGGCGGCGATCACCGGCTTCGTGGAGGCTTCGATGATGTCCACCACCTCGGGAAGGTTCGGATGCTTCGGCGGCTTGCCGAACTCGCTGATGTCGGCGCCCGCGAAGAAGGTACGGCCCGCGCAGTGCAGCACCACGGCCTTGACGGCCGGATCGGCGTCGGTCTGCCGGATGCCTTCCACGAGGCCTTCGCGGACCTGAGCCGAGAGCGCGTTTACCGGAGGCGAATCGACGGTGAGCACGGCGACCTCGCCGTCTCGCGCCAGTTCGACGACAGGATTGATGCGGGTTCTCGAAGCTGCTTCTGCCGCCGTATCCATGCTGTTCTCCATCCCAGATCCTCGGCTTCGTGCCGAAGCGTTGTCTTAGTAGATTTCGAAAAGACCCGCAGCCCCCATGCCGCCGCCGACGCACATGGTGACGACGCCGTATTTGGCGCCCCGGCGCTTGCCCTCGACAAGGATGTGCCCCGTCATGCGGGCTCCCGACATGCCGTAAGGATGGCCGATGGAAATCGCGCCGCCGCTCACATTGAGCTTGTCGTTCGGGATGCCGAGCCTGTCGCGGCAGTAGAGCACCTGGCAGGCGAAGGCTTCGTTCAGCTCCCAGATGTCGATGTCGTCCACCGTGAGGCCATGCTGCTTGAGCAGCTTCGGCACGGCAAAGACAGGACCGATGCCCATCTCGTCCGGGCTGCATCCGGCAACCGCCATGCCGCGATAGGCCCCGAGCGGCTGGAGGCCGCGGCGCTCGGCTTCTCGCGCCTCCATCAGAACGGAGGCCGAAGCTCCGTCCGAGAGCTGTGAGGCATTGCCTGCCGTGATGAAACGCCCTTCCCTCACCTGCTGCCCATCCTTGAAGACGGGCTTCAGGCCTTGCAGATCCTCGAGCCGGGTCTGCGGTCGATTGCCCTCGTCCTGCGAGAGGGTCACCTCCCGCTCGGAGGCGGCGCCGCTCGCCTTGTCGACGACGATCATGCTGGTTGTCATCGGGGCGATCTCGGCCTTGAAGCGCCCTTCCGACTGGGCCTGCGCCGTGCGCTGCTGCGACTGGAGGGCATATTCGTCCTGCGCCTCGCGGGAAACGCCGTAGCGGTCGGCGACGATCTCCGCCGTTTCGAGCATGGACATGTACAGCGCCGGAATGCGCTCCACGAGCGCGGGATCCTGCCCGCGGTAGCGGTTGGCGTGCTCGTTCTGGACGAGCGAGATCGATTCGAGCCCGCCGCCCACCGCAACGTCGATGCCGTCGACCATGATCTCCTTGGCGGCCGTCGCGATGGCCATGAGGCCAGAGGCGCATTGGCGGTCCATGCTCATGCCGGCGACGCCCGTGGGCAACCCGGCGCGCAGGGCGGACTGGCGGGCGACGTTGCCGCCGGTCGAACCCTGCTGAAGGGCCGCGCCCATGACCACGTCGCCGATCTCGCCGGGATCGATGCCGGCGCGCTTCACGGCCTCGGCGATCGCATGACCCCCGAGAGCCTGGGCCTGGGTATTGTTGAACGCGCCGCGATACGCCTTGCCGATCGGGGTACGCGCGGTGGAAACGATGACAGCCTCACGCATTTGGAGATCCTCCCTGGACCGTCGGGAGCCCTTGGGGCTTCCTGCTCTCGAGGTGGCTTGAATCAGGCCAGGCCACGTGGTTTCGCCTTTTTGGAGTGTATTAATGACAAAAGCGGTATGTTTTTGTCTACCCCAAATACCTTTGAAAATATAAGAAAATTTCCATTTCCTGATGTTTTTCGAAAAATCGGCTTGCATATCAAACCATCGGCAGTACCCTACCCACCAACAACAACGATGCGCTTTCTCGGGAGGAAGCGAAGGATGCTGGCCCTACTCAGCAGGCGGCCGGGCGGACCGGAGACGCTCGCGCTGGAAACCCTGGCCGAGCCGCGCCCGAAGCCGGGCGAAATCCTGCTCGCCGTACGGGCATGCGGGGTGAACTATCCCGATGCGCTGATCATCGAGGACCGCTACCAGTTCAGGCCCGAACGTCCCTTTGCGCCGGGCAGCGAGGTCTCCGGAATTGTCGAGGCTCTGGGCGAGGGCGTGACCTCCCTCAAGGTAGGGGATCGGGTGATCGGCTCCTGCGGCTGGGGCGGGATGGCCGAGAAGCTCGCCCTTCCCGCCGAGCGCTGCATCCCGATGCCGGACGCGATGCCGTTCGACGAAGCGGCAGCCTTCATCATGACCTATGGCACCTCCTATCACGCCCTCAAGGACCGGGCCGCTCTGAAAGCCGGCGAGGTTCTGCTGGTTCTGGGCGCGGCCGGAGGCGTCGGGCTCGCAGCCGTCGAACTCGGCAAAGCCATGGGGGCGCGGGTCGTTGCAGCCGCCTCGTCGGACGAGAAGGCGGCCCTTGCGAGAAAGCACGGCGCCGACGAAAGCATCGTCTATCCCGCCGGCCCCTTGGACAAGGACGGCGCGAAAGCTCTGGCCGAGCAGTTCAAGGCCGCGTGCGGGTCGAGCGGCGCCGACGTGATCTACGATCCGGTCGGCGGCGATTATTCCGAGGCGGCGCTGCGCGCCATTGCTTGGGAGGGGCGGTTTCTCGTGGTCGGGTTTCCGGCGGGCATTCCGAAGCTTCCGCTCAACCTGCCGCTCCTGAAATCCTGCCAGATCGTCGGCGTGTTCTGGGGCGCCTTCGCCAAGCGGGATCCTGCGGCCAATGCGGCCAACATCCGCGAGCTTCTCGACCTCTATGCGCGCGGCGCCATCAGGCCGGCTATCTCCGAGCGCGTTCCCCTGGCCCGAGCAGGCGATGCCATCGCGGCGCTCAGTGCCCGCAAGGCGATGGGCAAGATCGTTGTGACCATCGACGGAACGGAGGGCCGATGAGCCGTCAGACCTTTCCCTGGGAGCGCTCCTATCCGCCGGGCGTCCGCTGGGACGCGCCTATCAGGCAGACCACCCTGCCGAAGCTTCTCGACGAGGCTGTCAGCGCCTATGGCGACAGGCCCGCCATCGAATACCGGGACAGGCACATCAGCTATTCGGAGATCGGCCGCCAAGCCGATGCCATGGCGTCGGCCCTTCTGGCGACGGGCATCGGCGCCGACGGGGCTCTTGCTCTCTATCTGCCCAATACGCCCTACCATCCCTTCGCATTCTTCGGCGGCGCGAAGGCCGGCATCCGGCTCGTTCACCTGAGTCCTCTCGATGCGGAGCGCGAGCTGGCGCACAAGCTGCATGACAGCGGCGCGCGCATTCTCGTGACGACGAACCTCGCCACCATGCTGACCATGGCCCTCAAGCTCCTCGACGGCGGCCATGTGGATCGGGTGATCGTCGGCGAGGATGCGGTGTGGGGCCCCTCGCCGGCCCCTGTCATGCCGATCCCCGACAGGCCGGATGTGACCTCCTTCGAAGCGTTTACGCGGGATGCGGATCCGCATCCGCGATGGCCTTCGATCACGGCCGACGACATCGCTCTGCTGCAATATACCGGCGGCACCACCGGCACGCCGAAAGGAGCCATCCTTACCCATGGCAATCTCACGGCCGCAGTTGCCATGTACGAGGCCTGGTTCGGCCCGCAGCTGAACACGCGTCCCGGCGAGCAGAAGGTGATCTGCGTCCTGCCGCTGTTCCACATCTATGCCCTGACGACGATCCTGCTGCGGCAGATCCGGAACGGCAACGAGATCCTGCTGCGCCTGCGCTTCGATCCCGAGACGACCCTGAGCGATATCGAGACGAAGCGCGCCACAGCTTTTCCGGGCGTTCCCACCATGTGGATCGCGCTGGCCAACTACCCGGATCTCGAGAAGCGCGACTTCTCCTCCCTGATCCATTGCAGCTCGGGCGCAGCGCCGCTTCCCATCGAGGTGGCGGAGCGCTTCAGGCGCCTGACGGGCCAGAGGCTTCTGGGCGGCTGGGGCATGACCGAGACCTCGCCTGCCGGCACGAACCTGCCGCTGCGGGGACCGCCGAAACCGGGCTCCATCGGCATTCCCATGCCGGGCGTCGAGCTCGACATCGTGTCCCTCGAGGAGCCACGCACCGTTCTTGGCGTCAAAGAGATCGGAGAGCTGCGCATCAGGGGGCAGAATGTCAGCCGCGGCTACTGGAACAAGCCCAAGGAGACCGCCGAGGCCTTCACGCCGGAAGGATTCCTGACCGGCGATATCGGCTACAGGGACGAGGACGGCTATTTCTTCATCGTCGACCGCCGCAAGGACATGATCATCTCCGGCGGCTTCAACGTGTATCCGCAGGTGATCGAGCAGGCCGTCTACGAGCATCCGCAGGTGGAGGAGGCGGCCGTTGTGGGCATTCCCGATCCCTATCGCGGCGAGGCCGCCAAGGTGTTCGTCAAGCTGAAAGCGGATGCGCCGGGCTTCACCCTGGACGAGCTGCAGTCGTTTCTCGCCGACAAGCTCGGCAAGCACGAAATGCCGGCGGCCCTCGAAATTCGCGACGCTCTTCCCCGCACCTCCGTGGGCAAGCTGTCCAAGGTCGAGCTGCGCGAAGCCGAACGCGGCACGACTGAGCGCGCCGCATCATGACCACTCTCATCTGCTCAACTCGATTTTCCGTCTAGAGGACATCCGCCATGGATCTGCGCTTCACCGATGAGGAGCTCGCCTTCCGCGAAGAGGTTCGCGAATTCTTTCGCACATCGCTCCCCGACCCGATCCGCCGCAGGATGATTGAGGGCCATCATCCGAGCAAGGATGACCTCGTCACCTGGAGCCGCATCCTCAACGCCAAGGGCTGGGCGGTGCCGCACTGGCCCGTGGAATGGGGCGGCACCGGCTGGAGCCCGGTCAAGCAGTACATCTTCCGCGACGAGCTGCAGCAGGCGCCCGCCCCCGAACCGCTCGCCTTCGGCGTCAGCATGGTGGGTCCTGTGATCTACACCTTCGGCAACGACGATCAGAAGCGCCGCTTCCTGCCCCGCATCGCCAATCTCGACGACTGGTGGTGCCAGGGCTTCTCGGAGCCCGGCGCCGGATCGGATCTCGCATCCCTGAAGACCACGGCCAAGCGGGACGGCGATCATTACATCGTCAACGGCCAGAAGACCTGGACCACGCTGGCCCAGCATGCGGACTGGATCTTCTGCCTCGCGCGCACCGACTCCGCCGTGAAGAAGCAGGAGGGAATCTCGTTCCTGCTCATCGACATGAAGACGCCGGGGATTACGGTGCGTCCCATTCAGACCATCGACGGCGGCCACGAGGTCAACGAGGTGTTCCTCGACGATGTGCGCGTGCCGGTCGAGAATCTCGTGGGCCAGGAGAACAAGGGCTGGGATTATGCCAAGTTCCTGCTCGGCAACGAGCGCGTAGGCATCGCCCGCATCGGCATCTCGAAGGCGCGGCTGAAGCGCGTGCGCGAGCTCGCGAGCCTGGAGCGCGTAGGCGACGTTCCGCTGATCGAGATTCCGCGCTTTCGCGAGAAGCTCGCGGCCGTCGAGGTGGAGCTGAAGGCGCTCGAGATGACGCAGCTGCGCGTGGTCGCCGCCGAGGGCAGGCGCGAGAAGGGCAAGCCCGATCCGGCCTCCTCGATCCTCAAGATCAAGGGCTCCGAGATCCAGCAGGCCACCACCGAGCTGCTGATGGAGGTCGTGGGTCCCTTCGCCCTGCCCTATCAGCCGGAGGAGGAAGGACGCAACGAACCCACGGATGGACCCGATTGGGCGAGCACCATCGCGCCAACATACTTCAACTGGCGCAAGATCTCGATCTATGGCGGCTCGAACGAAATCCAGAAGAACATTATCGCCAAGGCGATCCTGGGGTTCTGACCTCTGTGACAAGAGTTTTAAGGGAACGCGACAATGGACTTTGATCTCAGCGAAGAGCAGCGCCTCCTGAAGGACAGCGTCGACCGCCTGATGGCGGACCGCTACGATTTCGAGAGCCGCCAGCGCTATGCAAAGGAGCCGGAAGGCTGGAGCCGGGACCTGTGGAGCGCCTATGCGGAACTCGGTCTCCTGGCCCTGCCCTTCGATGAGGCTCATGGGGGCTTCGGCGGCGGGCCGGTGGAGACCATGACGATTATGGAGGCCTTCGGACGCTCCCTTGCGCTCGAGCCCTATCTGGCAACCGTGATCCTTGGCGGCGGACTGATCCAGCACGGCGGCAGCGACGAGCAGAAAGCCGTCTATCTGCCGCAGGTCGCCACAGGCGACCTGCGGCTCGCCTTCGCCCACACGGAGCGGCAATCGCGCTACGATCTCTTCGATATCGGCACGACGGCGCGGCGCGACGGTGGCAGCTTCGTTCTCGACGGTCAAAAGAGCGTCGTGCTGCACGGCGACAGTGCGGACAAGATCCTGGTGTCGGCGCGTGTTGCCGGCTCCCGCCGCGACCGCGACGGCATCGGCCTGTTCCTGGTCGATGCGAATGCTCCGGGCCTGTCGCGACGTGGCTATCCGACTCAGGACGGCCAGCGCGCCGCGGAGGTGACGCTGGAAGGTGTGCGGGTCGATGCGAACAACGTCATCGGCAACCCGGAAGGTGCCTTGCCTGTGATCGAGCGCGTGACCGATGTGGCCATTGCGGCTCTGGCTGCGGAGGCCATCGGCGCCATGGACGAGATGCTCAAGCTCACGGTGGACTACCTGAAGACCCGCCGCCAGTTCAACACCACCATCGGATCTTTCCAGGTGCTGCAGCACCGCTCTTCCGAGGTGTTCATTGCCGTCGAACAGGGCCGAAGCATGGCGATGTTCGCGGCCATGATGGCGCAGGACCGGAATGCCGAGGAGCGCCGCAAGGCGATTTCGGCCGCGAAGGTGCAGATCGGGCGCTCCGGCCGCTTCGTCGGCCAGCAGGCGGTTCAGCTCCATGGCGGCGTCGGCATGACCATGGAATACAAGGTGGGCCATCTCTTCAAGCGGGTGACCATGATCGACATCCTGTTCGGCGATGCCGATCATCATTTGTCCAAACTCGCCGAAGCCGGCGGCCTGATGGCAGCCTAGAGAGGGCACCCCGATGCTGTTTCCCATCAGCCAACGCGCCGAAGAACTCCGCAGCCGCGTGGCGGAGTTCATGGAAGCTCACGTTTATCCGGCGGAGGAGATCTTCGAGCAGCAGCTCAATGCCATGCCTAGCCGCTGGGGCGTGCCGTCCGTGATGGAGGATCTGAAAGCGCGCGCCAAGGCTCAAGGGTTGTGGAATCTGTTTCTGCCGAAGCGCCATTATCCGGATTCGTTATCGAATCTGGAATACGCCATGATCTGCGAGATCATGGGCCGCTCGCCCATCGGCGCGGAACCCTTCAACTGCTCGGCGCCCGATACCGGCAATATGGAAACCCTCATCCTGTATGGCACGGACGAGCACAAGCAGCGCTGGCTGAAGCCCCTGATGGAGGGCGAGATCCGCTCCTGCTTTGCCATGACGGAGCCGGACGTCGCTTCGTCCGACGCCACCAACATCCGCACCGAGATCCGCCGCGACGGCGACGATTACGTCATCAACGGCCGCAAGTGGTGGACCTCCGGCGCCATGGACCCGCGCTGCAGGATCGCCATCGTCATGGGCAAGACCGATCCCGACGCGCCGAAGCATCAGCAGCAATCGATGATCCTGGTGCCGATGGACACGCCGGGCGTACAGGTGATCCGCCCGCTCACGGTCTTCGGCTATGACGATGCGCCTCATGGCCATGCGGAAGTCGCGTTCGAAAACGTGCGCGTGCCGGCCTCCAACATGCTGCTTGGCGAGGGCCGCGGCTTCGAGATCGCGCAAGGGCGCCTCGGGCCGGGGCGCATCCATCACTGCATGCGCTCCATCGGCTTGGCCGAGCGGGCGCTCGAGACCTTGTGCAAGCGCGCCCTGTCCCGCAGCACCTTCGGCAGGCCGGTGGCCGACCACGGCGTGACGCGCCACTGGATCGCCGAATCGCGCATGGAGATCGATCAGGCTCGCCTGCTGACGCTTCAGGCCGCGCGCATGATGGACGAGGTCGGCAACAAGGCGGCCCGCGCCGAGATCGCCATGATCAAGGTGGTAGCCCCGAACGTGGCCCAGAAGGTGGTGGACCGCGCCATCCAGGTTTGCGGCGGAGGCGGCGTGTCCCAGGATTTCCACTTGGCTTACGCCTATGCCCGCGCCCGTGTGCTCAGGCTCGCGGACGGTCCGGACGAAGTGCATCGCGAGACGGTCGCCAAGATCGAATTGGCCAAATACAAAGCCGCCGACCGGCTGCACAATACAGGGCCTGCCGCATGACAACTCCGTTCGACCTCACCGGCAAGGTTGCCATCGTCACCGGATCGAGCCGCGGCATCGGTCGCTCCATCGCGGAAACCATGGCGGGCCTGGGGGCCAAGGTGGTTGTATCGAGCCGCAAGATCGAGGCCTGCGAGCCGGTGGTGGAAGGCATTCGGCAACGGGGCGGTGAAGCGGTCGCCATCCCCTGCAACATCTCCCGCAAGGACGAGGTGGAGGCGCTGGTGGCCGGCACGCAGGAGCGTTTCGGACCCGTGGACATCCTGGTCTGCAACGCTGCCGTCAATCCCGTCTACGGCCCCATGAGCTCGTTAACTGACGAAGCCTTCGACAAGATCATGGGATCCAACGTGAAGAGCAATCTCTGGCTCTGCAATCTCGTCATCCCGGGCATGGCGGAGCGCGGCGACGGCGCGGTCGTGATCATCTCGTCGATCGCGGGGCTGAGAGGCACGGGCGTGATCGGCGGCTACGGCATCTCGAAAGCCGCCGACTTTGCGCTTGCCCGCAACCTTGCGGTGGAATGGGGCCCGAGGAACGTACGGGTCAACTGCATCGCGCCGGGCCTGATCCGGACGGATTTCGCCCGCGCCCTCTGGGAGAACCCTGAGGCCCTGGAGCAGCGCAACAGCCAGACACCCCTGCGCCGGATCGGAACCCCCGACGAGATCGGCCCCGTGGCCGCCTTCCTGGCCTCCCCGGCGGCACGCTTCATGACCGGCCAGACCATTGTGGTGGATGGCGGCGTCACGATTGCCTGAAGGCTGAGCCCGGAACAGGATGGTCGCAATGCCGTTCCCTTGGCAGTTTCAACTCTGACTGCGGTGCCATGGGAAATCTTCTGCGCGTCCTGCTTGCCATCCTGCTGCCCCCTGTCGGCGTGTTCTTCACGGTCGGGTTGGGCGGGCAGTTCTGGCTCAACATCCTTTTGACGATCCTGGGTTACATTCCGGGAATCGTGCATGCGGTCTGGATCATCGCCCGCCAGCCACGCTGAGACCGTTTGCCGCGCTCGGGAGCGAGGCCCCAGCAGGGGCCTCCTTGGCGCCGCTGGCCGGCGCAATGGCTCACGGGATCGAACGACCTCAAGCCGAGCTAGTACATCTGCCCGTTCGAACGAGGGAAGCTGCCGGTCGCCTCAGGATCCGCGCGCCTGAGCTGTCCCGCATTGGGAACCCACTCCCGGTTCTGGACACGGTCACGGCTCTCCTGTTGCCCCCGTGCGAAGGCCCCGCCGGATGTATGACCGCCCTGCCCGGCGGTCTGACTGCCGATGCGATCCTGGCCTCTCGTGGCCTGCTCACGGGTGGTGGGACCACCGCGACCAAGGCCAAGGTCCTCGTAAGGGCTGGTTCCCTCCTGACGCGGCATGGGCCTCTGAGGCAGGGGAGCCCGGTTGGCGCTCCTGTCGCGATTCTCATAGGTGTCATTAGGTTGCGGGTTGGGCACGCGCCGGCGCTCGGGAATCCTGTTGCGGATTTCATTCTGCTCCCGAACCTGGCGCTCGTATTGTCTGCGCTGATAAATGCCGAGGGCGCAGCCCGCGAGAGCGCCTTTTATCCGGTGACCGCCGGCGAAATGACCGGCGACAGCCCCGCCCAGACCGTACTTGAGACAACCGCCGGGGCGGCTCTGAGCCTCGGCCGAGCCAGCGGCAACGCCGAGCGAGAGCATGACGGCGGCGGCGAGTGCAATCTTCTTCATGGGCTGAACCTCTGATGCTCCTGGCCAACGTAGGCCTGTTCCAAGAGGTTCCTGTTTGGGTGGGTGTTCTCTCGTGCATGGCTGAATGGAGATGTTGCGGCAACGGCCGATCCACCCGATGTCTCTAGGATCTTGATCCCAATCAGGTTGCAAAGAGAGGAGACCTGCCACCCTGACCGCACATTCGCCACAAAATCCCGCTGCTTTGCACAGCAGCGACCCTGAACGGGGCAAGAATGAAGGGGCATTCAGCGGCATACCCGCGCCAACAGCGAGAGCTCTTGAATGTTAGGTCTTCCCCCGACTGACGCCCCGGCAGCCACGTTTTCCCTCCCGGCCGACAGCGCGTCCAATCGATTACTGGACTCCCCCGAGCTTCAAAGGCTCGGAGAACTCCTGCAGGAGACCTATGCTCCGGTCGAGGAGTCCCTCCCGGCTCGTTTGGCGGAGCTCGTGGAAACGCTGGCCCGCCGCGAGCAAGGCAGGGAGTAGGTGAGCCGCCCATCGGCAGCCCAGGCCCTGTCCGAACCTTGCAGCTTGAGCCTCAGATGCTCCCGGCGCTCTGACCGTCGCTTGGGTTGATCCCATCGCTCAGATCGTCCTTGAGGGCTTTCTCGCAGCGATCGACATGGCTCATGGCGCGCCGGCGCATGTCTTGGGTGTCATGACAGGGCTCGCTTACGTCCTGCTGGCAGAATTGGCAGATCATCGGCTTGGCCTCACCTTGCAAAGGAGCGTGCCAGGCCAACCAGCGCACACGTCCGAGGTTCCCTGCAGTCCTTCATTCTCCGCCTCGAACAAGATGCGAGCTTCCGCATCTTCGCGGAAGCTCGGTGGAAGCGGCTGAGACTGGAGAGATCCTGCTCTGCAGTTCAAGGCCCGTCAGAGGCTGGCGAGCAGAAGGCTTGCCCCGATGAATGAACTCACGGAGGCGACAAACATGATCGACGCGCGCTGGAGAGATGGGCCGGGGCTGGTTGCTTGGACGGGAGACGAAGCGCTGCCCTGTGCGGCTTCCAGAGTTTGGATGTTGTTCATAGGCTTGACCTTGATTCCTTGTTGAGGACGCATGGTCAGCAAACGCAGGCGATTGCCCGCCTATTCCATCACGGAGTTTATAAGAATGTTTCAGGAGCAGCCGCGTCCCGCTCCTGCGATGGACAGTTGCCAAAGAATCGATCGAGGAGGTGCGGCGGCATCGCAAGGCTAGGCCTTCCCTTTGCGTCGGGCGCCAACTCTATTTGGGATGATCCCTCAAAGTGGCATGTTCGATTAAGCCGGCATTAATCGGATCGGGCGGAAAATCGAGCATCATTTGGGGAAACCAAGATGCTTACGGATTCCCGATCAAAGGCCACGGTCCTTATCGTCGAAGATGACGCGGTCACCCGCGAGCTCCTCGCTCAGCTGCTTCAGACAGGCGGCTTCGATGTGATCGTCGCACCAACCGGGGAGCGGGGCTTGCTGCTCTTGAGCCAGCAGGGAGACGAGATCGACTGGCTCGTAAGCAAGGTGAGCCTGCCAGGGCTCGTCTGCGGATGGATCCTGGAGGACGAATACCATCAGCATCACCCCGACCGGCCAGCGCTGCTGATCTCCCCTGCCAGTCCGGCCGATATGCCGTCCGCACATGCAGTTTTCATTCAACCGGCGGCCGCCATGCGGGTTCTCGAGGTCCTGCAGGCTTTGAAGAGTCCTGTAGCGGCCCAGGTCGTCCAGTTTCCCAGCTCAAAGGCCGCCTGACCTGTCCGTCGCGTACAGGCAAGCGGGCCGGCGCCTTCACGGCGAGAGGTCCCGCTGTGAGGGCCGCCGCTTATGCGGGCTCCATACCATACTGGCGTTTCACCGCATCCGCTTCCGGTGAGGTCAAGTAGGCGACCAGTGCGTGCGCTTCCTCGGGGTGGGAGGACATGGTGGATACGCCAGCCGTGAAGATGGTTACGGCTTGGATCTCAGGCGGCAAGGAGCCTACGATCTCGATGCCGGGAACATGCAGCAGTTCGCTCAACTGTTGGAAGCCGAGATCCGCCTCACCTCGCGCCAGCATCGTGCCCACCGGTACACCTGGAGGAGCCTGAAGAGCGCGCTGCGCGGCTGACTGGGACATGCCCCATCGCTCCAGCAACCGCATGAGATGGTCGCCGCTTGGCCCGGTGGAATAGCAGATCTTGTCCGCCTGCAAGATCGCCTGCTTGACGGCTTCTTCGTCACTGACATCAGGCCGCTGCATGCCCGAGCGAACCGCCATCGCAATGGATGATCGTGCAAATCCCATTCGGGTCCCGGAGGCGATATGCCCCTCGGACTCCAGTTGCTCCATGACGTTTCCGGCCAGGACGACGATGTCGGCGGGCTCACCGGCCCGGAGCAGCCGGGCTGCCTCCACGCCACCCATGGACCTTACTGCAAACTGCACCCCTGCCCTTTGTTCATACACCGCAGCAAGATCGGCCAGAATTTGCCTCGTTGCCATGGATGATATGCCGTTGAAACGATGGGTCATTCATTGCTCCAATGCAGTGCGAGCCGGGCTGCCGGCATTCGGCCAATATATGCCAGTTCAGCAGCATTGCTCCAGAGGATGGAGGAGGGCTTGATATTGCTTCATGAAAGCCTTCCGAAAAGGAGCCTTCAAAGAGTTACGCTTCTCGTTTGCGCGAGAATCCTAAGCGATCAAAGCCCGTCGTGCAGGATCGCGAAAGCGACAGCGCCGGCCGCGAGCAGGATCAGCGGATTGAGCGTCGGACGCCAGCCGAGGACGGCAGCCGCGATGCCTGCCACTGCCCAGGACAGGATGCCCGCACCGGCGATGCGGAAAACCGCGAAAACCCCGGCCAAGATCAGCCCTGCGCCAATGGGCGCAAGCCCGGCCTCCAAGGCGGTGTGCCAGTGGCGGCCGCGATAATGGTTCCACATCTTGGTCACGCCGTAGCAGAGGAGCGATGAGGGGATAAACAGCGCAAGCGTCGCCACGATGGCGCCGGTCCAGCCCGCCACCTTCCAGCCCAGCAGGGTGACGAGCATGGAACCCGGGCCGGGTGCGGCGCGAGCAATGGCGAAGAGGTCGACGAACTCACGGGCGGTCACCCAGCGATGGACTTCAACGGACTGATGCTGGATGCCCGCAAAGATGCTGGGACCTCCGCCGATGGAGACCAGCGAGAACGGCACGAACACGGCGATCAGGGACCAAAGAACGTTCTCACGCATCGGACGAGGCCTTCCACCAGGCAAAGGCGATGGAGACGGGCGCAAGCCCCAGCACGACCGGCACCAGCGGCCATTGCAGCAGGCCCACGGCCACGAAGGTCGTCATCAGGATCAGGAACGGCACGAGCTTGCGGCTCGCGCCGTAGGCGCCCTTGAGGGCGACGATCAGCAGAAGCCCGATGGCCGCTGCCGCCGCCCCGCTCATGGCGTCCTGGATCCACGGCATCGTGGCGATCTGGGCATAGGCTGTCGCCAGCGCGATCACCGCAAAGAACGGGCCGATCACGAGACCGGTGAGAGCGCAGACCGCCCCCACGGGGCCGCGCAGGCGCTGCCCAATATAGACCGACAGATTGGTGACGTTTGCTCCCGGCAGGATCTGGGAGAGCGCCAGGCCCGAGAAGAAATCGTCGTCGTTCATCCAGCCCCGCAGGGTCACCACCTCGCGATAGATCCAGCCCGAGAGCCCGCCGCCGAAGCTGAACAGCCCCACGCGAAAGAACACGAGAAAGAGGGACGCGAGGGGAACATGGTCCCGGGTCGGGGTCATCGGCAATCCGGGATTAAGCCTTGGCTGCTGCCTGGGGGAAGGAATGCGGGGCCGGGCGCATCGGCCCCTTCCCTGTTACGGGCATTCCTATACCTTCTGGCGGATTGCGTCCGCAATGGCGGCGGCGGACCGGCTGCAGGATGCGTTGCCGCCGACATCGACCGTGCGGGTCTCCGGGCTTTCGAGCACGCGATCGACAGCCCGCTCGATGGCCTTCTCGGCCTCGAGCAGATCCTCGCGCCCATGCTTCTGGCCGAGCCAGCCGAGGAGCATCGCTCCCGACGTGACCATGCTGATCGGGTTGGCCTTGTCTTGGCCTGCGATATCCGGCGCGGAGCCGTGAGAGGCGTTCGCCATGGCGTGATTGACGCCGGCATTGACACCGCCGCCAAGGCCGAGGCCGCCCGCGAGCGCGGAGCATAGATTGGAGATGATGTCCCCGAACAGGTTCGTCATCACCACAACATCGTAGCGATCCGGCGTCATGTAGACATCGGCGTTGAAGGCATCGACAATGGACGAGGTCCATTGCACGTCCGGATACTCTGCGGCCACCTTCACGCATTCATTGTAGAAGAGGCCGTCCGTCATGCGGAAGATGTGCTTCTTGGTGACGATGGTCACATGCTTGCGCCGCCTGCGCGCCCATTCGAACGCGCTGCGCGCGATCCGGTTCGAGGCATGCGCGGTGATCTTGCGCATGGAGATCGCGACGCCCTCCACCGGCATCACCTCGCCATAACCTTCGAACATGTTGCGGTCCGGATAGAAGCCCTCCGAATTCTCGCGCACGATCAGCACATCGAGGCCGGGCCGCGCGTGGGGCACGCTGGGGTGCGAGCGCGAGGGGCGCAGGTTGGCATAGAGATCGAGATCGTGGCGGAACCGGCCCGGGACGTTGATGCCGCCCTCGCCAGGCGCGGGATAACCGCCATTGTCGCACGGTCCGAGGAGGATGCCGTCGGCTTCGATGGCAGCTTTGTACACGCTGTCCGTGAGCGTGGTGCCGTGGGCCTTCAGGCTTGCATGGCCCACCATATGCTCCTTGAACCGCAGGTTCAGGCCATAGGTCTCGTTGGCGGCCTCGAGCGCAAGCACGGCCGCGTGGGTGATTTCGGGGCCGATGTGGTCGCCGGGCAGAACGGCGATTGTAAGAGGAGCAGGCATGTCGGTCTCCAGGGGAGTCAAAAGGAAAGAAGCGGTCAGGCGCGGCGCAGCCGCAGAACCACCGGCACGAGGAGGAAGGCCGCGGCGATCACCAGCAGGCTCACGGCCAGCGGATGGGTCATCGGGTTGTAGAACACCGACAGATCGCCTTGGCTGATGGCGAGCGCGCGGCGGAAGTGCTGCTCGGCCATGGGACCCAGAATGATGCCCACGATACAAGGCGCGACAGGCACGTTGAGCAGCCTCATGCCGAACCCGCCGATGCCGATGAGCCAAAGCAGCACGAGATCGACGATGTTGTTATTGAGCGAATAGGCGCCAAGCGTCGCAAAGGCCAGAATGCCGCCGTAGAGCCAGGGCTTGGGCACGAGAAGCAGCTTCACCCATATCCCCGCCATCGGCAGGTTGAGCAGAAGCAGGAATACGTTGCCGATATAAAGGCTTGCGATCATGCCCCAGACGAGTTGCGGATCGTTCTCGAACAGCAGCGGACCGGGCTGCAGCCCGTACTGCTGGAACGCCGCGAGCATGATGGCGGCGGTCGCGGAGGTTGGCAGGCCCAGGGCGAGAAGGGGCGTCAGCACGCCGGCAGCCGACGCGTTGTTGGCGGCCTCCGGCCCTGCCACGGCCTCGATGGCCCCATGGCCGAACTCCTCGGGCTTCTTGGCGAGGCGCTTTTCGACCACATAGGACAGGAAGGTCGGGATCTCGCTGCCGCCGGCGGGCAGCGAACCGATGGGATAGCCGATGGCGGTTCCGCGCAGCCACGGCTTCCAGGAACGGCTCCAATCCTCCCGGCTCATCCAAAGCGAGCCCTTGAGGGCATAGATCTCTTCCTTCTCGTGCCGGTAGCGCGAGGCCTGGTACAGCGCCTCGCCGATGGCAAAGAGGCCCACGGCTACGATGACGACGTCGATGCCGTCGAGCAGCTCCGGGATGCCGAAGGTCAGGCGGGCGGCGCCTGTCTGGTTGTCGATGCCTACGAGACCAAGCGTCAGCCCGAGCATGAGGCTGGCCATCCCGAGAGCCAGGTTCTCACCCAGCACGGCCGTGACGGTCACGAATGCCAGCACCATGAGGCCGAAATACTCGGCAGGGCCGAACAGCAGCGCGAACGACACCATGGCGGGGGCCACAAAGGTCATCGCCAGGGTGGCGATGGTGCCCGCCACGAAGGAGCCGATGGCCGCGGTCGCGAGAGCCTGTGCGCCCCGGCCTTTACGGGCCATGGCATGCCCGTCGATGGCGGTCACGATCGCGCCGGATTCGCCCGGCGTGTTGAGCAGGATCGACGTGGTCGACCCGCCGTACATGGCGCCGTAATAGATACCGCCGAACATGATGAAAGCGGCTGTCGGCTCGAGGGCGGAGGTAACAGGCAACAGGAGCGCGACCGTAAGCGACGGCCCGATGCCCGGAAGCACGCCGATGGCGGTGCCGATCGTGACGCCCACCGCTGCCCATAGGAGATTGATGGGAGCCAGGGAAACAGTGAACCCCTGGAAGAGTAGTTGCAGCGTTTCCATCATGTCGCGAAGCGCCCGGTATGGTTTGCATCAAAGGGTGGGAAGCGGGGGATCAGTCGTTCATGAAGGTCTCGACAATCCATCCCTGCGGCAGCGAAAGTCCCAGCACCTCGTTGAACATGTAGAAGGATGCTGCGCTCAACAGGAAGCCGATGAGGAGATCGAGCACGATGCGGCGACTGCCGAACGCCCGCGCGACGGTTGCAAAAAGCAGCGTTGTCGCCACGATCCACCCGGCCGTCGTGAGCAGAGCCATCTGCAGGACGAGTCCCGCAAGCACGATCAGCATAGGCGCCATGTCGTGCTTCAGCCATTGATCCGCGGAAACCCTGCCCCGAAGCGCCTGCCAGAACAGGGCCGCGGCATTCGCCGCGAGGCCGAGGGCAACGAGCAACGGGAAAAAGGCAGGTCCAACCGTCGCCTGCTGCGTGGGCGGGGTCAGCGAGACCGTTTCCACCGCCACGAGAACGGCAAGAAGGAACAGGATGGCTCCGAGAGCGAGGTTCCCGATCTGAAGCTTGGTTGTCGAATGCATCGAGCGACCTCCGTCGATCATCATGGCGCATCGATGATCTGGTCGGCATCCACGCCGCGAACAGGTCTGCTTCCGGGCAATGCGGGATTGCCGTGAAGGCCCTGGCTCGCGTCGGTGGCGGAACAGGACGGCAGACCGGACCCATTCTGCGAACGGGTCCGGCCAGGGAGCTTACTTCAGGAGGCCAAGTTCCTTGAACAGGGTTTCAGCCCGGACATGCTCCTGCTTGACGAAGGCTGCGAACTCGGCTGCCGGCATATAGACGTCGCTCCAGCCACGCTGCTTGACGGCGGCCTTCCAGTCCTCGCTCTTCACCATCTTGTCGATGGCCTGCTCGAGTTCCTGCTTCTCTTCTGCCTTGAGATCCTTGGGCGCGAAGACCGCGCGCCAGTTCACCAGGTTCACGTCGTAGCCCTTCTCCTTGAAGGTCGGAACGTCCACGCCCGGGAGCCGCTCCGGCGAGGAGATGGCGAGCGCACGCACCTTGCCGGCGTTGATCTGGGCGGACAGCTCGCTGTAGCCGCCGGTGCCGACGGTTACGTGGCCGCCCATGACGCCTGACAGCATCTCGCCGCCGGAGGTGAGCACCACGTAATTGATCTTCGACGGCTCGACGCCGGCGGCCTTCGCAAGCAGGCCATAGAGCATGTGGTCCGTGCTGCCGGGACCGGAACCGCCCCACGAGACGGAGCCCGGATCGGCCTTGAACTTGGCGATGAGGTCCTCAAGCGTCTTGTACGGAGAGTCGGCCGCAACGACAATCGGCTGGTAGTCGGCGCTCAGCCGGGCCAGCGGATAGGTGTCTTCGAACGTGACCGTGGACTTGTTGGTGATGATGGCGCCCACGAGCGCGAGACCGCCTGTGAGAAGGGTTGGCGTGCGCTTCTTGTTGTTGACATAGTTCGCAAGACCGATGGTGCCGCCCGCACCGGGCTGGTTGACCACCTGGACACCCGATGCGAGCCCCTCCTTCTGGAGCACCTGCTGCATGATGCGGGCATTCTGGTCGTAGCCGCCGCCGGCGGCGGCCGGCGCGGTGATCTCCAGGCGCTTGATCTCGGCGAATGCCGGGCTTGCGCTCGCGAGTGCGAGAGCCGCCGCGGCAACGATCGTCATGGCTTTCTTCACGTGTTCCTCCTTGGTGTTTCGAACGCCGCTTCGTGCGGCAGCCCGATGAAAAATGCTGTCACCTTTTTGGTGATCTTCTCTTGTGGTCAGTGTGCCCGTCAGCGCCCCGCGGCTGCCCGCCGCGCCCTGTTGCTCGCCAGCGTCGCGGCGAGCGCAATCGCCGACTCCAGTGCGCCGGTGGTGGCGACGCCCTTGCCGACGATGTCGAAGGCCGTGCCGTGCGAGGGCGTGGTGAAGATGGTTTTCAGACCGGCCGTGACGGTGACGCCGCGGTTGAAGCCTTTCAGCTTCGTGGCGATCTGACCCTGGTCGTGATACATGGCGACCACGCTGTCGAACTCGCCTTTGAACGCTCTGATGTAGACCGTGTCGGCCGGATAAGGCCCGGAGCAGTTAATGCCCTTTTCGGCCAGCCCCTTCACGGTAGGCCCGATCATCTCGATCTCGTCGCGGCCGAACAGGCCGCCTTCGCCGGCATGGGGGTTGAGCGCCGCCACCGCGATGCGGGGATTCTCGATACCGGCATTGCTCAGCATCTCGTGCACCAGCGTCACGGCATCGGAGATCGACTGCGGGTTGATCTCCTCGAGGGCTTGCCGAAGCGACACGTGCCCTGTCACGCGGGACATCCACTGGCCGTCGAGCACGTTCATCTCGGAAAAGTAGGTCTTGTGGCCCAGGAGATGGGCGAACATCTTGTGCTCGTCAGGGAACTTCCATCCGCCCGCGAACATCGCGGCCTTGTTGAGCGGCGCGAAAGTGACCGCGTCCACATGGCCTTCGCCGGCGATCTCGATGGCGCGCGCCAGCGTGTCACCCGTGAGCTTGCCCGATTCCGGCGAGATCGAGGCGCGCGGAAGCGTGCTCGGATCGGTGTTGCCCAGATCGATCAGGGGAACGATGTCCTCGTTCCAGTCGATGTCGCTTGCGGAGGAGACGCGGCGCACATCGAAGCTCACGCCTGCATCCTGCATACCACGGTCGAGCACCCGGGCATCGCCCACCAGAACGATCTTCGCAACACTGTTCATGCGGCCGTCGGAGAGGATGCGCGCGCATTGCTCAGGGCCGATGCCCGTGCAGTCGCCCATGGTGAGGGCAATGCGCGGTTTGGCATTGCTGTCGTTCTGGAGCCTGGTGTCCGAAGGATTCTGAGCAGGGGTCATGGCGCGTTCCCAGATCGTCAGCGATCTGTTCTTGTTGAGGAATTCGGCCGGGAAAAGCGGCAGCCCGACCGGCAGCTCACACTTTGATAGACGCGAAACTTTCGGAGGTGTAATGCAGAGACGGCATGAAATGATACGCTAAGCGCATGGATGTCGAGCTCGGCTGGTTGAAGGATTTCCTCGCAGTGATCGATGCGGGCGGCTTTTCGCGGGCGGCGGAGAAGCGCCATGTGACACAGCCTGCCTTGAGCCGGCACATCCGCGCCCTGGAGCAATGGCTCGGCACGTCCCTGTTTGAGCGCAACACCCACACTGTGGTGCTCACGCGTGCCGGAGCTGCTTTCCGGCCCATCGCGGAGGACATTTTGCACCGCGTCGCGGCGGGCCGTGACCGGGTTCTGGAGGAGGCCCACGCGGCAACCGAGTCCCTGCGCTTTGCCGTCACGAACGCGCTGTCCATCACGTTCTTTCCCCACTGGTTCCGCCAGGTGCAGGCCGAAGCCACCTCCAGCATGAACCTGCAGCTGGTCTCCGCCAACATGGCGTCCTGCGAGCGCATGCTGATCGACGGCGAGGCGCAGTTCCTGATCGCTCATCATCATGTGCTCGCGCCGACGCGGCTCCAGTCGTCGCGCTTCCAGTCCGTTCTCATCGGCAAGGACTTGGTCGTGCCTGTGAGCGCGCCGGACGAAGCCGACGCCCGGAAGCCGCGCTTCGCGCTGCCCGGCACCCTGGATGCTCCCCTGCCCCACCTCACCTATCATCCAGGGTCAGGCATCGGCCGGATCGTTGCGGGCTCGCTCGCCGCCAAGGAGCAGCCCGCCTCCCTTCAGCCAGGCTTCATCGGACCCGCGGTTCTGTTGGCCGAAATGGCCCAGAGCAGCGCCGGCGTCGCGTGGGTCATTCGCAGCCTGGTGGAAGCTGGTCTCGAAGCGGGACGGCTCGTGCTGGCAGGCGGACCCGAATGGAACATCTCCGTCGAGGTGCGCCTGTTCCGCCCGAGAGCGCGGCTCACCAGCGCGGCCGAGGCCTTCTGGAAGCATGCCTCCAGCCTGTCTGGTCGCCAGACGTGATCGGGCGCTTCGGGCACCGGATAGGTTAGGTGATGTTTCTTTTGGCCGTTCCAGCGACAGCCTGTCCGGGCGCATTCGGCGGACGGGGACGCCCCGCCGATCTTGCTCAAGCTGCTGGAAAGAGTGGCGCACCCGACACGATTCGAACGTGTGACCTTTGCCTTCGGAGGGCAACGCTCTATCCAGCTGAGCTACGGGTGCTTGCGGCGATGGGCCTGATCCTTCCCTAGCCGATTATGCCTCTCAGGGCAACCTCTGACGCACGGTGCCGTGAAATGCCCGGCGCGGGAGCGCGACGGCGGCGCCTCCGGCAAAGATCATGAAGCGCTTGCCGATGCGCCTTTGCCGGGCGGCAGGACCAGATCGATGTCGGCCTCGGTGAGCACCCGGTATTGTCCCGGCTCCAGATCGCCGGGCAGCGTCAGGGCGCCGATACGGTCACGGTGCAGGGCCGTCACGTGATTGCCTATGGCGGCGAACATGCGCCGGACCTGATGATAGCGTCCCTCGGTCAGGGTCAGGTAGGCGCTGGTGCTGGAAAGCGCTTCCATCTGCGCAGGCAGGAGCGGCTTGTCCTCGCCTTCGAGGAGCAGGGTCCCGGCGGCGAAGATCTCCGCCTCGTCGCCCTTGAGGGGGCGGTCGAGGGTCACGCGGTAGCGCTTGGGGATATGGGCGCGGGGCGAGATGATCCGGTGCAGCAGGTTGCCGTCGTCGGTCATGAGCAGCAGGCCCGACGTCTCCTTGTCGAGCCGCCCAATGGTTGAGAGCGCCGGGTCGCGGCGGCGCCAGCGCTCGGGCAGCAGCCCATAGACCAAGGGGCCGGCCTCCTTGTGCGAACAGGTGACGCCCAAGGGCTTGTGCAGCATCAGAGCGAGGCCCGGCGGCGGATCGAGCGGCTTGCCCTGGATGCGCATTCTGTCCGGCAGGTCACGGCTCACGGCGATGCGCTGATCGGCGTCCTCGATCGCGGCCCCGTCCAGCGTCACCAGACCGGCGCGGGCCAACTGCTGAACCTCGCGGCGCGAGCCGTAGCCCATATTGGCCAGGAGGCGGTCCAGGCGAAGCGTCGGCGTCTTGCTCATTTCTGGGCCTCGTAGACCTTGTATCCTGCGGCCTCGACCCGAGGGTTGATGCGCCGGAACAGGGGTTTCAGCACCGCCTCGTAGGGCAGATGGCGATTGGCGACGAGCCAGAGGACCCCGCCGGGACGCAGGGCCTCCGTGGCCCGGCGGATGAAGTTTTGGCCCAGGCTCTGATCCTCGGCGCCGCCGTCATGGAACGGCGGATTCATCACCACGAAGTCGAAGCCCTTGAGCGGGGTGCCGCTGCGGACATCCGCCCAGTGAAAGGCCACGCGGGCATCGTCGATGTTGCGTTGGGCCATCTCGATGGCGCGGCGGTCGAGATCGATCAGGCTCAGATGCTCGACCTTGGGGGACGCCAGGATCGCGCGGCTGAGAGTGCCGATGCCGCACCCGAAATCCGCCCCCCGCCCGCTCAACGGGGGCAGGTTCTGCTCCAGAAGCGCGCTGCCCGGATCGAGCCGGTTCCAGCTGAAGACGCCAGGCTGCGTCCACAGGCCTAAGGCTTCGTCCAGCCGGGGACGGCCTTCGGCCAGGGCCTCATCGATGCCAGCAAGGGTATTGGGCCGTTCGCTGGCGCAGATGCGGTGATGGCGGCGGGAGGTCTCGTTCACTGCGCAGCCGAAGCCCTTGAGCTCCTTGGCAATCCTCGAGCCGCCCTTGTCCTTGGGGGCGAGAACCGTCAGGGCGCCGCCGGGCGCGAGCGCCCTCAGGGCCAGGGCGATGACTGTGCGCCGCTCGACCGTGCCGGGGGGAGCCAGGACGACCATGCCGCCGAAGGATCCTTGGGGCTCCTCCTCCAGCTTTGCGGAGCCGGGGATCAGGGGAGAGAACTGCATGGCTCCCGCCGGCACCTCCGCCAATTCTGCCGGCGGCGTTCCGTAAACCCCGGTTCGTCTCACATCCTGCACTGTGCCTGGCCCATCCTGAACGCCCGCGTTCTTAGTATGCCGGAGCCCGGAAGGTAAGCCTCCATGCGAGAATACCCGCCTCGACGGAGGCCGTCAGTACTTCAGGCGCAGGGCCTGCCGTCCACCCTGAGCCGCGCCGCCGCAGGCGATCCGAGCGCTCGGGCAATAGGCCTCATAGACCGGCGTCGGGCAGTAGGTTTGCATGAAGCTCTCGTCGATGGCGCAGGTGACGTGCACGCGATACGAGCGCTGCGGAACGCCCGGCACCGCGTGAAGGACCGAATAGCCAAGCCCCTGGGTTGCAAGGCGTGAGATCGCGCGGTCCGGCTGCGCACGGGTGACCATGGTCAACTCCGCGCTCTGGGCCGCCGGCCCGAACACCCCCGCCGCAAGCGCGGCCCCGATCAGAAAATGCCTCATGCTGCGCCTCGTCATCGTTGAGCGGGCAGGCTGCGCCGGCCGCTTTTGCGGCAAGCGTGGCGCGAGGCCTGCAGGAACATCAATGCAAAGCCTGGCCTCCGGATCCATCGCAGGGGTCAGCACAAAGGATTAACCACGTTTGCCCCCGCTCCAGGCGGTCGACCGGCCCTTAAGCAAGCGGTAGGATCTCCCGAACGATAAATGCGGCCCCAACGTCGTGAACTGACCAGGATCCCATGCATCACATCCATCTCGCCGAGGGTATGAGGCTTCGATTTCCGGAGCGGAGCGCCGATTTCGATCAGGGGGTCGAGATCGGGATCGTGGCTGCGCTGATGAGCCAGGATCCGGCCGAGTTCAGCCGCAGGATCTCGAGCGCTAATCTGGGGCAGGTGCGCGCTCTCGTGGAGCAGTTCGGCTACCGCCTCGTCGAGGGCGCGGCGACCGAGGAATTCGTCGAACTCACCTTCTACAGCCGCACTGCCCGCCCGCGCCTGCGCGTGGTTCATTCAGGCGCCTGATCTCCTCCCGTCAGGCCGGAAATCGCTTCTGCAGGGCGCGAACGCGCTCGCGGTAGGCGGTGTAGAGGCCGCTCATGGCGATGATGCAGGCGCCCGTCATCGTCCAGGAATCCGGCAGCGAACCGAACACCAGATATCCGAGCGCGCCCGACCAGATCAGCTGCACGTAGGAGAAGGGCGCAATCAGCGAGGCGCTGCCGTGGCGATAGGCCAGGACGACGAAGCACTGCCCGATCGAGAACAGAACACCCATGCAGAGCCCGAGGCCCATCTCCCGCCAGCCCGGCGTCACCCAGCCGAACGGGAGAGCGGCGCTCAGCACGAGGCTGCCGATGACAGCCGAATAGGCCAGCATCGTCAGCGCGCTGTCCCCGCTCATCTTGCGGGTCACCACGGCACCCACGGCCCAGCTTGCTGCGCCGAGAACGGGCAGGAAGGCCGCCGCCTGAAACGCTCCCGTACCAGGGCGGATGACGATCAGCACCCCGAGCAGGCCGACCGCCGCGGCGGTCCAGCGCCGCCAGCCCACCGTCTCGCCGAGGAAAACCACCGACAGCGCCATGATCAGGATCGGCGAGACGAAGAAGATCGCGGTGGCGTCGGCCACGGGGAGATAGCGCAGCCCCTCGATGAACATGAGGGACGAGCCGACCATCCCGAAGCCTCTGACAACCTGCAGACCGGGCCGCCGGGAGCGCAGAAGCCCCACGCCCCCTTCAGGAGCACGAACGGAACCACCAGGAGCGCAAAGGTGGCATAGCGCATCCAGGCGACCTCGGGAGCCGGCAGGGTGAGGGCCAGTTGCTTGGTGATCACGTCTCCCACGGAAAAGAACACCGTGGATGCCACCAGCAGCAGAATACCCCGCAGCGGAGAGGACGCCGGCAGACCCCCGGGCGTCGACGGCTCTGACTTCTTCCGGGCAGCGGGGCTGGAGGTCATGAAGCGCTCAAAAAATGAGGCTCGCGCGATGACGCAGCGAGCCTGGAGGTCTAAGGTCTTGGAGGTAATGGATTTTCATACAATACTGTTTTGCTCTAGGGAGAAGTGCAAACTTGGCAGGCACTCCATGCTTCAGGCGAATGGATCGGCTCGGCCTCTAGATTACATTTGCATATCAGGCATAGGGCATCCGCGGTGATCCTGCTCTAAAACCAGACCGCATAGGCCTGCGATCCATCGCCGGCCTGCAGGATGAACCGATGCACGATCATGCGCCGAGCCGCCTGGTGAGCGGAACTCCCGAATTTCGCCGGCTGAATCGCGCGCTCTTTGCGGCCGGCTTCTCAACCTTCGCGATTCTTTATTGCGTTCAGCCGCTGCTTCCGGAGTTCTCGCGGGAATTCGAGGTCAGCGCCGCCGTCAGCAGCTTGTCCCTGTCGGTCTCCACGGGCCTCCTGGCCGTCGCCATGCTGATCGCCGGATCCCTGTCCGAGGTCTGGGGACGCAAGCCCGTCATGGTGGCCTCCCTTCTCGCATCGGCGCTCCTGACAATTCTTTCCGCCGCTGCCCCGAACTGGACCAGCCTGCTCCTCTCCCGCATGCTGATCGGCATCACCTTGAGCGGGCTGCCTGCGGTCGCCATGGCCTATGTGAGCGAGGAGGTGGACCCCAAGTCGATCGGCTTGGCGATGGGTCTCTTCATCGGCGGCAATGCGGTCGGCGGGATGGCGGGCCGCGTTATCAGCGGTGTTTTGACGGATCTCGGCTCCTGGCGGCTTGCGGTCGGCCTGATCGGAACCATCGGTCTGGCCTCGGCCCTCGCAGCCTGGCGGAGCCTGCCGGCCTCTGCCCATTTCCGGCCCCGGCGGGCCGATCCGGCGGATCTGCTGCGCTCATTTGCGGAGCACCTGCGGGATCCGGGGCTGCGCGGCCTGTTCGCGGAGGCCTTCCTGCTCATGGGCGGGTTCGTGACCCTCTACAACTATCTCGGCTACCGTCTGACGGAGCCGCCCTACTCGTTGAGCCAAACCGCCATCGGGGCGATCTTCGCCGCCTATCTGGTTGGAACGTTCAGCTCCGCTTGGATCGGCGCGCTGGCCGGACAGCTGGGCCGCAGGCGCGTTCTGTGGGCGATGATCGCCATCATGCTCGCCGGTGTCGCGCTCACCCTGTTCAGCCATCTCGCGTTGATTCTGGCTGGAATCGTCGCCGTCACCTTCGGGTTCTTCGGCGCTCATTCAATTGCCAGCAGCTGGGTCGGCAACCGGGCGCTCGGCGCCAAAGCGCAAGCCTCGGCTCTTTATCTGTTCTGCTACTACCTGGGCTCGAGCGCCATCGGGACCCTGGGCGGGGTGTTCTGGACCAAAGGAGGGTGGCCGGGAGTGGCGGGGCTCGTCACGGTTCTGCTTGCTGGAGCGCTCGCCGTTGCCTTGTGGCTGTTCATGCTGCCGCCCCGCACAACCGAGCAGGCGCAAGCCAAATCCTGATGCTCAAACGAGCGCACCAACAAAGAAGATGATTGATTTTGCGCTCAGAAATTCGAACTTGTTACAATATCAACATTGTTTGTTTCAGAATTGTTTTGCCCATCGAGGCTATAGAGACGACAACCTACCATGTAGAACGTCTTATTCTTGCCCCATTAGGCTCCATTTTGCGCACTTCCTAAAACAAACAAGGGAATGCATTGTGGATCAACGCAAGGTAACGCTCACCATCGCAAGCTTGTTCATCTCTGGATCGGCAATCTTCTTCCCGGCCACCGGCAATGCCGAGCCGGCAGGAGCACCCGGCGGGGTCGTTCAAAGCGGCCGCGCCTCCTGGTACGGGCCGGGATTCCACGGACGGCGGACGGCGAGCGGCGAGACCTTCAATACCAATGCCCTGACCGCCGCCCACCGCACCCTGCCCTTCGGCACCAAGGTGCGGGTCGTGAACAAGAAAACCGGCAAGTCCGTGATCGTGCGCATCAATGACCGTGGCCCTTATGCCCACGGCCGCGTCATCGATCTCTCGAAAGCCTCCGCGCAGGCGATCGGGCTCTCCGGCGTTGCCTCGGTGACGGTCGCCCAGCTTTGATGGGTCCTTCCAACCCAAATACCTTTTCGATCACCTGAACCATTGCAAACCGCCCCGGCCGGAGCCTTCCGGTCAGGGCGGCAAATGGAACCCAGAGGCCTTTCACCCGCTTTTCCCAGGTCCCTTTTCTCCAAGAGAGGCCTTTTGGAAAGCACATGCAGATCAGCTGGTCTCTGGCATCAAGAACGGTTTTCTTCCTGGCACTGCTGACGGCCGGCGGATCGACGGCCGTGGCTCAGGCGGTACGCCCCTGGGTCGACCCTCCCGCATCCGGAGCGGCGCCCCAGCCGCCCGCACAGCCTCCTGCCCCTGCGCCAGAACCTGCGAGTCCGGCGCCGGCCGAGCCCGCACCTGTGCCGCAAGCAGCGGCACCGGCCCCTGCTCCCGTCGCTTCTCCTGTTACTGCCCCGGCAAACCCGCCCGCACAATCGGCGCAGCCGAACACTCCCGTCGTCAAGCCGGAGCCGCCCCCCACCCGTCAGGCGGAGCAGCCGCGCGAGCCGGCGCCTGCCGCTGCCGCCGCTCAGCCGACGAAGGATCCCGATACGGACATGCGTGCGGCGCGGACCTCGGTCGCCAAAGCCTTTGCCCTTGATTATTTGAATTCCTGGTCGGCTCCGAATGACTCCGCGCTTGAAGCCACTGCGGCATTCTATGCGCCCCGCATCCTGTTTCATGGCCGCGAGGTCAGCATGAAACGGCTGTTCGAAGAGAAGCGCCGATTCGTGCGCCGCTGGCCGGAGCGCGACTATCGTCCGCGCCCGGACGGCGTCGGCACGGTCTGCAACCCGGCGGGCGAAGTCTGCACGGTGCATGCCGTGTTCGACTTCACCGCCTCTCATCCCAAGCGGCGGCGGGTTTCGCAGGGCACCGGAGCCCTTCAGCTCGTCGTGCACTTCATCGGCGACAAGCCCGTTATCGTGGCGGAACACAGCACGTTGCTCGGCCAGGAGCGCAAGCGAAACCTTGCTCTGGAGGGTGCCTCGAATGATTGACGATCAAACGACCCATGACTCCCCGAACGACTCGCTTCGGAACTGGACCCGGCTGACGGAGAGAATGCGAGCGGTCATCCGCGAGGAGATCGACAAGATCCATCCCACGGACGATGCCCGCCGGGCGCTCGAACTCATCATCGAGTCGTCGGTCCGCCCGTCCGAGGTCGATGGCGCCTTCAAGCTCACCGTCATCGATCAGAACAGTCAGCCCCGGATGATCGAGAAGGACGGGCAGCAGGTTGAGTTCACCCTCCAGGATCTCATCGACGAGTTTCGCGTGCGCTATCCTGTGCTGTTCCGGCGGGCGAAGACCGACCCCGCCGTGGTGAGCTGGCCGGAGGAGGCTCCCAAGACGCAGGAGAAGCCGAAGCGCGATTGGCTTAGTCTCGACTCCGGCGAGCCGAAGCCTGCGGCTGCGACTGCGGCTGAAGGTGCAGCCGCACCACTCACCCCAGAGCCCGCTTCGGTCAATGCGGATAAGGGCAGGGTGCGCATTCATGAATGGTCCCGCAACGCCCTGAAGGTGCTCAAGCCCGGCCCAGCAACGGACTCCGCTCCGATAGGCCCTGCCGCAACGAATCCTGCCGCAGGACCGCGGGCGACTGGACATGCCATCCCGGTTGCGGCCGAGCACGAACGGAACGTCTTTAGCGGAATGCGTGTGCGCTCCTGGGCCCGGCCGGGCCTTGCCGTCGGCGCCTTGGGCATCCTGGCGCTTCTTGGCGTCGGAGCCTTCCTGTTCCAGAACGACGATCCTGCTGCGCCTCAGGCCAGCGCCCCTCAGCCTGCCGAGACGGCAGCCGCGGACGCAACGCCCTTGCGTGAGCCGGAACCATCGGTGACCGGCTCGACCGCCTCCTCGAGCTCGCTTCAGGGTGTTCCGGACGTCATCGATACGGCGACCCTGTCCCTCAAGGGCGAAGTGGTGCGCCTGTTCGGCGTCGAATGGGCTCCCGGCGGCGGCAAGCCGGAGGATCTGACCCAGTACCTCAAGGGCCGCGAGGTTTCCTGCGAGCCGATGGGCGCAAACGACACCTACCGTTGTCAGGTGGGCGGGCAGGACCTGTCGCGGGTCGTGCTGTTCAACGGCGGCGGCCAGCCCACGGCCGATGCGACCCCGGAGCTCAAGGCGGCGGCCGACAAGGCGCGCGAGGCGAAGATCGGCGTCTGGAGCAAGCAGCCATAGAAAAGCGGCCCCTGCCGGAGCAGGGGCCGCCTGATCGGTGATTGCGCCCTATGCGCCCGCTGCCGCAGGAGCGGGAATCTCGATCTCGATCTCAAGGGTCGAGATGTCCGAGTCGCGATTCATCTTCACCTGAACGTTGTCTTGCTCGACCATGACGTGGCGGCGGACGACGGCTAGGATCTCTTCCCGCAGCTGCGATACCAGATCGGGCTTGCCTCCGACGATGCCGCGTTCGTGCGCCAGCAGGATCTGCAGGCGTTCGCGCGCAACGGGCGCCGATGTGCGCCGGTTGAAGAAACTTAAAAGGCTCATGCGGCCCTCCGTCCGAACAGCTTGCCGAACAGGCTCTTCTTGTCGCTGGGGATCGTGAGTTCGACGGTCTCTCCCTTGAGGCGGCGCACGGCGTCGAAATAGGCTCGGCCGGGCGCGCTGCCGGGATTGTTGAGGGTGACCGGCGAGCCGACGTTCGACGCCCGCAGTACCTCTTCGCTCTCCGGGATGATGCCGATCAGCGGGATGGAGAGGATCTCCAGCACGTCGTCGACTTTGAGCATCTCGCCGCGCTCGGCGCGGACAGGGTCGTAGCGGGTGAGCAGCAGGTGCTTCTCGATGCGCCCGCCCTTCTCGGCCAGCTCCGTCTTGGAATCGAGGAGGCCGATGATGCGGTCGGAGTCGCGCACCGAGGAGACTTCCGGGTTGGTGACGACCACGGCCACGTCCGCATGGCGCATGGCCATGGTGGCGCCGCGCTCGATGCCCGCCGGGCTGTCGCAGATGATCCAGTCGAACTTCTGGCGCAGTTCGTCGAGAACGCGAGCGACGCCCTCTTCCGTCAATGCGTCCTTGTCGCGGGTCTGCGAGGCGGGAAGCAGCGACAGGTTCTCGATGCGCTTGTCGCGGATGAGGGCCTGGTTGAGCTTGGCGTCGCCCTGCACCACGTTGATGAGATCGAAGACTACGCGGCGTTCGGCGCCCATCACCAGATCCAGGTTGCGCAGGCCGACGTCAAAATCGATGACGACCACCTTTTCGCCGCCATGCGCGAGGGCTGCGCCCAAAGCTGCCGAGGACGTTGTCTTGCCCACGCCACCCTTGCCGGAAGTTACGACCAAGACTTTGGCCATTGTCGTCTCTCTTTCTTTAATCCAATGTTTTCAGGATGATGGAATCGCCATCCAGGTTCACTTGCACGGGCTGACCGAGGAACTTGCCCCCCAGATCGTCAGCTGTCTTGTAGAGCCCGTCGACTGCAATCAGTTCGGCCTCGAATTTTCTGCAAAAGATGCGGGCGCGGGAATTGCCCGTGCAGCCGGCGATGGCGCGACCCCGCAGGGTGCCGTAGATGTGGATCGAGCCGCCTGCGACGATCTCGGAGCCGGATGCTACGGAGCCCAGAACCGTCACGTCCCCCTCGGGATGAAGGATCGATTGGCCCGACCGGACGGAGCCCTCGATGAGGAGCGACTTCTCCGGCGCCGGCGCCTGGTCGAACGAACCGGCGGCTGCGGCGACGGCGGCGTTCGCCGCGTCCGGCACGTCGATCTCGCCCGCAGGCTTGCCGCCGTTGATCGCCGGCGGCATATCGGCGTCGACGTTCTCGGGAGCAGCGCCCTCAAGGCCGATGATGCGGATGTTGCGCATCTTGAACGCGGCGAGGAGGAACTTCAACTCGGACTTTGACGGCTTCAGGGACGACACGTCGGCAATGATCGGGCGTCCGGAAAAGAAGCCCGGCGAGCGCTCCGAGACGGCGTCGAGATCCTCGAGCCAGTCCCTCAGCGGCACCTCGGGCGCGAGGACCAGGGCCATGAAGGACCGGCCACGGAAGCGAAGAGATGGGCGGGTGCGAACGGCAATGGTCACGGGATTTCAGATTCCTTTAATTCCCTCTGATTTCGACCGTTCATGGTTAACGGACCGTTAAAGGATGCTTCACGGCCCAAGAATTTTGCGTAGCCCGCCCCTGGAAACATCTGAGTGCTGCCTGCAGACGCAATGTCGCATGGATGAGACATTCAGCCCTTTCAAGGAATATAAAGATATCCTCTATCCCTAAATGAGTATTTGCTAGCACTTCTTGAGTATTACCTATCCGTAAAAGCTTAATTGACCATGAGGTTCATGGGCATAGGATGACCCTTCCTTCGTTTCGTTATTAGTATTTATAAGATTACTTTCTTAAATCATAGCCAACGAAAACGAAACGATCGAATCGACAAGCGGCCGTAAGGCCAGTCCAGGGAGGGCAACGAATGTCGGGTCGAGTTTATGGTTTCTCCTCAGTCCGCAGTCTTTTGGGTCATTTCTCGCTTCAAGCCGCCGTTGTCGCAGCCGCTCTGTTCTCCGGCACGCTCTGCGCCTCGTCCCAGACCGCACCCGCCTTCAACCCTTCCCGCGCCAATGCCGGCACCTTGGGCGTGATCTCAGGGGGAGCTGACGGCACCTATATCCGGATCGCGGCCGACCTCGCCAATGTGCTCGACGGGGATGACATTCGTGTGCTGCCGATGATCGGCCGCGGCTCGCTGCAGAACCTGCGCGACATCATGTTCCTGCGCGGCGTCGACATCGGCATCGTCCAGATGGATGCCCGTGAGCAGCTGCAGGCGGAGAACCTCCAGACCGATGCGGTCCGCCGCCTGCGCTACATCACGCGCCTCTACAACGAAGAGGTCCACATCATCGCAAACCGGGACATCACGGATATCCGGCAGCTCGACGGCAAGAAGGTCAATATTGACAAGGCGGGCAGCGGCACCAACCTGACCTCGCGCCTGATCTTCGAGAAGCTGGGCGTCAAGCCCGAGATGACCACCTTCGATCAGGCCTCGTCCTATGCTCGACTCAAGTCCGGGGAGATCCAGGCCGCCGTCTATGTCGCCGGACGGCCGGTGCGCGCCATTGCGGAATTCCAGACAGAAGGCCGCTTCCATCTCCTCCCGATCCCCTTTGAGGGAGAGATCGCGGAAAGCTACTTCCCGGCCCGCTTCGCGGATGCGGATTATCCTCAGCTCGTCGACAGGGACAAGCCCGTCGAGACCCTGGCCGTGGGCAGCCTGCTTGCGGTGTTCAACTGGCCTGAGAACTCCGACCGGTTCAATCGCGTAAGGCGCTTCGTGGATGCGTTCTTCTCCCGGTTCGACGAGTTCCTGCAGCCGGGCCGGCATCCGAAATGGAAAGAGGTCAATCTGGCGGCCGACGTGCCCGGCTGGGAGCGCGTGAAGCCTGCGCAGGATTGGCTCGACCGCGCCGCAACCGCCAGCAAGCCCTCGGCCCAGGTCCAGAGCTTCGAGAGCTTCATGAGCAGCAGGGGCCTTGCTGTTTCGGCCGAGCAGCGCGAGGTCCTCTTCCGGGAGTTTCTGGCATGGCAGAGCGACCGGCAGAGGGCGCCCCGGCGCGTGACCCGGCAGGACTGAGACCATCCCAGACAGGACCGAAGCCAAAGGCTTTTCATGAGCCTTTGGCAACCAACAAAGGAGGTCCGAAATGATTGGGCGAAATGAATTTCGATTGAAGCATTTGACCACCAGATTGCTGGCCACCACTTTCCTCGCCATATCGATACTCGGGCCCGCATCGGCTCAGGAGACCCTGAGCGTCCCGTTCAAAACACCCGCGAGCGATGGCGCCTCCGTCAAGGCCGGAGGGGTGGCCGAGCTCCAGAACCTTCTGCCGCTCCTGTTGACGTCCGAGGATCGGAAGCGGCTGGCAACGGATCTTGAAGCCGCGATCCGGCAAGGCAATCTGAAAGGTGCCGAGAACAGCCTCAACACGGCCATCGAGGTGGGCACCCTCGCCATCGTTCTGGCCGATCACCTGCGCGATCCGAACCTGCTCGCAACCCTGCAGGATCTCGGGCTCCGAAGCGACGTCCCCTCTGCGCCGGTAGAGGCTGCAAACGCCGCAGGCCCATCTGCAGCCTGCAGCGCGCCTGCCGTGCCGACAGCGGCCAATCTCGCCGAACTGCAGCAGGCGCTGGAGCAGGAGCAGTCCTACGCCAGCATGATCTCACAGACGCTGACGGATCTGATGCAGGAGCACAATGCCCTGACGGCGCGCCTGGATACCGAAACGGCGTCGCAGAGCTTCAAGGTTTCGGAGCTTCAAAAGGCGTTCCAGCAGGAGCAGGAGAAACGCGAGGCCGCCATGCGCGAACTCGCATCCCTCCAGGAGGAATACCGCGCTTTGCAGGCGGCCAAGAAGCAGGATGCGGGCGCGGTCCCCTCGAACGTCTCCGGCCTGGAGGCGCTCCTCCGGCAGGAACGGGAGCAAAGCGACCAGGCCACACGCCAGCTTGCGGGCGTTCAGAGGGAGCTGCGTGCCCTGCAAGCCTTCAAGGACGAGGTGACCGCATCGGAATCGTTGCGCGTGGCCGAACTGGAGAAGGCCTTGGCGCGAGCCCAGATGAGAGGCGACGCCCTTTCGCAGGAACTCGCCGATACCGGCGAGGCGCTGCGCGCGTTCCAGGAGCCGAACCGGCCGAGCGCGACACCCCTGGTGCTCCGCCTGGCGGCTTCAGGAGCGGACGCCCCATTGGCTCCAGCGCAAAGCCTGGACGTTCAGCCTCTTCCGTCACCGGAACCGGAGCTGAAACCGGCGCCCGCGGCTCCCCGGCCGGCTCCCCAGGATGCCACATCGTCCCTGCCGCGGCGGGAGCCCGGCCCCGTGATGATCGCTTCCCTGCCGGATGCCATCCAACCTCTGCCGGGCGCCGTCACCACCATGGATCAGGCGAGGGTGGGGCCGCCACCGAACACGGCCGTGAAGATCGATCCGCCGGCGTCCGCCCCCAAGGCCGACGACCGTCTCCTGGTCAGGGCGGACGAACTCCTCCGCAAAGGGGACGTGAGCGGAGCCCGGCTTCTCCTCGAAAGGTCATTGGCAAGCGGCAATGCGCGTGCGGCCTTCCTGCTCGCCGAGACATTCGATCCCAATATCCTCTCCAGGCTGGGAGCCATGGGAATTCGTGGCGACGTGGCCAAGGCGCGGGAATTCTATGCCCATGCCCGCGCCCGTGGCGTTCCTCAAGCCGGAGAGCGAATGGATGCGCTGAAATAAGCCCGCTCCTTGCGCCTGCGGGGAGCGGTGGAGCTGGGCCCACGAAGGCTTAGAACGGAATCCACTCGCCGCCTTCGGTCAGGGAGTCGACGGCGCGCTCCAGGGCTGTGCCGGCATCCAGCAGCTGCTGCGCCGTCTGCTGGATTTGAAGGGGCGAGCCCGGAAGACCGGCCACATGCTCGGTCAGGTCCCTCACCCGGTCGATCAGCTCGATCAGCTCGGCTGCGAGAGCCGCCCTCTCCTCCACCTCTACGGCGGGGGACCGTCCTTGCTTCAGGCGCGGAGCGAGAGGGATCACGTTCGACATGCTTTGAAAATCTTCTTTTGCAGCGTCCAGGGCAATGGACAGCCTTGGCGTGATCCACAGCAAACCGCAGCCATAGGGCCTCAGAAGAGCCTTGGCGATCCTTTTGTGAGGCCGCTGTGCCGGAATATAACCCTCCCCGATCGATTGACTCCAATTTATTAGATGAATATTCTAATTTAATGGAACAGCCGGCAGACATCAATGCTCACCTCGCCGGGCGCTTGCGGAGCCTTCGCTCCGAGCAGGGACTGACGCTCGATGGCTTGGCCGACCGGACCGGCGTCAGCCGATCCATGATCTCGCTCATCGAGCGCGGCGAGAGCAGCCCCACAGCCGTTGTGCTCGACAAGCTCGCGGCAGGACTGGGGGTCACTCTCGCATCCCTGTTTGCCGAGAAGGCCAGCGTCAGCGCTTCCCCTCTGTCGCGCCGCGCCGATCAACGCCTGTGGCGTGACCCGAGCAGCGGCTACCTGCGCCGCAACCTTTCGGCCCCCGGCTTTCCGTCTCCCATCGAACTCGTCGAGGTGGTTCTCCCGCCCGGGGCGCTGGTGGCCTACGACACGGCGCAGCGCTCCGTGGGCATCGGCCAGCAGATCTGGCTGATCGAGGGTGAGATCGATCTGACACTCGGTGACGAAACCTACCGCTTGGCCACGGGCGATTGCCTGTCCATGCGCCTCGACCAGCCCATCCTTTTTCGAAACCCGTCCGAACAGCCTGCTCGCTATGTGGTGGCGCTCGCCACCGACGAGACGCGCGCCGGCCTTGGCTACACGCAACGTTGAGGAACTCCCGTGAGTGAGCACGTCACGATCAGTCAATTGTCCCCCGGCGAGGCTCGGGAGCAGATTGGGGCTTTGGCTTCCGTTCTGATCGATTGCGTCGAAGGCGGCGCCTCCGTCAGTTTCATGCTGCCCCTGACGCAGGAGAGGGCGAACGCCTTCTGGCAGGGTGTGGCCGAGGGTGTGGCCGCGGGCGAACGGATCCTGCTGGTGGCCCGGGACCAGTCCAGCGGCGAGATCGTCGGAACCGTGCAGGTGGTTCTGACGCAGCCGGAGAACCAGCCGCATCGTGCCGACATCGCCAAGATGCTCGTTCATCGCAAGGCCCGCAAGCAGGGCGTCGGGGCGGCTCTCATGCGCGCCGCCGAGGACGCAGCCCGCCGGGCGGGAAAGACCGTGCTGGTGCTCGACACCGTCACCGGAGGCGATGCGGAGCGCCTCTACGAGCGCGTCGGCTGGACGCGGTCCGGCGTCATTCCGAACTATGCCCTGTGGCCCCATGGCGGCTTCTGCGACACGACCGTCTTCTACAAGCAGATCCCGGCTGCCTGACCCAGCCGCGCAACCGAAGCGCCCGACCCGACGATGCATACCTGGCTAGACAATGGCCTAATGGGCCGGAGCCGCCCGGTCATGCTATGGGCTGCCCTCCTGCCCTCGGGTTTTCACCACCAGACTGATCGATCATGGAATTGGCAACTGCGGCGCTTCTCGCCGCCTCGGGCCTCGCGGCCGGCCTCGTCAACGCGATTGCGGGCGGCGGCACCTTCTTCACCTTTTCGGCGCTCGTCGCCGCAGGCCTCCCGCCCGTGGTCGCCAATGCCACGAGCGCGGTGGCGGTGACGCCCGCCAATCTGGCCAGCGCCTGGGCCTATCGACGCGAGCTGGCCGCCAACATCAGGCGCTTCGCAGCGCTTGGAATCGTCAGCCTCGTCGGGGGCCTGGGCGGCGCCTACATTCTGACCGTCACCAACAACGAATCCTTTCGGCAACTCGTGCCGTGGCTGCTGCTGTTCGCAACCCTGCTCTTTGCCGCAAGCCCGCGCATCGTGGCTCTTGCCCGCGCCATCGGAAAGCAGGAGGGCAGCCATCCCTCCACGAAAGCGTGGGTTGCGGGCCTTGCGTTTCAGACGGGTGTTGCCGTGTATGGCGGCTTCTTCGGCGCCGGGATGGGCATCGTCATGCTGGCGGCGCTCGCCATCACCGAAGGCGACGACTTTCATCTGATCAATTCCGCGAAGCATCTGTGCTCCACGCTGATCCAGCTCGTCGCGGTCGTGTTGTTCATCGCGGCAGGCCTCGTGAGCTGGCCCGAGACCGTCATCGTGGGCGCAGCCTCGGTGGTGGGCGGCTATCTTGGCGTCGTGTTCGGCCGGCGTCTGCCGGCAAGCGTGATCCGCTGGCTCGTGATCGCGGTGGGCGCTGCACTGACACTGTATTTCTTTATCCGCTGAATTCGATAACCATACTCGAAATAGCGCAAGGCCCGCTGGGTTTTTGCGGGCTGCTGCCCGATTCACGCCACAACCATGCTCCCTTCTGCGCGAACTCGATTCTGAGTTCTCGCGAAAAGGAAAAGACCGTGGCTGAATCCTCAAACCTGTCAGGCCTCGACGGAACGCAGTCGGTGAGCGCGCTTGGCCTGCGCTGGGCTGCGCTGCGCGGCATGCTGAACTCGCCGCTGATCATGGCAGAGGACCAGCGCGCGCTGCGCGATGAACTCCTGCGCGAGCTTTCCGCCATCGAGCAGGATTTCAGCGACCTACCATCGCGCAACACCATGGAGATTTCGGCGAAGGTCGACATCGCCAAGTCGGCTCTTCGCGACAGAATTCAGGGCACCGACAGCTGGCTCATCGATCTTCTCGACAGCATCCAGGCCGATCTTCACACGGTCAATCCGAGGGCGCCGGCAGCGACCGCGCAAAACCGTTCGCCCGCCAATCTCAGCCGCCCCCAGCAACAGCGCCCCGATGACACGGGCACGACTGCAGGATCCGAGGCCGGAACATCCTCTGCCGCATGATGGCCGGATGACATAACGGTGCCGCGTCCGTCCGCTCGGGACGCGGCATGTGTCCCGTACGCTGCAATATGCCGGAGACGCTCCCAGGCTAAACGAGCCCCGGATCGATGGTGCTGCGCCTTTCGAGCCATTGTGGAACAGGCAGGTTCTTCGAGCGCAGGAATTCCGGGTTGAAGAGCTTGGACTGATAGCGCGTGCCGGAGTCGCACAGCACGGTGACGATGGTGTGTCCAGGTCCCAGATGCCGGGCGAGCCGGATCGCGCCGGCAACATTGATGCCCGAGGATCCGCCGAGGCACAGCCCCTCATGCTCCAGCAGGTCGAAGATGATCGGCACGGCTTCCTCGTCCGGGATCTGGAACGCCACGTCGATCGGCGCACCCTCCAGGTTCGCGGTGATCCGGCCCTGACCGATGCCTTCCGTGATCGAGGATCCCGTCGATTTCAGCTCGCCGGCGGTGTAGTAGCTGTGGAGGGCAGCGCCCATGGGGTCGGCAAGACCGATGGCGATCCTCGGGTTGCGCTCCTTCAAGGCCATGCCGGTGCCGGCCAGCGTGCCGCCCGTGCCGACCGCGCAGATGAAGCCGTCGACCTTGCCCTCCGTCTGCTCCCAGATCTCCGGGCCGGTCGTCTCGATATGCGCCTGCCGGTTCGCCACGTTGTCGAACTGGTTCGCCCAGATCGCTCCATTCGGCTCCGACGCCGCGAGGCGCTCCGCCAAGCGGCCTGACACCTTCACGTAGTTGTTGGGATTGGCATAGGGCACCGCAGGCACTTCGATCAGCTCGGCGCCTGCAAGCCGCAGCATGTCTTTCTTCTCCTGGCTCTGCGTCTCCGGGATCACGATGACCGTCCTGAAGCCCAGCGCATTGGCCACCAGCGCCAAGCCGATGCCGGTATTGCCCGCCGTGCCCTCGACGATCACGCCGCCCGGCCGCAGGGCTCCGCGCCGGACCGCATCCTGGATGATGAAGAGCGCCGCCCGATCCTTCACGGACTGACCCGGATTCATGAATTCCGCCTTGCCCAGAATGGTGCAGCCGGTGAGCTCGGATGCGCGGCGCAGCCGGATGAGAGGCGTGTGGCCGATGGCGGCGGGAACGTCGGGCTGGATGGTCATGGGTCAAATACCGGTTCGAGGGGCGTCGCGGGAGCTGGAGAGCTGGATGTAGGACATCCGGCGCGGATGGTCAGGCCTCTTATTCACGATTATATACGTGGATGAATTCTATAATACAGCCCTTGACGTTCTTTTTAAAGAACCACACATTCGGCTGGCGAGGCGCATGAGGCACCTGGCACCGATCACCCACGCAGCTTCAGGAACGATCATGTCTAGCTCTGCAGTGGCTTCGCCTCTTTCCGCTGGAAACCGCGCGAGCTTGAACATCAATGCGCCGGCCTCCTTTGCGGCCGCAGCCGGCATCATCGGGGGCGCGGCTCTTCTGGGCGCCATCATCAATCCCCGTCAGGCTGCTCTCTATGTGCTCGGGGCGGCGCTCGGTCTCGTGCTCTACCACGCGGCTTTCGGCTTCACCTCGGCCTGGCGCGTGTTCATCGCGGATCGCCGCGGCGAGGGCTTGCGGGCTCAGATGGTGATGCTTGCCATCGCGTCCGTCCTGTTCTTCCCAGTTCTCGCCTCCGGCTTCCTGTTCGGCCAGCCGGTTTCGGGCAACGTGTCGCCCGCCGGCATCGGGGTGGTCTTCGGTGCCTTCATTTTCGGCATCGGCATGCAGATGGGCGGAGGCTGCGCCTCGGGCACGCTTTACACGGTGGGTGGCGGCTCCACGCGCATGCTGATCACGCTCGCGGCTTTCGTCGCCGGCTCCGCCATCGGCGCGGCCCATCTGCACTGGTGGACCGCGCTGCCGAGCCTGCCGGCGATCTCCATCGTCCAGGCCTGGGGTCCGTGGCCGGCGCTTGCCGTGCAGCTTGCCGTGTTCGCCCTCATCGCCGCCGTCACGGTTCTGTTCGAGAAGCGCCGCCATGGCCGGCTCATCACCGCCGATCCGTCACCCCGTCAGGGCCTCGCGCGCTTCCTGCGCGGCCCCTGGCCGCTGGTGGCGGGCGCAGTGGCGCTGGCGCTGCTGAACTTCGCGACGCTCTACCTTGCAGGCCGCCCCTGGGGCGTGACCTCCGCCTTCGCGCTCTGGGGCTCGAAGATCGCAGCCGGCATCGGCTTCGATGTGGCGAGCTGGCCCTACTGGTCCTCGCCGGCCCGTCAGGCCGAGCTGAACGGCAGCATCTTCAAAGACGTGACGACGGTAATGGATTTCGGCATCATTCTCGGCGCCCTGCTGGCCGCAGCGCTGGCAGGCCGTTTTGCGCCCGTGTGGAAGATCCCGCTGCGCTCGGCCGTCGCGGCCATCGTCGGCGGCCTGCTCCTCGGCTACGGGGCCAGGCTCGCCTACGGGTGCAACATCGGCGCTTATTTCTCCGGCATCGCCTCAGGCAGCTTGCACGGTTGGGTCTGGCTGGTGGCCGCCTTTGCGGGCAATGTCATCGGCACACGGGTGCGTCCCTTCTTCGGCCTCGAAGTGGAGCGCGTGAAGCTCACGGGCTGCTGAGCGGACACGAAGTCTCTTCGGCCCACCTGAAGAGCCTTTCTCGACGAAGCAGCAATTCGGTGTATGCCCTCAAAGCCCCTCCTTTCAAAGGGTTGCGCGCCGGCAAAAGGACCCATAGGCTCTCCAGGATAGGCGTCACTCAATCGCGTTGAACTGGAACGGCGATGTTTGGGTTGAGCAGGAGGATCCTTCCTCAGCAGGAGAGAGCCATGGGGCCTCTCCTGATAGGGTCCCTCGTTGTCAGCCTTCTGGGTCTCCCGATCGCCGCCTGGCTCGACCTGCGGGCTCTGTCCGAGCGCATGCTGCGGACGCAGGCCGATGAGATCAGCCGGATCATCGACGAGGTGCGCGGGTTCTACGGCAGCGATGTGGTCGGGCGCATTCTTCCGGCCGCCGGGCCGATCACGGTCACGCACAACTATCGCGACGTGGACGGCGCCGTTCCGATCCCCGCAACCCTCTCCATCGAACTCGGCAAGCGCATCAGCGGCGTGAACGGCACCGTGAGATATCGCTTCGTCTCCGACCTGCCCTTCAAGGGACGCGAGCCGCACCATATCGACAGCTTCGAGCAAGCGGCCCTTTCGCGCCTGAGGGCCGATCCCAAGCAGCCTGTGATCGATATCTCGGGATCCTTCCTGGAGCGACGAGTGCGCACGGCGGCACCCGTCACCATGGGAGCGGTCTGCGTCTCCTGCCACAACACGCATCCCGATAGCCCCAAGCATGACTGGAAGGTTGGCGACGTTCGCGGCATCCAGGAGATCTCCGTCGTTCAGCCCATCGCCGGGAACGTTCTCTCGTTCAAGTTTCTGCTGTCCTACTTCGCCTTCGTCGCGACGGCAGGCCTGATCCTGATCGTTCTGCAGCGCCGTCAGACAAGGCTGATCCGCGGCATGAACCGGGAATTGTCGGACGCCAACGATTTCCTGGCCGGCGTGTCGGCAAAGCTCGCAAAATATCTCTCGCCTCAGGTCTACAAGAGCATCTTCAGCGGCGAGAAGGACGTGGCCATCGAGACCGATCGCAAGAAGCTGACGATCTTCTTCTCGGACATCAAGGACTTCACCGCCATTTCCGAGCGGCTGCAGCCTGAGGATCTGACGGCCCTCCTGAACGAGTACTTCACCGAGATGTCCGCCATCGCCCTTCGTCATGGGGGCACGGTCGACAAGTTCATCGGAGACGCGATCCTCGTCTTCTTCGGCGATCCCGAAACGAAGGGTGTCACGGAGGATGCCCGCGCCTGCCTGCGCATGGCGGTCGAGATGCAGCAACGCCTTGAAGTGTTGAGCGCCCAGTGGCGGCAGCGAGGCATCGAGCAGCCGTTCTGTGCCCGCATGGGGATCAACACAGGCTACTGCAACGTGGGCAATTTCGGCAGCAACGACCGGATGGAGTACACGATCATCGGGGCCGCCGCGAACCTTGCCGCGCGGCTGCAGTCGATCGCGGAGCCGGGAGGCATCTGCCTCAGCTACGAAACCTACGCCCTGGTGCGCGATCTGGTGGAGGCGCAGCCTCTTGCGCCCATCGTCATGAAAGGCCTGAGCCGGGAGATCATTCCTTATGCGGTGAAGGGCTGGTCAGGGGAGGTATCCGGCAGGTCCCAGGTCATCAGGGAGCAAACGCCAGGGCTCGATCTGTTCGTCGACCCGGATGCCATGAGCGAGAGCGGCGTCGAGCAGGCCAAGAGGCGCCTGACCGAGGCGCTCGCCGTGCTGAACCTGCGAACGAGTTGATCGGATCCTGGACCCTAGCTTTGCGCCTTGCCCTCCTGTTGAGCGCGCGTGATCGCCCCGATCACGGTTTCATATGGCTGTGCGCCGGAGACGAGGTAGGCCTGTTCCCCGGCAGCGATGATCAGGGCGGGAACGCCGGAAATGCCGATCTCCCGCGCCATCTTCTCGTCTTCGAGCACCCTCTGCGCAAAGCGGCCGCTCGCAAGGGCCCGGCTCAGGCCCTCGGGATCGAGCCCGACGGATTGCCCGACCTCCAGCAGAACCCCCGTGTCGGCCAGATCGCGCCCATCCTGAAAGAAGGCCTTGAACAGGGCCAGGTTCATGGCATCGAGCTTGCCGCTCTCGCGGGCGAACTCGGCCGCCTCATGGGCCTTGCGGCTGCGGGGCTGCACCGGCGGCAGCTTCATTGCAAGGCCGCGATCCTGCGCCATGGGGTAAACGGACTGGTTCCAGACCCGGTGCAGGTATTCCGCGTTTGGATCGAGCGTCGGCTCCGGTTCGGGGCGCAGCTCGAAGGCGCGCCAGTCGATCACCACACTGTCCCCGAGTTCCCCCTGCACGCGTTCCAGGACAGGACGCTCAAGATAGCAGAACGGGCAGACATAGTCGCTCCAGACCAGGATATGGACAGGGGTGTCTTGGGGCATGAGCGCTCTCCTTGGGCGTCAACGCATCAGGCTCGTGCAGGTTTGCCCAAATCCCGATCTTCCGGCCTGAGCCCCTTGATCAGGCCTCCCAGCGCCATGAAGTCGCCTTTGCGAGCGGATGTGCGGCGCCAGGCGAGACCGATGGTGCGCATGGGCGCCTCATAAGCGGCATGGCCGCTGGAGGGGAAGGGAATCCGATTGCACGCACAGCGCCATAAACTCCCCTTCCCTCGCCTGGGATGACAGGCGCGTCAGAGCAACCCCTCACCCTGCAGGTAAGGATTCGTCTGCCGCTCCCGTCCGATGGTGCTCGTCGGGCCATGGCCGCAGATGAACGCGATGTCGTCGCCGAGCGGCAGGAGCTTGTCCTTAATCGAGCGGATCAGCGCCTTGCCGTCGCCGCCGGGCAGATCCACCCGGCCGACGGAGCCCTGGAAGAGCACGTCGCCCACAAGAGCAAAGCGCTGATCCTTCGATACGAGAACGACGCTGCCCGGCGAGTGGCCGGGGCAGTGGAGCACGTCGAGGGTGAGATCGCCGACGCTCACCGTATCGCCCTCGTTCAGCCAGCGGTCCGGTGTGACGGGCCGCGCCTCGAAACCGTAGTTCCGCCCCTGCTCCGCGAGGCGGTCGAGCAGGAAGCGATCCGCCTCGTGCGGGCCCTCGACCGGAACGCCAAGCTCGTCCCGCAGCTCGGCTGCCCCGCCCGCATGATCGATATGGCCATGGGTGAGGATGATCTTCTCGACGGTGGCGCCGCTTTGCGCGATGGCCTGACGGATGCGGTCGAGATCGCCGCCCGGATCGATCACGGCGGCCTTCCTGGTCTTCTCGCACCACAGCAATGTGCAGTTCTGCTGAAAGGGCGTGACGGGAATGATGGCGGCGCGAACGTCTGGCACAACGGTTTCCTTCGTGTCTGTGCGATCACAGATAGGCTCTGCGGCCAACCAAGGGAAGGCGCGGCCATTGCGGCCGCTTCACTTGACCTTGCGTTGCCCCGGTTCGCATAGTCCCCTCATCGAATCATCAGCGAGGACACGAGCATGGAAACCAGGGCCGCCGTGGCGTGGGAGGCTGGCAAGCCCCTCACCATCGAGACCATCCGCATCGAAGGCCCGAAGGCCGGCGAGGTGCTCGTGGAGGTGATGGCGACCGGCGTGTGCCACACGGATGCCTACACCCTCTCGGGCCTGGACTCGGAAGGCAAGTTCCCGGCAATCCTCGGCCATGAAGGCGCCGGCATCGTGCGCGAGGTCGGGCCCGGCGTCACCACCTTGAAGCCCGGCGATCACGTGATCCCGCTCTACACGCCCGAGTGCCGCAACTGCAAATCCTGCCTGTCGCGCCGCACCAATCTGTGCACCGCCATCCGTTCCACGCAAGGCCAGGGCCTCATGCCCGACGGCACCAGCCGCTTCCGCTGCGAGGGCGAGACGGTGTTCCACTACATGGGCTGCTCGACATTCGCCAACTTCACCGTGCTGCCGGAGATCGCGCTCGCCAAGGTTCGCGAGGACGCGCCCTTCGACAAGATCTGCTATATCGGCTGCGGCGTCACCACAGGCATCGGCGCCGTGATCTACACCGCCAAGGTGTGGCCGGGCGCGAATGTGGTGGTGTTCGGCCTCGGCGGCATCGGCCTCAACGTGATCCAGGGTGCCCGCATGGTCGGTGCCGACAAGATCATCGGCGTCGACATCAACCCGGCCAAGGTCGAGATGGCGAAGAAGTTCGGCATGACCGATTTCATCAACCCCAACGAGGTCGGCACCGATAAGGTTGTGCAGGCCATCGTCGACATCACCGGTGGCGGAGCGGACTTCTCGTTCGATGCCACCGGCAATGTGAACGTGATGCGCCAGGCGCTCGAATGCTGCCACCGCGGCTGGGGCGAGAGCATCATCATCGGCGTGGCGGAAGCAGGCCGGGAGATCGCCACCCGTCCGTTCCAGCTCGTCACCGGCCGTGTCTGGAAGGGCACGGCCTTCGGCGGCGCGCGCGGCCGCACAGACGTGCCGAAGATCGTGGACTGGTACATGGAGGGCAAGATCAACATCGACGACCTGATCACTCACACCATGCCTCTCGACGAGATCAACACCGCCTTCGACCTCATGCACGAGGGCAAGTCGATCCGCTCCGTCGTCGTCTACTGATCCGGGAGCAGATCATTGAGTTTCGAGACCGTCTCGCAAGCGCGCTGCTTTGGCGGCACGCAGTTCGTCTACCGTCATGCTTCCCGCGAAACGAACACGCCCATGCGCCTGGCCGTCTTTGTCCCTCCGCAGGCCGAAAGGGCCAAGGTGCCGGTGGTGTGGTTTCTCTCCGGGCTCACCTGCACGGAGGAGAACTTTACCGTAAAGGCCGGCGCGCAGCGGGCAGCCTCGGAACTCGGCCTGATGCTGATCGCTCCCGATACCAGCCCGCGCGGTGAAGGTGTGCCGGATGATCCAGAGGGCGCTTACGATTTCGGCCTCGGCGCGGGCTTCTATGTGGATGCGGTCGAGGCCCCCTGGGCCAAGCACTACCGCATGCGCTCCTACATCGAGCGCGAGCTGCCGGATCTCATCGCCGAGAACCTGCCTGCCGATATGAGCCGGCAGGGCATCACCGGCCATTCCATGGGCGGGCATGGGGCGCTGACCATCGCGCTCCGCAACCCCGACCGCTTCAAGGCAGTCTCGGCCTTTGCGCCCATCGCGTCGCCCCTGAACTGCCCCTGGGGCGAGAAGGCGTTGTCGGGCTACATCGGCTCCGACCGCTCCGCCTGGCGGGATTACGACGCCTGCGCGCTCATCGAGGGCGGCGCGCGCCTGCCGGACCTCCTAGTCGATCAGGGCACCGCCGACAGTTTCCTGGACAGCCAGCTCAAGCCCCAGCTGCTGGAGGAGGCCTGCGCCAGGGCCGGGCAACCCCTGACCCTGCGCCGCCAGGAGGGCTACGACCACTCCTACTTCTTCATCGCGAGCTTCATCGAAGACCACCTGCGCTGGCATGCCCGGCGGCTTGGCGCGTAAACCTCGGCGAAACCTGGGAACGGCCCCTCAGCCCTTCCCGAACAGCTCCGGGCGCCTGAGCTGCAAAGCCTGGATCAGGACCAGCGTCTTCATGTCCGTGATGGCGCCCTGCTCCAGCATCGCCATGAGTTCGTCGAGGCCGATTTCCAGCACCTCGATGTCCTCGTGCTCCTCGGCCAGGCCGCCGCCCTCCCCCACCCGGTCGGCGCTCGTGTAGGGGGCCAGGAACAGGTGCAGGCGCTCCGTGGTGATGCCGGGGGTGGACCATGCGGCCGCCACCTTTTCCAGATCGCGCAGGCGAAGGCCCGCCTCCTCCATGGCCTCGCGCCTGGCGCAGGCCTCGGGCGCGTCCTCGTCGAGGAGGCCCGCCACGGCCTCCAGGACATCGGGTTGCCCCTCCACATGCATGACGGGCGCGCGGAACTGCCGGACCAGGATGACCTTGCGCGCTTCAGGATCGTAAGGAAGCACGGCGGCGGCATCGGCGCTGTTCAGGACTTCCCGCGCCATGGTCCGGCCATCCGGCATCTCGACCGTGAGCTTGAGGAGCTTGCGCCATCCCTCATGGAGGGTTTCGATCTGTTTGATCCGGTAGCCTGTCACGTCCCTGTTTCTCCTGCTCGATAGGTCCAAGCCTCAAGACAACACACGAAACGCCCAAGTTATCCCTTCCGGCCCGATTGAAGCCGACTGCGCGTTTTGCGCGTTAAGGGCAGGAGGCCACGACAGGAGAGGTGCGTGCTGGAAGACCTGGTTGCAGCCATCAGAAAGCGGCGGGCTATCCTATTCGCCGGCGCCGGCGTCTCGATGACCGTGGGCCTGCCCTCCTGGGGAACCCTGATCGAGCATATCGCGGACGAGCTGGAGATCGACCTGTCGGAGTTCAAGGGAACGGACCTGAACTACCTGACGCTTGCCGAATACTACCGGCTCAAGCAGGGGAGCATCGGCCCCTTGCGCAGCTGGATGGACCGGAACTGGACGATCCCCGAGGACACCCTCAAGGCTTCCCGCGTTCACGAGCTCATCTGCAGGCTCGACTTTCCCATCGTCTACACCACCAACTTCGACCGGAATCTCGAAACCGCCTTCGAGCTCCACGGCAAGGACTACGTGAAGGTCGTCAACGCCAAGGACGTCGCCCGCGTTCGCGAGGGCGTGCCGCAGATCGTGAAGTACCATGGCGACTTCGACGACGACGGGTCCATCGTGATCGCAGAAACGGACTATCTCGAGCGCCTGTCCTTCGAATCGCCCTTGGACATCAAGTTCCGGTCCGACGCCCTCGGCAAGACCATCCTGTTCATCGGCTACAGCATGACGGACCTGAACATCCGCTTCCTCATGCACCGGCTCTGGAAGACCTGGGCCGGCTCCGGCTACGAGCGGGACCGGCCGCAATCCTACGTGTTCATGCTGCGCCCGAACCCCGTGGAGCAGGCGGTTCTGGAGCAATGGGGCCTGCAGGTTCTGATGGAGCGGGACTGCCCGCCAGAAGAGGCTCTGGAGACCTTTCTGACCAAGCTGAGCGATGCGGTCGAGAGCGAGGAGGCCGGCGTCTGATTTTGCATCGGCAGCGCCTTGTGCCAAGGTGGCCCCTTTCCTTGCACCAGTGATTACATGGCCGCTTCACCCAAACGCCGTCTTTCGTTCCGCGACGTCCTGACCGACGGACGCATCGCCCTCATGCTGCCCTTGGGGTTCTCGTCGGGGCTGCCCTTCCTGCTCGTGTTCGGCACGCTTTCGGCCTGGCTGCGGGAGGCCGGGATCTCGCGCACCGAGATCGGGATGCTGAGCTGGGTGGCCCTGGCCTATTCATTCAAGTTCCTGTGGGCCCCAATCGTCGACCGCTACGATGTGCCGGCTCTCGCACGGCTTCTCGGGCGGCGGCGCGGGTGGATGGCCTTGTCGCAGATCGTCACCGCCCTCGGCCTCGTCGGCATCGCCGTCAGCAGCCCGCAGACGAGCCTTCCCGTCACCATTGCGTCGGCTCTTCTGGTCGCCTTCGCATCGGCGACGCAGGATGTCGTCGTGGACGGCTGGCGCATCGACGTGGCCTCCACCGAGCAACAGGGCATGATGGCGGCCTCATACCAGCTCGGCTACCGGCTGGCGCTCATCTGCGCCGGTGCCGGCGCGCTCTACATCGCGGAGTTCGTGAACTGGCGCAGCGCCTACCTTGCCATGGCGGCGCTCATGGGTGTCGGCCTCCTCGGCACGCTGCTTGCCCCGCGTGTCGACGAGAGCGCCGAGCGCAAACACCTTCCTTTCAGCGCAGCGATCACCGAGCCCCTGGCCGACCTCTTTCGCCGCAAGGGACTGATCCTCATCCCGATCCTTGCGCTCATCGCCTGCTTCCGCCTGCCGGACTTCGTCGCCGGCGTCATGGCGAACCCGCTCTACATCGATCTCGGCTTCTCCAAGACAGACATCGCCAACGTGTCGAAACTCTACGGCGTCTGGGTAGGCATCATCGGCGCCTTCGCGGGCGGATTGGCGCTTACGCGACTTGGCCTATGGTGGACCCTGCTCGTCGGCGCCGTCATTGCAGCCTCCTCGAACCTGATGTTCGCTTGGCTTGCTACGGAAGGAGCGCGGCTGGATCTTCTCACGCTGACCATCAGCTTCGACAATTTCGCCGCCGGCTTCGCAGGATCCGCCCTGATCGCCTACATGTCCGGGCTCACCTCACCGGGCTTCGCCGCCACGCAATATGCGCTCCTGAGCTCGCTCTATGCTCTGCCGGGCAAGCTCATCGGCGGCGCATCGGGTGCGGTCGTGGATGCCTATGGGTACCCACTGCTGTTCACCGCAACCGCCAGCATCGGCGTCCCCCTGGTGATTCTGTGCTTCATCGTCAGACGCGACACGATGAGGACGGTTCGGGAGAAGGACGAGGTGCAGGAGGACGTTCCTGCTGTGGGCATAGGATCGCGCGCATAAATCACCCAGTGATCCCGGGGCTGCGCAGCAGAGCCCGGGATCGGTGGACGAGAGTGGCGCCGGAACACCTCTCCCCGGCGGGGAGAGGCGGGAGTCACATCCTGCACCTGCTCCCGAATCGCCTGCGTCGTCCGGGATGACGTGCGATCAAGCGCCACTAAACCCAGCCGCCATCCACCAGATAGGTCTGAGCCGACATGGCGCTGGAATCGTCCGAGCCGAGGAAGAGCGTGAAGTTGGCGATGTCCTGCGGCACGAGCTTGCGCTTCACGCATTGGCGCTTGAGCAGCTCCTTCTCGCCCTCGGGCGTGAGCCACAGGTCGATCTGGCGCTGGGTCATGATCCAGCCCGGCACCAGGCAGTTGACGCGGATATTTCTATCGCCCAGCTCCCGCGCCAGTGCCCGGGTGAGGCCGACCACGGCGGATTTTGCGGTCTTGTAGGCCGCGAAGGCATCGTCGCTCACCATGTAGCTCGTCGAGCCCATGTTGATGATCGATCCGCCGCCCGCCTTCTCCATGTCCGGCAGCACGGCCTGCGCCGCGAAGAACTGGTGGTCGAGATTGGTGGCAAAGCGCTCGCGCCAGTACTCGGGCGTCACCTCATCAATGGTGTGGCGGTCGTCGCGGGCTGCGTTGTTGACAAGGATCGTGATGGGACCGACGGCACCGCTCGCACGGCGGATCGCAGCTTGCAGGGCGGGAATGTCGCGCACATCGCTGTGCTCGAAATGCACGCCCTCGCCGAGCTCCTTCGCCAGGGCTTGGCCCGCCTCGGCATTGTAGTCGAGAACTGCCACCTTGCTGCCTTGCGCATGGAACGAGCGCACGATGCTCTCGCCGATGCCGCTCGCGCCGCCGGTGATGAGAACGGTCTTGCCTTTCAGGGAGCCGTAAACTGTCTGGGTCATCAAATCCTCACTTATGCTCATCGGTAACGCCATCATCCTGGGGCTGGAAGCAGAACCCGGGATCGGCTTCGAAACATTTCACGCCATGGCCGGGCTTGGCGCGGCCATGGAGATTTGAAAAGCGCCATGCTCCGTCCGGGATGACGATAAACCTTCAGCTCGCGCCCGGTCCTGGCGTCGCACCGGGTGGGCACTTGCCGAGGATGATCATGCCGAGCACCTCGTCCTGGGTCACGTCCTGCACGCTGGCGGAGCCCACAAGCTTGCCGTTCTTCATCACGCTCACCCGGTCGGCCAGGCCGAACACGTCGTGGATGTCGTGGCTGATGAGGAAGATGCCGATGCCTTCCTTCTTCAGCTGCAGCACGAGGTCGGCCACCTGCTGCGTCTCGGCCGGACCCAGCGCCGCCGTGGGCTCGTCCATGATGAGCACGCGGGCGTTGAAGTAGATCGCGCGCGCAATCGCCACCGACTGGCGCTGGCCGCCCGATAGCGCCTTCACGGGCTCCTTGAAGCGGCGGAAATGCGGGTTGAGCCGCGCCATCACCTTGCGGGTCTCGGCTTCCATCGTCGCGTCGTCGAGGGTGCCGTAGGGCGTGAGCACCTCGCGGCCGAGGAAGATGTTGCCGGCCGCATCGATGTTGTCGGCGAGCGCCAGGGTCTGGTAGATCGTCTCGATCCCGTAGCGCTTGGCGTCGCGCGGCGTCGCTATGTCGGCGTGCTCGCCGTTCACGTAGATCTCGCCTGCATCCGGCTTGTAGGCGCCGGACAGGATCTTGATCAGCGTCGATTTGCCGGCGCCGTTGTGGCCGAGCAGGCCCACCACCTCGCCGGGGCGCAGGTCGACGGACACGCCGTCCACGGCCTTGATGCCGCCGAAGGCGATGGAGATGTTGCGCATCTCGACGAGAGGCGTCGTCCCATTCGTTTGCATGGTGCGCTTGTCCTTACTTGATGCGGCGGCGATAGAGGCTGTCGACCCAAACGGCCAGCACGAGCACGGCGCCGACGACGATGTTCTGCAGGGGCGTGTCGACGCCCAGCAGCACCATGCCCGATTGCAGCGACTGCATGACCAGCGCTCCCAGGATGGCACCCGCGATGGTGCCGATGCCGCCGGCAAGCGACGTGCCGCCGATCACGGCCGAGGCGATCACGTAAAGCTCGTCGAGCGAGCCGGCCGCGTTCGTCGCCGCGTTCAGGCGTGCCGTCGAGATGCAGGCGGAGATGCCGCACAGGAGGCCCATCAGGCCGAACACCTTCATCAGGGTCCAGCGGGTGTTGATGCCCGACAGTTCGGCCGCTTCCGGATTGCCGCCGATGGCGAATACATAGCGGCCGAATCTCCGGCGCGTGGCGATGAAAGTCATGACCAGGCCGACCGCAACGGCGATGAGCACCGGAAGCGCAATGCCATGGGGGATGAACAATCCGCCCTCGGGCCATGCGATGCCGTTGGCCTCGGCCCAGCGGCGGGCTGTGCCGGCCGGCAGCGGATAGGCATTGGCGATGGCGGCCGCAGCCAGCACGGCCGCGCAGGCGACAACCGCGATGGTCGCATCCGCCCAGCCGGGGCGCACCGGGAAACCGAAGCGCAGGCGGCGACGGCGGGCAAAGCCCAGGGCCACCACGATGAGCCCGCAGGCGACGGCCGCAATGATCCAGGTGGCATTGGCGCCGAGCGCCCCTTCCACGCCGCCGCCGAAGGCCTTGAAGCGCGTGTCCATGGGGGCGACCGTCTGGCCCGCCGTGACCCACCAGGCGGCACCCCGCCACACGAGCAGGCCGCCGAGGGTCACGATGAAGGACGGGATGCCCATGTAGGCAATGAGCCAGCCCTGGAAGAGCCCGATCAGCCCGCCGACCGTGATGGCGAGCAGCACGGCCAGAGGAGCGGTAAGCCAATGCTCCAGCCCGAGATAGGCCGGCAGCCACTGCACCTGCGTCACGCCGATGATCATGCCGGTGACGCCCAGGATTGCGCCGACCGAGAGGTCGATGTTGCGCGTGACGATGACCAGCACCATGCCGGTGGCCATGATCGCCACGGAGGCGGTCTGCACCGACAGGTTCCAGAGGTTGCGCGGGGTGAGAAAAACGCCGCCGGACAGGAGATCGAACCCGACCCAGATGACGGCGAGAGCCGCCAGCATGCCGAGCATGCGGACGTCGATCTCGAGCTTCGACAGGAGCGAGCCGGAGGCCGCGCTCGGGGGTGGGGCGGCAGTGGCAACGGGTGCGGTCATGACGTCACGCTGAAGGGCAATGAATTGTCATCCCCGGCAGGCGGAGCAAGGGAAGGGGATCCATGATGCAGCGCGTGCAGGCGGATCCTCTTCCCCTCCAGCGGCGTTGCCGCCTCCGGCCGGGGATGACACGGAGGCGGCTCGTTCAGGCAAAAGCCCGTTTAGTTGCAGGCCTTGACGGAGCCGGCCTTCACGCCTTGGCAGACCACGTCCTTCGAGGCCCAGCCGGCCTTGATGACCACGTCGAGGTTGTCCTTCGTGATCGCAACCGGGGTGAGGAAGAGAGCCGTCATGTTCTGCTTCTTCGGGCCGAGATTCCAGGACTTGGCGCCCTGGATTTCGGTGAGCTTCTTGCCGCCGGCCAGCTGCAGGGCGATTTCCGCTGCGTTGCGGCCGAGTTCGCGGGCATCCTTGAAGACCGTCACGGTCTGGGTGCCGAGGGCCACGCGGTTGAGCGCCGCCTTGTCGGCATCCTGGCCGGACACCGGCACGGAACCGGCAAGACCCTGCGCGCCGAGAGCCGCGATGGCACCGCCGGCGGTGCCGTCATTGGCGGCGATCACCGCGTCGATCTTGTTGTTGTTCTTGGTGAGGAACTGCTCCATGTTCCGCTGTGCGTTGGCGGGCAGCCAGCCGTCCGTGTAGGCCTCGCCCACGTTCTTGATCTTGCCGGAATCCATGGCGGCTTTCAGAACCTCCATCGAGCCCTGGAACAGGAAGTTGGCGTTCGGATCCGAGCCCGAGCCCTTGATGAAGGCATAGTTGCCCTCGGGCTTCAGCTTCAGCACCTCGCGCGCTTGGAGGCGCCCCACTTCCACGTTGTCGAAGGTGAGATAGAAGGCCTGCGGGATCTCGATGAGACGGTCGTAGCCCACCACCGCGATGCCTTCGGCCACGGCCTTCTCGACGGCGGGACGCACGGCGTCCGAGTCCTGGGCCAGGACGATCAGGGCCTTGGCGCCGCGGGCGATTAGGCTTTCGATGTCGGTGAGCTGCTTGGCGGGCGACGACTGGGCGTCGGCCGACACATAGGTGCCGCCGGCCTTCTCGACAGCGGCCTTGATGGCGGCCTCGTCGGTCTTCCAGCGCTCTTCCTGGAAGTTCGACCAGCTGACGCCGACGACCGGGCCCTTCTGGGCGAAGGCGGCGGTGGCCGAAAGGGCCAAAGCGGCAAAGCTGATCAGAGCAAGTTTCTTCGATACCATTGATTTCCTCCTGGTCGGCGCCTTTCGGGATTGCCTTTCCCGCAAGACCCTCATGCTCATGGCAGGCTGTCGACCCGAACGGGTGTCGACGAACGCGGCTCGCGCTGCCATGCTTTATTGTTCGAGCGGGGAAATAATTATCCCAAGCATTTGTGCCTTCAAGCCGGGCCGATGTTATATTTTGGTCGGATACACACTTATCCCGGAATTGTTTTATTCATCTGCTGAATAAATGGCGGCTGCGAACATGCTCCCTCTCTCCTCACGCGAAACGGCCCGGCGCCGCCTGCTCGATGCCTTGCGTCGGGAGGGGCCAATGGCGCGGGTGGAGATCGGCCAGCATCTGGGCATGAGCCCCGCCAGCGTGTCGGACCTGACGGCGAGCCTTCTGGACGAGGGAATTCTCGTTGCGGAGGAGAGCGCCGATCAGACCTCCGGCCTGATCCGCGGCCGGCCCAAGACGCGCCTGTTCTTTGCCGAGACCCTCGGCTCGGTGATCGGGGTCTGGACCGGCTTCAACCGCGTCGAGCTGCGCCTGGTGGACAGCGCCGGGCGCAACCGGGCGAGCCGCCACATCGAGCGCCCCCTGCGCAACCTCGAGGCCGAGGAGCTGATGGACGTGCTGGCGCAGACGATTGCGGCCTTTGCCCAGGACACGGGTGCCGGCACCGTGAAGGCCGTGGGCCTTGCCTGTCAGGGCTATGTGGACACGCGCGACGGGATCGTCGCCTGGAGCCCGGTGCTCGGCACCCGCGACCTGCCGCTCGCCTCGGGCTTGAGCCAGCGCCTCGGCAAGCCGGTGCTGATCGAGAACGACGCCAGCGCCATGGCCTTCGCCATCACGCAGCGCAACGCGGATCTGCGCTCCGGCCGCACCGCCTGCCTCATGGTGGGCGACGGCGTGGGCCTGGGCTTCCTGGTCCAGGGGGAGCTTTATCGCGGCGCGCGCTTCGGCAATTCCGAGTTCGGCCATGTGCGGCTGCGCCGGGGCGGGCCGCAATGCCGCTGCGGCGGGCGCGGCTGCATCGAGGCGTATCTGGCCGATTACGCCCTGCACCGGGATGCGCAGCTCATCGACCACCGCCCCGCCCCGACCCTGCTGCTGCCGGGAGAGGACGCCATGGGCGCGGTGGTGGAGCAGGCCCGGGCGGGCGACCCCGCCCTCCTCAACCTCTTCCATGCGGCAGGCGAGGTGCTGGGCGATGCGGTGGGCATCCTGATCCAGACTTTAGAGCCCGACCACATCGTGATCTGCGGCCCCGGCACCCGCGCCATGGACCTGCTGCGCCCGTCCTTCGAGGCGGCGCTCGAAGCCCAGACGATCCCCGAACTCAGGGCCCTTGCCGCCATCCATGTGGTGGAATCCTCCATGGATCTGCTGACGGAAGGCGTGGTGATGCAGGCCCTGCGCGAACTCGATCTCGATCTCGCCCGCCTCAAGGCCGCGTGAACCCAGCCCGCCGCATCGCGGCCCCGAAGCACCGCGATGCTCTGGAGCCCGGAACGAAACGTGCCGCCACGGCTTTCGCCGGGCGGCACGTCATCGTCGGTTCAACGACTTAGATCACGAAGAAGTCGTGGTAGAAGATCTTCAGGTTCTTATCGAGGGTGGCGATCTTCACCTGCGCCTTGGAGCCGGTGCCGTCCTGGTCGTAGTACAAGGCGCCCGTCTTCTTGTCGTAGACGATCCGGTCCTCCCGGTCCTGCGCTTTCTTGCCCTCGACGAACATGTCCGAGTTGAACTTCTTCGGCTTGGAAATCGAGCCCGCCCCCAGCTTGGTGAAGATCCGGTTCTCCAGATGGAACCCGTCCTCGCGGGAGCTGAAGTCCTCGACCCGGTCCACGTTGGTGCTCTTGTTCAGCTTGGTGTCGAACACGAAGATGTCCTTGCCGCCTTCGCCGTAGAGCGTGTCGTTGCCCAGGCCGCCATACACCTTGTCGTTGCCCGATCCCGCCGTGATCCGGTCGTTGCCGGCAAGGCCCCACAGGCTGTTGCTCAAGGCGTTGCCGGTCACCGTGTTGGCAAAGTCGGACGCCGTGAGGCTCACCGCCCCGGCGCCGGCCACCAGGGTCTCCACCTCGGCCCCGGCGCTGAGCGCATAGGCGGCGGTGTTGACCATCACCGTGTCGCTGCCCTGGCCGGCCTGCTCGACCACCACATCGCTGGCATGGTCGACATAGATGAGGTCGTTGCCCACGCCGCCCGTCATGGCATCCGCGTCGCCGCCGCCCACGATCGTGTCGTTGCCGGCCTGGCCGTCGAGAGCGTTCGCGCTCGCATTGCCGGTCAGAATGTTATCGAGCTCGTTGCCGGTCAGGTTGACCGCGGCGGTGGTGGAGAGCACGATGTTCTCGATCATGGCCCCCGCGCTGAGCCTGAAGGTCGAGGTGACATACACCGTGTCGATGCCCTGGCCGGCACCGTCGACCACCGTGTCCGAGCCGTCGACATAATAGGTGTCGTCGCCCGCGCCGCCCACCAGCGTGTCGGCGCCTGCTCCACCCGTGAGCACGTCCCGGCCGTCCCCACCCTCTAGGCGGTCTGCATCGTCCCCGCCGTCCAGGTTGTCGTCGCCGACGCCACCTTGAAGGATGTCGGCGCTCACTCCGCCGATCAGGGCATCGTTGCCTGCCTCACCTTCCAGGCGGTCCGCGCCGCCAGCGCCGTTCAGGGTGTCGTTGGCGCCCCCGCCCCGCAGGATGTTGGCATCAGAGCTGCCGATTAGCGTATCGTTGTGGGCCGAGCCAATCAGGCCCTCGATCTCGAAGTACTCATCACCAGCGGCCTCACCCGATTTCGTGCCAGATGGCGCAAGTGTAGCGGACACTGCGCTTTCTGCATTGGCATAGGAGGCAAAATCGATGCCGGAATCACCCTGGAGTGCATCGCCACCGATACCACCCTCCAAAGTATCGGAACCACCATAACCAAAGAGTATGTCGTTACCAGAGCCGCCTTTAAGCACGTTAGCGACATCACCGTCACTTCCATCGAGACGGTCGTTGAAGTTTGACCCAATCAGACCTTGAATCGAGGAATAGGTATCGCCGACTGCTTCGCCCGCAAGAGCAAGCTCGCCAGAGAGGTCCGCGACAACTCGAGCAGTGGCATAGGCATAAGACGCGAAGTTGAAGCCCTCACCGCCGATGAGGTTGTCTGCGCCATCGCCTCCGTTGAGCGTATCGTTGTCCTGCCCGCCGTTCAGGGTGTCGTTGCCGAGGCCGCCGATGAGGCTGTCGTGGCCGCGGGCGCCGTAGATCTCGTCGTTGTTCCCAGCACCTCGGTCTGCCCCGCTGTAGCCGTACAGCACATCGTTCCAGGCCGTTCCCTCCAGAACCTCGATGCTGTCATAGGTATCGCCTTTGGCCTCGTTCGTGTTGATGTCTGTCGGTGCTTCGAGACTCACCGTCACGCCGACGCCTGCCCTGGAATAGGCATAGGTTGCCATATCCTTGCCTTCGCCGCCGTTGAGCAGGTCGTTGCCGGCGCCGCCGTAGAGCGCGTCGTTGCCGTTGCCGCCGTAGAGCTCATTCCGGCCGGCATTGCCGAGCAGCAAGTCGTTGTGCACCGATCCGCCCAGGTTTTCTATATTCCGATAGGTGTCGCCTGCGGCCTCTCCGGTGTTCTTGGGATCAAGGCTCGTATCGAGGCTCGCCGTCACACCTGTCGTGGCCTCCGCGTAACTGGCGATGTCGGATCCGGCGCCACCATCAAGGTAATCCTTGTCGAAACCACCAAAAAGCCGATCGTTGCCCGTTCCGCCATAAAGCGAATCGTCGCCCCTGTAGCCCTTCAGCTCGTCCACCTGATCTTCGAGATCTGTTCCGACATAGATGTCGTCGTGTCCAGAGCCATGCACGGTGACACCCTGCTCGCGGGCGTCGACGATTTGGTTATGAATAACGCCGGAGGCAGTTGAACTGTCATCCCAAACGATCGAGATGCGCCCGTCTTTCATCTCCGTGACGGAGGCAAGCCGCTGGCTCCCCTTTCTCAAGGTACCATCATTGATCAACTTGGGCTCCAAAGGTGTTCCGTCGCCCTTGACCAACTGTAGATAAACGTCTTCGTTGTTCGCGTCCCTGAGATCGTTGACGTAAACCAGAGCATACCCACCATCAAATGGTCCGTGCGTTAGAGCCGCGACTTTCGGCGGGTAACCAACGAGATTTCCGAGCCCGGTGATGCTTCCGTCTCTTACAGGGTTTCCCTGGGCGTTATAAACCTGTGTGGATACGGTTTTGACGGTACTGCTTTCGTAATGTATCCAGCTGACAACAAATCCGCCAGTAGACAAAGCTGTGATGGACGGGCTGCCGGCTTTCTGCGTTGCTGCATCGACAAGTGAAGTCGCGACGTTAATTTCATTTACAAGGACAACCTTGACAGCAGCACCTTGGAGCCAAGTGACAACATGCTTGCCGTTGGCCAGTTCAGTGACTTTGGGTTCACTGAAGCCGCTTGTTCCGGGAGCCACCTGCTGCGAAATTTTGACTGGAGGATTGGTTCCCCGCCCAAACCACACACTGCCATTCGCAACTGTGGAGGTGGTTTGCCAAACTGTAACCCAGCCGTCGTCACCGCTCGCTGCAACAGATGGCAGTGTATGTTTCTCCGACGCTTGTTGGTCGGCTATGGCCAGATTGTAAGGTCCCGAAGGGTCTGGAACCCCAGTGATTGAGAACTTCTGAGCTTGGATGCTCCTGCTGGCACCCTCCCAAGCAATTACAAAGCTGCCATTCTTGAGAACGGTCACCTCTGCAAATCTGGGGGTGCCTGCAGTACTTGCTAGGGTCTGAATGGCTCCAGGCCGACCTAATCCATCGAAGACTCGAAAACAGGTAACTGTTTCGCCTTGGTAAATATAATTCCAGACCGTCACATAACCGCCGTTCGGGAGAGCCGCCACGGTTCCTTCATCTGATCCGGTTCTATCTGTCTGGGATGCAATGATCGGGTTGCCCCATTTCTTAATGGCCATGGTATGCTCCTTGCCAAGATGTTTGCAGAATTCGATTCGTTATATAATTCGGTCAGCTTTCGCTCATAAAGCCCGAATTTGTTAATCGCAAGTTTATATCATGTCGCAAAGTCACCGAGTGCGCTGCCTCACATGGCCAAGCTCTTAGACTCCAGCTTGGGCAAGTTCCCAAGGCAGCTTGCCGATCCCATTTGATTTCAGGCTCTTGTGAGCAGAGCCTCATGGGCAGACAGGATCTGGCTCAACCGCCATAGCCATCCGGCCCCGGAGCCGCTATTTCTTGCCCCGAAGCAAGCCCTAAACCCCCGAGACCCGATGCCCTCGTCCTCCCGTCCCGTCCAAGCCGGCGATCACCTGTTCCTCGTCGACGGCTCGTCCTTCATCTTCCGGGCCTATTTCCAGTCCATGAACCAGGACCAGAAGTACAATGCCCGCTCCTCGGACGGGATGCCCACGGGGGCCGTGCGGCTCTTCGTGTCCAAGCTCCTGCAGTTCATGCGCGACGGGGCGGCGGGGTTGAAGCCTACGCATCTGGCCATCGTGCTCGACAAGTCCGAGGGCTCCTTCCGCAAGGAGCTCTACGAGGACTACAAGGGCCACCGGCCGGACGCGCCGGACGACCTCAAGGTCCAGATGCCGATCATGCGCGAGGCGATCCGGGCCTTCGGGCTCGAGCCCGTGGAGCTGCAGCGCTACGAAGCGGACGATCTCATCGCCACCTATACCCAGCAGGCGAAGGCCCGCGGGGCGGACGTGCTCATCATCTCGTCCGACAAGGACCTGATGCAGCTTGTGGGCCCGAAGGTGTGCTTCTACGATTTCGAATCGGGCTCCAAGGGCAAGCCGGGCTACCGGCCCGAGCGCAACTTGGATGAAGCCGCCGTCACCGAGAAGTGGGAGGGCATTCCGCCCGAAAAGATCGGCGATGTGCTGGCGCTGATGGGCGACACCTCGGACAACGTGCCGGGCGTGCCGGGCATCGGCCTCAAGACCGCAGCCCAGCTCATCAAGGAATACGGCGACCTCGAAACCCTGCTGGAGCGCGCCCCCGAGATCAAGCAGCCCAAGCGCCGCGAGGCGCTCATCGCCAACGCGGAGATCGCGCGTCTGTCGAAGAAGCTCGTGACCCTCGATTGCGAGGCTCCCGTCCCCGTGCCCCTCGACGCGCTGCGGGTGCCGGACCCGGACCCGAAGACGCTGGTCGGCTTCCTCAAGGCGATGGAATTCTCGACCCTGACCCGGCGGGTGGCCGAGCTTTACGACGCGGATCCCGCCGCGATCGCGCCCGACCCGCGCCTCATGCCCGGCGGCGAGGCCATCCGCTGGGAGCGCAACGGCGGCACCGGCGTGACGGCCCCCACCGACGACGCGGTGCCGTTCTTCGAAAAGGCCGATGGCGGCTCGGGCGAGGTCGACCCCTTCGCGGGTCTCGACCTGCCGGACACCGCCACGCTGCGCAAGCCGGTCGAGGGCCTCGGCACGCCCTCTCAGCTTGCCGGCAAGCGCGCGACGGAAGCCTCCTCCGCGCCTTTCGACGTGGCTTCTTATGAGACCGTGACCACCGTCGAGCGCTTGAACGAATGGGTGCGACAAGCCCGCGAGCAGGGAATCGTAGCGGTCGACACGGAAACGAGCGCGCTCGACGCGAACCTGGCCGACCTCGTCGGCTTCTCGCTTGCGGTCGAGCCCGGCAGGGCCTGTTACGTGCCGCTCCAGCACCGGGACGAATCCGATCTCTTCGGCGGCGGTCTGGTGAAGGGCCAGATCCCCGTGACGGACGCGCTTGATGCGATCCGCCCGCTGCTGGAGGATCCCGCCGTTCTCAAAATCGGGCAGAACCTGAAATACGACTGGGTCGTGTTCAAGCGCCACGGCATCGCGGTTAAGCCCTACGACGACACGATGCTGATCTCCTACGTGCTCGATGCCGGCAAGGGCCCGCACGGCATGGACGAGCTCTCCCGCCGCCATCTCGGCCACTCGCCCATCAGCTTCGGTGACGTTGCGGGCACGGGCCGAAACAAGGTGACCTTCGACAAGGTGGAGATCGCCAAGGCCACGGCCTACGCGGCCGAGGACGCGGACGTGACGTTGCGCCTGTGGCAGCTCCTCAAGCCGCGTCTGGCGGCCGAGCACCGGGCCACCGTCTACGAGACCTTGGAGCGCCCCCTCGTCGACGTGATCGCCCGCATGGAGATGCGCGGCATCCTGGTCGACCGGCAGATCCTGAGCCGCCTGTCGGGCGACTTCTCCCAGACCCTGGCCCGCCTCGAGGACGAGATCCACGAGATGGCGGGCGAAAAGTTCGCTTTGGGAAGCCCGAAGCAGATCGGCGACATTCTTTTCGGCAAGATGGGATTGCCCGGCGCCAAGAAGACGCCGTCCGGCCAATGGGCGACGCCCGCGACGCTTCTGGACGAGTTGGCGCAGGCCGGCCACGTGCTGCCCGAGAAAATCCTCGAATGGCGCCAGCTCTCCAAGCTGAAATCCACCTACACCGACACGCTCCAGGAGCACATGCATCCTGAAACGAAGCGCGTGCACACCTCGTTCTCGCTCGCCGCCACCACCACCGGGCGGCTCTCCTCATCCGAGCCGAACCTGCAGAACATTCCGATCCGCACGGAAGCGGGCCGCAAGATCCGCCGCGCCTTCATCGCGCCCGAAGGCCACAAGATCATCTCGGCCGATTACAGCCAGATCGAGCTGCGGCTGCTGGCCCACATCGCCGACATCCCGCAGCTGCAAGAGGCGTTCGCGCAAGGGATCGACATTCACGCGGCCACGGCCTCGGCCATGTTCGGCGTGCCGCTCGACCAGATGAACGCGGATCTGCGCCGCCAGGCCAAGACCATCAATTTCGGCATCATCTACGGCATCTCGGCCTTCGGGCTCGCCACGCGCCTCGGCATTCCGAACCAGGAGGCTTCCACCTTCATCAAGCAGTATTTCGAGCGCTTCCCGGGCATTCGCACCTATATCGACGAGACCAAGAAGGCCTGCCGCGAGAAGGGCTACGTGACCACCCTGTTCGGGCGTGTCTGCCACTACCCGCAGATCCGCTCGTCGAACCCGTCCGAGCGCGCGGGCGTGGAGCGCCAAGCCATCAACGCGCCGATCCAGGGCACCGCCGCCGACATCATCCGCCGCGCCATGATCCGCATGGAGGACGCGCTCAAGGCCGAGCGCCTCTCCGCCCGCATGCTGCTGCAGGTGCACGACGAACTGGTCTTCGAGGTCCCCGACGACGAGGTCGAGGCAAGCCTGCCGGTGATCGCGCGCGTGATGACGGAAGCGCCCTTCCCGGCCGTGTCCCTCAAGGTGCCGCTCGCCGTGGAGTCGCGGGCGGCGCAGAACTGGGACGAGGCGCATTGATCGAGGCCGATTGAGATGGAAGCGTCCAGGCTTGCCGTGCGCCCTGCCGTCGCGTCGGACGCGGAGACGATCTTTCGCTTTGTCGCGGGATTGATCGAGGATCACCTGCCGGGCCAGGAGCCCTGGACGTCGGCGGAGCGGATCCGAGCTGACGGCTTTGGTCCCGACCCGCTGTTCGAGGCTTTCATGGCAGAGCGGGACGGCGAGGCTGTCGGCTTCGTGTCCTTCTTTCGCGGCTATGCCGGATGGCGCGGCAAACCCATGGGCATCGTTCACGCCCTCTATGTGCTCCCTGAAGAGCGCCGCACGGGCGCTGCGCAGGCGCTCATGGGCGCAGTGGCAAAGACCGCCTTGGAGCGGGGCTGGGTGCGGGTGGAGCCCTTCGTCGAGGAAGAGCGGCCCGCCATCCGCTTCTATGAGGCTATCGGCATGCGCGATCTGCACCACCGGCATATGCGGCTCGACGGCGAGGCTCTGGAGCGCCTGGCGCGAAGCACGCTTTGACAGGACAAGCCGACGCTCCATCTCCACGCGAAGCATCGCTGAAGAGAAGGGAAGCGCCCCATGGCCTATGAGTTCTATTACTGGCCCGGCATCCAGGGACGCGGCGAGTTCGTGCGGCTGGCGCTCGAAGAGGCTGGCGCCGATTATATCGACGTGGCACGGGAGTCTGAGGGCCTCGCCGTGATGATGCGGATGATGGAACACGCGGACCGACCGCCCTTCGCGCCACCCTTCCTCAAAGATGGCGATACCATCATCGGCCAGACGGCCGCGATCCTGCTCTATCTCGGCGCCCGGCACGGGCTTGCCCCGAAGGATCCGGCCGGGGGCTTGTGGACGCACCAGATCCAGCTCACCCTCGGTGATTTCGTGGCCGAGGCTCATGACACCCACCATCCGATCGGGGTGGGCCTGTACTACGAGGACCAGAAGGCGGAGGCCCTGCGGCGCTCGGAGGAGTTCCGCGACAGCCGCATCCCCAAGTTTCTCGGCTGGTTCGAGCAGATTCTGGCCCGCAACCCTGCGGGCAGCAGCCACCTCGTGGGCGGGACGCTCACCTATGCCGATCTGTCCCTGTTTCAGGTGATCGAGGGCCTCGCCTATGCTTTTCCCAAAGCCGCGAAGCGCGCCTTGAAGAACGCTCCGCTGGTCGCAGCCCTGCACGACAGCGTCGCCGAAAGACCGCGCATCAAGGCGTATCTTGCCAGCCCACGCCGCATTCCGTTCAACGAGGATGGAATTTTCCGGCGCTATCCGGAACTGGACGCGTAAGCCTGCCAAGAATGGATTAAGATCTACGCCTTACCCTCAGGCCCCATAAAAGCCACAGGCATTGGGATTGAAATAGTGCCGATACGTCAGGCCTTCTCCTGTGCCGGTCGATCAATCGGGAGCCGATCATGAATGAGGGAGCAGAGAGCGTCACCGTCCGCCTCTGGCGTGACCGCGTGGGGTTGCGCGAGCGGGAACGGGATGAGGCTCAGGCCCGCCTTCGGATTGCCGAGGAGAAGATCGCCATCCTGATGGCGGAGAATGACAGGCTTGCCACGGAGAACGCCCGCTTGCGAGCCCATGGGGCCCCGGATGCGGGCTCCGCCCGCGCCGAGACCGAGCTTCAGATGGAAGCCCTCAAAGGCGCGCTCCTGCCTCTGCTCTCCCGTCCGACAGGGGAGCTGAACTCCTGAAACAGCCTTGACCGGGCTCAAGCCGCCAGGCGGCCCATGGCTTCGTTCAGGCACTCCACGGCGACGCTGCCGTTCGTCGCCACGAGGCTGCAGCCCTTCGGCACCTCGCGCCATCCCCTGGTCTTGTCGTCGATGGGCTCGGACACCACGAGCAGGTTGCCGTTGTCCTCGCGGAAATAGAGGGTCGGCGGCTTGGCATCGCAGGCCCAGCGGTAAGCCCAGAGATTCTCGCCGTCGGTGAAGGCGGCCGTGAAGCGCAGGGCCTCCTCGATGCCGGCCTCGTTCATGAGGCCACGCACCTGCTTCAGGGTCCGGGCCATGGCGGTGACGGGCTCCTCGGACAATCCGTTGGCAAGCGCGAGGAGGAAGATGGCCTCCGAGTCCGTGGTGCCGAGACGGCGGTCGTACAGCTCGTCCGGGATCATGGCCTCCAAGCGGCGCTTGATGCGCCCGTAGCCGCCGATCTGGCCGTTATGCATGAAAAGATAGCGCCCATGGGAGAAGGGATGGCAGTTGGCCCGGGTGGTCGAGGTGCCGGTGGAAGCGCGCACATGGGCGAAGAACAAGTTCGAGCGCACCTGCTCGCACAGGCTCCGCAGGTTCTCGTCGGACCAAGCCGGGCGGACCTCCCGGTAAATGCCCGGCTCGGGGCGCTCGCCATACCAGCCGATGCCGAACCCGTCCCCGTTCGTCTCGGTCTTGGCCTCGACCGCGTGAAGCGACTGGTGCACCAGCGAATGGGCCGGCGCACAAACCAGATCGGTGAGGAAGATCGGCTCTCCCCGGTAAGCAAGAAAGCGGCACATCGGTCTTCAGGCCCCCAAGCGCAGCAAAAGCTTTGTAATGATGTTGTACTATCTTTGACTTATGGTGAATAGCCGGTTAACGGCCCAGCCGTTGCAGCCTGGAGCCCCTTCCCATACAAGCGTTCCTCAACCGTTCGAGAACGATACCGGCGTGCCGGCCTGGGGATTTTTGAGACATGCTTCGCCTTTCGAGTCTGGCACTGACTGCCGCCCTCACATTCCTGCCACAGGCAGCCTTCGCGGCGGAATTCGACGGGGCGAGCCTCGGCCCTGTCTGGGCGCTGCCATTTGCGGGCATTCTCCTCTCCATTGCCCTCTTCCCGCTCCTCGCCCCACATTTCTGGGAGCATCACCAGGGCAAGATCGCGGCGCTCTGGGGCCTGCTGGTTCTGATCCCCATGGCGGTCGTCGCAGGTCCCATGACGGCGATCCACGCCCTCGCCCATACGGCGTTTCTCGAATACATTCCGTTCATCCTGCTGCTGCTCGCCCTGTTTACGGTGGCAGGCGGCATTCTGGTGCGCGGCAACATCCATGGATCGCCGGGCACCAACACGATGCTGCTGGCGCTGGGCACGGTGCTGGCGAGCTTCATCGGCACCACCGGCGCCTCCATGGTGATGATCCGCCCGGTGATGCGCGCCAACGACGACCGGCGGCACAACGTGCACGTGATCGTGTTCTTCATCTTCCTGGTGTCGAATATCGGCGGCTCGCTCACGCCGCTCGGCGATCCGCCGCTCTTCCTCGGCTTCCTGCGCGGGGTCGACTTCTTCTGGACCACCACGCACCTCCTGCCCGAGACCCTCTTCGCCAGCGGCCTCCTGCTCGCCCTGTTCTACGTGATCGACCTCGTGATCTACCGGAAGGAAGGGCACATCAAGCCGGATCCCACGCCCGACAATCCGGTGCGCGTCGCGGGGGGCATCAACTTCCTGCTGATCTTCATCATCATCGCGGCCATTCTCATGAGCGCCACGGTGGATCTCGGCCGGATTACGGTGCTCGGCACCGAAATCGAGCTGGCGAATGCCCTGCGCGATTTCATCATGATCGCAGTGACCATCATTTCCCTGAAGGCGACATCGAAGGCCAGCCGGATCGAGAACGGCTTCTCCTGGGGGCCGATCAAGGAGGTGGCGAAGCTCTTTGCCGGCATCTTCATCGCCATCATCCCGGTGCTCGCTATCCTGCGGGCGGGTGCGGACGGCGCGTTCGCGCCCCTCGTGGCCCTGGTGTCGAACCCGGACGGCAGCGCCAACAACGCCGCCTATTTCTGGCTCACCGGCGGCCTGTCCTCGTTCCTCGACAATGCGCCGACCTACCTCGTCTTCTTCGAGCTTGCCGGCGGCAACCCGCAGCAGCTGATGACCGCAGGCGCCATGACCTTGGCGGCCATCTCGGCCGGCGCCGTGTTCATGGGCGCGAACTCCTATATCGGCAACGCGCCGAACTTCATGGTGTATGCGATCGCCCGCGAAGGCGGCGTGAAGATGCCGAGCTTCTTCGGTTATCTCCTGTGGTCGGGCGTCATACTGATCCCGACCTTCCTGCTCATGACGCTGCTGTTCTTCAGGGCTTGATGCAACGCGTCATCCCGGACGGAGCGAGCCGATCCGGGACCGGGTGCAGGATCAAGTGCTGGATCCTCAACGCTGTCATCCCCGCGCAGGCGGGGATCCATAACCGCTGAGGTTGTAGAAGAGGACGCGGCGGCAATCGCATCGTCTCAACCAGCACCGTCAGCGTTTATGGATCCCGGGCTCCGCTTAAGCGGCCCCGGGATGACAGTGCCGGACTGGTTTGCGCGATCCGGGATCGGCATTGTCATCCAGAAGAACAACTACGTCCCGGCCGCCAACCTCTCCGCAACATCCTCCGCAATCGATAGGCACGAGGTCAGCCCTGGGCTCTCGATGCCGAACAGATGCACCAGCCCTGGCAAGCCATGCTCCGTCGGGCCGTCGATCATGAAATCCGCCGCCTTTTCGCCGGGTCCCGTCAGCTTCGGTCGGATGCCCGCGTAGTCGGCCACCAGCGCCCCATCGGGGAGCCCTGGCCAATAGCGGCGGATCGAGGCGTAGAAACCCTCCGCGCGGTGCGGGTCGACCGCGTACTCCTCCTGCTCGACCCATTCCACATCGGGTCCGAAGCGCATGCGTCCGGCAAGATCCAGGGTCACATGGGTGCCGAGCCCCCCGTCGACGGGGGCGGGGTAGATCAGGCGCGAGAAGGCGGGTTTGCCGAGGCAGCCGAAATAGTTGCCCTTGGCCAGCACCAGGGGCGGCACGCGCCCCGCCGGATAGACCTCCGTGGCGCCGGCAAGCGCCTGCGCGCCGAGCCCCGCCGCATTGACGACGGCATCGACCGTGAGCTCGGTGGGATCGTCGCCGCCGACCATGACGTTCCATCCCGTTCCATTCCGCGTGATCCCCTGGACCGGTGCATGAAATGCGATGGCACCGCCTGCGGCCTCCAGGTCACCCTGAAGCGCCAGCATGAGGGCGTGGCTGTCGATGATCCCGGTCTCGCGTGACAGGACGGCGCCGGTGCAGGAGAGGTTCGGCTCGAGCTGCCGCGCCTCGTCGCCCGTGACGAAGGAGAGGCCCTCCACACCGTTCATGAGCCCCTGCTCGTAGATGCCCTCGATCTTGGCCTGCTCGAGATCGTTGGTAGCCACGATGAGCTTGCCGCATTTGGCATGAGGAACGCCGTGGCTCCCGCAGAACGTGTAGAGCATCCGCCGTCCCTGAACGCAGTGGCGGGCGCGCAACGAGCCCGCTGGATAATACATGCCCGCATGGATCACCTCGCTGTTGCGCGAGGAGACCCCGTTGCCGATGCCGCCTGTCGCCTCGGCCACGATCACTCCATGGCCGCGCAGGGCAAGCTCGCGGGCGACCGCGAGACCGACAACACCGGCTCCGATGACGAGAACGTCCATTATTCATGAACCTCAATGCAAAACGGCGGCCCGAGAGCCGCCGCTTCTTAGTGCAAAAACAGGATGCCGTCAGGCGGCAATCGACGTCTGCGGCCCTGCGGAGCGCACGTCGGAATCCACATGGCCCTCGAAGCGCTTGAAGTTTTCGTTGAACATGTCGATGAGGCGCTTGGCGGTCTCGGCGAATTCCGCCTTGTTCTGCCAGGTTTTCACCGGATACAGGATGTGCGGCTCCACGCCCGGTACCGAGGTGGGCACCGCGAAGCCGAAATAGGGATCGCGGCGGAAATCGGCGCGGGAGAGCGAACCGTCGAGCGCGGCCGTCAGCAGGCGGCGGGTGACGCGGATCGGCATGCGCCGGCCCACACCGTACTTGCCGCCGGTCCAGCCGGTGTTCACGAGCCAGCAATCCACATGGTGCTTGGCGATGAGATCGCGCAGCAGGTTGCCGTACACGGACGGATGGCGCGGCATGAAGGGGGCGCCGAAGCAGGTGGAGAACGTGGCCTCCGGATCCTTCACGCCCTTTTCAGTGCCGGCCACCTTCGCGGTGTAGCCGGACAGGAAGTGGTACATGGCCTCGGCCGGCGTCAGCTTGGCGATAGGGGGCAGCACGCCGAAGGCATCGCAGGTGAGCATCACGATGTTCTTCGGAATGCCGGCGCGGCCCGTGGCGCTGGCATTGGGGATGAAGTCGAGCGGATAGGCGCAGCGCGTGTTTTCCGTGCGCGAAGCGTCGTCGAAATCGGGAACCCGCGTGATCGGGTCGATCACCACGTTCTCCAGCACCGTGCCGAAGCGCTCCGTGGTGGCGAAGATCTCCGGCTCCGCCTCGCGGGAGAGACGGATGGTCTTGGCATAGCAGCCGCCCTCGAAGTTGAAGACGCCGTTCGGGCCCCAGCCATGCTCGTCGTCGCCGAGCAGGACACGGTTCGGATCGGCCGACAGGGTGGTCTTGCCCGTGCCCGAGAGGCCGAAGAACACGGCCACGTCGTTGCTGCTGCCCACATTGGCCGAGCAGTGCATGGGCATGACGTTCTGCGAGGGCAGCACGTAGTTGAGATAGGTAAAGACCGACTTCTTCATCTCGCCGGCGTAGGACGTGCCGCCGATGAGCACGATCTTGCGCTTGAAGTCGCAGGCGATGACCGTCTCGGTCCGGCAGCCGTGGCGGGCGGGGTCCGCCTTGAAGGACGGCAGGTCGATAATGGTCATTCCCGGCACATAATCGGCGAGCTCGCCGCGGTCGGGACGGATCAGGAGGTTGCGGATGAAGAGCGAATGCCAGGCGAATTCCGTGAAGACCCGGGCCTTGACCCGGTAGGCCGGATCGGCGCCGCCATAGAGATCCTGGGCGAACAGTTCCTTGCCCTCGGCATGGGCCAGGAAGTCTTCCAGCAGGGTGTCGAAATGACCGGGCGTGATGGAGCCGTTGTTATCCCACCAGACGGTGCTTTCCGTGGCGTCGTCACGCACCACGAACTTGTCCTTGGGGGAGCGGCCGGTATGGACCCCCGTCTCGGCCAGGAGCGCGCCGCCCTGCACGAGCTTGGTTTCGCCCCGGGTCAGGGAATGCTCGTAGAGCGCAGGCGCTTCGAGGTTCCAGTAAACCCGTTTGAGATTGCGGAAGCCGAAGGCCTCAGCGCCCTGTGCGCTGTTGAAGACGCCGATATTATCCACGAAAGACTTCTCCTGGTTGCCGATCATCGCGGGACCGGATGTGCCGCCGTCCGATGGTCGTCACTTGGGTAGGGTCAAACAATGCCGGCAAAGGTTCACCGCCTCGCTTGAACATAGAACCTTGTTTAGGTCAGCCGGCGTTGTCGTCAACTGATGACATTTCATGGCATTCTATTTTTCGTCGCACCAGAGCTCGATGGTGCCCACCGGCTTGGTTTTTCGGGCTTTGGCGGGGTTCTTTCGTATGATTGACACCCGTGGGCAGGGACAATCCGGGAATTTCGCCCCCAAGCAGACCAACGGCGGCATCCAGCCCTGCCGGGCCTAGCCCGAATAGTGTTCATCTCCGGTTGAACTAGGTGTGCTTAGATACCACTATCAAGACCGCCCCCTGGTCCAGGCGTGGACCGAAACCATATTTATGCCACGAGAAAGGCGCAGTTGGGGACGTTTTAGGGCCTGCTGCGTTGTCAGCCGAGACGAAAAGCTGACAATTGTCCTTGTAAAGCTAAGGAAGAGTTCATGCCAACGATCGCCCTTGTCGATGACGATCGCAACATTCTGACCTCTGTCTCCATCGCCCTCGAGGCGGAAGGCTACCGCATTCAAACCTACACGGACGGCGCGTCCGCCCTGGACGGGCTCAAGCACGCTCCGCCGGATCTGGCGATCTTCGACATCAAGATGCCGCGCATGGACGGGATGGAGCTCCTGCGGCGCCTGCGGCAGAAATCGGATCTGCCCGTGATCTTCCTGACCTCGAAGGACGAGGAAATCGACGAATTGTTCGGCCTCAAGATGGGCGCGGACGATTTCATCCGGAAACCTTTTTCCCAGCGCCTTCTGGTCGAGCGGGTGAAGGCGGTCCTGCGCCGCTTCGCCCCCAAGGACCAGAGCACCCCCAAGGAGGCCGATCCGAAGGCCCTGGAGCGCGGCCAGCTCAAGATGGACCCGGAGCGCCATGCCTGCACCTGGAAGGGCGAGCCCGTCACCCTGACCGTGACCGAGTTCCTGATCCTGCAGGCGCTCGCCACCCGCCCCGGGGTGGTGAAAAGCCGCAATGCCCTCATGGATGCGGCCTATGACGACCAGGTTTACGTCGACGACCGCACCATCGACAGCCACATCAAGCGCCTGCGCAAGAAGTTCAAGTCGGTTGACCAGAGTTTCGAAATGATCGAGACCCTCTACGGCGTGGGCTACCGCTTCAAGGAAGCCTGACGCGTTGAAGGCGCAGCAACCTGGAAAGACGGCCATGTTCCGGCATCTGGACCGGAGCATGGGTGAACGAGTGGCATGAAGGCTGACCCGATCCACGCCGAGGCGGCATTCGACGATCCGCCTGCACCCCAGGGCATCCTGGCGCGGCTGAAGCACTTCGGCCGCATGATCCTGCAGCGTGCCTCGTCGAGCCTGACGCGCCGGATCGTGGTGCTCAACCTGGCCGGACTCGTGGCGCTGCTCTTCGGCTTTCTCTACCTCAACCAGTTCCGCGAAGGCCTCATCGAGGCCCGGGTGCAGAGCCTTCTCACTCAGGGCGAGATCATCGCCGGGGCGATCGCGAGCTCTGCGACCGTTGAAACCAACACCATCACCATCGATCCGGACCAGCTCCTCCAGATGCAGGCGGGCGAAACGGAGCGCTTCAACGACGAATCCTTCTCGTCGCTGGAATTCTCCATCAATCCCGAGCGCGTCGCCCCCCTGCTGCGTCGGCTGGTGACTCCGACCGAAACCCGCGCCCGGATCTTCGACCGGGAAGGGATGCTCCTTCTCGATTCCCGGTCGTTCTACTCCCGCGGCGACATCCTGCGCATGGATCTGCCTCCCGTGGCCAATGTGGAGGACACGACCAGCGCCATGGAGCGCACCTGGAACAGCATCCGCAAGATGTTCCGGCGCACCAAGCGTCCGGTGCGCGAGGAGACGGGTCCGGTCAACGGCAAGTCCCTGCCGGAGGTGCAGCAGGCCTATGCGGGCCAGCAATCGAGCGTGGTTCGCGTGAACAACCGCGGCGAAACCATCGTGTCCGTGGCGGTTCCGATCCAGCGCTTCCGCACGGTCCAGGGCGCGCTCCTGCTCTCGACGCAGGAAGGCGATATCGATGCCATCATCGCGTCAGAGCGCTTTGCCCTGCTGCAGGTCTTCCTGGTGGCCGCCGTGGTCATGATCGTGCTCTCGCTTTTTCTCGCCGGCGCCATCGCGGGTCCCGTCCGGCGGCTCGCGGAAGCGGCCGAGCGGGTGCGCTGGGGAACGAAATCCCGTCAGGAGATCCCGGACTTCACCGCCCGGGCCGACGAGATCGGCCACCTGTCGGGCGCCCTGCGCGACATGACCAAGGCGCTCTACAACCGCATCGACGCGATCGAGAGCTTCGCGGCGGACGTGGCGCACGAGCTGAAGAACCCGCTCACCTCCCTGCGCAGCGCCGTGGAGACCCTGCCGCTCGCCCGGAGCGACGATTCCCGCCAGCGGCTCCTGTCCATCATCCAGCATGACGTGAAGCGCCTCGACCGGCTGATCAGCGACATCTCGGATGCCTCGCGCCTCGACGCGGAGCTCGCCCGCGCCGACGCGGAGCCCGTGGACATGGTGCGCCTCCTCGAAGCGGTGGTGTCCGTCGCAAACGAACGCCGCCAGGAGCACGACCCGCTCATCACGCTCAGCATCGACAGGCAGGCTCATGGCCGCGACGCCTTCCTGGTTCTCGGCCATGACAGCCGCTTGGGCCAAGTGTTCAACAACCTGATCGACAACGCCCGCTCCTTCTCGCCGCCCGACGGGACGGTGAAAGTCTCCATGCGCCGGCGCAAGAACCAGGTCGAAGTTCTCGTGGAGGACAGCGGTCCCGGCATCGAGCCCGATGCCCTCGACCGGATCTTCGAGCGCTTCTACACGGACCGGCCCGAGCAGGGTTTCGGCCAGAATTCGGGATTGGGGCTTTCCATCTCCCGCCAGATCATCGAGGCGCATCGCGGCACCATCCGGGCCGAGAACCGCCTCGGCGCCCCGGATGAGGCCGGCGAGCCCAAGCGTCTCGGCGCGCGCTTCGTCATTCGCCTTCCGGTCGAAGGAGCCAAGGGACGGCGGGAGCCCGGCAGGAAGGACCAGGCCAAGCGGGATCAAGGAAAGCGTGATCAAGGAAAGCAGCACCCTTGAACGCCTCGGGGACGATCCATGCCTGCTGCGTCGTCGTCGGCGAGGCCGGGCTCCTGATCCGGGGAGCATCGGGCTCCGGCAAATCGACCCTTGCCCGCGAAATGGTGGTCCGTGCAGCCCAGGCGGGCCGCTTCGGGCGCTTGGTCAGCGACGACAGGACCCAGCTCGAGCCCCGACATGGCCGCCTCCTGGCGCGCCCGGTGGAGCCCCTCGGCGGCTGCATCGAGATCTGCGGCCTCGGCATCGTCAGGCAGCCCTTCGAGACGGCTGCCGTCGTTCGTCTGGTGATCGACCTTTGCGAGAGCCTTGCCCGCTATCCCGAGGAGCAGGACAAGCATGTAGCCCTCTGCGGCGTCATGGTCCCTCGCGTCAGGATGCAAGCCGGGGCAATCTCCGCCGACATCGCCATGGTCTGCCTGAGTTGTGTTTGCAACACGGTCGTGACACTGTGATGAACTTTTCCTCTCAACGCTCTTGCGCTTGGCTTCGCAGTGCACAAAATAGCGGCTCCGCTCTCGGAGCATTCGGACCTGTAACATTATGATTGGTATGGTGCTCGTCACCCACGGGCAGCTCGCGACGGAATTCAAGGCGGCGCTGGAGCATGTGGTGGGACCCCAGGAGCAGCTTGAGACGATCACGATCGGCCCTGACGACGATATGGAAACACGGCGCAAGGACATCATGGCCGCCGTGTGCCGGGTCAACTCGGGGCACGGGGTCGTGGTTCTCACGGACATGTTCGGGGGCACGCCCTCGAACCTGGCCCTGTCCTGCATGAACGGCGGCTCCGTCGAGGTGGTCGCCGGCATCAACCTGCCCATGCTGATCAAGCTGGCATCCGTCCGGGACGAGGAGCCCTTGTCCGACGCGGTCTCCCATGCCCAGGAGGCGGGGCGCAAATACATCAACATCGCCTCGCGCGTTCTCTCGGGAAAATGAGCCTCATGGACCGCTCCCTCGACGAGGATTGCCCCCCTGCGCCTGTGCCCGAGGGAGCCGAGGTCCGGGAGCTTCCCATCGTCAACCGCAGGGGCCTGCACGCCCGCGCCTCCGCCAAGTTCGTCCAGACCGTGGAGCGCTTCAACGCCGACGTGACCGTGACCCGCTGCGGCGAGACCGTGGGCGGGCGCTCCATCATGGGTCTCCTGACCCTGGGCGCAGCCCAGGGCACCTCGATCACGGTCACGGCCAAGGGTGTGGACGCTACCGCCTGCCTGCAGGCCATCGACGATCTTCTCGCCAACAAGTTCGGCGAAGGCGAGTAGCTTTAGGCTCCCAGAGCTATCAGCACCGTCGCTGCGGGCCAAAGACGAACCCTGAAGGCATGAAACCAGGAGGGGCCGCTCAGCGTCGGCTTCTTGTGCACCGTCACCGTTACGGAATTTCAGTGCCTCCGGCGCAGCTCCGAGGTGACGGTTTGAGCGCCTTGCCGCCGCAAAACATATAAAGACATCTTTATATCTTGATTGCCTCTCCTGGCGACCTCTGCTAGAGACAGCGCCAACTCACCCCAACTGGTGCAAAGAGAGGCCATCATGGCACAGGATTACATCGTCAAAGACATCAGCCTTGCCGATTTCGGCCGCAAGGAAATCTCCATCGCCGAGACCGAGATGCCGGGCCTCATGGCCGTGCGCGAGGAATACGGCCCGAAGCAGCCCCTGAAGGGCGCCCGCATCGCCGGCTCGCTCCACATGACCATCCAGACTGCGGTGCTGATCGAGACCTTGAAGGCTCTCGGGGCCGATATCCGCTGGGTGTCCTGCAACATCTATTCCACCCAGGACCACGCCGCTGCCGCCATTGCGGCCGCCGGCATCCCGGTCTTCGCCTATAAGGGCGAGACCCTGCAGGAGTACTGGGAGTACACCGCCAAGCTGTTCGACTGGCACGACGGCGGCATGCCCAACATGATCCTCGACGACGGCGGCGACGCCACCATGCTGGTCCATCTGGGCCTGCGCGCCGAGCAGGGTGACGTGGCCTTCCTCGACAAGCCGGGCTCCGAGGAAGAGGAAGTGTTCTTCGCGCTGATCAAGCGCCTGCTCAACGAAAAGCCGAAGGGCTGGTTCGCGGGGCTCGCCGATTCGATCAAGGGTGTGTCGGAAGAGACCACCACGGGCGTGCACCGCCTCTACATCATGGAGAAGGAGGGCAAGCTCCTCTTCCCGGCGATCAACGTCAACGACTCGGTCACCAAGTCGAAGTTCGACAACCTCTACGGCTGCCGCGAATCGCTCGTGGACGGCATCCGCCGCGGCACGGACGTGATGATGGCCGGCAAGGTCGCCATGGTGGCGGGCTTCGGCGACGTGGGCAAGGGCTCGGCCGCTTCGCTCCGTCAGGCCGGCTGCCGCGTGCTGGTGTCGGAGGTCGATCCGATCTGCGCGCTCCAAGCCGCCATGGAAGGCTATGAGGTCACGACCATGGAGGACGCGGCTCCCCGCGCCGACATCTTCGTCACCGCCACCGGCAACAAGGACGTGATCACCCTCGACCACATGCGCGCCATGAAGGACCGGGCGATCGTCTGCAACATCGGCCACTTCGACAACGAGATCCAGGTCGCGGGCCTCAAGAACCTCAAGTGGAACAACATCAAGCCGCAGGTGGACGAGATCGAGTTCCCCGACGGACACCGCATCATCCTGCTGTCGGAAGGCCGCCTTGTGAACCTGGGCAACGCCATGGGCCACCCGTCCTTCGTGATGTCGGCATCCTTCACCAACCAGACGCTGGCCCAGATCGAGCTCTTCACCAGCCAGGGCAAGTACGAGCGCAAGGTCTACACTCTGCCCAAGCACCTGGACGAAAAGGTGGCTTCCCTGCACCTCGAAAAGATCGGCGTGAAGCTCACCAAGCTGCGCCCCGATCAAGCCTCCTATATCGGCGTGTCGGAGACCGGTCCCTTCAAGCCGGATCACTACCGCTACTGATCTTCCGTCCGACTGGAAATCCTTCAAAGCCCGGCTTCGCCGGGCTTTTTTCTTGGCTGCTTCATGGTCGAATCGCCAAACTGTCGCACCGGCACGTGTGTGTCACAAATGCAATATGGTTCGACGAATTGCACACAGGTTCTCCAAAGGAAGTTTAAGCCGACGTTAACCCTCTTCCTGGCGGAGTCAGGGGTAGTCTAGAGTGAACACGAATCGACCGGCTGCGCTTCGGCTTCGAACCTGCGCCGGCAGTTCCGTTCATATGTAGACGGGTGACCTCTGTGACGTCGGAAGACGTGGCAGGGGATCGCTTGAGCTTGGCCTGATCATCGGGCCGCCAACAAGGGAAGGGCAGCACGGCATGGCCGGGCAACGGGAGCAACGCGAGGACCGCAAGGACAGGAGACGCCCTCCTGTCGGCTCGGCTCGTGCGTCCCTGTCCCTGATGCTGCTGGCCGGCACATCCCCGGCAGCTTTGGCCAACGACCTTCTCCTTCCTTTCACGGATAAGGCCTCGGACCTCCTCGGTTTCCTGCACAGCTTCGACCTGCACAACGCCGCCTATTTCGGCCTGTTCATGGGCCTCGTCGCCTTCTCGACCACCACGTCCCTGCTGTTGATGCGCGAGCAGCGGCGCTCCGCCCGGGTGGAGCAATCCTTGAGGAACGAACTGGCCGTCCTGCGCGGCGCGGATGATCTCGCCGCCCTGCTCATGGGCTCCGAGCGCCAGCTGCTTGTGAGCTGGCACGGGCGGGACGGGGAGCCGCGCTTCCAAGGGGACCCGACCATCATCGGCGAAGGCGCGCCCGCCAAGCGCGCGCTGGCCTTCGGCACCTGGCTCAGCCCCGCCGACGCGGCGGCCGTGGAAGCCGCCCTGGAGCAGCTGAAGCAGCGCGGCGAAGCCTTTCGCCTCACGGCGCGGGGCACCGGCGGCCGCTTCATCGATGTCGAGGGCCGCACCATCGGCGGGCGGGCCATCCTGCGCCTGAGGGAGGTGACCGGCGACCGGGCCGAACTCCTCAAGGCCCAGGCCAACCTGGCTGCAGCGCGCACCGACCTGCGCTCCATGACGATGCTGCTCGACGACGTGGCCTACCCGCTCTGGATCCGCGACCTGGACGACAGGCTGCTGTGGGCGAACCAGGCATACCTGCGCTCGGTCGAAGCCTCCGGGCTCGACGACGCGATCAACCGCTCCCTCGAACTCCTGGGCGAGACGACCCGGGACGAGGCCCGCCGCCGCCGCAAGTCCGGAGCCACCTATTCAGGACGGGTGACGGCCGTGGTGGCGGGGCACCGCGCGGTGCTCGACGTGATCGAGCGCCCCACGGCGGGCGGCAGCGCGGGCATTGCGGTGGATGTCTCCGAGCTGGAGGCCGTCAGAACCGACCTGCAGCGCCAGATGGACGCCCATGTGCGCACCCTCGACCAGCTGCCTACGGCGGTGGCGATCTTCGACGGGGCGCAGAACCTCATCTTCAGCAACGCCGCCTATCAGCGCCTCTGGGGGCTCGATCCGGCCTTCCTGAGCTCCCGGCCCCTGGACAGCGAGGTGCTCGACCGCCTGCGCGCCGCCCGCAAGCTCCCGGAGCAGGCGGATTTCCGGGCCTGGAAGGCCGACTTCCTGGCGGGTTACCGCTCGGTGGAGCAGCAGGAAACCTGGTGGCACTTGCCCGACCGCCGGACCTTGCGCGTGGTGATCAATCCCAACCCGCAGGGCGGCGTCACCTATCTGTTCGACGACGTGAGCGAACGCTTCGAGCTCGCCTCGCAGGTCCATTCGCTGACCCGCGTTCAGAGCGAGACCCTCGACACCCTCAAGGAGGGCGTTGCCGTGTTCGGCTCGGACGGGCGCCTCAAGCTGCACAACCGCGCGTTTTCGGACATGTGGAACTTAGCCCCGGATGTGCCGGGCGAGCATCCGCATATCGATGCGATCATCAAGGCCTGCCGCCTGCTGGCGCCGCAGGAGGAGCCGTGGATCGACATCCGCGGCGCCGTTGCGGGCTTGGCCGACATGCGCATGGGACTCTCCTGCCGCATCGAGCGGCGCGACGGATCGGCCCTGGACTGCACGGCCCAGCCCTTGCCCGACGGCGCGACCCTCCTGAGCTTCACAGACGTGACCGCGAGCGTGAACGTGGAGCGCGCGCTCACCGAGCGCAACGACGCCCTGGAGCGCGCCTCGCGGCTGCGCGACGAGTTCGTGCACCACGTGTCCTACGAGCTGCGCTCCCCGCTCACCAACATCATCGGCTTCACCCAGCTCCTCGGCGACGAGACGGTGGGTGCGCTCAATCCGCGCCAGCGCGACTACGCCGAGCACATCATGCGCTCCTCGGCGGCGCTGCTGGCGATCCTCAACGACATTCTTGACCTCGCCTCCATCGACACCGGCTCCCTGGAGCTCAGCCCGGAGATCGTCGACATCCGCTCGACCATCGAGGCCGCCATGCGGGGGCTCGAGGACCGGCTGGCGGAGTCCTCCCTCACGGTGGTCATCGATGCGCCGGACGACATCGGCACCTTCGTGGCCGACGGCAAGCGGGTGCGCCAGATCCTCTTCAACCTGCTCTCCAACGCGGTCGGGTTCTCGTCGCCGGGCCAGACCATCCGGGTCTCGGCCCGCAAGCGCGGGGCTGAGGTGATCTTCGATGTGAAGGACCAGGGCCGCGGCATTCCGCCCGAGGTCAGGGCCCGCATCTTCGAGCGGTTCGAAAGCCACACCCTGGGAACGCGCCACCGCGGCGTGGGCCTGGGGCTCTCCATCGTGCGCTCCTTCGTGGAGCTGCATGGGGGGCGCATCGAGCTGTCCTCGGCTCCAGGGGCCGGCACCACGGTCACGTGCATCTTCCCCAACGACCGCCATGAGACACCTTCCGATGGCCGTTCAGCGCAATCTGCGCTAACTCCCATCGCAGCCGAATAGGATCAGCGATGGTGAATGGATTGGCTCTCATGCCCGAGCAGGACGTTTTGCAGGCAGCCTGGATGGTGATGCTTCCCGACCACGAGGCGACCGAACGCTTCGCGGGCGTCCTGGCCGAGGAGCTGAAAGCCGGTGATCTCGTCACCCTCTCGGGCGGCCTCGGGGCCGGGAAGACGACGCTGGCCCGCGCCCTCGTGCGCACGCTCGCAGGCGACGCGGAGCTTGAGGTTCCAAGCCCCACCTTCACCCTGATGCAGGTCTATGACGGCCGGCGCTCCCCGATCGTGCACGCGGATTTCTATCGCCTGTCCGGGGGCTACGAGCTTGTGGAGCTGGGCTGGGACGAGATGACCGATAACGCGATCGCCCTCGTCGAGTGGCCCGAGCGCGCCGAGGACGCCCTGAGACCTGAGCACCTCGATATCCGGCTCGACTTCGCCCCCGGCGGGGGCGGCAGGGGCCGCATCGCCATGCTGACCGGCACGGGCGCCTTCGTGTCCCGGCTCCAGCGGATGAAGGCCTACCGGAACCTGGTGGAGCGCTGCGGCTGGAGCGATGCCGTGCGCCAGCCGATGACCGGCGACGCCTCCGTCATCCGTTCCTACGAGCGCCTCGCGAAGCCCACCGGCGAAACGGCGCTGCTGATGGTCTCTCCGCCGCGCCCGGTCGGGCCGGCGGTGCGGCGGGGCAAGCCCTATACGACCATCGCCAAGCTCGCCGAGACGGTCCACGCCTTCGTGGCCATGGACAAGGGCCTGCGGGCGCTGGGCTTCAGCGCGCCTTACATCTACGGCGAGGATCTCGAGGCGGGCCTTCTCCTCATCGAGGATCTGGGCGCTGAGCCCGTCACGGACGAGAACGGCCCGATTCCCGACCGCTACGGGGAGGCGACCAGGCTTCTCGCGCAGCTCCACGGCACGACCCTGCCGCAGGTGCTGCCCGTGGCGGATGGATACGACCACCCCATCCCGCCCTACGATCTCGAAGCGCTCCTGATCGAGGTGGAGCTGCTGCTCGACTGGTACGTGCCCCACATCATCGGCACGCAGCTGTCGGGCTCGGCCCGCGCGGAGTTCGTCAACCTGTGGACCGAAACCCTGGGCGAGGTGCTGTCTGCGCCGACGACCTGGACCCTGCGCGACTATCATTCGCCCAACCTGATCTGGATGCCGGAGCGCGAGGGTCTCCAGCGCGTCGGGCTCATCGACTTCCAGGATGCGGTGCTCGGCTCGCCCGCCTACGACGTGGCGTCCCTGCTGCAGGATGCCCGCGTGACCGTGCCGCCCGAGCTCGAGCTGAAGCTCATCGGCCTCTACGCCCGCGACCGGAAGGCCACCGATCCGTCCTTCGACGTGTCGGCCTTCGCCCGGGCCTACGCCATCATGGCGGGCCAGCGCGCCACCAAGATCCTCGGCATCTTCGCCCGCCTCGACCGGCGCGATGGCAAGCCGCACTACCTGAAGCACCTGCCGCGGATCGAGGCCTACCTCATCCGCAACCTCGCCCATCCGGCCCTGGGGAAGCTCAGGGGCTGGTATGAGAACTATCTGCCGAGGCTCATCCCGCACGCGGGCGACGAGCCTCCTCCAGCCTGAGCAGAAACCTTTGCCCCAAGCCCTCGCGCGCCCGCCCAGAACCGCCATCGTCCTTGCCGCAGGCCTGGGCAAGCGCATGCTGCCGATTACGGCCACCATCCCTAAGCCCCTCGTGAAGGTAGCGGGCCAGAGCCTGATCGACTTCGCCCTCGACCGGCTGCACGAGGCAGGCATCGAGACGGTGGTGGTGAACGTGCACCACTTCGCCGACATGCTCGAAGCGCATCTGCGCACCCGCGCCGCGCCCCGCATCGTCATCTCCGACGAACGCGGCGAGCTTCTCGAAACCGGCGGCGGCGTGAAGAAGGCGCTGCCGCTGTTAGGGAACGATCCCTTCATCACCTTCAACTCCGATTCGCTCTGGATCGAGGGCCGGGAGCCCAACCTGAAGCGCCTCGTGGCCGCCTGGGACCCGGACCGAATGGACATCCTGATGCTGGTGGCCCCGTTATCCACAAGTGTTGGATTTGAAGGCAGGGGCGACTTCCACATGGATCCCGACGGGCGCCTGCGCCGTCGCGGCGCCGATGACAGCGCCCCTTTCGCCTACGCGGGCGTTGCCATCGTGAAGCCAGAGCTGGTTCCCGGCACGCCCGACGGACCGTTCTCGGCCAATGCCTTCTACGACCGTGCCATTGCGGCGGACCGCCTCTACGGCTTGTGCATGGAGGGGCAATGGCTGCATGTTGGAGAGCCGCATACCATTGCTGAGGCAGAACAGTGCATTGCCGCCAGCAAGCGATGAGGTTTGAAGGGTGTCCAGCGTACCGCGCGTTTTCTCGATCCCTCCGGGTTGCGCCTTTCTGCCGACCCTGGTGGACGCGCTGCTGGAAGGCCGCCTCGTCGGCCCCCTGCCCGATGACCCCGCCGGTCTCGCCGATGTCACGATCTATGTTCCCAACCGCCGAGCCACCCGCGCGCTGATCGCGCTGCTTGCCGAGCGCGGCAACGGACGCGCGCAACTCCTGCCGCGCATCGTGCCGCTCGGCGAAACCGACGAGGCCGAGTTCGAGCTCACAGGGCTGGAGGGCACGCCGCTGCAGGAGGCCGCAAGCCTGAAGCCTCCGATCCCGCCCCTGGAGCGCCGCCTCATCCTGACCCGCCTCGTGCAGCGCTGGTCGGCGGAGGTCGACCGCGCGCTGCTGCAGCTCGGCCCGGGCGTGCCCTTCATGGTGCCGGCCTCGCCCGCCGATGCGGTGAACCTTGCGGGCGATCTCGAGACCCTGATGGATGCCTTCACCACGGAAGGGATCGATTGGCATGCCCTCGAACTCGCGGTGGATGCGGATTATTCCGAGTACTTCCGGATCACCCGGCACTTCGTGCAGATCGCCAGCGAGAACTGGCCCAAAATTCTCGCCGACCGCCAAGCAAGCGATCCAGCCGAGCGGCGCAATGCGCTGCTGGAAGCGGAAGCGCGGCGCCTTGCCCGCGAGCGCCCGGAGCATCCGATCATCGTGGCGGGCTCCACGGGCTCGGTGCCGGCCACCGCCAGCCTCATGGGCGTGATCGCGCGCCTGCCCAAAGGCGCCATCGTGCTGCCCGGCCTCGACACCGATCTCGACGAGGAGAGCTGGTCCGCCATCGGCGGCGCCGGCGACGACGAGACCGATCCGGTGCACGGTCATCCGCAGGCATCGCTGCGCCGCCTTCTCGACAGGCATCTGCGCATTTCGCGCTCCGCCGTCACCGTTCTGGGCGAACTGCCGGCCTCCGCACGAGCCCGCAACCGGCTTCTCTCGGAAATCCTGCGCCCCGCGGACACGACGGATCGCTGGTCTCTGATCGCGCCCGAGGATCGCGTCGCCTTGAGCTGGAGCGGATGCGAGGGCCTAGCCATCGTGGAGGCGATGGACGAGCGCGAGGAGGCTTTTGCCATTGCCATCGCCTTGCGCGAAACGCTCTCTCACCCGCACAGGACCGCAGCGCTCATCACGCCCGATCGCGCGCTGGCCACGAGGGTCACTGCGGAGCTCGCCCGTTGGGGCGTGAGCGTCGAGGATTCCGCCGGCATCCCCCTCTCCGACACGCCTGCCGGACGCCTTGCGCGGCTGGCGGCAGAAGCTGCGGCCGACGACTTGCGGCCGGTGCGCCTTCTGGCGCTGCTCGCCCATCCGCTCGTGCGCCTGGGCCTTCCGCGCGAGGCCGTGGAACATGCGGCAAGCGTGCTCGAAATCGGCGTACTGCGCGGGCCCGCGCCGGCGCTGGGCATCGGAGGATTGCGCGCAGCCTTGGCGAGCCGCCGCCAGGAGAACGACCACCGGACGCCTCGACCGCGCAAGCGCCTGACGGATGCCGACTGGGATCTCGCGGACGAGCTGCTGCAACGCCTCGCTGTTGCCTTCAGCACCTTCACGCCGGCCATGCATGGCGAAGGCAGGCTCGATCTCATGTCCCTCGTGGAGGATCACCGCGGGGCCGTGGAAGCCCTGTGGTCGGGACCTGAGGACGAGCCTGAGACGCAGGACGCGGATTCATCCCGCGAGGCGCTTGCGGCCCTCTTCGACGATCTGGTGCATTCCGACATCCGCGAGGAGGAGGGCCATCCGCTCGAAGGCCGTTTCGTCGATTACCCTACCTTCTTCACGGCGCTGTCCAAGCAGCGTAGTTTAAGCCCCTCGCCGCGCGCCACGCATCGCCGCCTGAAGATCCTCGGTCTCCTCGAAGCGCGCCTTCTCTCCGTCGATCGTGTGGTGCTTGGCGGATTAGACGAGGGCACGTGGCCGCCGCGCACGGTGACGGATGCGTTCCTCAACCGGCCCATGCGCACCAAAGTCGGCCTGATGCCGCCGGAGCGGCGCATCGGCCAGACCGCGCACGATTTCGTGCAGGCGCTCGGCACCCACGACGTGGTGATCACCCGCGCGCAAAAGCGCGACGGCTCGCCCATGGTGCCCTCGCGCTTCCTGCAGCGCCTGAAGGCTTTTGGCGGCAAGGATGTATGGGAGCGCATGACGAAGGCGGGCGAATATTACCGCCGCCTTGCGCGCACCCTCGACACGCCGGAGCCTGCGCCGGCGCTGCCGCGCCCGCAGCCGAAGCCCGATCCGGCGCTGTTCCCGCGCTCCTTGAGCGTCACGGAGATCGAGACGCTGGTGCGCGATCCCTATTCGATCTTCGCACGCCACATCCTCAAGCTCGATGCGCTCGATGCCATCGCGGTGGCGCCGAGCGCGGCGGATCGCGGCACGATCATTCACGACGTGGTCGGGACGTTCGCCGAAAAATACCCGAAGGCCATCCCGACTCACGCGCTGGAAGAGCTGCTTGCGCTCGGCGCGGATGCGTTCGCTAGCATCGCCGAGGCCTATCCCGAGCTCTATGCGGAATGGTGGCCGCGCTTCACGCGGCTTGCCACCGAGTTCGTGGTGTGGGAGCAGGCGCGCCGCCCTGGTCTCGTGGAGGTATATCCCGAGCGCTCCGGCAGGCTGTCGATCCCGCTGCCCGACGGCACAGTGTTCAACCTTCGCGCCCGCGCGGACCGCATCGAGCACCGCCGCGACGGCAGGTTCACCATCATCGATTTCAAAACGGGCCAGCCGCCCGGCGTGCGCGAAGTCTATGCCGGCTTCTCGCCGCAGCTGACGCTCGAAGCCATGATGCTCATGAAAGGCGCCTTCAAGGGCCTGCCAGTGGCCAAGGAGACGCCGGATCTGATCTACGTCCACACCACGGGCGGGCGCGAGCCGATCAAGCCGCGCGAACTTGGACCGACAGGCAAGGAAACGCGGACTGTTGCGGAGATCGTCGAGGAGCACCGCAAACGCTTCGAAGGCATGATCCTGCGCTATGCCAAAGGCGAAGCGCCTTACGTTTCGCGGCCCTTCCCGAAATATGCGCGCCGCTTCTCCGAATACGATCACCTGGCGCGCGTGAAGGAATGGTCTCTCGCCAGCGCCGGCGGCGGGGAGGGTTCCGAATGAGCACCGATCTGGTCATTCCGGAATACACCAAGGATGCGCAGCGCCGCGCCGCCAATCCGCGTGCGTCCGCCTGGGTGTCGGCCAATGCGGGCGCGGGCAAGACCAAGGTGCTCACCGACCGGGTCGTGCGCCTGCTGCTCAGCGGTTCGCTGCCGGGAAAGATCCTGTGCCTCACCTTCACCAAGGCGGCTGCCGCCAACATGGCGATCCGCGTGTTCGAGCGCCTGGGGCGGTGGGTCACCCTCGACGAGGACAGCCTCGTCCGGGAACTGACGGAGCTTGAGGGCGAGACGCCGACGCCTCGTCAGGTGAAGCTCGCGCGCACGCTCTTTGCCCGCGCGGTGGAAACGCCGGGCGGCCTGAAGATCGACACGATCCACGCCTTCTGCGAACGGCTTCTGCATCTCGTGCCGTTCGAGGCCAACGTGCCCGCCCGCTTTGCGGTGCTCGACGAGAGCCAGACCGACGAGATGCTGGCGCAGGCCACGTCCAACGTGCTGGCCGATGCGGCGAGTGGCAATTTTCCCGAACTGGCGGAAGCCCTCGACACGATCAGTGTCGAGGCGGTGGGGGATGCGCTCACCTCCGCCATCAACGCGGCCCTGAAATGCAAGGCGTTCCTTCACGATTCCACCGGACCCGCGCGACTTCGCAAGGAGCTCGGCCTGGCTCCCGACGAGACGCTCGAGACCGTCGAGCGCATGATGCTGGAAGGCGGAATCCGGCCGGAGGACTGGCCTTCCGTCGCGCAGGAGCTTCTGGCCGGAAAAGCCACCGATCAGAAGCGCGCCGCATCCCTTGTAGCGGCCGCCAATGCCTCCGATCCCTCCGAGAAACTGGAGAACTATCTCTCCGTCTTTCTCACGGACGGTGGGACGCCGCGCAAGGGCTCCGCGTTCCTGACGAAGGATGTGAAGGAGAGCCTGAAGGAAGAGCTTCTGCGGGAGCAGGGGCGCTTGTGGGACTTGGTCGACAAGCGCAAGGCTGCCCGCGCCGCCGAGCGCACCAGGGCGCTGTTCACGCTTGCGGCCGAAATCCACGACCGCGTCGAGCAGGCGAAGATGCGTCTCGGCGCTCTCGACTTCCAGGACCTCATCGACAAGACGCTGGCGCTGCTCTCCCGCGGCGACACGGCCTGGGTGCTCTACAAGCTCGATCGCGGCATCGACCATGTGCTGATCGACGAGGCGCAGGACACCAACCCCGAGCAATGGGAAATCCTGCGCAAGATCACGGAGGACTTCACCGCAGGCGCGGGTGCGGGCGGAGGGCGCGTGCGCACGCTCTTTGCGGTGGGCGATCCCAAGCAGTCGATCTACGGCTTTCAAGGCGCAGCCCCCCAGCAATTCGAATCCACGCGCAGAAGCTGGTCGCAGAAGGTGCGCGAGGCGGAGCTCGCCTTCGAGGACGTGTCCCTCACCATGTCGTTCCGCTCAGGGCGGGCCGTGCTGTCGGCGGTGGACGCCACCTTCGCGGTCGAGCGGCATTTCAAGGGTCTGTCCTTCCAGGACAGCGCTGTGGGCACCGTGCATGAGAGCGCGCGCCCCCATGCGCCGGGCCTTGTCGAGATGTGGCCAACCGAGACGCCCGCGGAAGAGGAGGAGCCCGAGGCCTGGGTGCTGCCGGTCGACGAGCCCGAGCAGCAATCCCCGCCCGTCGTGGTGGCGCGGCGCATTGCGCAGGCGGTGAAGTGCTGGACCACCAGGGGCGACGAGATGGGCCGCCTCTGGAAGGCCGGCGACGTGCTCGTGCTCGTCCGCAAGCGCGGCGCGGCCTTCGAGGCGGTGATCCGTGCGCTCAAGGAAGCGGGTGTTCCCGTGGCGGGCGCCGACCGGCTCAATATTGGCGAGCACATTGCCGTGCTCGATCTCGTGGCGGCAGGGCGCGCCGCCCTGCTGCCGGACGATGACCTCACCCTTGCCACCGCGCTGAAATCGCCCCTTGTCGGTCTCACCGACGACGACCTCCTCCGCATCGCCGCCGACCGTGGGGACGAGGAGTCCCTGCATGCAGCGCTCACCCGTCACGCGGAGGCGGGCGACGCGAAGGCAAGGCGCGGATGCGAGGCGCTGAGCGCTTGGCGCGAACTCGCCCGCGTGCACGGCCCCTTCGGCTTCTTTGCCACCCTGCTCGGGCCCCGCGGCGGCCGCTCGCAGCTTGTGGCGCGGTTGGGGAGCGAGGCGGGTGACGCCATCGATGCCTTCCTGTGCTTCGCGCACCAATCGGAGATGAACGAGACCCCATCGCTCACCGTCTTCCTCAACCGGTTCGAATCGGCCTCCCATACCATCAAGCGCGACCTCGATTCCGTGAACAACGAGGTGCGGGTGATGACGGTGCATGGCGCCAAGGGCCTGGAAGCGCCCGTCGTGGTGCTCATCGACGGCTGCGAGGTTCTGGGCCGCGATCCGCCGCTGCTTCAGCTCCAGACCGTATCCGGCGAGAAAGTCCCCGTGTGGTCGCCGGGCAAGAACTCCGATTCGGGCGTGATGGCGCAAGCCCGCGAGATCCTGCATGCCCGGGGCCACGAGGAGCACAACCGGCTGCTCTACGTGGCCATGACCCGCGCCAAGGACCGGCTGGTGATCGCGCCCTATCTGACGGGCCGCAAGGATTCGCCGCAGGAAGCCTGGTGCGAGATGATCCGCCACGGGCTCGTTCAAAAGGCGGGGGGCCTGGAGCTGGATGAGGCGCCCTATGGGCCGATCTCGGTCTGGCGGGAGGGCTCGCCGCTTGCGCGCACGCTCGCCGCCGAATCGGATGTGGCGCCGCTCGATCCCATCGACGTGCCGGGCTGGCTGTCCATGCGGGTCGAGCCCGAGCCCGAGCCCTTGCCGCCGATCCGCCCCTCCAGCGCGCTGGGCGCCGCCGACCGCATGACGCGGCCGGGCGACGGCCCCTATGCGCCCGAGGCCCGCCTGCGCGGCACGCTGGTCCATGCCCTGCTGGAACGCCTGCCGGCTTTGAGCCCGGAGCACCGGGACGCCATGGCGCGCGCCTATGTGAAGGCGCGGGCGCCGCGCTTGGGCGTCGACCTGCGGGAAGCGATCCTGGCCAATGCCCTCGGCGTTCTGGAGCACGCGGATCTGAAGCCCCTGTTCGGCGCAGGCTCCCGGGCCGAGGCCCCCATCGCCGGGCGGGTGCTCACCTCCGGGGGCGAGATCATGGTGTCGGGTCAGATCGACCGCTTGGCCGTGCTCGACCATGAGGTGCTGGTGGCCGACTTCAAGACGACAGCCCGGCCGCCCAAGCCCGGCCAACGGCCGCCGCAGCCTTATGTGGCCCAGCTTGCCCTCTACCGGATGCTGTTGGGCCAGATTTATCCGGACCGGCGCATCCGCACCTTCCTGGTCTGGACCTCGGGACCGGTGATCCACGAACTCATGGAACCTGACCTGGAATCGGCACTTACCCTCATCAAAGCGGCGTGAGGGACGGGCCTCTTGCTTGATTCCCTCGTGCCCGGTTCTTACCTTGGCCCTATAGCCGAGCGGCTCGCACTTCGAGTCGCGCTTTAAATGTCAAAGGTGATGTGATGGCGACCGTAAAGGTGACCGACGCAAATTTTGCGCAGGATGTCCTGCAATCCTCCGAGCCCGTCGTGGTCGATTTCTGGGCGGAATGGTGCGGTCCCTGCCGCATGATCGGCCCAGCCCTGGAAGAGATTTCCGACGAGATGGCCGGCAAGGTAAAGATCGCCAAGCTCAACGTGGACGAGAACCCGCAGATCTCCTCCCAGCTCGGCATCCGGTCGATCCCGGCGCTCATGATGTTCAAGGACGGCAAGGTCGTGGCCCAGAAGGTCGGCGCCGCCCCCAAGGGCGAGCTCAGCCGCTGGATTCAGGCTTCGGCTTGAGTCCATTGCGGCTTCGGAGAGACGACGAGGGGCCGAAAGGCCCCTTTTCTTTTGCCTACTGTCATCCCCGGCGAGTAGCAGGCGAGGCAAGGGGATCCACGATCAGATGCATTGATGGATCCCCTTCCCGATCCTGACGGACCGCCGGGGATGACAGTGCTGGCTGGTTTGCAGGATTCCGGATCGGCTTCGCCGTCCAGGACGACGGCTGTGATTTATTCCGGCAACGTTCCGTTCGCCGCCAGCACCTCGCCCGCCAGATAAAGCGAGCCGCAGATCAGTACGCGGGGCGGGCGGTCCCAGACGTAGTTGTGCAGCGAGGCGAGAGCCGACTCGACGCTTGCCGCCGTGGAGGTGGTGAGCCCCACGCTTCCCGCAATGGACGCAACCTCCTCGGCCGGGCGCGCGGCGATCTGGCCCGAGATCGGCACGGCGATCACCTCCCGTGCGAGGCCGGAGAAATTCTTGAAAAACGCAGCAGAGTCCTTGGTGCCGAGCATGCCGGCGATCAGCACGAGAGGCGCGTCGTTGCGCTCGCTCTGGTCCGCCATGGCAGCGGCAAGCACCCGGCCGCCGTCGGGGTTGTGGCCCCCGTCGAGCCAGATCTCGCAGCCGGGCGGCGCGATCTCCGGCAGGCGGCCCCGGTTGAGGCGCTGCAGGCGGCCGGGCCATTCGGCGCGGGTGAGGCCCGCCTCGAAGGCCGATGTCTCGAATCCCTCGAAGCCGGCAGCGCGCAGGGCCGCGATCGCCGTGCCCGCATTGACGAACTGGTGGCGGCCGATGAGGCGGGGGCGCGGCAGGTCGAGGAGGCCTTTTTCGTCCTGATAGACGAGGCGGCCGCCCTCCTCGTGGACGGAGAAATCCTGCTGGCCAACGAGAAGCGGTGCGGCGCCGATGCGCTCGGCCTCGTCGCGCAGGGTCTGGTCGGCTTCCAGGTAATCCTGCGGCGCAATGATCGCCGGGCAGCCGCGCTTGAAGACGCCGGCCTTTTCCCGGGCGATCGCCTTGAGCGTCGTGCCGAGATATTCCGCGTGGTCGTGCCCGATGGGCGTGACGACGGCAGCAGCCGGCCGGTCGATCACGTTGGTGGCGTCGAAGCGGCCCCCGAGGCCCACTTCCAGCAGCAGAACGTCGGCGGGCTCCTCGGAGAAGATCAGCAGAGCCGCAGCGGTCGTGATCTCGAATACCGTGATGGGCTCGCCCGCATTCACCGCCTCGCAGCGCCGGAAGGCCTCCACCAGCCGGTTCTCGGTCACGTAGCCACCGCCGCCGAAGCGCCCAAGCCGGATGCGCTCATGGAAGCGCACGAGGTGGGGCGAGGTGTAGACGTGAACGGCCAAGCCGGCGCTTTCCAGGATCGCCCGCATGAAGGCAATGGTGGAACCCTTGCCGTTGGTGCCGGCCACGTGGATCACCGGCGGCAGGCGGCGCTCGGGATGGCCGAGCTGACCCAGAAGTCGCTGGATGCGCCCGAGCGACAGGTCGATGGTCTTGGGATGCAGGGCGAGAAAGCGCGCGATCAGCGCATCGGAGGAATCCATCGCCCTGTTCTCGCTTACTCGGCCGCAGCCGCCGTGATCTCGGCGACGACCGGGGCCGCTGCGGTTTCCGCAGCCGGAGCCTTGGTGAACAGGCGCGACAGGCGCGCAATCGTCGATTTCAGCTCGTGACGATGCACGACCGCGTCCACCATGCCGTGCTCCTTCAGGTATTCGGCGCGCTGGAAACCGTCGGGTAGCTTTTCGCGGATGGTCTGCTCGATCACGCGCGGGCCGGCAAAGCCGATGAGCGCGCCGGGCTCGGCCAGATGCACGTCGCCCAGCATGGCATAGGACGCCGTCACGCCGCCCGTGGTCGGGTTGGTGAGCACGACGATGTAGGGCAACCGTGCATCGCGCAGGCGGCGGATCGCCACCGTGGTGCGGGGCATCTGCATGAGCGAGAGGATGCCCTCCTGCATGCGCGCGCCGCCGGAGCCGGCGAAGAGCACGTAAGGGGTCTTCTTCTCGAGCGCCGTCTCGGCGCCCTTCACGAAGGCCTCGCCAGCCGCCATGCCGAGCGAGCCGCCCATGAAGCCGAAATCCTGCACTGCGATGGTCATCGGCAGGTCCTCGACCCGGCCGAAGCCTACCTTGAACGCGTCCTGCTGGCCGGTCTTGGCGCGGGCGTCCTTCAGGCGGTCGATGTACTTCTTCTCATCGCGGAACTTGAGGGGATCGACGGCCACCTCCGGCAGGGCGACATCAAGCCAGGTGGCGCCGTCGAACATGAGCTGCAGGCGCTGGGTGGCGGAAATCCGCATGTGGTGGTTGGAGCCCGGGATCACCCACTGGTTCGCCTCCACGTCCTTGTGGAACACCACCTGGCCCGTCTCCGGGCACTTGATCCAGAGATTGTCCGGCGTCTCGCGCTTGTTGAAGAGCGTCTTGATCTTCGGTCGGACGACTTCGGAAATCCAGTTCATCGCTTCGATCCTCTCGTCATGGCCGGGCCATGCCCAGCCATCCGTGTCTGACCACGCCGCTGAAGGCGTGTACCCGCATCAAGTGCGGGCATGACCTTCCGTATGTATTATGCCGCCGCGCGCTTTGCCACCGAGCGCACGCCTTCGCTCAATTCCTTCACCAGGCCGGTAACGGCCTCAATGGTGCCTGCCGTTGCGCGACCCTCGGCATCGAGGGTGCCCTTCAGGGCGTCGATCAGGGCCGAGCCCACCACGACGCCGTCGGCGCCCTGCGCCACCGCCGCCGCATGCGCCCCGCTCTTCACGCCAAAGCCCACCACGACGGGAAGGGGCGTGTGGCGCTTGATCCGCTCGACCGCCGTGGCGACCTTGCCGAAATCCGGGGTCGCAGCACCCGTGATGCCGGTAATCGACACGTAATAGACGAAACCCGCCGTGTTTTCGAGCACCGCCGGCAGGCGCCGGTCGTCGGTGGTGGGGGTGGCCAGCCGAATGAAGGCAAGACCCGCCTTCAGGGCCGGCAGGCAGAGCTCGTCGTCCTCTTCCGGCGGAAGATCCACAACGATCAGGCCGTCGACGCCGGCCTTTTTCGCGTCGCTCAGGAAGCGGTCGACGCCATAGACGTAGATCGGGTTGAAATAGCCCATGAGGATCACGGGCGTGTCCGCATCCTCGGCCCGGAAGCGGTGGATGAGGTCGAGGGTCTTTGCCAGGTCCTGCCCCACCTTCAGGGCGCGCAGGCCCGCCGCCTGGATCGCCGGGCCATCGGCCATGGGATCGGTAAACGGAAGCCCGAACTCGACGATATCCGCGCCGGCCCCCGGCAGGCTCCGGAGGATTTCGAGCGAGGTTTCGGGATCCGGGTCGCCGGCCATCACATAGGTGACGAGAGCGGCGCGGCCTTCCTGGCGGCATTTCTGGAAACGGGCTTCGATGCGCTGGGTCATGGGCTGCGTCTTTAGCATGAGACATTCAGAATGAACACGCGTGTCATTCCCGGCCGGAGCGTAGCGGAGGGAACCCACTCACACGCGTCGAGCTTGGATCCCCCTCCCGGTCCTGCAGACCGCCGGGACTGACACCGGATGTCTTCAAACGATCTTTTCCTGCAGGTGCTCGGCAATCTGGAACAGGTCCTTGTCACCGCGGCCGCTGATGTTGACCACCATCAGGTGATCCTTGGGCTTTTGCGGCGCGAGCTCGATCACCTTGGCGAGCGCATGGGCAGGCTCCAGCGCGGGCAGAATGCCCTCGAGACGCGAGCAGAGCTGGAAGGCGTCGAGCGCCTCCTGGTCGGTGGCGGAGATGTACTTGACGCGTCCCATCTCGTGCAGCCAGGCGTGCTCCGGCCCGATGCCCGGATAGTCGAGGCCGGCCGAGATGGAATGGGCGTCCGTGATCTGCCCATCGTGGTTCATCAGGAGATAGGTGCGGTTGCCGTGGAGCACGCCCGGGCGGCCGCCGGAGAGCGAGGCGGCGTGCAGCTGGTCGAGGCCGTGGCCTGCCGCCTCCACGCCGTAGATCTCCACGTCCTTGTCGTCCAGGAACGGGTGGAACAGCCCGATGGCGTTGGAGCCGCCGCCGATGCAGGCGACGAGCGAATCCGGCAGGCGGCCTTCCGCCTGCATCATCTGCTCGCGGGTCTCGGTGCCGATCACGCACTGGAAGTCGCGCACCATGGCCGGATACGGGTGCGGGCCCGCCACCGTGCCGATGCAGTAGAAGGTGTCGGCCACGTTGGTGACCCAGTCGCGCAGGGCCTCGTTCATGGCGTCCTTGAGCGTCCGGGTGCCGGACTGCACCGGCACTACCTTGGCGCCCAGCATGTTCATGCGGAACACGTTGGGCTTCTGCCGCTCCACGTCCACCGCCCCCATATAGACGATGCATTCCAGGCCGAAGCGGGCGCAGAGCGTGGCGGTGGCGACGCCGTGCTGGCCGGCGCCGGTTTCGGCGATGATGCGCTTCTTGCCCATGCGGCGGGCGAGAAGGATCTGGCCCAGCACGTTGTTCACCTTGTGGGCGCCGGTATGGTTCAGCTCTTCGCGCTTGAAATAGATCTTCGCCCCACCAAGATGGTCGGTCATGCGCTCGGCGAAATAGAGGGGGCTCGGGCGGCCGATATAATGGGTCGAATAGCTCGCCATGTCGGCATGGAAGGACGGATCGTTCCGCGCCTCCTCATAGGCCTTTTCCAGCTCGAGGATGTTCGGCATCAGGGTCTCGGCGACGAAGCGTCCGCCGAACTGGCCGAAATGTCCGCGCTCGTCGGGACCGGTGCGGTAGGAATTGGGTTGGGCTTGAGCTGACACGGCCTGTCCTGCCTTAACGATCTGAGCATGTCCCGGAAAAGCGGAAACGCCTTTCCGCAGGGAATGCGTTGGCCTCTAGTGGTGTGCGGCGAATGCTGTCCGGGCTGCCTTGATGAAGGCCGCGATCCTGGCCGGATCCTTGAGGCCCGGTCCGCTCTCGACCCCGGACGACACGTCGACGGCTCTCGGCTTCGTCAGCCGGATCGCCTCCGCCACGTTGTCGGGGTTGAGGCCTCCTGACAGCATGAAGGAAACCTTGGGGTCAAGCCCATTCAGGAGGCGCCAGTCGAAGGCCAGCCCGTTGCCGCCCGGCAAAGCCTCCGCCGTGCGGGGCGGCTTGGCGTCGAGAAGGATATGATCCACGCCTTTTGCATAAGGGCTCAGCGCCGCGAGATCCGAGGCCTCCGCGATGCCCACGGCCTTCATCACCGGGCGTTTGACCATGGAGCGGATCTCGGCCACGCGCTCGGGGCTTTCGTTGCCGTGCAGCTGGATCAGGTCCGGGTTGATGGCCTCCACAGCCTGGGCGACAGCCTCGTCCGCCGGATTGACCAGCAGGACGACGCGCAGCGCCCGGCCCCTGGCCTGAAGGGACAGGCGGTGGCCGAGGTCGAGGCTCACGTGGCGCGGGCTCTTCGGGTAGCGCACGAAGCCGACGAGGTCCGCGCCGGCACTCAGGGCAGCGTCGAGGGTTTCGGGCGTGGAGAGCCCGCAGATCTTAACCAGGTTATCCATGGGAGGTATTCTACAACGTTTTCGCTAGGGAGCGCCACACCACCATCGCCGCAGCTAGGTCTTCCAGCGCGGTGCCCACCGATTTGAAGGCGGTGACGACCGCCGGGCCCCGGGGGGGCGGGCTCCTGCACAGATCCGTCAGGGTGCCGCGCACGTGATCGTCCGTGATGGCGCCCCGGTGCAGGGCCACCGCCACGTCGCCGCCCTCGGACTTCGCGGCTTCCGTATCCACGTAAACCTGCGCCCGGCGCAGGGCCTCGTCATCCGCTTCGCGCATCTTGAGATTAAAGGCGCCGACGAGATCGAGATGGGCCCCGTCCTTCAGCCAGGCGCCCTTGACGATGGGGGCCGTCGAGAGGGTGGCGCAGGAGACGAGATCGGCCCCGCGCACGGCCGCTTCCAGGTCCGTGACGGCGGTCACGGGCAGGCCTTCGCGGGCAAGCTCGGCGGCTAGGCTCTCCGCCCTCAAGGGGGTGTGGTTCCACAGCGCCACCTCGCGGATCGGCCGCTGGCTCATGTGGGCGCGGATGAGGAAAGGGGCCAGGGCTCCTGCTCCCACCATCACCATGCGGCTTGCATCCTCCCGGGCGAGGTGGCGCGCCGCCAGCGCCGAGGCGGCGGCCGTGCGCCAGGCCGTCAGGCGTGTGCCGTCGAGAACCGCGACGGGCGCGCCGGTCACGCCGTCCATCAGAAGATAGGAGCCCATCACGCTGGGCAGGTTCTTAGCGCCGTTCTCCGGAAACACGGACACGATCTTGACGCCCACGAACCCGTCCTGGGTGGCGGGACCGGTCCAGGCCGGCATGAGCAGGAGCGTTCCGTGCGCGCCCGGCCGCTCGATCTCGTGGTGATGGCGGACCGGCGTGACCAGATCGCCCCGAAAAGCCTCCGAAAGGGCGTCTATCAGGGCCGGGAAGGTGAGCGTCCGATCGATCTCGGCGGCGGAGACGACACGCATGGGAGTCGTTTAGAACCCGCGGCCCTGCGGCAGCGCCGCAGGCAGCGTCGTCGCGGGACCCTGGGCCTTCAGCTGCTCGGTCTCGTGGCGCAGCTGCCGGGTTTCGCGCCGCAGACGCCGGCGGGATTTGCGGTGTTTGCCTTGGGCGAGCCAGCTCGCCACGCCGCCGATCACCACGCCCAGCATCACGGCCGCAAAGATGACGGCAAAGAGCGGCAGCTGGGTGGCGAATTCCGGCGCCTCCTGGGAAAACGGGTCCAGGGACAGGGTGACCGGCGCGCGGTTCGCCACCGCGAGCAGGACGACCAGAATGGCGACCGGCAGGAGAATGAGCGCCTTCAGAAAGCGAATCACGAACACCTCTCGAGAGTTATTGCGCAGCTGCCGCTTTCAGCACCTTGGGAGCCGGAGCGTTGAGCCGCTGACGCATTTCCTTGCCCGTCTTGAAGACGGGAACGACCTTTTCGGAAATGGAAACGGATTGCCCCGTGCGCGGGTTGCGGCCCGTGCGGGCATCGCGCTTCTTCACCGAGAATGCCCCGAAGCCGCGCAGCTCCACCCGGTCGCCCCGGGCCAGGGCATCGGCGATGGTGTCGAGGATCGCGTTCACGATCTTCTCCACGTCGCGCTGGTAGAGATGCGGGTTCTGCTCAGCGATCTTGAGCACCAGTTCGGATTTGATCATGGAAAGGCTATATCTTTGACGTTGCTTTATTTTTCCAAAGGGTGCCAGACAGCCAGTAGGCCGTCAAGCTGAGCTGCCTGTGCGTGAGCAGAAGCACGGCGGAGCGCATCGGCCGCGCCTTCGAAGCCCAGGAGATCCACGGCCGCCGCGGTCATGGAGAACACCGAGAAGTCCCGGTCGCTGCTCGGCTCCCAATCGCGAATCGGCAGGTTCTTGGCCACGCCCTTTTCCTGCTCGAGCCAGGCGACGGCGTCGCGCTCGCTGCCGATCCGGTCCACGAGCTTGAGGGGAACGCTCTGCCGGCCGCTGAAGACCTGGCCGTTGGAGGCGGTGGCGAGCTCGCCTTCGTTCAGGCGGCGGCGCTCGCGCACCAGGGCCTTGAACCAGTCGTAGGTGTCGTTGACCACGCCCTGGATGGCGGCACGGGCTTCCGGCGAAGTCGGCTTGAAGGGGCTGGGCTCCGCTTTGAGGGGCGTGGACTTGATCTCTTCGAGCTTCACGCCGACCTGGCCCATGAGCCCCGACACGTCGGGGTATTGGAACAGCACGCCGATGGAGCCCACCAGCGACGTCTCCCGGGCGACGATATAGTCGGAGGCGATCGCCGTGATGTAGCCGCCCGACGCCGCCGTCCCGTCCACGAAGGCCACGACGGGCTTCTTCTCGGAGAGCCTGCGGATATTGCGGTAGAGCTCCTCGGAGCCCGTCGTGGTGCCGCCCGGGCTGTTGATGGAGATCACCACGCCGGACACGGAGCCGGCATTGCCGACCCGCTCCATCAGGTCCGCCAGGCGCTGGTTGCCCGTGATCACGCCGCCGACGGAGATCCGGGCGATCTGGCTCTGCACGCCGCCATAACCCAACCGGTCCGCGGCGGCATAGCCGATGGCGGTCACGGCCGCGATGAGGCCTGAAAATCCGAGCACCCGCCAGAAGGAGAGCTTGCGGCGCAGACGGCGGCGGTCGGCGATGGCTTCGGCATCGATGGACATCTGTTCGTCTCTTGCTGGGTTCACGTCGGGAATGAGGGGCAGCACCCTAGAGCGGTTCGGACGCATTATCCAGGCGGCGAACCGGAATCCGTTTCGCCTGAACATGCGTCCTGCGAAGGCAGATAGGGCAGCAAGAGACGGGGCCAACAAAAAACCCGCGCGATGGCGATGCGCAGGCTCCCGGAATGTCTGGTCGGTCGAGAATGTGGGACGTGCTTGCCTGCCCCTTGCGGAGAGGGATCGAGGGTGGGGCCGGAATGTCAAACCGCCGTGCTTCGTTCGGTCAGCATCCCGACTGCTACGCCCCCGCCCCCGTGTGGGAGAGAAGCGGCATGCTGGTTCAACCGCTCACCCAGCCACCCCTCCCCTCGAATGAGACACCCAAACAAAAATCCCCGGGCTTGCGGCCCGGGGATCCATCAGACTCCGAATGTCGGAGGCCGATTACTTCTTGTCGGTGCGGGCCTTCAGCGCAGCGCCGAGGATGTCGCCGAGCGACGCGCCAGAGTCGGCCGAACCGAACTGGGCCATGGCCTCCTTCTCCTCAGCGACCTCGAGGGCCTTGATGGAGACGGTGACGCGGCGGGCCTTGCGGTCGAACTGCGTGACGCGGGCATCGAGCTTCTCGCCGGCGGCGAAGCGCTCGGGGCGCTGGTCGGCGCGGTCACGAGCAAGCTCGTTGCGCTTGATGAAGGTGGAGAGGTCGGTGTCGACGATCTTCACTTCCAGGCCGCCGTCCTTCACCTCGAGAACCTCGCAGGTGACGATCTGACCCTTCTTGATCTCGCCGGCTTCGGCGAAGGGATCGCCCGCAAGCTGCTTGATGCCGAGCGAGATGCGCTCCTTCTCGACGTCCACGTCGAGAACCTGGGCGCGCACGACGTCGCCCTTCTTGAAGTCGTCGATGACCTGCTCGCCCGGACGGTTCCAGTCGAGGTCCGAGAGGTGGACCA
>NZ_JAEQMY010000059.1 GCF_016743775.1 Microvirga aerilata | reverse complement strand
AGCTTCGCCTCCGGCAGGAGGCCAGGTGTTGAGCTTCCCGGACGACCCACCAGGAGGGCGGCAATCGCGGTGCCGTGATCCCGTAAAGAGGCATCCGCACGGCTTGCACGGCGCGGCACAACCTCGATCGCTTGTTCCTTCAGGGCTTCGTGCTCAAGGTTGATGCCAGTATCAATCAAGCCGATGAGGGGGGGGCGGACCGCATTGGGCCACGTGCGATGATGACCAGTTGACAAGTGAAGCGGCTTGGCACTCGGCGCGGACGCAAGCAACTGCGCCCTCATCCAGATAGTAGAAGTGATCGAAATCTGTTGAGGCCCGCACATCGAGCAGACGGACCCTTTGCCGGGCTTGGGTCAGCGAGGGACCTGGTGGAACGCGCAGTCGGACAATCTGTGGGGTGATGTCACGGTAACCTGAAGAGGCTGCAATAAGGCCTGCTTCGCTGATTTCACGCGAGCACGCCCGCCGCGGCTCTCCATGCTGCCATAGCCTGAAGGCGGTGAATGTGGGTGGAAAGTGCCGTTCGGTTGGACCGGGCGGGAACGAACAAGTTCCTGACTGCGGAAAAGACGAAGGTGAAGCGCTGCAGACCTCCTGCGGACCGGAAGCCCTGCATCGTGCTCTCCCGCTTTCGCAGCGGGAGATGCGAGTTCTCAGCCCTGTTATTTAGGCCCTTGTGGGACCGGTGCTCAACCCTTGGCATGACTTGGCGTCTGGCAGCTCTATATAAGGGTAGCATGTCGGTGATGATACGCTTGGGTGCCATGCCCTGCTTTTTCATCAGCCGGGTCAGCAAGCGCTTGGCCGCCTTTGTGTCGCGTCGGTTCTGAACGAGTTCGTCGAGCACATATCCGTCCTGGTCCACAGCCCGCCACAACCAGTGCTTCTTACCCGTAATGCTGATCAACACTTCATCTAAATGCCAGACGTCATTCTGGCTGGGCGGCTTACGACGCAGCCGGCGGACATATTCGGGACCGAACTTCTTTCCCCATCACCGGATCGTCTCGTACGAAACAACGATGCCCCACTCGAGCAGCATCTCCTCGACCAAGCGCAGGCTCAGAGGAAATCTGAAGTATAACCAGACAGCATGGGCGATGATCTCGGCTGGAAAGCGGTGGCGTTTGTAGCTGACGGGCTTGGGCATGGCGCCGTTCCTACTCCGGAGGCCATGACAAAGAGTTACCGTGACATCACCCACACAAGGCTATCGGCGAAACACACCCCACCTTCCGCTGACGGGGATGAGACTAAGCTCGAGGTCTACCAACCACGCCGCTGTTGCTCTGCATCCCACGATCTGATGAGTTCCGGGATAAGTCCTCTCGAAGTTGGCTTTCCAAAAAGGTAACCTTGCCCCAAGTCACACCCCGCCGCGCGGAGGAATGCAGCTTGATCCAATGTTTCGACTCCTTCTGCAACAGTTGTCATTCCTAGGCTGCGGCCAAGGGCGAGAACCGCCGATAGAATTGCAGCGTCTTCCGGCTTTCTGGCGAGCCCCCAGACAAAGGATTGATCGACTTTGATCACATCCACGGGGAATTGCTTGAGGTGCAAGAGGGAGGCATATCCAGTACCAAAGTCGTCCAATGCTATCCTCACGCCCTCCTTGTGCAGGGTTCTGAGCGCCTCCTCAACGTACTCAGCGCCCCTGCCAACGAACACCGTTTCGACAACCTCGACTTCGATGCACCGGGTGGGGATACCTGCGGATCTGAGACGCTCCAGCAGGTCCTCGGCAAAACCGCCACTGCCGAACTCAGCAGCAGAAGCATTGAACGCCATATGACCGAACTCGATACCGTAGTCGAGCCACTTGCGAGTGTCCTCAACCACGCAGTCCTGTATCTGCTGACCCATTGCAATAGCAAAGCGAGCGTCCTCGAATGCGGCTCCGATATCCGCTGGCGACTTCATGTTGCCAAGCCGGTCGCGCCAACGCAGTAGCGCCTCAAATCCAGCCAACTCCCCTGTGCTCAGATCAACCTTGGGCTGGTAGAATGGCTCGATGTGACGCTTGTCGATGGCATGTCGTGCGCGGTTCAGCATGACTGCCCTCCGTTGCGCCTCTAGCCGCATAGTCGGATCAAAGAGCCTAGCTGTTCCACGCCCTGATGCTTTTGCGGCCTGGAGCGCCATGTCGGCCTGCTTCATAACTTCCGAGAGCTTGCTTCCTTGCTTGGGCCAGATGCTGGCCCCGATGCTCACCCGACAATCGAGCATACGGCTGCCGTAAATGAGAAGTTCTTCGAGGTGTTTCAGAATGCTCTCGGTAACGGCATTCAGTTCAGCCTCACCATTAAGGCCGGGCAGCAGAATAGCAAATTCATCTCCGCCATTGCGGGACACCATGTCCCCATCACGCACAGACTTCCGAAGCCTGTTGGCAACCTCCTGGATGAGGCAGTCGCCCGCATCGTGTCCGATTGTATCGTTCACCTGTTTCAGGTGATCCATATCAACGAAGAGCAACCCGAGTGAGCATCCCGTTCCGAGAGATGTCTTGACAGCAGCCTCAAGCCTCTCATTGAAAAGGGCTCTATTGGGAAGCTGGGTCAATGGGTCGTGCTGGGCCGCCCAGCGGATACGCTCCTCCGCCTGCTTCTGCTTGGTTATGTCGCCCACGAATCCATCGAGCGAGACGGCTTCGCCGGACTCGGCATAGGTGAACTGGCCACGATCCAGAACCCAGCGGATTTCATTCGAAGCCGTAATGATGCGATAGACGGCTGAGAACGGACGCTGATCCTGGCGGGCCTGGGACACGGCCTCCTCCAGCTCTGCGAGGTCCTCGGGGTAAACGACATCCGCCCAATTGACCCGATGACTGGCAAAATCATCTGCAGGATACCCGGTCAGTTCTGCTGCGCCCTCGCTGATGAAAGTGATAGGCCAGGGCAGGTCCGGGTCGGCTGCGTAGACGAGACCAGGAAGATTGTCGATAAGTGTTGCAAGCTTGCGCCTGCTCTCCCGCAACTCGCGTGCAGCCTGAAGCTGCTCCGTCATATCCCGTGATACACCGATGAGGCCAACGATTTGGTTGTCCTGCCACCAGGGCACCTTCACCGTTTGGAACTGACGAGCCGCCCCCTTAATCGGGATGGTCTCTTCAACCCTGGTGACCTCACCTTTGCTCAGAACAGGCTGATCAGCCTTTATGTATCCATCGGCGAGTTCCGGTGGGTAGAGGTCCTGAACCCGCTTGCCAAGAAGAGATCTATCTCCGGCTACCTGCTTGTTGACGAAGACGAACCGTCCATGCATGTCCTTGACAAAAATCACATCCTCAACGCTGTCCATGACGGCCTGAAGCAGATCCTGAGTTTTGCGGGTCCTTTCCTCTGCAACTTTACGCTCATGGATATCTTGGGCAATGACAATGACGGAGGCGACCTCACCTGTATCATCTCTGACAAACGATACGTTGACGGCGCACCAGATCCACGAACCACCAGGGCGTAAGTAGCGCTTCTCGATCTGGAACGGTTCGCCCAGTTGAAGGCGCTGGACGAACAGAGGCATGTTCCACTGAGCGTCCTCAGGATGGGTGAACTCTTGGATGGACAGACCCTCGATTTCTTCCCTGGAGCGCCCGAGGATGTCGCAGAAGCGCTGATTAATCATCAGCACTTGGTTCTTCAGGTCATGGTGGAGGATGCCGACCATGCTCTGGCTGAACACAGTCTCAAGTTGGCGCTCTCTGGCACGAAGAGCTTCAGATGCGGCCCGGCGGTCATTTACATTGCGGAAGAACACGGCAATCCCAGTCCCAGAAGGGACTGCATGAACTTCGTACCAAGCCGACAATGGAGGATAGAACGCTTCAAAAACCTGCCGTGACTTCTCGTTCATGGCGCGACGGTAGTGGATCTCAAACAGCGACCCGACAGTATCCGGAAATGCATTCCAGATGCTTACGCCGATGAGACGTCGCCCTCCAGCAATCTCAGCAACCGCACGGTTGCTCAGGAAGGTAAACCGCCACTGTGCATCCAAGCAGTAAATACAGTCGCTGATCCCGCCCAGGAGTGACATGGGATCAGGAGGAAAACCTTGATCCGAGCCCCCCTCGGGCCAGGATGACGTGCTGACAACCCCCACTTGGGCATCCTTACTTCTATTATTATATATCAAAAATTGTTTCGTTAAGCGAGTTTTAGGTCGCCTTAGGAAATACTACCTTCATTAAAGAGATGTGTTGTCCTAGATCAATTCAGCCGCCTCCGAAAGGCATAAGCATCATCAGCAAACATAGCCAAGCTGTCGCACCCGACCATCGCTGGTTCAGCGGCCCTCCTGATGGCTTGCAACGCGTGTCCTTGGCTTCGCAACGAGTCCGTTAATGTTTGAATCAGATGTCTAGGATGCCCCGGAGGCATTCCCTCGCACTCTGAGCAAACGATTCAAAATCACACGCACCCGTTACTCAGACCTGTAGTAGTGGGGGAGAAGCTCACCACAGGAAACGGAAGGCGCCCTTTCTTTCGGGGTATTAGCCCAAATGGGTGAAACGGATGAGTCATGACCGTAGGAACAGACATCTCTGCCCTGAAACATAACGAGAAATCCCTGCACCAGGCGCATGAGGCGGCTCCCCTGGCCTCGCGCACGGATCCCCTCACCGAGTTGCCGAACCGCCGTTACATCCTCGAGCTGCTCGATGAGGCGCTCCTAGCGGACAGGCTGTCCGGCACCGGCCTGTGTGCCGCCATCATTGACATCGATCGGTTCAAGGACATCAACGACACCTACGGGCATGATGCCGACGATGCCGTTCTCCGGCATTTCGCCCAAGTCTGCCGTGAGAGGCTGCGCCCCGGCGATCACATCGGCCGGATTGGAGGGGAGGAGTTCCTGATGCTCTTGGCGGATGTCCGTCTCAATGAGGCGGCTCGACTGCTTGACGGGATCAGAGCGGGATTACCGCCCGCGACATTGCCCGACCAGGCCACCCGTCAGCCCATTGCCTTCAGCGCCGGCCTGACCGAGGCCCTGCTTCAGGACGACCAAAGCTCGATTCCTCACCGCGCGGATCGCGCCCTCTACGCCGCCAAGGCGGAAGGACGAAGATGCACCAGGATCGGGTTCGACAGGGCTCTCACTCCTGCTGCCCACATACCCTGAACCGAGTTCGTCATGGGTCAAAATTCGGTGTCTTGCTCTGGCTTGGTATCCGAGGCCGGCACGTCCTTTACTGTGATCCTGACGGTGTGGGTCTCCACCTTGCCGCTGGCAGACTTGACCTCATAGCTGATCTCGTCCGTTCCGCTGTACTTTGGGCTGGCCTGATAAAAGATCCCTTGCGCTGTTGCCCTCAGGTTTGGGCAGCGGGTGATCCGGCCCGCCTTGAGGTTGCCGCTGCGAACGTTCAACTCACCGTGCTTGGGTGGCGTCAGCACCCGCACCGTCGGCAGCCGCCCTGACGTGCAGTCTTTCTGCACGTTGCCATAGGTCCCTAGGCGAAGCGACTTGCCGGCGACCGCCTCCGCGCTCCGATGGGCGCTGTTGGTCTGGGCCAGGGCGGCTGTGCCAGCCAGGAAAACGACGCAAGCGAGCGACGGAATCATTGTGGCGGAGGGTTTCATGCTACCCATTAAAGGACTCCTTTCACGAGGATGAAGCTGCGAGGGGAGGGAGGCAGAAGCAGCCTTTCTTGCGAACTCAGCGATCCGGATCGGCGAGACCACCGGCAGCCTTGCGCCGGGCTGCACGACGGGAGAGCATGTTCAAGCCCTCAACAAGGGCCGAGAACGCCATGGCGGCATAGATGTAGCCTTTAGGCACATCAGCGCCGAAGCCCTCCGCGATCAGGGTCATGCCGATTATCATCAGGAAGCCGAGCGCCAGCATCACTACCGTGGGATTGTTGTTGATGAACTGCGCGAGAGGGTTAGCAGCCAGCAGCATTGCCGTGACTGCGACAATGACGGCGATCACCATGATGGCCACATGGTCCGTCATGCCGACCGCCGTGATGATGCTGTCGAGTGAGAACACAAGATCGAGAAGCAGGATCTGGGTAATGGCCGCGCCGAAGGTCATTGTCGCCTTCGCCGTATCAAAGACATCGTCGGAAGGACTGGGATCAACGTTGTGATGGATCTCCTTCGTAGCCTTCCACACGAGGAACAGGCCACCGCCGATCAGGATCAGGTCGCGCCAGGAGAACCCGTGGTCGAACGCTGTAAAAAGAGGTTCGGTCAGGGTCACGATAATCGCAATGGTGCCAAGCAGCCCAAGGCGAAGGATCAGGGCTAATCCGATGCCGATGCGGCGGGCCTTTGAGCGCTGATGTTCGGGCAGCTTGTTGGTGAGGATCGAGATGAAGATCAGGTTGTCGATGCCGAGCACCACTTCCATTACGATCAGGGTCGCCAGTGCCACCAAGGCAGTCGGATCGGATAACCACGTGAAGTCCATTCGAGGGCCCTTACATTCCTGGGATTGAGACGATGATTTACCCGTCGACGGGAAGCAAAGCTGTTACTGCGCCCGGCAGTCCGTCACGTTCGACACTCCTGAGGGTGGAGAGTTATAGCGCTCCGGTTGCACGCGCTCGCGCAGGTGAAAATTGACGCATTCCATCTAAGGTGGAGAAAGAAAACCCGACCGATATCGCTTTGCCATATGGTCTTCAGTCGTGTTCAGGCAGCAGTCGCGGCGCGAAAGGCCGTGAGAGCGACAGTTTTCAATTTGACGAAGTCGAGGACAGGAGCACTCAAGCGCGCTCCTGTCTTGGTTCCCAATCAGGAATCAGGCTTCATCGAACCCAAAGTCTTCGCCGGAGTCTCCGGCGTCCTCAGCGGCAGCCTGCTGCGGCTCCGCCTGGTTGGCCTCTCCGGCCTTGGCATCATCGCCGCCAAAGGCGCCGGCGAGCATGTTGCCGAGCATCATGCCTCCTGCAACACCCATGGCTGTCTGGGCTGCCCCTGCCAAGAAGCCGCCGCCTCCGCGCTGTTGGGTCATGCCGCCCATCATGCCTCCCATGCCAGGCGCCATGTGAGAGGGTATGCCGTGCGTCGGCTGCGGCTGGTAAGGCTGGGGACGGGCTTGCCCACCGCCGAAGAGGTTGGACAGGAACCCGCCTCCGCCGGCGGGTCGGCTGGAAAGCTGGTGCTCCAGGTCCGCAATCCTGGCTTGAGCAGCGTTCAACGCCTGTTCCTGCACCACAATGGTCTGAGCCATGTAGTAAGGTGCATTCGGCTGCCGTGCGGTCTGTGAGCGGATGAACTCCGCAGCCTGCGCATCCGGGGGCGCCGACTGGCCCTCCACCTGGGCAAGCTTGCCAAACAGGTGCTCGATGGCTTGACGGTCCTGATGATCCATGGATCGCAATCCTTTCTCTGCAATGAAGTTGTGGCCAGGGATTACTCCTCCCGCTGGCCTGTGAGGCTGAGGAGAAGCTGGAAGATGTTGACGAAGTTCAGGTAGAGCGAGAGTGCGCCGAACACGGCCATCTTGTCATTGGCTTCATGCCCAAAGCCTTCGGCGTACTGCTCCTTGATGTTCTGCGTGTCGTAGGCCGTCAGGCCCGTGAACACGAGCACGCCGATGATAGAGATCGCGAATTGCAGCAGACTCGAGCCAAGGAAGATGTTCACCAGCGAGGCGACGATGATGCCGATCAGGCCCATGATCAGGAAAGAACCGAACTTGGAGAGATCGCGCTTGGTGGTGTAGCCGTAGAGGCTGGTGGCGCCGAACATCGTGGCGGTGATGAAGAAGGTGCGAGCGATGCTCGCGCCGGTAAACACCAGGAACACAGAGGCGAGCGACAGTCCCATCACCGCCGAGAAGGCGAAGAAGGCGGTGCGGGCGGAGGCCGCCGACATCCGGTCCATGCGGAACGAAAAGAAGAAGATGAAAGCCAGCGGCGCCAGCATCACCACCCATTTGAGCGGCGTCTCGAAGATCGGCACATAAAGGGCAGGGGTCGAGGCGATGAAGAAGGCCACGAGCCCCGTCACCACCAGGCCAATGCCCATGTAGTTGTACACCCGCAGCATGTGCTGGCGCAGGCCTTCGTCGAAGACGGCGCCGCTTGGACGGGCGGTTGTGGTCTGCCAGGCATAGGGGGTGTTCATTAAGGCTCTCCTGTTGAGGGTTACTGAAGCTTGTGGGACAGCCGAGTGGCAGCCTGTTCCAGAGCTTTGTCGCTGCCAGATCCTGTTAGAGCATAGGCGAGGGGCCCTGTTTGCCAGTACACGGCGTTGGCCTTATCGAAGCGTGCCAGGGTTGGGGCGATCACGTCGAAAGCCGGCGTCTGAGCAGCAAAAAGGGACACTCGGCCAAGATCGCTGGCATCAATGACAAGTTCGACGCTGTGACCGTATCGGGATGGAAAAACCTGCGCATCCCGAACCTGCCATTCCTTGGGCAGGGCAGGGAGTTTGATTCCTGTCTCAGCCAGGATTTCGGCAGAGTCGTAGGCCTCGACTTCAGGCTGAGAGACCATCCGAGCACGCAGAAGGCCCGTCTCATGCGAGTGCAGGGCGTCCTCGACGAACGCGGGCGGCTTGGGGGAGGCTTCACTGTCGGTGATTCCAAAGCCAACCTGCCCATGAGCGAACCAACCAAACCCAATGAGGGCAACGACTGCGGCAATCCGGCGGAGCCTCAAGCCAGTCTCGCGCCAGGCAAGTCCCCGCTCAAGCCGTCTGGCGGCTTCAAGCAGGGGTTCCCGGGGACGGGGCAATTCGGTCTGGAAGGCGAGGCGCAGGGCGTCACGGTCCTTCAGGTCGGCCATAACCCGCGCCGCTGCCTCCGGGTTGTGAGCAAGATACTCCTCGACCTCGATCCGGCGGGTGGGGTCGAGCTGGTCATCCACATAGGCGTGCAGGTCATCTTCGGTGATGGGATCAAACATCGGACCCTCCAACTATGCGCAAGCCAGGCCGTGTCCTGGGTTCCGAGGCATCCGAGAGGCTGCCGGCCTCGAAGGCTCGCAGGGCCGCACGGGCACGGCCCAGCCGGGACATTAGGGTGCCGATCGGGATCTGAAGTGCAGCGGCGGCGTCCTGGTAGGACAGGCCCTCAATGGCCACGAGATGGAGAGCGGCACGCTGCTCGTCGGGGAGGCTCATGAATGCGGCCTGGATCTGCTGAAGCCGCACTCGGCTTTCCTGCTCAGCAGGAGCCGTCGTCTCGGCCAAGATGGCGGCCTGCTCCAGGCGCCGGGCCTCCGCCATGTGGCGGCGGCGCCCGTCCAGGAACGTGTTGTGCAGGATCGAGAGCAACCAGCCTCGTAGATTGCCGGAACGGAAGGAGCTTCGACCCTCATAAGCACGGACAAGCGTCTCCTGCACCAGGTCCTCGGCCAGGTGTTCATCACGGGCCAGCGACCTCGCGTAGCGGCGCAAGGGGCTGAGCACACCTATGACATCAGTGGCTTTGATATCTGTCATGTAAGGTAGACGAACCTCACAGGCTTCTTAATCCCGGTGAAAGTCGGAATTCTTCGATTGTGCCGCGGTCATACCGAACATGGTGGGATGCGAGAGGAACATCAGCGCTCTTGATCCGATAGCGTGGGCTTGACGCAGTGTCATGGGATTGACCCCCACAGGCGATCTGGCGACGCGCTTGTCCCAACTTGAGTGTCATCAATGCGCATTGGGAGTGAGCGCCTATCGTCAACGGTACGGAAAGGCTCTGGGCGCATGGCACATGGACCAGAGCCCATAGCACTCTACCGGCGGTCAATCACCGTGTACTCTGCGTCGATCACGCCGTCTCGGGAGCGGTGCTGTGCCTGACGCAAGCGACGCCGAAGATAGAAGTACGATGCAATGCCGCCAGCCAGCAGCAGAGGGAGCACGACGAAGAGCCCTATGAGCATCACAGCCAGCAAGGCGACCCCTGCTGTGGTGAGGACGACCAATCTGATCACAGTGGGGAGGAGCCGGCCTGAAGGAGGTGAAGTCGTGTTGGTCCGGAAAGCAGCGGAATCCATAGTGGGATCCTCCAATTGCGGTCGCGCTCGTGGGCGCAGGAGCAAGAGAAGAAGTCCGACATCGCGAGCGGCGACCCGCTCGCCAGAGGGGCCCGGACCCAGAGGCTAGGCTGACATGGGGCATGGGTGAGCAGGATGCAAGATTAGATGCAGCCACAGCCTCGTTGATTAGGCATTCTGGTCTGGTTTATGATGGAATGGAGCGGCCGGGGTCTGGTTCTCCCTCTGGAACTCAAGCGCCTCTCCCGTGTCGGGGCGCTTCTCTTTGCCGGGGATGTCCACGGCCGACTGAAGCGCCGTTTGCTTTCTCTCCCAAGGTTGTGCCCTAGGTTGAGGGCAGGGCAAACGCCCGTTCGCAACCCCTGAGAGAGGCCTGCCGCTTGCCCATACAGCGCCTGTTCATCATCGCTCCGTCTCTGGCGCGCCTGATCCGGAAGGAGAGGGGAGGCGAGCACGTGCGGGAGGACTACTTCCCCGGGCAGCCGCACCGCAGCACGTATGTGCAGGCCGAGGAAGGCAGAACCAGCCTAATCCTGGAGGTTGGGAGAGAGGAAGCACCCGAGGAGCGGGCGGACCTGCCACTGGCCCATGCTCAAAACCTGCTCGCGGTCAGCCAAGGGCAGGTGGAGTACCTGCGCACCAGCCTTTCGATTGGCTCATACGAGATCCAGGTTCTTCATTCCATCAGACCCGCTCCCCTCGATCTGGTGACAGTGGCCGTTCCGTCAAAGGACGAACCGAACTTCCATCCTTTGTCCTGGTTCGGCCCAGAGGTCAGCGCCGAGCCTCCCTATCGGCGCCGGCGCCTGGCTCTCGAGGGTGTTCCAGATGCACGGGACGTGGACGTTACGAACGGGGCTCTCAACAGCCTGCTCGACCTGCTGGAGGATCGTCTCACCACGTGGCCAGGGCGGCACGTAGCTGCGATCTCAGACGCCTCGGCGGCTGATGTCACTCCAGGCTTCAAGGCTCCTGCCCTTGAATCGGTACCTGAGATGGATGAGGAGATCGATGACCTCCATATTGAGGACGAGGTCATCCGTGGGCTGGCCCGTTCGCTGTCACCACGGCAGCGGTGATGGATTACGTTGCGTCCAGGTCGGTAGAAGCGGCGGCCTTGTGGAAGCCATTCAAGGATTGCGCATGCCTTACTCACTCTCCCGGCTCGCCCCTGGTAGCTATGACGTGCTGCTGGATGGGGTGATCATTGCTAGCCTAGTGCGGAGCGGCACAACGAGCAATGTCACATGGACCGCAGAACTTCTGATGGACGTGCATCCCAGAAGTAGGCCAGCATCCTTTACCGAGGCAGAGCACGCGTTCGGCAGCCTAGAGGATGCCCAGACATGGCTTGATGGAGCTGAGATCTAGGACACCAGCGGTGAGAACAGGACGTAAGGAGCCTCACGCCATGCCCAAACAGAGCCATTCGGTCAGATCCGAGCAGGAGGGCAGGGGTGAGGCTCTTGAGGCCTACCTCCTGGAACACGTTCCCGGCCTACGAGAGTACGAGACAGCCCAGCACAGGGCTTTCATCCAGATTGAGCGGGATGCGTATGTGCGCCATCCGGATCCGACTTCAGACGATCTCACTGCGGCTGAAGCAGCGGAGGTTGCCCTCCCGTCCAGGAAGCGGACGGAGGTTCAACTGCGCCGCAGCTTCGCGCCTCTGGCGACCCATCTACCCAGCGAAGTCAAGCGCAGTCGCAAGCGCTTCGTGCAGCGGCACCAGCGAGCCTGGAACAGAACCAACCCGTCTCCACTGACATGGGAGCTTGAGCGAACCCTCACGGCAGCATTCATGAAGACCTATGCACTCCGAGTGCTGTGACCTGAGCTGGTTCCGTTGACCCGATTGACCGAGAGCCTAACTTTAGCATGGGTGAGGTGCTGGCCGTTGTCTCTCGTAGGAGACAAACAAACCGAAAGCGATATGGCGGAGTGACGGCGCGCCGGATTATAATCGGCAGCTGGTCAGAGATACACCGTATGCCGATTGGTTTTTGTCCCTCGGCACGAGCCCAGATCCTGATCTGTAGCGAGCGACAGCTGACAATCCACAGTTGTAAGTTCCATAATGTTTATTGTTCGAAATGTTATCTTGTTTAGAATCGGCTTAGATCGAAGGCTAAAAAGGTAACAGCTTTCGGCTACAGCGGTTCTCGCCCCCCTCTGCTAAAGTCATGCCATGGTGCGTACACCTCCCGAGCCGGAACTCAACGGATACACAGCACTTCTGAGTGAGCTGAAGGAGCGGATTCGTGCCGCCCGCCTTCGGGCCGCTGCCGCGGTCAACCAGGAGCTGATCCTTCTTTACTGGAGCATCGGCAGTGACATCCTCGACCGGCAGGCGACCGAAGGTTGGGGCGCTCGCGTGATCGACCGGCTCGGCGAAGATCTGCGGCGGGCATTCCCGGAGATGACTGGCCTCTCGGGGCGAAACCTCAAATACATGCGGGCGTTCGCCGAGGCCTATCCTGATCGGGAGATCGTGCAACAGGTTGTTGCACGATTGCCGTGGGGCCACAATGTTCGCCTGGTCGAGGCCGTAAAGGATCCGGCAGAGCGTCTCTGGTATGCCCGTCAGGCTATCGAGCATGGCTGGAGCCCCAACATCCTGGTCCACCAGATCGAAAGCGGTGTGTATCATCGCCAGGGCAAAGCCATCACCAACTTCGAGCGGACCCTGCCCGCTCCCCAGTCAGAGCTCGCCAAGGAGCTGGTCAAGGATCCCTACAGCTTCGACTTCTTGGAACTCGGTCTAGACATGTCCGAGCGGGAACTTGAGCGCAGCCTCCTGGACCATCTCCGATCGCTCATCCTTGAACTGGGCAAAGGCTTTGCGTTCGTCGGCAGCCAATATCCGCTCGAGGTGGGTGGCCAGGACTACTACCTCGATCTGCTTTTTTACCATCTGCGCCTACGCTGCTTTGTTGTTCTCAAACTCAAGATCGAGGAGTTCAGGCCGGAGTTCGCCGGCAAGATGAACTTCTATCTCTCAGCCGTCGACGACCAGCTTCGCCACGAAACTGACGGACCGAGCATTGGGATCATCCTCTGCAAGGGAAAGAATGCGGTTGTGGTGGAGTATGCCTTGCGCGACTCCGCCAAACCAATGGGTGTCGCTGAGTATCGGCTCTCCCCCTCGCTTCCGACTCAGCTGCAAGGCAACCTGCCGACTGCCGAGGAGTTGGCTCGCGAATTCCCCTTGATGTCGGCTGTGAAGCTCCGGATTGAGATCGAGCGCGAGTTGCGCTTGCTGTTGCAAGCACGCGGCCGAGGCACTGGCAGCATAGGAATCGGTCCTATGCTCCAGGAGGTGGAGCGGGATGGGATCACCTTGGAAGGCGTGTGTGAGTTTGAGGTTGCACTGCAGGCGATGAACCAGGACTCACACGGCTTTGATGTTGATCCACATGCAGCAGAGCAAGCCATAGAGGTTGGCACGCGGCTCTTGGAGATACTGAAGCGCTTGAATAGCCACTGACCACTCGGCGGAGAAACTTGATCGTTGAAGATCAACCTTGACAGATGGCCCAGCTAAAACTGCCCTGCGAGCAATTGTTTGTGCAAAGGGGTTCTTGCCCGCTGACAAGCATTCAGCCGGATGGACTGCTGTTCACTCTCTTATCTTCAAAGCAAACCTGGAAGCTCCTCGCCTTAACGACACATAGTCATCGGATGACTGCCAACTTCCTGACCACTGGAATACCGATAGCTGGGTATCCCCGGCCTGGGTGATAGTCCAAGCCCATGAGTGCTTCTGTGATCAGTTCGCACTCGAATACAACACCATCAGGGAAGTCCGTTAGCTCCTCGATGCCTAAATGCATCTCTCCCGTCCAGAAGATAAGGAAGTACCGCTGCCAAGGACCGCCTTTCAGATCCCTCGGCTGGTCTTTCTTCGCAATCTCCTCTCGGAGTTGCTCAAGGAATTCCTCTCGAGTCCACTCATGATAGTAGCGATGACGATTATCAGCTTTGTGGGCCTTGATGGACTTCTCCAGCGTCCGCCTGTGAACGAACTCAGTCAGTTCAATCCCACAACGAACACCATTGATCTCCGCCTCACAGTCAGGTGGGTCTCTCCCCTCGCCCCTGTGGCGTAGGTTCGTGAACTGAAGGCCGTCTGCCTCTAAGACCGTCCTCGCATCATTCTGTTCGTCCAAGTTGCGATACTCGCGCGTGGTCGAACGGGGCCCTTGAACGGGCCGGAGTTGTGCGATGAGCTTGCGAAGTTCCTTCCTCTGATCGTCCATCACGTCTCCTCAGGCAACCCTTTATATCTGACGATATCACCCAAGACTGTAACTCGCTAAAAACAGTTTTCCTGCCCCACCTCACGATAGCTGCTTGAGGCTCCTACCGACAGGCTTTGTCGCTTGGCGAGATCGCTCCTGTGGATTGCCGGCGTTCGGTCAGGGGATCTTAAACCCTCCCCTGCTTTATGCCCTTCCAGTTTGCTCACTGGGGCAGTTCATTCCCCAACGAACCTATTGAGAAATCCATATGACCAACCAAGCCATTATCTTCACCGACGGCGCATGTCTGGGAAACCCTGGCCCAGGCGGATACGCTGCCGTGATCACCATTGCAGGTGAAGAGCAGACTATCGTTGGCCGAGATCCATCCACGACGAACAACAAGATGGAGATGACAGCAGCCATTAAAGCCCTTGAGGCTGTGTCTCAGGATCTTCCCATGGTGATCCACAGCGACAACCAGTACGTGATTAAGGGCGCGACCGAGTGGCTCCGTGGGTGGAAGGCCAAAGGGTGGCGCAAGGCTGACGGCAAGCCGGTCATGAACCAGGATCTATGGCAGCAGATGGATGTCCTGATGGTCGGTCGGCAGATCACCTGGAAGTGGGTGAAGGGTCATGCCGGCCATCCCGAGAACGAACGTGTGGATCGCCTCGCCAATTGGGAAGCCGTGAGGGCCGCGGCAGGAGTTGGAACCGACGTGAAGGGCTCTGACACGGCGATAGCCTGATAGCGGCTACTGAGGTGATCATCTCCATCCACGGGCTCATCTCCCTAACCTGTGATGATAGCTGAGCCGTTCAGATACGGTTCAAGGCTTCCTCCCGAAACTCCCTGTAAGGCTGGACGATGCCTGTCGGCGTCGCCAGCGTACGCAGAGAGGCTCCGATGTTGAACTGGTCCAAACGAGTCGGTCCTATAGTCACCTTGACTGCCGTCACCATATTGCTCGGCGGGTGCGTGACCGGCACCGAGGTTTCCTACAGCGAGTATCAGTATGACCGCTATGGCGAGACTGAGCGCACCTATGAGCGTAACCTCTATGCCGATCTGTCCCGTGGCATCGAGAGCGAGAGCTGCCGAACCGTTGTAAGACGGCGCATCAACCGCTTTGGGGAAGAGCTTGTCAGACGGGAGCGCGTTTGTAGCCCTACAGATGAGATAGAAAACGCTGAACCTGGGACCGGCCGGGCGCCTCGCCGGAGCGTCGATTCTGGCCCTCTCGAGCCGCCGGAGGATGTTCCATACGCCGAATGATTGTGGATGACCCCTCAATGAAATCTAGTCAGACCACTCAAGATAGTTCCTAGGAACTGAATATTAACCTTGGCAGTTGCAAATCATTCTCGCTGGGCACGTTGCGTATCAGCCTGAGGTGGTGCGCTCAGGCACCACAGCGCTCTCGCCGAGGATAGCCCCTCCTCAGCGGGGGTGCTTCTCTGTGTGGAGAAGTTTTCGCATCTAAAGGACGTCCTATGGGTATCCACCCAACTGCCGTCAGGATGTCATGACCCTATCTGACTGTCCCATGGGATCATCGGCCTCACAGAACAGCGCATCGCGATACAAGCTGCTGCAGCGCATCCTCCAGCAAGCAGTCTGCCAATGGTCACTAATCGCTCGAAGCGACAATCGATTAACCATGCGAACCCAAGGATTTTGTGTGGGCCCAATTGCGCCACAAGCTCGACCCAATGCAGAGCTGATGTGAGCACCCGACGCTCTCAGACATTCAGCTAACGATCCGCGAGTAAGCCCATGAGCCATGTGAATCACCAAGTCAGGCTGCAGCTCGGCGCAACAGGTAAAGGCCTCCTGGCGGCGACGGTGATCGGCTGGGGCCTGTTCGTGTACTCCGTCCTATCTACAGGACTTGAGGAGCACACGCTCCAAGGTGAGAATCAGCAGCTTCGGCAGCAGATTGAGAGTGTCACCGCAGAGCGCAATCAGTTGGCGAAAGCCAATGATCAAAAGATTGTGGCCGGCCAAGATCTGAATACTATGCTGGCGCGGATCGAAGCAGCAACCGAAGAACTCCAGCAGTTGGATTCCCTCCGGACGAGCGTTAGTCAGGCGGTTGAGCAAACCCGCCTTCAGTTCACCGGGCCGTCAGATCAGCCTCTAACCATGGTGGAAAGTTCTGCGGTCAGCACGACGTCCGCTGTTCGTCTTTCCAAGCAGGAGATCCGCACGGCACAGGAAGCGCTTGTCGATTTCGGGTATGGAAAACTGAAAGCTGATGGGGCATTAGGCCCCTCAACTCGAAAGGCCGTTGAAGCCTTTGAACGAGCCAAAGGTCTTCCTATTACGGGCAAGCTTGGAACTGCGACCCATCAGGCTCTGAGAACTCACACGGCCTCGGTGATGCAGTAGCTGTGGCGCCACACGGACAGTTCAAGGAAGCCTCTCCGCCGCTACTTTGACCTTTAAGCGTTTCTACAACAGGGAGGTTCGACTCCGGGCGAAGCCATTTTCTTGAAGGACGCCAAAAATGTCATTGGGTCTGAGCATTACCCCAGCGGAAGCTCGCACTCCAATCCTGGCTCTCCGGAACGGGAGTCCTGCTCATCAACTTGGCAAATGCGGGTGGGGACGCCTTTCCCTCTAGTGGAACAGGTTGCGCCTCGGTAGTTGATGGACCGTGTCGACCTTCTGATCCTTACCGTCCTTATTGAGCGGCTTCATCTCGGGCTCCGGCGACAGTTGCACAATAGCCGCTAGGATCGCGGCTGGCCGGATCTTCAGTTCCTCATCGATTGCTTTCAGAAGCTCATCATCCTTCGTCACATACTCGAGGACACCCAGCAGGAAATGCGATGATGTTGCCGACGTCCGGATCGTCTCAGGCTGGAGGTTGGTGACGTTCAGAAACTGGATAATCCGATCGGCGTCTGCGACAATGAAGTTCAGCACTTGGATGGCGACACTCTCAGCGTCACCTCGGCCGGCAATAGTCCTCCCCTGAAATGTCTCGCTCATGTCCGCCTCCGTCGCTTCGGGCATCCGCCGTTACCTTGATATATAATGCTGACGATCAGAGCGCAGGCATCCTGGACTGTCACTTCTATCGCGAATGGCAACCGCTCGGGCGTGTCCAGCAGCGTCTACGCGGTAAGGCGATAACCAACCAGTTGGAGCTTCGCAGGTTCAGTGGTACTCCTCTGCGCATTCCTACAGCTTCATTCCAGGTCGAGAGGCGAAGACAGCGTGTCTTTTCCGCCCCAAAGATCTCCTTCCAACGATCAGGACTATTGCAATGCCCGGCATCGCACGTCAGTTCGAGCCGCAGATTACCCGCAGCGGCGGCGCCCCCTCGAAGTACCGTTTTGCTATTCGCTGCTCGGGCTGTGCCAGCACCGACGCTTATGAAGCGGCAAAGCCCACCAGCAGCGATACGGTCAAGAGCTACTTCAGCGACCGTGGTTGGCTGCTTGGCCGAGATCGTTCCTATGATGTATGCCCAGCCTGCTTGGCTCGGTGTTGTCGCGTTAACGGAAATCGGGCGCAGTGAGGCAAGCGCGGTCACCTGACCGGCTCACGCGGGAACGCAAGCTGCAGACTTCCATTCCGCCATGGCAGCGAGACGATGCAGATGGGTAGCAAGAGCAGAGCGGCGGCACCGGAGTGGAACGAAGAGATTGCGGACGGCAGAGAACACTGAGGTGAAACTCTGTAACTTTCTTGGCGATCGAAAGCCCTGCATCGCTCGCTCGCGCCGACGCAGCGGCAGATGTGAATTCTCTGCTCGGTTGTTCAGACTCATGCGCGAGCGATGCTCGGTCCTCGGCAAGATCTGACGCCGGGCGGCAGTGTAGGAGACCAGCTTGTCCGCGCTCATGCGCCGTGGAGGGCAGCCCTGCTTCTTCAACAGACGTTTCGGCAGGCGTTTGGCCGCTTCTGTGTCGCGCCGGGTCTGGACGATTTCATCGAGGACATAGCCATCCTGGTCGACGGCCCGCCAGAGCCAGTGCTTCTGGCCAGCAATAGAGACCACCTCGTCGAGGTGCCAGATGTCATGACGGCTCGGCCTCTTGCGTTTGATGCGCCGAGTGTACTCTGGTCCGAACTTGATGGCCCAGCGCCGGACAGTCGCGTAGGAGACGACAACACCACGCTCGAGCAGCATCTCCTCAACCAGCCGCAAGCTCAGTGAAAAACGGAAGTACAACCAGACTGCATGAGCGATGATCGGAGGTGGATAGCGGTCGCGCTTGTAGCTGATAGGTTTGGTCATGCCAGTCGATCTATACGACCCGCTCTCACGCCCGAGTTAATGTGACATCACCGCATGAACTACCCTACCGAGGAAGCGGGCAGCAGCCAGCCATAACCCGTGACTGGCGCATGGGTCATCGGCAGGGCACTAGCGGGGTTACCATTTAAAGGGCAGCTGATAGCTGTCATGGTGGGACTATAACTGGGGCAAAGGCCCTATGGGAGGACCATTCTTATGGAACTTGGACTCTACACCTTCGGCGACGTGGGCGCCGATCCGGCGACGGGACGCCGGGTTGGTCCGGCGGAGCGCCTCCGCAACCTGGTGGAAGAGATTGTCCTGGCCGACCAAGCGGGACTGGATGTTTTTGGTCTCGGCGAGCATCACCGGCCCGACTATGCGGTTTCAGCGCCTGCTGTAGCCCTGGCAGCCGCAGCGACCCAGACAAAGCGCATTCGTCTGACAAGCGCGGTGACGGTGCTCAGTTCCGATGACCCAATCCGCGTGTTTCAGCAGTTCGCCACCCTCGACAATCTCAGCCAGGGCCGGGCCGAGATCATGGCCGGCCGCGGCTCCTTCATCGAGTCTTTCCCGCTCTTCGGCTACGACCTTGATGATTACGACACGCTCTTTGCCGAGAAGCTGCAACTTCTGATGCAACTCAACGAAAGCGAGCAGGTCAGCTGGCCAGGCGGGAAACATACTCCTCCGATCACAGACCGTGGCGTCTATCCGCGGCCTTATCAGGAGAAACTGCCGATCTGGATCGCAGTCGGCGGGACCCCGCAGTCTCTTGCTCGTGCCGGGGTGCTCGCGCTGCCGCTTGCCCTGGCCATCATCGGCGGCGAGCCGGCCCGTTTTGCACCCCATTTCGATCTGTACCGGCAGGCAGCCCAGCGGGCCGGCCACGATCCCGCAACCCTGAAGACATCCATCAACGTGCACGGCTTCGTCGCCGACACCACACAGGAGGCTGCCGACACCTTCTATGCCCCGCAGGCGGAGGTGATGAACCGGATTGGGCGGGAACGCGGCTGGCCGCCGACCAACCGTGCGCAGTTCGACGTGGCACGGGGACCACGTGGCGCACTCTTCGTCGGAAGCCCTGCGGAGGTGACGGACAAGATCCTAGCGGCGCATGAGATCTTCCGATTCGAACGCTTCCTGATCCAGATGGCCATTGGCGTGATGGACCACGTCAAGCTGATGAAGGCGATTGAAATCTTCGGAACGAGGGTGGCGCCGGAGGTGCGAAAAGCGCTCCGATTATAATGGTAGGCGGTATGAACTGATTTCTGAGGAATGGCGGGAGGCAGTCGTTGGCGACCACACCCCCAAGAAGATTATTTGCGATTGCCTCTTACGGAACGCACCGCCGCATCACCCTAGCGAGCCGCTGTGAAAACGCCTTTGCATCAGCCGGAAGTTCACCGTCCAGGATCCGAGCCTCGTCCAGCAGCAGGTGAGCCGCGTCTTCACGAAGCGTCTGCTCACTCTCGCCAAGGTTGGCCAGAGCCACGACGAGGTCATGGCGCGGGTTGATCTCCAGAACGGGTTTGGCCGCAGACGGCAGCTGACCCGCTCGGGCGAGAAGCCGCTCGAGCTGGCGGTCGATGCCAGTCTCGGACGCCACGAGGCAGACGGCGCTTTCCGTCAGCCGCTCGGAGGCGCGCACATCGGCGACGGCCTCGCCCAGGGTGGCCTTCACGGACTGGATGAACTGCGTCACCGCTTCTGGCGCCGGCGCGCCCGTATTCTCCTGGGCCTCGGTCAGCGGGATCTGCGCCAGGTCGGCCGCGCCCTGGGTGACCGACTTGAACGGCTTGCCCTCGTAATCGACGCCGGCCGTGACCCAGAAACTGTCGACCGGATCCGGCAGCAGCAGCACCTCGATGCCACGCGCCCGGAATCCTTCGAGCTGCGGCGAGGCCTCGAGTCGGGCGAGATCCGTCCCCGTCACATAGTAGATGGCCGTCTGGTTCTCCTTGAGGGAGCCGACATAATCCTTGAGCGAGCGCCACCCGCCACTTGACGCGGTGGTTTTGAACCGGGCCAGTCCGAGCAGAGTCTGGCGCCGCTCGAAATCCTCGTAGAGCCCTTCCTTCAGCACCGGGCCAAAGGTCTCCCACACCTTGGTGTAGGCCTCCGCATCGTTCTGCGCGAGCTTTTCGAGCTCGCTGAGCACGCGGCTGGTCACGCCCTTCTTGATGGCAGCGAGAAGTGGGCTCTCCTGGATCATCTCGCGCGAGACGTTGAGCGGTAGGTCGGCCGAGTCGACGAGCCCGCGCACGAAGCGCAGGTATCGCGGCATGAGCTCGGCTTCATCAGTGATGAAGACCCGCTTTACATAGAGCTTCATCCGCCCGTGGCGGTCGGGATCGAACAGGTCGAACGGCGTGGAGCCCGGCACGAAGGCAAGCGCCGTGTATTCGTGGCGGCCCTCGGCTCGGAAATGCACCGTCAGGGCCGGCTCGTCGAACTGGCCGGCCACGCTGCGGTAGAAGTCGGTGTAGTCCTCAGGTGTGATCTCGGAGCGCGGCTTCACCCAGAGTGCGGCGCCGTCGGCGACTTCCTGCGGCTCCGCTCCGGGCTTCTCGACAAGGGAGATCGGCACCGGAACGTGGCCCGACTGCTCCTTGACAATGCGCTCGAGCCGGTAACGCTCCGTGTAGGACTTTGCGTCCTCCATCAGGTGGAGGATCACCCGCGTGCCGCGGGCCGGGGCCTCATCGAGTGCTGCGGGCGCTACCGTATATGAGCCCTGGCCGTCTGAGGACCAGAACGCGGCCTCGTCGCTGCCTGCCCGGCGCGAGACGACGTCAACCCGGTCCGCCACCATGAAGGCGGAGTAGAAGCCGACGCCGAATTGCCCGATGAGCTGGGCTCCTTCGCCGCCTTGGGCGGCCTGAATCCGGTCCACGAACGCCTTGGTGCCTGAGCGGGCGATGGTGCCGAGCGCCTCGATCATCTCGTCCCGGCTCATCCCGATGCCGTTGTCCTCGACCGTCAGGCGGCGGTTGTCGGCATCGATCAGCAGCGTGATCCGGGCCTTGGGCTCATCGCCGAGCAGGGCAGGGTTGGAGATTGCCTCGTAGCGCAGCTTCTCGCAGGCATCGGCCGCGTTCGAGATTAGCTCGCGCAGAAACACGTCCTTATCGGAGTAGACTGAGTGCACCATCAGATGCAGCAGCTTGGCGACATCGGCCTCGAAGGAATGGCTCTCAGGGGCGGGAGTGGTGTCAGCAGTCGTCATGGCGTGAGATGAACCTTGTTGCTCCGGCGGGCGATGAGATGGCTGCGGACGGTCAAGACTTCAAGCCTGAAAGCATCGGGTGAGGCCAGCTGTGTAGAGATCTAGCAGGTGCCGCTTAGCGCGCCGACCGGAACCTCTCGAAGGCAGTAATCTTCTGGGTGTAAGGCTCGACCTCACGCCGGTAAACCTCGCGCCGAAGAAACGTGAGCTCCACCTCGCTGGCGTCCTCATCAACCTCCACCCACCACGATTTTGGGCGTCCGTTGGTCCCGTTGTTCCACCGATAGCCTCGCGCCTTCAGCACGTCCTTCATGTCGAATGGGCTGCTCTCCGCCCATATGCGCAGGAGCGACTTCCGAGCCGAGGCCAGCAGATGCTTGAAAGGGAGACCAGCCTCCGACGGGAGGGGGGAGGCCAGCACCTCAAGCAGGGCGTGGCAGTCCTCAACTGCGCGGTGCCCCTGGTGGAACCAGCCGCTCCGCGTCAGGAGATAGCCCAGCTTCGACCCCTCGAACCCAAACGCGCTCCAGGCGATCTCGGAATGAGAGCAGGCCCAGGCCTTGACCTGGAAGTCCTTGGACAGGCGGTCACAGAATGGCCGATCAAAGCGAGCGTTGTGCGCGATGATCAACTCCGCCGGCGCGATGAACTTCTCCACTGCCTCAAGATCGAGCACCTGGCCGGCGACCATGTCAGGCGTGATTCCGGTCAGGCGAGTGATCTCAGGACTGATAGGTAGGCTCGGCTCACGTAAGCCATTGAACGTTCCAATCACATCACCGATCCCGCCTTCCTCATCATAGGTAAAGGCGATCATGCCGAGTTCGATGACCTCGTCCCTCGTATGATCGAGACCGGTGGTTTCGGTGTCCAGGATGACGGCGATCTTCTCGCCGTGGAAAGCGGTGCGGGACACGGCAACGGGGCGTGGTGTCAATCGGCGCAGAACGCGATAGTCTCCTGTGGCCTCCAGCATCCGGGCGGCGGTCTCGTAATCAGGAGCCTTGAAGACCTCACTGCGATGCTTGGCTTTAATGACAATCTCACCGACGGGACCCGTCTTGATCGGACCCGGCGGTGCGTCGTAGTCTAAGAAAAGGTCAGCCTGGCCTCGCATTCCCACACCTTCCGCCCGCCAACAGGACAGGCCCACGCGTGGGGCCTGGCGGGGCAGACTAGAGGGTGCGGGTCGCCAGATCGTTAATGCACAAGGTATCCGGGGGAGTAAAACAGTGGAGCGGGTGGTCTACTCCCATGCGTGTGGGCAGATCAGTTATATAAGATTGCAATGGGAGTGCCTTGAGCCCAGTCCGGATTTACAGTCTGACTCTTGTTTTCTGAGGCACCCAATACGATTTCACGTGGTCTTGATGGTGAACCCGGACCATGACAATTCATTTCCCCTTCGACAACACCTACGCGCGCCTGCCTGACCGGTTCTATGCGCGTGTAGAACCCGAAGCCGTCACGGCTCCGAGGCTCATCCAGCTGAACCGGGATCTCGCCTTACAGCTTCGCCTCGACCCGGATCGCCTCTCCAGTCCTGACGGAATTGAGCTTCTGTCCGGCAACCGCGTTCCGGATGCGGCCGAGCCCATTGCCATGGCCTATGCGGGCCATCAGTTCGGGAACTTCGTGCCGCAGCTCGGAGACGGCCGAGCCATCCTTCTCGGTGAAGTGATCGACCGCAATGGCATACGCCGGGACATCCAGCTCAAAGGCTCAGGTCCGACCCCGTTCTCGCGCCGCGGCGATGGGCGGGCAGCGTTGGGGCCTGTCCTGCGCGAGTATCTCCTCAGCGAGGCGATGGCCGCGCTTGGGCTACCGACAACACGTGCGCTCGCCGCAGTGTTGACCGGGGAGACAGTTATCCGCGAGACGCCGCTTCCCGGTGCAGTCCTCACCCGGGTTGCCTCGAGTCATGTTCGGATTGGCACGTTCCAGTTCTTCGCAGCCCGGCAGGATGTGGAGGGGCTGCGCCTCCTTGCGGACTACGTTATCAGCCGGCACTACCCGCAGGCTGCCGAGAGCCACCAACCCTACTGCGCGTTCCTGGACCAGGTGATCGCTGCCCAGGCAGACCTTATCGCCCGCTGGCTGCACATCGGCTTCATCCATGGGGTGATGAACACCGACAACATGTCCATTGCGGGCGAGACGATCGACTATGGCCCGTGCGCCTTCATGGACGCCTACGATCCGGCGACGGTCTTCAGCTCCATCGACCGGCAGGGTCGTTATGCCTATGGCAACCAAGCCCGCATCGGCCTCCGGAATTTGACGCGGCTGGCCGAGACGCTTCTGCCGCTCCTGTCTGAGGACGAGGAGAAGGCCGTGGCTGAAGCGAGCAAGGCGCTCGAAGCTTTCGCGGGTAAGTTCGAGGTGGCCTACCACGCGGGGCTCAGGCGCAAGCTCGGGCTGCTGACGGAGCACGATGAGGATCCGGCACTTGCCGGGGATCTCCTGACGGCCATGGCCGAGAACCAGGCTGACTTCACTCTGACCTTCCGGCGGCTGAGCGATGCTGCCGCTGGCCCTGAGGGAGACGAGGCCGTCAGAAACCTCTTCATCAACCCACTCGCGTACGATGCCTGGGCCGCCCGCTGGCGGGAGCGGTTGAGCCTTGAGCCACAGGATGGCGCAAGCCGCCAAGCTGCCATGCGAGCTGTCAATCCAGCCTTTATCCCGCGCAACCATCGGGTGGAGGCGATGATACAAGCTGCAGTGGAGCGGAACGACTTTGCACCATTCGAGGAGCTTCTGACGGTGCTCTCGAATCCCTATGAAGATCAGCCAGCTTTCGCCCACTATTCCGAGCCACCGGAACCGCACCAGCGCGTCTATCAAACGTTCTGCGGGACCTAATGATCTTCACGGGATGCCGGTAACGGAGAGGCCTGCATGGCGGAAGAAGCGGACGATCATCTCGGGATGCCGTTTGAGGCGGCCGAACTCGCGCCGGGCGAGCCGATGCAGGTCGTCTACTGAGCCGGGCAGAGCGTTTGCCATGGCGCGCTTGACGAGCGCATTGCACTGCTCTTCCGGGTTCAACTCCGGGGCATACGCCGGCAGATAGGCCACCGCATAGTCGTGCGCATGCGAAGCGATGAAGTCCGTTGTCACCCGTGAGCGGTGCGCGTTGAGCCGGTCCCAGACCACCAGCAGCGGCGTGCCGATCTTACGGCGGAAGAAGCGCAGGGCTTGGATGACACAGCGGCTCGAGATGGAGGTGCGGAAATGACGGGCATACAGCCGCCCGTCCGGCGTGATCGCCACGATGCTCGACACCTCACGTCGCTTGCTCACCCGCCGCAGCACCGGGGTCAGCCCACGCCGTGCCCAGGTCGTGCCCGGCCGGATCCGGAAGCTGTGGCCGGTCTCGTCCCAGAGAACAAGGGTGCGATGCTCTCGGCGCGCCTTTTTTTGAGCGCTACCCAGTCCCGCTTGGGCCAGACCGCGATCACCAGCTCATCGCGCTCCTTCGCTCTTGTGGCGGGACGCTGCACGCTGAAGCCGTGC
>NZ_JAEQMY010000058.1 GCF_016743775.1 Microvirga aerilata | reverse complement strand
GCCGCCGACCACGTTCTGCTGGATCTGGGCCGCGCGCCAGAGATCCTCGCGCACGAACCGCATTTCCTCGCCGCCCTTGGCGGCGACGATGGCGCCTGCGGCCGGGTTCTGACGCGGTACAGGAGACTGAGCCCCAGCGTCGGCAAGGGAGAGGGCCAGGACGCTTGCGGCGGCCAGCAGACGGTAGGTGCGTGCGGACATGAGTGATCGGCTTGCTTGAGGGGGGCCTGCTCTAACGTCACTCTAGCTTAGCAGGAACAGGCGAAGTTCAAAGCCGATTCAGGTCATGGATGCGGTGTTGTGAAGCACAGCGTGAATCATTGCGGCAGAAGAGCCACAGCTGAAGCGATATTTCGCGAAGGCAGAGTCGGTGTCAGGCAGTCTTGCTGCGCGCCATGAGAAGCTTTTGCTTCAGGTCGTGCTGGGCAAAGGGCTTCTGCAGAACGGGCCGGTCGCGGAAGGTGTCGCGGATGCCTGCGCTGCCGTAGCCCGTCGAGAACACGAAGGGGATTTCGCGCTGGGCCAGGGCCTCCGCCACCGGGTAGATGGGCTCGCCGGCGACGTTCACGTCCAGAATGGCCAAGTCGACCTGTTCCCGTGATACCGCCTCGAGGGCCGCCGAAAGCCGCGCGGCAGGGCCGACCACCTCGCATCCGAAGTCGAGAAGCATGTCCTCCAGCAGCAGGGAGATCGCAGCTTCGTCTTCCACGACAAGGATACGCAGGCCGTTGAGGTCGCCGTCGCTCGTTACGCTTTCGGTCACGGTTTCACTTTCTTTCACACAAGGCGCTGTTCGGTTGCCCATCCGAGCACCGGAGCGGTACCCTGGGCGCTTTGGATTGTGAACCTTGAGAATCAGACGCTTTTATCACTTTTGCGACGCCATGCAAAAGACCACGGGAGCCCTCTCGCCGAGCCATGATATCATTCTAAAACATGATTTTAGGGTGCAAGCCTCCACTTGCCTAGATCCCCATCCCGCTTGAACCCATCTAAGAGAGCAATGGCGAAATCCACCCCTTCCGCACCCCTTTCGTCCCTCGTCGTGGGGGTTCTCATGACCTTGTTCGGGCCGCCGGCGCTTGCGCAGGACCAATCCCCCGTGGTGGTGGCCTCGAAGGCCGATACCGAGGGCGCCCTGCTCGGCAGCATGATCGCCCTCGTGCTGGAGCGTGAAGGCATTCCGGTCCAGACCCGTCTTCAGCTCGGCCCCACCCAGAGGGTTCGGGAGGCGCTTCTGGCCGGCGAGATCCACATTTACCCCGAATATACCGGCAATGGAGCCTTCTTCCACCGCATGGAGAGCGATCCAGCCTGGAAGGCTCCTGGTTCGGCCTACGAGGCGGCCCGGCGCCTCGATGCCGAACGCCACGGGCTGACGTGGCTCGAGCGGGCGCCGGCCAACAATACCTGGCTGATCGCCGTGCGGGGCGATCTGGCCCGGCGCTCCAACCTCGTCACCATGGAGGACTTCGCCCAGGCCGTGAAATCGTCCGCATCCTTCAGGCTTGCGGCCTCCGCGGAGTTCGTCGACAGCCCGGCGGCCCTTCCGTCCTTCGAGAACACCTACGGGTTTCAGTTCCCCCGCGACAGGATCGCCGTCCAGGCGGGAGGGAGCACCATGACCACCATGCGGGCGGCTGCCCGGAATGCCGGCGGGGTGAACGCCGCTATGGTCTACGGCACCGACGGAGCCATCGCGACCCTCGACCTCGTGGTGATGAAGGACACGCGGGGCGCCCAGATCGTCTACGAGCCCGCGCCCGTGGTGAGGGACGAGATCCTGCAGCGCTTCCCGAAGATGGCAAAGGCCTTGAATTCGGTTTTCGCCTCCTTGAGCACGGCCAAGCTCCAGACCCTCAATGCGGAGATCGCCGTCGAGGAGCGGCCGGCGCGGGACGTTGCCGCCCGCTATCTGAACGAACTCGGCCGGCGGCCCGGGGGCTAGGGCCCTGGTCCGAACGCGGCCCTTGCGAATGGGGGCCTTGCGAACGGGGACCTTGCACTGAATAATCCTTTCATGCCCCTGTTCTGCCGCCTGCGTCCCCCCGCCCGCCTGTCCACCCCCGCCGATCCGGATCGAATCCATGCCTAGGCAGCGATCCAAAGCCCCGGTCCTGATCGTCCTGCATCAGGAGCACTCGACCCCGGGCCGGGTCGGCCGCCTGCTCGTGGAGCGCGGCTACCGCCTCGACATCCGCCGCCCGCGCTTCGGCGACCCGCTCCCGGGAACCCTTGCGGAGCACACGGGCGCCGTGGTCTTCGGCGGCCCCATGAGCGCCAACGACCCGGATGATTTCATCAAGACGGAGATCGATTGGATCGGCGTGCCGCTCAAGGAGAGCAAGCCCTTCATGGGGCTCTGCCTCGGAGCGCAGATGCTGGCCAAGCATCTGGGGGCCGGCGTGTGGGCGCATCCGGAGGGCCGGGCGGAGATCGGCTATTATCCGTTGCTGCCGACGCCCGCCGGCGAGGCATTGAGCCAGGACTGGGGCGTTCCCTGGCCGAGCCATGTCTACCACTGGCACCGGGAGGGATTCGATTGCCCCTCGGGCGCCGAGACCCTGGCGACGGGCGACGATTTTCCAACCCAGGCCATCCGGGCAGGGGAGAGGGCCTTCGGTCTCCAGTTCCACCCGGAGGTGACGCATGCCATGCTGTGCCGCTGGACGGTGGTTGCAGAGGAGCGCCTCGCGACGCCGGGCGCCCAGGATCGCGTGCGTCAGATCGAGGGGCGTTTCCAGCACGATCCGCACGTCTCGCGCTGGCTCGACCGGTTCCTGGATCATTGGCTCGCCGAGGCGTGAGGAGCCGACCCGTGAGCGAAGCGATCCTTCAAACCGAGCGCCTGCGCTTTCATCTCTGGCAAGCCGAAGACCTTCCGTTGCTTCTTGAGCTGCACGGCGATCCTGAGGTCCAGCGCTTCCTGGAGGCCGGGGAGCCGGTCTGGGACGGGGCGGTTCTGAAAGGCAAGTTCGACCGTTTCCGCGCGGATTATGCCGAACACGGCTGGACGAAGTTCAAGCTTCTGGACGCGCAAGGCCGGTTCCTAGGGCGCGCCGGATTCGGACGTTTCGACGAAACCGGCGGGCTCGAACTTGGCTACAGCCTCATGCGGCCGTTCTGGGGCCAGGGTTATGCCACCGAGGCGGCGTCCGCCCTTCTCGGCTGGATCTATGGCGCAGCGCCTGTCGAATACGTGATCGGCTTTGCCGTTGCGGATCACGCCGCCTCCCGCAGGGTGCTCGAAAAGATCGGCATGCGGTTCACGGACATCCGGGATCTGAGCGGCGTCCCGAACGCATTCTACCGGCACGACCGGCCGGCCTGAGCCTCACGTCGCGTCGAATTCGAAGGGCGAGACGCCGCGCCTCATCTCGTCCACGATCAGCGCGTGCATCAAGGGCGGGGCGGCGCGCTGCGGGCAGGCGGTGCGTTCGCACAGGCGGCAGTTGATGCCGATGGGCGTGGCATCGGATGAGGCGAGGTCGAGGCCGCGGGCATAGACGAGGCGATGGGCGTATTTCAGCTCGCAGCCGAGGCCCACGACGAACTGCGGATCGGGCACGCCCCAAGGCTTGAAGGCGCGCTTGACCGCGCGGGCGACGGAAAACCAGCGCGATGAATCCGGCAGCTCGACGATCTGGGTCGCCACCTGGCCCGGCGTCCGGAAGGTGGAGTGCAGGTTCCAAAGCGGGCAGGTGCCGCCGAACTGCGAGAACGGAAAGCGCCCGGACGAGAAGCGCTTCGACACGTTGCCGGCCGAATCCACCCGCACCAGGAAGAACGGGATGCCCCGCGCCCCAGGGCGGGCGAGCGTGGTGAGCCGGTGCGCCACCTGCTCGAAGCTCGCGCCGAAGCGGGCGCCCAGCACCTCCACGTCGTAGCCGAGGGCTTCCGCCGCCGCATGGAAGCGGCCATAGGGCATCATCAGGGCCCCGGCGAAGTAGTTGCCGAAGGAGACCCGGAGCAGCCGCCGCGCCGGGCCGTCCGCCGGCTCCAGCCGCGCGGCCAGCGCGTCGATGGTCTCGCGCATCTCGGCGAAAGCCAACTGGTAGGCGGCCTGGAAGGTTCTTCCGGATGGATCCACCAGTTCGGAGATGAGAAGCTGGCGTCGGTGGTGATCGTAGCGGCGAAGCGAGTCCGGCATCACGTCGACCGGCATCACCCGCACCCGGATGCCGTGCTTGGCGTGCAGGCGCTCACTGATCGCGAAGAAGGGCTCGTGCCCGGTCAGCGCGAGATCGGCCGCAAGCGACTCGGCGGCCTCGTCCAGCTCCGGGAAGTGGTTCTTGGCCTCGTGGATCAGCTCCCGCACCCGGTCGACCGGGCTGATCTGGCCCGCATCCTCCGCCCGGTCCCGGTCGCTGAGGTTCGGCGTCACCGCCTCGCGGGCGCCGCGCATCGCCTGATAGGCCCGGTAGAGGCGGTTGATGGCGTCGACCAGCGAGGGGGCGCTCTCCACCGTCTCGCGCAGCTCCAGCCGCGCCACCGGGGTCGAGCGGAAGAGCGGATCGGCAAACACCTCCTCCAGCTCCGACACGGTGCGCTCGTGATCGTCGTTGGCGAATTCCCGCGGATCGAGCTGATAGGCATGGGCGAGGCGGATCAGCACCTGCGCCGTGATGGGGCGCTGGTTGCGCTCCATGAGGTTCAGGTAGCTCGGCGAAAGCCCGAGCTCCTCGGCCATGCGGGACTGGCTCAGGTTGAGGTCGCGCCGCAGGCGCTTCAAGCGCGGCCCAACGAAAAGCTTTCTGCTCTCATCCATGCTGTAAATCTTTTTACAAGTTTACACGAGGTGTGTTGTCATAGGTTTACAGGACCACTTTTCTTCCGAAATTCGCCGTTGAAACAAAGGCTTCTTGGACGATTATTAAAGACACGAGCCCTGCTGCCCTGGTTCAATTCTGGCCTGCAGGCGCGTTTTGTCAAGGATTGTAAACGGAAGGATAAGAGATGACACAGACGACCCCGGGTTCGCTGCAAGACATGATCCCCTCCGCTCCCGAGGGCCGCTTCGACGGGGTGAGCCGGCCCTACACGGCCGAGGACGTGCTTCGTCTGCGCGGCTCCTTCCCCATCGCCCATACGCTCGCCGAACGCGGTGCCCAGCGCCTGTGGCAGCTGCTCCACGAGCGTCCCTACGTTCATTCCCTCGGCGCCATGACCGGCAACCAAGCCATGCAGATGGCCCGCGCCGGGCTCGAGGCGATCTACCTGTCCGGCTGGCAGGTGGCGGCGGACTCGAACGTCGCCGGCGCCATGTATCCCGACCAGTCGCTCTATCCGGCCAATTCCGGCCCCGAGCTGTGCCGCCGCATCAACCGCACCTTCCAGCGCGCCGACCAGATCGAGCATGCGGAAGGCGGCGCCAAGCGCGACTGGTTCCTGCCCATCGTGGCCGATGCCGAGGCCGGCTTCGGCGGCCCGCTCAACACCTTCGAGATCATGAAGGCCTATATCGAGGCCGGCGCCGCGGGCGTTCACTTCGAGGACCAGCTCGCGTCCGAGAAGAAGTGCGGCCATCTGGGCGGCAAGGTGCTGATCCCGACCTCGGCGCACGAGCGCAACCTCATCGCCGCGCGGCTCGCCGCCGACGTGATGGGGACCTCGACCCTGATCATGGCCCGCACCGATGCGGAGTCCGCCAAGCTCATCACCTCCGACGTGGACGAGCGCGACCGGCCCTTCATCGAGCCCGACAGCCGCACCCCGGAAGGCTTCTATCGCCTGAAGGACGGCACCGGCCTCGACCACTGCATCTCCCGCGGCCTGGCCTATGCGGAACTTGCCGATCTTCTCTGGTGGGAGACCTCGCACCCGGATCTCGACGACGCCCGCAAGTTCGCGGAAGCGATCCACAAGCGCTATCCGGGCAAGCTCCTCGCCTATAACTGCTCGCCCTCCTTCAATTGGAAGAAGAAGCTCGACGACGCCACCATCGCCAAGTTCCAGCGCGAGCTCGGCGCCATGGGCTACAAGTTCCAGTTCGTGACGCTCGCCGGCTTCCACCAGCTCAACTACGGCATGTTCGATCTGGCGAGCGGCTACCGCGACCGCGGCATGGGCGCCTATTCCGAGCTGCAGGCCCAGGAATTCGCCGCCGAGGCCGACGGCTACACCGCGACCCGCCACCAGCGCGAGGTGGGCACCGGCTACTTCGATCAGGTCTCGGTGGTGATCACCGGCGGCAAGTCCTCGACCACGGCCATGGCCGAGTCGACCGAGACCGCCCAGTTCCACAGCTCGGCCAAGCTTCAGGCCGCCGAGTAGGCCTCAACCAACCTCAACCCTTTTTCACCAATGGAGATCGGCAATGCATAAGTCACGTTTCTGGGTGGTCGGCGGCGAGTACACCTCCTGCGATTGCGAAACCATCGTCCAGGGCACGGAGCGGGTCGTCGGCCCCTTCGAGAGCCGCACCGAGGCCGAGCGCACCTGGCGCACCCTGTCCGAGGATCACCGGCCGCAGGCCCAGGTCCGCTTCACCATCGCCCAGGAGCCCCCGTCGATCCTGAACGCCTGACCCATCTTGAGTGCAGCGCGTCTTCCTTCGTCATGGCCGGCCTTGCGCCGGCCATTCCGATCGAAAGAGCCCGACGCCTCGCCAAAGCGGGATCGCCGGCACCAGGCCTGTGATGGCGGGAGGAGGGTGTCAGGAGGCGCACCGCTCCGACCTTACGCTCCGCCGCCTCCCCGCAAGGGAGGGGGAAACATCCGCCGCGGCCTCCATAGGGCACCTCTCGGTGTGAGGACGCCTCAGGCGGGATCTTTTGCCGCCACACGAAGTTTTTATCCTCTGCCCTAATTCTTCGGGCGAGCCCCTCTGCCTAAACCGCTCCGCTGTCCTAAAAACAGCGATGCCAAGGTTTCACAAGGGGGTTCCCATGAAGACCGTCCTCAAGTCGCTCACGCTCGCCATGGCCATGGGCCTGGCGACGCTGACCGCCGTCAAGGCCGATGTGGTCGTCTCGTCGAAGATCGATACGGAAGGCTCGGTTCTCGGCAACATCATCCTGGTCGCCCTCGACGCCAACGGCATCAAGACCCAGGACCGGATCCAGCTCGGCGCGACGCCCGTGGTGCGCAAGGCCATCACGGCGGGCGAGATCGACATCTACCCCGAATACACCGGCAATGCCGGCTTCTTCTTCAACAAGGCGGACGACCCGGTCTGGAAGGACGCCGCCAAGGGCTACGCCACGGCCAAATCCCTCGATTACGAGGCCAACAAGATCGTCTGGCTCGATCCGTCGCCCGCCAACAACACCTGGGCCATTGCGCTGCGCAAGGATGTGGTGGATGCGAACAAGCTGAAGACCCTGTCGGATTTCGGCAAATGGGTGGCCGGCGGCGGTACGGTGAAGCTCGCGGCCTCCGCCGAATTCGTGAACTCGGAAGCGGCCCTGCCGGCTTTCCAGAAGGCCTACGATTTCAAGCTGAAGCCCGAGCAGCTCATCGTGCTCTCCGGCGGCGACACGGCCGCCACCATCAAGGCCGCGGCCGAGCAGACCAGCGGCGCCAACGCCGCCATGGTCTACGGCACCGACGGCGGCATCGCGCCTTCGGGTCTCGTGGTGATGAACGACGACAAGGGCGTGCAGCCGGTCTATGCGCCCGCGCCGATCATCCGCGAGCAGGTGTTGAAGGACAACCCCAAGATCGCCGAGGTCCTGAAGCCGGTTTTCGCCTCCCTCGACCTCACCACCCTTCAGGGCCTGAACGCCCGCGTCCAGGTGGGCGGCGAGGCGGCGAAAGCGGTGGCGACGGATTACCTGAAGTCCAAGGGCTTCCTGAAGTGACGTGAGGAAGGCTGACCCGCAGGTCACCGGTGGTTTGCTATGGCGTGCAGGCGCCTTCTCCCTCCTCCTCGTGGGGAGGGAGTGCCGCATTGCGGCCGGGTGGAGTGTTGGCGATAGCCCATGAGGGTGTGGCGCCCACACCCCCGCCGCCTCCCCACCGCAAGCTGGGCGTTCCCAGCTTGCGCGTCGCCAAGACAAGTCTCGGGGCAAGCCCCAGGCCTGTGCGCAAGAGGGCTTGCATGATGCTCCGCTTCCGTTTCGAATCAGGCTTTCAGGACAGGCGCGGCGCGACAAGGGCGGACGCTTCGTGAACACGATCCTCCAGACAACCGTGCCGGGCATGCATTCATCGCGCTCTCATATCATTCTGGACCGGCTCGGGAGCGTGATTGCCGTTCTCATCAGCATCGCGCTGTTTGCGGCTCCGTTTGCCACCTACCGGGCCAACCGCATCGTTGCGGGCGAGGGGCGCATGCTGACGGAGGCGCTGCCCACGGCCGGTGCGCTGGGCGTCACGGCCGTGATTCTCTGTGTGGCCCTGTGCGCCGTGCTGGCGCGCGCGCCCGTCATCCGGCTCGCGGCCGCGGCCGCGGGGCTGGGGGCGGTCTTCCCGGCGCTTGGATGGTCGGCCGGTTTCCTGACGCCGGCCGGCAACACGTTTGCGCGCGTCTCGCCCGCCCTCGGCTTCTGGCTTCTGACCCTGGCGCTTGCGCTCCTGGCCGCCGATGCCCTGACCCGCCTGCGGCTGGGGCCGCTTGCGCGGCTTGCAGCGCTCGCCGTCGCGGCCGGGGCGATCGCGGGGCTGCTGCTCTCCGGGGCCTGGAACGATCTCTCGCTGCTCAAGGAATACGCCAACCGGGCGGACAGCTTCTGGCGCGAGGCGCGCCAGCATCTGTGGCTTGCCCTCGGCTCCATGGCGGCGGCCTGTCTTGTGGGGCTGCCCCTCGGCATTCTGGCCCATCGGTTTCGCGCCCTGCGGGCGGCGGTCCTGCAGGTGCTCAGCATCGTCCAGACGGTGCCGAGCATCGCCCTGTTCGGCATCCTGATCGCGCCCCTCGGCTACCTTGCGGCCCATGTGCCCCTGGCGGCGGCTTTGGGCATTCGGGGCATCGGGGCGGCTCCGGCCTTTATCGCGCTTTTTCTTTATTCGCTGCTGCCGGTCGTGGGCAACACGGTCACCGGGCTGAGCCAGGTTCCTCCGGCGGTGACGGATGCTGCGCGTGGCATGGGGCTGTCCCGCCGCCAGCGCCTGCTCGAGGTCGAGCTGCCCCTGGCCCTGCCGGTCATCCTCGCCGGCGTGCGCATCGTGCTGGTCCAGAATCTCGGCCTGGCCACCGTGGCGGCCCTGATCGGGGGCGGGGGCTTCGGCACCTTCGTGTTCCAGGGCATCGGGCAGACCGCCATCGACCTCGTGCTGCTCGGCGCCGTTCCGACGGTCGCCCTGTCGTTTGCCGCCGCCGTCATCCTCGACGCGATGATCGATCTCGCAAAAGGGCCGTCCCATGATCGAGATTGAGCATCTCACCAAGCGCTATGGCGCCGCCGCCATCGTGGACGACGTGTCGTTCCGGGTGGAGGAAGGCACGGTCGCCGCCGTGGTCGGCACGTCGGGCGCCGGCAAGTCGACCCTGCTGCGCATGATCAACCGCCTCGTGGAGCCGAGCGCCGGCCGGGTGCTCATCGACGGGCAGGACACGATGGCGATCCCGGAGGACGCGCTGCGGCACCGGATCGGCTATGTGATCCAGGGCTACGGGCTCTTCCCGCACCGCACGGTCGCCGAGAACATCGCCACCGTGCCGCGCCTGCTCGGCTGGGACAGGCGGCAGATCGCCGCGCGCGTGGAGGAGCTTCTCGACCTGTTCGGGCTCGACCCGGCCGAGTTCGCCAAGAAATTTCCGCACCAGCTGTCCGGCGGCGAGCAGCAGCGGGTGGGCGTGGCGCGGGCGCTTGCCGCACGGCCCGCGCTTCTCCTGATGGACGAGCCTTTCGGCGCCCTCGATCCGGTCATCCGCCACAAGGCGCAGGACGAGCTCCTCTCCATCCAGCGCCGCCTCGGGACGACGGTGGTTCTCGTGACGCACGACATGAACGAGGCGTTCCATCTCGCGGACCGCATCGCCGTCATGAACCAGGGGCGGCTCCTGCAATACGCCGCGCCCGCGGAGCTGCTGACGCGCCCGGCGGAGGCTTTCGTCGAGCAGCTCGTGGGCTCGGCGGAACGGCCTTTCCGCCTCCTGTCCCTCATGAGGGTGCAGGAGGCCGTCGAGCCGGGCACGGCGGAAGGCGAGCCGCTGTCGGTGGCGGACACCTTGCACGACGCCCTGTCGCGGCTGATCTGGCTGGGGCGGGAGGTGCTGCCCGTTGCGGATGCATCCGGCGCGCCTGTCGGGCGCATCAGCGTGAGCCGCATCCTGGCCCATGGGCGGGCGCGCGCATGAGCCTGCGATCGTCCGCGCCCCGCGTCGCGGCGCTGCTCCTGCTCGTGGCCTTCGTCACGGCGCCGCAGCTCTTTTCCTTCGCGTTCGAGCCCCTCACGGCCAACAACGCGCCGGCGATCTACAATCAGGGCAGCCTGCTCTCCCTGACCCTGTCGCATCTGCGCATCGTGTTCCTCGCTACGCTCGCCAGCACAATGCTGGCGCTTGCGCTCGGGATCTTCGTCACGCGGCCGTCCGGCCACGAGTTCCTGCCCCTGTCGCGCAGCCTCGTGAACATCGGCCAGACCTTCCCGCCCATCGCGGTGCTGGCGATCGCGGTGCCGCTTGTGGGCTTCGGCGAAAAGCCCACCTTCATCGCGCTGTTTCTCTACGGGCTGCTGCCGATCTTCGAGAACACGCTCAGCGGGCTCACAGGCGTGTCGCCGCAGGCCCTGGACGCCGCCAAGGGCATGGGGATGAGCCCCCGCCAGCGCCTGTTCCAGGTGGAGCTGCCGCTGGCGCTCCCGGTGATCCTTGCCGGAATCCGCCTCTCGGTGATCATCAGCCTCGGCACCGCCACCATCGGCTCGACGGTGGCGGCCAAGGGGCTCGGCGAGGTGATCATCGCCGGTCTGCAGTCCAACAATGTCGCGTTCGTCCTGCAGGGCGGATTGGTGGTTGCGCTGCTGGCGGTTCTGATCCACGACGGGCTCGGAATTGCCGAGCGGGTGGCCGCCAGACGCTCAGGCCGCCCCTTGGACGAGGCCCGATGACGCTGCTCGAACGCCTGAGAACCGAAACCAGACCTGCCCATGACCGGATCGAAAAAGCCATGGACCTCGACCGGCGGATCGCGTCGCCGGACGCCTACAAGAGCCTGCTGATGCGCTTCTACGGATTCCACAGGGCGTGGGAGGGCGCGGCCTCCCGCCGGGCCCCCGACCGGGCCTTTTTCCAGAGCCGCTGCAAGACGGGCCTTCTGGCCCGGGACCTGAACGCTTTAGGATTAGATGCCGACGCGATCATCCAATTGCCGCAATGCCATCCCCTCATGCCGCTGCCCGCGCCGGAGGCGGTTCTGGGGAGCATGTATGTGGTTGAAGGCTCGACGCTGGGCGGCAGCGTCATCGCGAAGGAAGTGGGGCGAAAGCTGGGGTTCGACGGGGCTTCGGGCTGCGCCTATTTTCGCGGCTACGGCCGTGATACGGCTGCCATGTGGAAGTCGTTCGGCGCGGTGCTCCTGGCAGCATCCTCGCCGGAAACCGACGATCTGATCGTCGCGTCCGCACAAGACACCTTCACCGTGATGCATGACTGGCTGTGCGAGACCCCATGACCATCCAGGATCCGACCCTACAAGCGCCGCAAGACCTCGATCTCTCCGCCTGCGAGCAGGAGCCGATCCATATTCCGGGCAGCATCCAGCCGCACGGGGTTCTCCTGGCCGTCCGGCTGTCCGACGGCGCGGTCACCTACGCCAGCGCCAATGCGGCCGAAACTTTCGGCGGCGATCCGGCATCCCCCCTCGGGCAACCGTTCCGCACCGCATTCCCGGCCATCGCCGAGGAGTTCGAGGCGCAGCTCGCGAGACCTCCCTCGGCCGCAAGCGCCGGCTATGTCCGCACGGTCGAGATCGAAACCGCGCGGGGCACCGCCTCCTTCGACGCCGCCATCGCCCGCTCGGGCGAGCATGCCATCCTCGAGCTCGAGGAGGTGCCGCCCGATGCCGTGCCCAACATCGATGCGCTCTATCCCACCCTGCGCCGGTTCGTGGCGCAGCTGCAAAGCACCTCCACGGTGGACGTCCTCTGCGGTCTTGCCGCGCAGGACATCCGCCGCATGACCGCCTTCGACCGGGTGCTGATCTACCGCTTCGACGAGGGGTGGAACGGCACCGTGATCGCCGAGGACCGCAACGAGAACCTGCCCTCCTATCTCGACCTGCGCTTTCCCGCCTCCGACATCCCGGCCCAGGCGCGGGAGCTCTACCGGCGCAACCGCCTGCGGATCATTCCCGACGCCGGCTACGTGCCGGTTCCAGTCCAGTCCCGCGATCCCGCGCCGCTGGACCTGAGCGACTCGGTGCTGCGCAGCGTTTCCCCGGTGCATCTCGAATACATGCGCAACATGGGCACGCTCGCCTCCATGTCGATCTCGATCCTGCGGGACGGCCGGCTGTGGGGCTTGATCTCCTGCCATAACCGGGAGCCCAAGCGGGTGTCGCTCCAGGTGCGCAACGCCTGCGACTTCCTGACCCAGATCTTCTCCCTGCAGCTGGAGGCGCGGGAGAACACCGCACTGGCTGAAAACCGGGTGCGCCTGGGCGCCGTGCAGGCGAGGCTCCTCGCCCACATGGCGGCGGAGGATTCCTTCATCGCCGGCCTCGTGGACAATCCCGACGACCTGATGCGGCTTGCCGGCGCCCAAGGCGCGGCCGTCCTGACGGACGACCGGTGCTGGCTGGTGGGCCGGACGCCGGAGGAGAGCGACGTCAGGGCGCTGTTCGCCTGGCTCTCCGAGCACCACCAGGAGGACGTCTTCGCCACCGATCACCTGGCCAGGGTCTATCCTCCGGCGCGGGCCTATGCGGACCGGGCGAGCGGCCTCGTGTCCATCTCGATCTCGAAGGCGCATGCAAGTTACGTGCTTTGGTTCCGCCCCGAGGTGGTGCAGACCGTGAAATGGGGCGGCAACCCCCAGAAGCCGGTGCAGGAGGAGGGGGACAGCCGGAGGCTCCATCCCCGCCTGTCCTTCGAGACCTGGAAGGAGACGGTGCGCGAGCGCTCGCTTCCCTGGGATCGAAGCGAGATCGAGGCGGTCGGGGAGCTGCGCAACGCCATCGTGGGCATCGTGCTGCGCCGGGCCGAGGAACTGGCCGCCCTGTCCGAGGAGCTGCGCCGCAGCAACAAGGAGCTCGAGGCCTTCTCCTATTCGGTCTCCCACGACCTGCGCGCGCCGTTCCGGCACATCGTGGGCTATTCGGAGCTGCTGAAGAAGCAGGAGTGGAACGACCTGTCCGAGAAGGGCAGGCGCTACATCGACACCATCATCGAATCGGCCAGCATGGCCGGAACCCTCGTGGATAATTTGCTGCGCTTCTCGCATATGGGCCGCACCGCCCTAAAACCCCGTCGGGTGGACATGACGGGCTTGATCGACGAGATCCGGCAAAGGCTGGCAGCAGACTCGGCCGGCCGCCGGATCCAGTGGGTCGTCGGGGATCTGCCTGCGATCACGGCCGATCCGGTGCTGATCCGGCTCGTGTTCGAAAACCTGCTGGACAATGCGGTCAAGTACACCCGTCCGCGGGAGAAAGCCCGCATCGAGATCGGCTCCCGCCGCAAAGATGGGGAGACGATCTTTTTCGTGCGGGACAACGGCGTCGGGTTCGATATGAAGTACGTCGACAAATTGTTCGGCGTCTTCCAGCGCCTGCACCGGATGGAGGAGTTCGAGGGAACCGGGATCGGGCTGGCCAATGTGCGCCGCATCGTAGAACGACACGGAGGCCGGGCTTGGGCCGAGGGAGCGCTCGATCAGGGAGCGACCTTCTCCGTCGCCCTGCCGGACAGTATTGAAGGAGCGGCGTGAATGCCGGAATTGAAGCCGATCCTGCTGGTTGAGGACAACCCGAAGGATCTCGAACTGACGCTGGCCGCCCTGGAGCAGAGCCAGCTCGCCAACGAGGTCGTCGTGGTCCGCGACGGCGCGGAGGCCTTGGATTTCCTCTATCGCCGCGGCGCGCACGAGAGCCGCAACACCATCGATCCGGCAGTGGTGCTGCTCGACCTCAAGCTGCCGAAGGTCGATGGGCTCGAGGTTCTGGAGAAGGTCAGGGCCGACCCGCGCCTGCGGCAGACCCCCGTGGTCATGCTCACCTCGTCGCGGGAGGAGAGCGATCTCGTGCGCAGCTACGAGCTTGGCGTGAACGCCTTCGTGGTGAAGCCCGTGGGCTTCCGGGAGTTCTTCGACGCGATCCAGGATCTTGGGGTGTTCTGGGCGATCCTCAACGAACCGCCGCCGCGGCGCAACGGCGAGTAGACGCATCGATGGACCAGCAGCCTCTCGTGCAATCGGATCGGGTGCTGCGCATCCTCCTCCTGGAGGATAGCGCCCTCGACGCCGAGTTGGTGAGCGAGGCCCTGGCCGCGGCCGCCTTGCCGGTGACGCTCGAGCGCGTGGTCTCCAAGGCCGAGTTCACCGAAGCCGTCCATCATCGCCGCTGGGATCTGATCCTGGCCGATTACCGCCTGCCCGCCTTCGATGGCCTGGGCGCGCTGGAGATCGCGCGCGATCTCGCCCCCGCAACGCCGTTCGTCTTCGTTTCCGGCGCCCTCGGCGAGGAGGTGGCCGTCGAGGCCCTGAAGCGCGGGGCGACGGACTACGTGCTCAAGGAAAGGCTGGACCGGCTGCCCGCCACGGTCCTGCGCGCCCTGGCCGAGGCCCGCGAGCGCAACGAGAAGCTGCGCGCCCAGGACGCCCTGCACCGGCTCCTGGACCAGCGCACCGCTCTCCTGCACGAGCTCGACCACCGGGTGAAGAACAACCTGCAGCTTCTGCTCTCCCTGATCGGCATGGAGATCCGCCAGGCCGAGGATCCGCCCGTGCGCCAGGTGCTCGGGCGCATGAAGGAGCGCCTTCAGGCCCTCGCGGCCGCCCACCGGGACCTTTACGACGGGCAGGGCGCCACGCGGTTCGATGCGGCCCGGTTCGCCCGGGAGCTGTGCGAGGAGCTCGCCGCGGCCCTGCCCGATGTGAGGATCGTCACGGAATTCGAGATCGGGAACGTGGAGGTCGGGGCCGCCAAGGCTGCCCCCATGGCGCTCCTGTTCAACGAGATCGTCGTCAACGCCCTCAGCCATGCCTACAAGGAGCGGCACGGAAAGCTGAAGCTCACCCTGCGCATCCAGGACGACGACACCCTGCTGTTCCGGCTCTCGGACGACGCCTTCAGCCCGGAGGAAAAGAGCGCCGCCAAACACAGCGCCTCCGGCACCATCCTGAAGGCCCTGGCGCGCCAGCTCGACGCCCATGTGGAGTGGCCGCAGGACGACCCGGCGACGCTGGTGCGCATCGTCATGCCGGTTCGGGACGTCGGCTAGCATGACCGGGGGATCCAGGGCCGGAAGCGGGACTGCACGACCGGCCGGGGATCCTCCTGCGGGGAATCCTCCCAAAGGAACGCGCACCTCGTTGCGGCAGGTGCTCTGGGGCCTCGTGTTCGCCCTCGCGCTGCCGGCGATCCTGGTTGCGGCGGGCGGGTTCTACTCGATCTACCGGGCCGACCAGAAGGACACCGATCTTCGTCTGCAGGAAACGGCGCGCGCGCTGAGCCTGTCGCTGGATCGTGAAATCGACAAGGCGGTGCTCGCGCTGCAGGTTCTTGCCCGATCGCCTCACATCGCCAGCGGGGATTTCGAAGCCTTTTACCGCCAGGCGGAGACTGTCAGCCTGGCGGATCCCTCCTGGATCTCGCTTTTCGAGCCCGGCGGCCGGGCTCTGGTCAACACCCGGATACCTTACGGGTCCCCGCTGCCGGACAGCAACCGGCTCAACGTGCTGCGGCAGGTTCAGGAAACCCGCAAGCCGCACCTGTCCGATCTGGATGTGGGCTCGGTCAGCGGTCGCTCCCGCATCACCCTCGACGTTCCCGTCATCCTGGACGAGAAGGTTGCCTACATCCTGTCGCTCGCGATGGGTCCGGACGCGTTTCAGACGATCATCCGCGACCAGCGGATCGCCGACGGCTGGAATGCCGCCGTGCTCGACCGCAGCGGAAAGATCGTGGCCCGCTCCCGCTCGCCGGAGCAGTTCGTCGGGCAGTTCGCCAGCCCCTACGTGCGCGAGGCGATTGCCGCCGCCCGGGAGGGGCATCTGCAGAGCGTGACGCTCGACGGCATTCCGGTGCGCACCTATTTCAGCCAGTCGCCGGCCTATGGCTGGTCTTTCGCCATCAGCATGCCGGCGTCGGAAATCGAGAAGTCGGTTCAGCGCTCCCTGTTCTGGCTCATGATCCTGGGGGGCGTCATCCTGGGAGGAATCCTGCTGGCGGCCCTTCTCTCCCGGGCGATCGCCAAGCCGGTCGACCGGCTCGTAGCGGCGGCGCAGGCCCTGGGCCGGAGGCAGGAGGTGCCGGACGCGGCCACGACCCGCGTCCTGGAGTTCGACACGATCCGGAGGGCTCTTGGCGAAGCCGCGGCAGAGCTGCGCGCGCACGAGCAGGAGCGGGAGGAAACCCTTCTGCGCATGGCCGAGAGCGAGGCGCGCCTGCGCCTGGCGCTCAACGCCGGCGATCTCGGATCCTGGGAGTTCACGCCCTCCACGGGAACCTTCATCACCTCCCCCGCCTGCCGCGCCAATTTCGGACGCGGTGCCGACGAGCCCTTCTCGTATGCGGACCTCGTCGCGTCCATCCATCCCGAGGACCGCCAGGGGCAGGCGGACGCCGTCGCCCAGGCCGTTGCGAACCGCACCGACCTGCATGTGGAATACCGGGCGATCTGGCCGGACGGCAGCGAGCGCTGGATTCGGATCAGCGGGCGCACGCGGACGGGGGCCGACGGGCAGCTCTCCATGGTGGGCGTCTCGCAGGACGTCACGGAGCGCCGGCTGGCGGACGAGCGGCAGGCGCTTCTGCTGCATGAGCTCAACCATCGGGTCAAGAACACCCTGGCCACCGTCCAGTCGGTGGCCTCCCTGACCCGGCGCTCCGCCGAGAACAGCGATCCCCGGGCCTGGAACGCCTTCATCGACCGCCTGCACGGATTGGCGAAGACCCACGATCTTCTCACCGCCAGCCATTGGCAGGGCGCGCTTCTGGAGGACGTTCTGAAGAACGAGCTGGAGCCCTATCAGGATGCCATGCGCCAGCGCATCCGCCTGCGGGGCCCCAGGATCAACCTCCAGCCGAGCGCGGTCCTGGCCCTGGGATTGGCCATCCACGAGCTGGCGACGAACGCCATCAAGTACGGCAGCCTCTCGGTTCCTGACGGCAAGGTTCACGTGACGTGGGCGGTGACCGCCGGCCACAACCCGCCGGCCCTTCTGGTGGAATGGGTGGAGAGCGGAGGGCCCTCCGTGAAGCAGCCCGAGCGCCAGGGCTTTGGAACCAAGCTGATCCAGCGCGGCCTCGCGCAGCAGCTCGGGGGCGAGATCAAGCTCGATTTCGCGCCGGGCGGAGTTCGCTGCGTGGTCACCTTCCCGATCACGACCCTGGCTCCCGAGCTGAGCGAGGAAGGCGAGCCGCAGAAGCGGTATGCGTCGTAGGAGCCCGGCTCGTGCATCCCTCCGGTCCTCCTGAGTGTCTGACGCATGATGCGCGTCCCCTGCCGTCATGGCCCGCCTCATCCCGGCCATCCCGATCCGGAAAGGCTCGGGGCTTCGTGCAATCGGGATCACCGGCACAAGGCCGGCGATGACGTGAGGATTGCGCGAGCAATCCGTCCCGAAGGAGAACATGGTGCTCTGTAACCTCCTTCGCGACGCAGCCTCACGGCTGCTCCTCAGGGTGAGGGCTCTAGGGTTCAAGGGTTGAGTCCGATGCGGGTCTGAAGCATGCCTTGACAGGATGCCGTCGCTCGGGTGCTAACCCTGCAAGTCCGACTTTCATCCGGTGGTCCCATGACGACGATCCGAGACAAGCTCGAAAGCATTCTGGCGCGCCTGGCCAGCCGCGCCTCCGACGAGCGCGTGTTCCTGCGCGTCTATGCAGATGCGGCACGCGCCGCCGCCGATGCCGCCGACGCCCGGCGGCGGGCGGGCATTTCGCTGGGGGCCCTCGACGGGAGCATCATGTCGATCAAGGACCTGTTCGACGTGTCGGGCGAGACCACCCTGGCGGGCTCGGTCGCCCTGCGCGATGCGCCTCCCGCCGCAGAGGACGCCGCCATCGTGCGGCGGCTGCGGCAGGCCGGGGCCGTCATCATCGGCAAGACCAACATGGTCGAATTCGCCTTCTCGGGGCTCGGCCTCAACCCGCATTACGGCACCCCCGGCAACGCGGCGGACCCGACGCGGATTCCGGGCGGCTCATCCTCGGGCGCCGGGGTGTCGGTGGCGGAGGGCACCAGCGAGATTTCCATCGGCAGCGACACGGGAGGCTCCGTGCGCATCCCGGCCGCCCTCAACGGCGTCGTCGGGTTCAAGCCCACCGCCCGCAGGATTCCGCTCGATGGAGCCTTCCCGCTCTCGCCCAGCCTCGACTCCATCGGGCCGCTCGCCCGAACCGTGCAGGACTGCGCCGCCACCGATGCGGTCATGGCCGGCGAGGAGCCCCGGGCCTTGCAGCCCCATCTCCTGGCAGGACTGCGGATCGGCGTTCCGCGCGGCCGCCTGTTCTCGGAGACGGAGCCGATGGTCGAGCAGGCCTTTGCGGCTGCCTCGAGCGCCCTGACGCAGGCAGGCGCCAGTCTTGTGGACCACCGCATCGAGGATCTGCTCGCGGCCATGGCGGACACCACCGTCGCGGCCTCCATCGCGTCCATCGAGGCCTCCGAGGTCCATGCGGACTGGCTCGACACGAAGGCCGCCCTGATCGATCCGCGGGTGCGCTGGTGGATTGCCCGCAGCGGCACCGTGCCGGCTCCGGTCTATATCCGCATGCTCCGCCGCAGGCGGGAGCTCGTGGCCGCCATGGACGAGCGGCTCTCTCCCGTCGATGTTCTCGCCTTGCCGACGACGGCGATCTCCGCGCCGCTGACGGCGCCGCTGGAGGCGGACGACAAGCTCTACAACCGCACCGATGGGCTGATCCTGCGCAACACCATGTTCGTCAACCAGTTCGACCTCACGGCCATCTCGCTGCCGATCCACGGCTGCGAGCGCCCGGCAGGCCTCATGCTGGTGGCGCGCCATGGGCATGACAGGAGGCTTCTGGAGATTGCCGCCGGCGTGGAGCAGGCGCTCGCCCGCTGACCATGGTGGGCACAGGTTCGGGCGACGGACGTTATGCTCATTCCTGACCGGCGGTTGAGAGGAACCGGACGATGCGCAGCCTTTATCTCGGCCTCGGCTATGCGAGCCTCGCGCTCGGCGTGGTTGGGATCTTCCTGCCGCTCCTGCCGACGACGCCCTTCGTTCTTCTGGCCGCCTGGTGCTTTGCCCGCTCCAACCCGGCCCTTGCGGACCGCCTCTACAGCCACCCCCGGTTCGGTCCCTTGCTCACCGCCTGGCGCGACCAGAAGGCTATTCCGGCCCGGGCCAAGTTCTGTGCGCTGGCGGCGCTCGCCCTGTCCTACGGCCTGATCCTCTGGCTCAGCGAAAGCCCGGTCCTGCCCGTGGTCCTCGCAGCCGTCATGGGAAGCGTCGCCCTCTACATCGCAACCCGCCCCACCCCGCGGGACGGGGCAGGGGGCGGGCTCCCGGGGGCCTGCGACGGCTAGAGCGGTCAACGGAGCTGCTTCCGTCCAGGCGAAAGCAGCTCCGGTCATGTGGTTGTCGCTTGTCTTGCGGCGAACCGGATCCGGTTCGCCGCCACACGCCTTAGATGACCAGGATATCCAGGTGGGTCATCTTCAGGCCCGTGGAGAGCTTCGCCACGGCGATCTGCCCGGCGCCGCCGCTGCCGTCCTGATCGTAGTAGAGAACGCCCTGGCCGCGGTCGTAGATGATGCGGTCGGTTGCGTCATGCGCCTCCGTTCCCGTCCAGAAGGCCGACGATCTCAGCTGGCCTTCCCGTCCGAGCCCGGTGAACTTGCTGTTGTTCAGCCAGAACGTGTCGTTGGCCACCGAGAAGTCCCGGATGGTGTCGACGTCTGCTGCGCTGTTGGGAACCGCATTGTACACGAAGACGTCCCTTCCCGTATCGCTGCGAATATTATCCGCTCCCGACTCGCCGTAGAGACGGTCGTTGCCGCTCCCTCCGCTCAGGACATCGTCACCGAAACTGCCGTACAGGCGGTCGTTGCCGCTTCCGCCACTCAGGGCGTCATTGCCGGCTCTGCCGTCCAGGTTGTCGTTGCCGTTCCCGCCATACAGGGCGTCATTGCCGTTGCTGCCATGAAGGCGGTCATTCCCGTCTTGCCCGTAAAGGCGATCGTCCCCATGGCGGCCGTAGAGCCGATCGTCCCCGATGCCGCCCTCGATCCGGTCGTTGGCGGCCGTTCCGAAGAGTGCGTCGTCCACGTTCATGTACTGGAGCTGGCCGTAAAGCGGAGCATCGGAGCGGCTGATGCCGTCCGGGAAGCTTGTGGTCAGGCTCAGGCCAACCGTATGGAGCACGGACGCAACAACAGAGTTGCTGTTCAGGTCTCTGCCTGGGATCTCCTCGAAGATGTCGACACTGTAGTCCAGATCCGCCTTCTCGATGTTGTTGGCGTGCTGGACCATGATCCGCCAGACATCGTCGGCGTCCCTGGTGCCCAGGTCGAGAACCTTGCGGTGCCGCTCCTCGGGCGTGTCCGAGCCTCTCCGGTCCGGCGAGGTGGCGAGATCGGCATCGGCAAGCGTCTCGAGATCACCGCCCGAGCCCGGTTCGTTGCCCCGAATGACCTTCTCCGAGACAACGCGCCCCTGGTCGTCCGTAAATGTCTTGACGAGGTAGAGATGAAGGAAGCCACTGTTTATTCCCTCGAACTCGACGGGCTTGGCTTCGATGGCGATGACGGACGGCATGGACGATCTCCTGGAGGGGCTTGGGCGAATTCAGAACGCCCGAGCACGGGTTAGATCATCAACTTTGCTGATGGCTCTGCCGTTCCATGTGCCATTGAGGCGCAGGGCCAGGTCTCACTTGAGATTTCCGCAGACGAACGCGCGCTGGCGTTCCTCTTCGCCTACGGCAACCCGCCGCACGGGAGAGGCCGTAACCGCTGAAACAATGCATAAGGGATGTGGATGCTGCGTCGATGGTGCCTGGCGTTTGAAGCCAGACTATAACGAGAAGTCGGCATCCATTGGATCTATGGCCTGTGCCGAGCGCGGACAAGGATGCCCACAGCTCTACGCAGGCGCCTCAGGACGCCGCCGAGAACGGGCAAGCTATACGACTTCAGGTATATCCGCCAAGCTTTGTACCAGCGCGAGCCCTGGATTGCCGCGAGTTGAGACCGGTAGCGTGCAAGTTGGCGCTGCAGCTTGGCTGAGATCTTGACCTGTTGCTTCAGCTTGAGCTCGAATTGCTGCAGATGCTTCAGTCTTGCATGGAGTTTCAATATCTCCTGCTGTTGTGAAGCAATCTCGTTCTGTTTCGCAGCGGCATCCGCTGCATAATGAAGCGAGCGCCGACGTTGCTCCTGAAGCTGATCGTACAAATCCTTCCTGGTTCGTTCGTGCTCCCTCACTGCCTGTTGCAGGCGGCAAAGTTCAGGTTCGAACCACTCGCGCCTCAGCCGGGCGAGGGCAACGAGTTCGTTCCGCATGGATTCCGGATTCGCTGAGCCTGTTTGACCTTGTACCTGAGCCCTGCCGGAGGCGGCCGGGCTGGCGTCCCCCGGCATGACTTGCCCTGACCCGACTCGGCTCGGAATGGGTCTGGCCGGACCCGAGTTCTCTTCTTCGGCGAGCGTCACATTCTTGAAGCGGCACAGGCTCGATTCGAAAACAGCCTGATTTTTGAAGTACGAATTCCGGCTCATGGTCACGCGGCGCCCGAGCATCGCTGCAAGGGCCGTCATGTGAAGCCGGTCGGTTCGGACATGCTCGAAATGGGACATCATGCGGGCCACGGCCATCACAGGCTGCAAACAGGCTTCGCGGCTATGCCAGATGTCGCCGTTCCGGCTGAGCGCTATGTCGATGTTGCTTGGAGGAAGCTCCGTTCGGCATCCCTCCGCATCAGAACGGAACAGAGAGAGCTCCCCACTTCCTTGCATCCGCCTCAGTTCAGAAAAGGTCGTTGGATCAAGCGCGAACGCAAGATCATGACAGAGGTGCACTCGCCCATGAAGTTCGGCCACCGCGTTGAGTCGATCGAACGAGACGCGTTCCCTGGCAAAGATCGTCACCTGACGAGCATATTGGGCAAAATACTGCTCAAACCCCGAAACGGAGCTCGGGAGCAGGATGATCTCACCGCCTCCTTCGAGGAAGGGGCGCATGGCTCTTGCCGTTTTCTCCCAGAATCCCTCGACCCACCCGCCACCGCCACCGATGACGGCAAGCTTTTGCCCATCAGGTGGCGATGTCCACAGACCCTGGACTCGGGGAGCCAGCCCGAACTCGGCAAACAGGTCGAAGGTGCCGAGCTGGACCAACCCGTCACCGATGTTGCCCATGCTGGCGATGAACGTAGCCCTTTGAGCGACGGCAGAGGTCATCGCAGTGCGCAATGCTTCATGCTGCAGAATTTCGTTTCTTATGGCGGCGTGTGCGCTTTCGGCCTCCAAGGCAGTCCTGTGGAATGCCCCGGCTCCTTGAGCCGAGGCATAAGCGGCATCGACCGTACACGCGCTCGTCGTCATTACAGTCGCTCTGCCGAGTTGGCATGAATGTGGGAGGGCCTCTCACCTTGCGTGTGAAGTCCGAAGATGAGCGCAACCTGGCGCATGAAAGCTTTTTCGGAATGCCGCTCTTCGACGAGGCGAACGCTTGCTTCGCGCAAGCTGGCGAGATCGACAGTGCCATCGTAGATTCTGCAGATCGCGTTCATGTAGCCCTCGACGAGGGTCTCATCGTCCGGATCGTTTCCTACGAGAAACCCTGTTGCCGGGGTAACAACCTGAGAAATTCCGCCGACATCCGGCGCGATCACGGGAAGCCCATGCGACATGGCCTCGAGGATGACATTGGGCAGACCGTCGAACGCAGATGTATAAAGAAATGCGTCGTAATCCTGGTATGGAAGCGCCTCGAATTCAGAATAGGCGCCTTTGTAGCTGATGTTGGGCAGCCCTGAGAAATGCTCAAGATCGAAGCGTTCAAGCACGGGTGAGCCGAAAACGTCGATGATGGCCGATGGACAACGGAGCGCCAGCCGACGCCCGATCTCAACGAGCAGATCCGGACGTTTCTGTCCGTCCAACCGGGAGGCCCACAAGAGCCTGTTTCTGCGGCTTGTTTCCGTCCTATACGGATTTTCGCCGCCCCTTGCCCGCGTCACGAGCGGAACAGCATGGTACTTCGAGGCCAGGCTGTCGAGCTTTCCAACATCCTGCTCCCGCGTAGCATCGGTATCGGTGATGATGAGGTCGATCCTGTGCCCGCATTCCGAGAGGAAGCCGAAGGTGGATCCAAGGGTGACCCATAGCCCCTCGTACTTCACGACAGGGTCGCAGAAGCGGTAGAAAATGCATCTGTTCTCTTCGAGCACGCCCCCAAACCTGCGAAAGAAGCGAAGCGCATAAGGCGAGTCCTTGAAATGAACATGCGCACCTGGTGCAACGGCTTGGATCAAGCGCAGGGTCGCCACATCAAGAAGCTCCAGGGGGCTTCCTTCGAAGAGCGCCCGCAGGTCAAGGAGCATGGCATGTTTGGGTAGCTTGCAGGCCCAACTGTGCTCCTCACACAGCTCTCCCGTGAGAACAAGAAACCGTCGGTTCGGATCCAGATCGGCAAGAGCATTCAGCGTTTCCAGAATATACTTCTCACTGCCGCCGACTTTCAGAAAGGGAAGGAGAACGACATCCGTAAACCTTTGACGCCCTATCTGCTCGCATGCACGGAAATAGGCTGCTCCGGCGTCGATCCGCTCCTCCAGATTTGAGCCGAATATTACGTACGCCATGTTAGCCACGCCGATGGTGGGTTCCGGACGGTGAGCTGCCATCACAAGTTCACGGCAGATTCCGTTGCCCAGAAAGGCGGCTTTGATCTCTTCCCTCGATGGGGCCGGCGTATGTTCCTGCCGAAGCCGCTCATAATCAGCGGCGCATGTCTTGATGAACGTAGATGGCTCGAAGTATTGGGAATGTGGTATCTGCTGGACAGATAGGCTCAAAGCCTTTTGCATGAGACTTCCTGGTCGAAGTCTGTAAAACAATAGGGTGTTCTCGGCGACAACGAAGTTGTATCCGGCGCGGATTGCCTCGCAGTTGAAATGCCAGTCCTCATACGCAAAGCCGGACGTGAGACGGACGTCGGCGTACCGAACTCTCTCGAATAAGCTGGCATGAGCAAAAATCCGGGATACATACGGATGATAGACGAAGAAAGCTAAGTTCAGAACTTTATCTGATCCGAAATACCGCCAGATGTGATCTCTATTGTCTCCAAAGCCGTAATAATACTCTTGAACGATGATGGCCTTGGGGCCTTCCGAACGAGCTTTTTCGTAGCATTCCAAATAGATATTATACGAGATCAGGTCGTCGCCATCCGCGGTGGCAATATACTCTCCCCGAGCGATCCTTATTCCGTCATTACGGGACGGGCCGAGGGAGCCGTTGTCCGTTTCAATGATCTGAAACGCGTCGAACGCAGAAAAGTCATACCCATCAATCCATGCTCTTGTCGCAGCGCTTGCCCGGTCTAAGACAACAACCAGCTCTACGGAAATTCCCTGCGACCTGGTATACCGGGCGGCCTCTTCAAGAGAAAGGAATGTTCTGCGCAGGTAATTCGCTTCATTATGCAGATTGAGGAAATGGATATGTCGAAATACCAGAGGCTCATTCGTTCTAGCCTCCCCTTCAGTCGTGGCTTATTGGATTTTGCTTGGTGTATTTATTAGCCTTGCGCAGCATGATGCATGCTGCGCAGATATTTGGGAGCTGATGCCTTGCAGAAGCTATGATTTCTTCTGATGAAAACGATTTTCGAGAACCTCCCGGGATTGTCCCATTGTCATAAGCACCGCTTTCTGTTCCCCAGAGGATCAACCGCCCGCCACATGCACTGCAATGTATTGCTATCACAGTGCGTTCTGTCAATGCAGTAGTTGGCCTTCAGCCGGAGCACCGTGGAAGGCTGAGTTGCCCGATGGCAGGATAGGTTCTGTTGCGAGCTGAGGCACGAGCACAACCTGCTGCGGGCACCCGTAGAGGACGTATAGAAAAGCTTCCATGAACCCCATCGTTGTGGGTCTGCGAAAGAAGTCTTCCTTCAAGATGCGCCCGTCAGCTAGACCTGACATATGCCTGCCCCCGATCGTTTAGGAATAGATTTCGCAGACGATCACCGGCACCAAGGAACAGGCTGAAAAGCTTAGCAGATGTTTGTCGAAATAAAATTTTTCGGCATGCATCCAATGATGCTGCTGCTGTGTAGTGTCTGTTCAGGGTGAATGCTGGTTTCTTCTTTGTCTCGCGGGCGGCTG
>NZ_JAEQMY010000057.1 GCF_016743775.1 Microvirga aerilata | reverse complement strand
AACTCGCCATGATCCGGCTCATGACCCGCAGGATCGCAAGGCTTTGTCAAAGCTCATGAATCGCTCGGACCGACTCTCACCATCAAAATAACCAGCACCGATCACGGGTTCTTGAGGTAGAGTTTCCCGGCGGCGAGCACGGGGTGCGACGGGGGCATCGTCCCGTACCGATTGCGGAGGCGGCGCAGATCATGGACTGGCTCTACAGGCTGATCGCCAACAGCAGCGATGGGGTCATTCTGGCCGGTGGCGTCGTCTGCACCGCCGGTCTTGCCCTTTTCATCGCCATGATCTCGCGGCGGCTTCTGTTCTCACCCCATGACGAGGCGTTCGAGAGCCACAGCAAGCTGGCCGATATGGTCCATGGGAGCCTTCTGGCGTTCTCGGTATTCGTTCTCGCCCTGGTGCTGACGGAAGTGCGCTCCAACCTCGGAAAGGCCGACGACGCGGAGCTTCGGGAGGCGTCCGTCGTCGCGCGGCTCGTTCGCGACCTCCAGACCTTGGGGACCGAGGATGCCGCAACTGCCAGCGAGCGCGTCAAGGACTATGTGAGGTCGGCGGTGACCGCGGAGTGGAAGATGCTCGCCCGGCATAATCCCCTGCTGTCGGACGAAACGGACCGTGCCCTGGCGTCGCTCGTCGCCCAGGTCAATACGGTGGCGGCGGACCATCCGGAGGCCGCCAACGCCCTGCGGGCCTACCTGGACAAGCTGGAAGACCTGCGCCAGAGCCGGCTCGAATTCGCGACGAAGAGTGTGCCCCCGGTGTTCTGGTGGGTGATGGCCGTCTTCATCGTCGGCGCGATGATCATGAACGGGCGCCATAAGCTCGACGCCTTCGGGATGACCCTAGTCGCCTTCCACATGGGCGCGATTGGACTGGTGGTTGCTTTGATCCTGGTGATGGACGCGCCGTTCAGGGGAGAAACCAGCGTCTCACCGGCCTCGCTGGTAAGGGCTGCGAGGCTGCCTTCTCCCTGAGGCCTGCCGGGCCGTGTCCGCTCTCGGGTCCGGCGATCTCAAGGGGCAATGCCCTTGCTGAGCAGCCTGTTCACCGCCTGCAGGATCCGCTCGCGATCCTCATCCGAGAACGGGCTGAGGCCGTGCATCTCGTAGCTGCTCAGGCCCTCGACCGCGAGCCAGCCCAAGAGGGCCGCATCCACGTCCTCCGAGGTCTCCTTCAGGGTCTTCAGGGTCTCCCTGATCACCTGACGGAGCGGGTCGAGAAGCTTGGGGTTCTCGGCGGTGGCCGCCAGCATGCCGCTCGCCGTTTCCTTCATCTGGCCGCCGCACAGCTTCAGAAGAGCCGCTGTGCATAACCGCGCTTCCAGGTTGGGTCCGGGAGGAGCCTGCCCTCGAAGCGCCTCCTTCTCTGCCGACACTTGGTCGATCAGGCGCTGGATCATGCCTTGGAGAAGCGCTTCCTTGGAGGGAAAGTTGTAGAGAAGGCCGCCCTTGCTGAGCCCGGCCTTCTCGGCGACCGCTTCCAGGGTGAGACGTCCCGCGCCGATTTCCGCGACCAGTTCGGCGGCCGCATCGAGAATCTTTTCACGGGAGCTCTTGCGGCCCCTGGAACACGGAAACAACATTTTTCACTCTTGTCTTGTGCGTTGCCGCACTTGCAACTAAACCGTCCAGCCGGTATATAAATTGTTCCACGGCATTGGCGTCAAGGTAAAGTTGCGCTATTGCCGCACCACCATAGTCGTACGCGGCTCGCCAGGCGGGCTCGAAATCCCGGAAGTAAAGCCTATGAAACGGCGCATCGTAGTTTCCCTTGTGTTCATTCTTGCGGTTGGACTCTGCGCCGGCTTGGTCTGGTTCAACTTCTTCCGGGACAAGATGATCACCCAGTTCTTCGCCAACATGCAGCAGCCGCCGCAGACGGTGACGGCCGTCAAGGTCGAGGCGAGAACCTGGTCGCCCAGCATCAGCGCCCTCGGCACGGCCAAGGCCGCCAACGGCGTCGAGCTTGCCGTACAGGTAGGCGGCGTCGTGAAGGACATCAACTTCAAGGCCAACGAGCGCATCCCCGCCGGAAAGGTGCTGGTCCAGCTCGACGATGCGGTCGACCGGGCGGATCTGGCCAACGTCCAGGCCCAGGTGAAGCTCGCCGAGGCGAATTTCACCCGGTCCCGGGCCCTGGCCTCCCGCGGCATCACGGCCGAGGCGACCTTCGAGCAGAATGAGGCGCAACTCGCGACCTCCCGCGCCCAGGAAGCCCGCACGAGAGCGGTCATCGACCAGAAAGCCCTCAAGGCGCCCTTCACGGGCGTGGTCGGCATCGCGAAGGTCGATGTGGGCCAGTATGTCCAGCCCGGCACGGTGGTTGCGAGCTTCCAGGATCTTCAGTCCATGGAGGTCGACTTCACGGTTCCCGAGCAGATGGCCGGCGAGATCAAGCTCGGCCAGGAGGTGCGCGTCGGCGTGACGGAAGGGGACCTTCCGTTCAAGGGGCGCGTTACCGGCAAGGACCCGCGGGTCGATCCCAAGACCCGGCTCGTCTCGGTCCAGGCCCGGATCGAGGACAACAAGAACGAAGCGATCCTGCCGGGCCAGTTCCTGCACGTGGAGGCGATCCTGCCGGAGCAGCCCAACGTCGTCACAGTGCCGCAGACGGCGGTGATCACCAGCCTCTACGGGGATTACGTCTACACCATCGAGCAGGAAGACAAGGCCGGCCAGCAGGTTCAGGTCGCGCGCCAGGTCTTCGTGAAAGCCGGCCGCCGCCGCGGCGGCTCCTTCGAAATCCTTTCCGGCATCAACCCCGGTCAGCAGGTGGTCGCCTCCGGGCAGAACAAGCTGCAGGCCGGAGCGGCCGTCAAGGTCGACAACACCATCGATGTGACAAAGTTCGACGCGACCAAGCTCGCGAACGGGCAATAGGCACAAACCCATGAGCTTCACAGAACTCTTCATCCGCCGCCCCGTCCTGTCGATGGTGGTGAGCCTCCTGATCCTGCTGCTCGGTGCGCAGGGTCTGATGAGCCTCCAGGTGCGCCAGTATCCTGAGGTCGAGGAAACCACGATCACGGTCACGACCGCCTATACGGGCGCAAGCGCGGACCTGATCCAGGGCTTCATCAGCACGCCCATCGCCAAATCCGTGTCGAGCGCGGAAGGCGTGGACTACGTGACGACGCAGAGCCGCCTGGGCGTGAGCACGGTCTCCGTGCGCATGCGCCTGAACACGGATCCGAATGCGGCTCTGACCGAGGTCACCGCAAAGGTGCAGCAGATCCGCGCGCAGCTTCCCTCGGATGCCGAGGATCCGGTCATCATGAAGGGCACGGGCCAGAGCTTCGCCCTCATGTACATCACCTTCGGCAGCACGGACATGAATCCGGAGCAGGTCTCCGAATTCCTGACCCGCGTGGTGCAGCCGCGTTTCGCCACCCTCGAGGGCGTCGGCAATGCCGAGATCCTCGGCGGGCGCGACTTCTCCATGCGCGTGTGGATCGATCCCGTGCGGCTCGCCGCCCGCGGCGTCACGGCCGGCGATGTGGTCACGGCGATCCGGGCCAACAACTTCCTGGCGGCTCCCGGCAAGACGCAGAGCGAGTATGTCGCCTACCGCCTCGACATGCAGACCACCCTGCAGACGCCCGAGACCTTCGGCACGCTGCCGATCCGCTCCAACGGCGACCAGATCGTGCGCCTGCGCGACGTGGCCGATGTGGAGCTGGGACCAGAGAGCACCGACACCATCGTCAGCTTCAACGGCAGCCAGGGCACCTTCATCGGCATCACGCCGACCCCGTCGGCCAACCCGCTCACCGTTGCCGACGAGGTGACGAAGGCCATCGACGCGATCCGCACGACCCTGCCCAAGGGCATGACGGTCCAGATCGTCTACGATGCGTCGAGCTTCATCTCGGCTTCCATCGAGGAGGTGTTCAAGACCATCGGGGAAGCGGCCCTCATCGTCGTCGTGGTGATCCTGCTGTTCTTAGGGTCTTTCCGCTCGGTGCTGATCCCCATCGTGACGATTCCGCTCTCGCTCATCGGCGTGTGCTTCTTCCTTTATGCGCTGGGATATTCGATCAACCTTCTGACCCTGCTCGCCATGGTGCTCGCCATCGGCCTCGTGGTCGACGACGCCATCGTGGTGCTGGAGAACATCCACCGCCACATCGAGGAGGGCCTGAAACCCGTCGAGGCGGCCATCGTGGGCATGAAGGAGATCTTCGTTCCCATCGTGTCCATGACGATCACCCTGGCGGCCGTGTATGCGCCCATCGGCTTCACGACGGGCCTGACCGGTTCGCTGTTCCGGGAGTTCGCCTTCACGCTTGCCGGCGCGGTGATCATCTCCGGCATCGTGGCCGTGACGCTCTCGCCCATGATGTCCTCGAAGCTCCTGAAGTCTCATGGCTCGCAAGGGCGCTTCGCCCGGATCGTCGACCGCACCTTCACGCGGCTCGAGAACTGGTATGGACGGCGCCTGAAGGGCTCGCTGGATTATCGCGGCGTAACGCTCGTCATCGTGGCGGTGCTCCTCGGCACCACGGCCTTCATGTTCACCAAGACCTCCTCCGAGCTCGCGCCGGAAGAGGATCAGGGCGCCTATCTCGGCCTCGTCAACGCGCCGAAATATGCGACCGCCGATTACACCCAGGCCTTCTCCAAGCAGTTCACGGGTGCTGCCGAGAAGATCCCCGAGATCGATGCCAGCTTCCTGATCGTCGGCATCGACGGCGGCGGCGGCGGCTTCGTGGGCTTCAAGCTCAAGGAGTGGAGCGAGCGCGAGAAGAAGGGTCCGCAGACCAAGCAGGAGATCCAGAATCTCCTGAACGAGAACGGCGGCCTGCAGGCCTTCGTCTTCGCGCCTCCGTCCCTGCCCGGCGGCGGCGACGGCCTGCCGATCCAGTACGTGCTGCGCACCATCGGCGATTCGGCCCAGGCCTACGAGGTCGGCGAGCAGATCCGCCAGCGGGCGCAGAAGTCCGGCAAGTTCATCGTCGTTCAGAACTCCATCTCGTACGAGACGCCGCGGGCCCGCATCACGGTGGATCGCGACCGGGCCGCAGCGCTTGGCGTGCCGGTCTCGGAGATCGGCAACACGCTCGGCGCCCTCGTGGGCGGCGCGCCGATCTCGAAGTTCGACCGCGACAACCGCAGCTATGACGTGGTCAGCCAGGTCCGGCAGGCCGATCGTCTGAACCCCGAGCGTCTGGGCGAGTACTATGTTCGCGCCTCGGACGGCTCCATGGTTCCGCTGTCGGCCCTGGTGAGCATCAAGACGGACGCGGCGCCGGCCGTCATCGAGCAGTTCAACCAGCTCAACTCGACAACGCTCTCGGCCCTGCCGCTGCCCGGCGTCACCACGTCGGAAGGCTTGGCGACCCTGCGCGCCATCGGGCAGGAGGTCATGCCTCAGGGCTTCTATGAGGATTATGCTGGCCAGTCGCGCCTGGAGATCCAGGAAGGAAGCTCGATCTTCCTCGCCTTCGGTCTCGCGGTCATCGTGATCTATCTGGTGCTGGCGGCGCAGTTCGAGAGCTTCCGCGATCCGTTCATCATCATGATGTCGGTGCCGCTCTCCATGTTCGGCGCCATGATCTTCCTGAACTTGGGCCTGGCGACCCTCAACATCTACACGCAGGTGGGGTTGATCACCCTGGTGGGGCTGATCACCAAGCACGGCATCCTGATGGTGGAGTTCGCCAACGAGCAGAAGGAAATGCGCGGGATCACCAAGCGTGAGGCCATCGAGGAGGCGGCGCGCGTCCGCCTGCGTCCGATCCTCATGACCACGGCCGCCATGGTGCTCGGCGTGGCCCCGCTGATTACCGCCACCGGCGCCGGTGCGGCGGCACGCTTCTCCATGGGTCTCGTGATCGCATCCGGCATGTCCATCGGCACGATCTTCACCCTGTTCGTGGTGCCGATGTTCTACACCTACATCTCGCGCGAGACGGTGCGGGCCGAGCGGGCCGAGGAACCCCAAGGCCACCGGCAGGCTCTCGCGGCCGAATAAAGAAAAGGCCGGGCGATGGCCCGGCCTTTTGATTGCGTCGCATGAAAAGGCAGGACCGTGGGTTCCTGCCTTTTTCAGTTCAGCGGGCGATCTCGCCTTCGACTTCCATGAAGGGGGAGACGGACTTGAAGCCGGCCTGCTCGGCGGCCTTGCGCACGGCCTCGGCCACCTCGGTCGAGTGAACCTCGATGGTCTCGCCGGTCTTGGAATCGACGAACATGATCTTCATGGCGTTCACGTCGGGCTGGCCATGGGAGATGACGTAGGAGTTCTGCGTGGCCAGCCGGTGGACGAGGCCTGCATCCCGCAGGAAGTCCAGAGCCCGGTAGATCGTCACCGGGGCGAGGCGCTTCTTCTCGTTGCTGAGGCGGTCGACCAGATCGTAAGCCCCGACCGGGCCGCCGTTCTGCACCAGCTCGCGATAAACGCGTTCGCGGATCGGCGTCAGCCTGAGATTGTTTTGCCGGCAGAGATCGTCTGCGCGACGGAGGAGGTTATCCTCTTCTTCTTTTCTGAGGGCCTTGGTGCTCATGAGCCTCACTCCTGTTATTACGGAACCTATATGTTTATATAGGTAAAATGACGCTACGACAATGTGCTATCATTGCAATAAATGCTTGCAAAAATGCCTGTTCCGCAACGGAAGTTGGCATTAAAGCACAGGAAGCCTGTGGCAGCGCGTATCGATAACGTAATAACGTGTAGCGGGGCTGAGGTTTCCTGGGGTGCGCCTCACTTGGCGCAGGTCTCGCACAATCCCCTGATCTCCACGGTCACCTTCTTGGGGCGGAAGGCATGGTCGTCGCTCCAATGGGAGAGACGGTCGCTGATATGCGGGTCCGTGAACTCCCGTACCAATCCGCAGCTCTCGCAGATGGCGAAGGCTGCCATGTCGTGCTCCTGGTGGGGGTGCTTGCAGGCCACATAGGCGTTCAGGCTCTCGAGGCGGTGGGCGAGGCCCTTCTCGATGAGCTTGTCCAGGGAGCGGTAGACGGTGGGCGGCGTGACGGCGCCCTTGGCCCGCATCTTGTCGAGCACCTCATAGGCCGACAGCGGATTCTGAGCCGATGTCAGGATCCGGTGAACCCGCTTCTGGGTATCGCTCAGATCGTCGGCGGCGTGGTGGTGATGCGTGGGAGCCATTATGAATTCGGTTTTTCCGCAAGCTGCGTGGTCATCCTATACGTCATGATTGCGGGTGCGATTTCAAGGTGGTCAAGGTCACGCCCGATCCCGCCCGAGAGGGTCCGGCAGGATCGTCCAAGAGGCCAACCCGTCAATGGCTCATGGGGCCATGACGAGTGAAGCTCTGCGTCCCTCCCCCGGATGGGGAGGAGGGCTTCGGGTGCGCCTGTGCAAGAGGTCTCAGGCAGGCCCGAGACCTGTGGGGGAGGGGAGCCGGCATCGCGCCTGAACCCGGCGTCCGGCAGGAACGCGCCCCGCGATGCACCGGCCTTGAGGGCGAGCCTTAAAGATCGACCCAGGCCGCCTTGCGCTGGGAGGAGCGGACCGCCGCATCGATGAAGCGCACGCCCCTGACGCCCTGGTCGACGGTGGGAACCTGGAGCGAGAACGGATTGGGCTCGCGCTTCTCGATCCGGGCCGCGATCTGCTCGGCGATGTCCGTGTAGAGCTGGGCGAAGCCTTCCAGATACCCTTCCGGGTGCCCGCCCGGAATGCGCGAGGCGGCGCGGGACACCTCGTTCGCCCCATAGCCGTTGCGTCGGATGATGCGCGGCGGCTCGCCGAGCGGCGAGAAGGTGAGATAGTTCGGGTTCTCCTGGTGCCATTCGAGACCCGCCTTCTCGCCATAGACTCGGATCTTGAGGCCGTTCTCGAGGCCGGCCGCCACCTGGCTGCACCAGAGCATGCCCTTTGCGCCCGAGGCGAAGCGCAGCATCATGTGCGCGTTGTCGTCGAGCCTGCGGCCTTCGACGAAGGTGTGCAGCTCGGCGGAGAGCGATGCGACCTCGTCGCCGACGATGAACTCGGCGAGGTTGAAGGCGTGCGTGCCGATGTCGCCCACGGCGCCCGCAGGGCCCGAACGGGCCGGATCCGTGCGCCACTCCGCCTGCTTGCTGCCGGTCTCCTCCATGCGGGTGGCAAGCCAGTCCTGCGCATATTCCACCTGCACGACCCGGATCGCGCCGAGCTCGCCCGCCTCAACCATGGCGCGGGCCTGCCGCACGAGGGGGTAGCCCGTGTAGTTGTGCGTCACCGCGAAGACGAGGCCCGACTCGTGGGCGAGCTTCGCGAGCTGGTCGGCCTCCCGGCGCGTGGTGGTCAGCGGCTTGTCGCAGATCACATGGATGCCGGCCTTCAGGAAGGCGCGGGCGGCGGCCGCATGGGCGTGGTTGGGGGTGACGATGACGACCGCATCGATGCCGTCTTTGAGCCGCCGCTCCCGCCGCGCCATCTCGTTGAAGTCGCCATAGATGCGGTCGGGCTTCAGCAGAAGGTCCTCGCCGGAGGCCTTGGCCCGCTCCGGGTCGGACGACAGGGCGCCGGCCACCAGCTCCCAGCGGTCGTCAATGCGGGCCGCGATGCGGTGCACCGCGCCGATGAAGGCGCCGCGTCCGCCGCCCACCATGCCGAGCCGCAGGCGGCGGCTCAGCTTCTGATCTGCAGATCCTGCGATGGTCATATGTGTCCCCCTTGGTTGTGGCGCTGTCATCCCCAGCCGGAGCGCCAGCGGAGGGGAAGGGAATCCACTCAGTGGCTCGCCGCCATGGATCCCCTTCCGCTTTCTCGTCTTCACGGAAACGATGCGGAGCCTCCACTCGTCACTTGCCGCTTTCAGCTCGCGTCGATGCCGAGCATCCGGCGGTTGGCCGCCTCGTCCGTTCCGCCCGATGCGAAATCGTCGAAAGCCTTTTCCGTGACGCGGATGATGTGCGCCGTGATGAACTCCGCACCCTCCCTGGCGCCGTCCTCCGGGTGCTTGAGGGCGCATTCCCATTCCAGCACGGCCCAGGAATCGTAGTCGTACTGCGCGAGCTTGGAGAAGATGGCGCCGAAATCCACCTGCCCGTCGCCGAGGGAACGGAAGCGTCCCGCCCGGTTGATCCAGCTCTCGTAGCCGCCATAGACGCCGATGCGCCCGGAGGGGTTGAACTCCGCGTCCTTGGCATGGAACGCCTTGATGCGCTCGTGGTAGAGATCGATGAAGGCGACGTAATCGAGCTGCTGCAGCAGGAAGTGGCTCGGGTCGTAGTTGATGCAGGCGCGCGCATGCCCGCCCACCGCATCCACGAAGCGCTCGAAGGTGGCGCCGTCGTGAGTGTCCTCGCCGGGATGGATCTCGTAGGCCACATCGCAGCCCGCATCCTCGTAGGCATCGAGAATCGGCCGCCAGCGGCGTCCCAGCTCCTCGAAGGCGGTTTCCACGAGACCGGCGGGGCGCTGCGGCCAGGGGTACACGAAGGGCCAGGCAAGCGCGCCGGAGAAGGACACGCTCACATTGAGGCCCAAACGCTGCGAGGCTTTGGCCGCCATCAGCATCTGGTCCACGGCCCATTCCTGCCGCGCCTTCGGGTTGCCCCTCACTTCGGGAGCCGCAAACCCGTCGAAGGCTTCGTCGAAGGCCGGGTGAACCGCCACGAGCTGGCCCTGCAGATGGGTGGAGAGCTCCGTGATCTCCAGGCCGTGCGAGCGCACGAGCCCTAGGATCTCGTCGCAATAGGCTTGCGACTCGGAGGCCTTCTTCAGGTCGATGAGGCGCGCATCCCAGGTGGGGATCTGCACGCCCTTGTAGCCGAGGGAGGCCGCCCAGCGGCAGATGGAGTCCAGCGAATTGAACGGAGCCTCGTCGCCTGCGAACTGCGCAAGGAAGAGGCCAGGGCCCTTCATGGTCTTCATGGGTGAGCTCCCGGTGCTCTCCTCCCCAAGTGGGGAGAAGTTGGAGGTGGGGGTGTCAGCGTCACGCCCTGGAACGCGGCGCTCACACCCTCACCCCTGATCCCTCCCCGCCGCAAACCGGGAGCACCCGGTTTGCGTCCGATGAAGCCCATCCCGGGCAGGCCGGGATGAGCGGGGAGGGAGGGGATGAGCGCCCCTTAGAACGGGGAGTTCGGGAAGTAGAAGTTCTTGGCATTGTCCTTGGTGATCAGCTCGGCGTTGAGCGTGTAGGTGCCGCGCATGGGCGCATTGGTGTAGAAATGCGCGGCGGTGACGCCCAGGGCCGTGGAGATCATGGACGGCGGGTAGGACACGTTGGCCGGCACCATCTTGTCGCCGTCCATCACCTTCTTGACCATGTCCTTCATGCCGGCGCCGCCGAGAACGAACTTGATGTCCTCGCGCTTGGCCTGGCGGATGGCTTCCATGACGCCGAGCGCCATGTCGTCGTCGGACGCCCACACGGCGTCGATCTTCGGGTGCTTGGCAAGGTAGTCCTGCATCACCTTGAAGGCGTCGTCACGGTTCCAGTTGGCGTATTGCTTGTCGAGAACCTTGATGCCGGAGCCTTCGAGCGCCTTCTCGAAGTTCGTCACGCGCTCCTCGTCGACCACGGTCGGGATGCCGCGCAGCACGACCACGTTGCCCTGCTTCAGGTTGTCGACGAAGTACTTGGCCGCGACACGGCCGAACTCGGGGTTGTTGCCGGCCACGTAGATGTCCTGGATCGCCGGATCCTTCAGGCCGCGGTCGACGATGGTGACGAAGGTGCCGCGCTTCTTGATCTCGCGCATGGGGTTCGTCAGCTCGTCCGAGTTGAAGGGCAGAACCACGAGGGCGTCGACCTTCTGCGAGGTGAGGTCGTCGAGGGCGTTCGCCTGGGAAGCGCCGTCCGGCGAGGTCTTCACCACCACCTTGAGGCCCGGATAGCCCTTCTCGAGCTGCTTGGCGGTTTCCTGCGCGTGGTAGACGACGCCGCCGGTCCAGCCGTGGGTTGCGGCCGGGATCGAGACGCCGATCGTCACGCTCTTCTGCTGGGCCATCGCGCCGGTGGCGACGCCTGCCATCAGGCCCGCCGCGACTGCGAATTTCAGTACCGTTGCTTTCATCTCATTCCTCCCTAGAGGGTTGGTTTGGGGCCTTTGTCCCTTGTCCGGCAGGCCCGCACCGGTTTCATCGCCCGCGGTGAACGGACCGCTGCACGAGCATGGCGATAATGATGATGGCGCCCTGAACCGCGCCCACGAGAAACTCGGAGACGAAGTTCGACAGCACCATGATGTTGGCGACCAGTTCGAGGATCACCGCGCCGACGACGGTGCCCCAGATGCGGCCGATGCCGCCCTTGAGCGCCGTGCCGCCGATGACCACCGCCGTGATCGCCTGCAGCTCCCACAACAGGCCCGTGGTGGGCGTGGCGGAGCCGAGGCGCGGCACGTAGACCAGCACGGCGATGCCGACGCAGACGCCCTGGATGATGTAGGTCAGCGTCCGCACGCGCCAGATCGGCACGCCCGAATAGCGGGCCACGTCCTCGTTGGAGCCCAGCGCCACCACATGACGGCCGAAGGAGGTGCGATAAAGGATCAGCGCGCCCACGGCCGCCACGACCATGAACGCGATGATCGGATAAGGAACGCCGAAGACGCTGCCGAAATAAACCGGGCGATAGAGCTCGCGCAGCTCGAAGTTGCGCATGGTGATGGTGCCGCCGGCCGCCAGCCAGATCACCAGGGAGCGGAAGATGCCCATGGTGCCCAGCGTCACGATGAACGGCTCGATGCGCCCGAAGGTGACGATAAGGCCGTTTGCCAGCCCGCAGGCCGCGCTGAGCCCGATGGCGACCAGCATGCCGAGCGCCAGGGTGCCCATGTCCCCGGTGCCCATGTTGTTCAGGGTCAGGATCATGACGCCGGCCGTGAGCGCCGCCATGGAGCCGACGGAAAGATCGAGCCCGCCGCCGGCGATCACGAAAGTGGCGCCCACCGCGATGATGGCGATGAAGGCCGAGCGCGTCACCACGTTGAGCAGATTCGAGGCGGTGAGAAAATCGGGATTGATCAGCGCGCCCGCGATGACGAGCACGATGAGCGCGATGAAGGGCGAGAGCGCCCGCATGTCCACATTGAACCGGCGCTTCTCGGCGCCGGTGCGAAGCACGGTTTCAGTCATGCGTGGCCTGCGGCGATTTCCGCCGCCCTTTCTTCGTGAACGCCTGTGGCGAGATAGACGATGGAATCTTCCGACAGGTCGGCTTGCGCGACCTCGCCCGCGACGCGCCCGTTGCGCATCACGACGACCCGGTGGCACAGGCCGATCAGCTCCTGCATCTCGGACGAGATGACCACGACCGCCCGGCCCTCGGCCGCAAGCGACGCGATGAAGCGGTAGATCTGCTCCTTGGTGCCGATATCGACGCCCCGGGTCGGCTCGTCGATGATGACGATGCGCGGCTCCAGCAGCATCATCTTGGCGAGCAGCAGCTTCTGCTGGTTGCCGCCGGAGAGCTGCCCCGCCAGGAGATCCCGCCGCCGGGTGCGGATGTCGAAATCCTTGATCGCCCGGTCGAGGGCGATCTCCTCCGCGCCGCCGTCGATGAACGACCCCTTGGTGAACTTGTCGAGGGCGGCCAGGGAAAGGTTGATCCGAAGGTTCTGCTGCAGGAGCAGGCCCTTGCCCTTCCGGTCCTCGGAAAGATAGACGATTCCGGCAGCCATCGCCTCGCGCGCATCGCGGAAGTGAACGTCCTTGCCGTCGAGGGCGATCGTGCCGTGGCTCGGGCGAAGGCCCACAATTCCTTCGAACAGCTCGGTGCGGCCCGCGCCGATCAGGCCGCCGAAGCCGAGGATCTCGCCGCGACGCAGGGCGAAGGAAACATTCTCCACGAAGCCCGGCACGGCCATGTCGCGAACGGTCAGAAGGGTCTGGTCGGAGGCGGTGGCGGGCTTTTCCGGATAAAGCTTGGACATGTCGCGGCCGACCATGAGGCGGGCCATCTCGAGGGGCTCGAGACCCTCGATGCCCTGGGTTGTGATGTGGCGCCCGTCGCGCAGCACCGTGACCCGGTCGGCAACCGCCTTCACCTCGTTCAGGCGATGGGAAATGTACAGCACCGCCACGCCCTGGCTGCGCAGCTTGCGAATGATCTCGAAGAGGCTTTCGGCCTCGATGGGCGTGAGCACGGCGGTCGGCTCGTCGAAGGCGACGACCTTGTGCGGCACGAGCAGGGCGCGGGCGATCTGGACGAGCTGCCGGTCGGCGATGGACAGGCGGCTGACCTGCCGGTCCGGGTCGATATGGGTGCCGAGCTCGGTCAGGATCGCCCGCGTCTTCTCGCGCATGGCCTTGTCGTCGACGAAGCCGAAGCGCCGGATCTCACGGCCGAGGAAAAGATTTTGCGCCACCGTCAGGTCGGACGCGAGCAGGATCTCCTGGTGCACCAGGACGATGCCGTGGCTTTCCGCATCGACGGGACCCGAGAAGGTGATCGGCTGGCCGTTCAGGTGAAGGCTGCCCTTCGTGGGCGGGATATGGCCCGACAGGATGCGCATCAGGGTCGACTTGCCGGCGCCGTTCTCGCCGATGACCGCATGGACCTCGCCGGGCCTCAGGTCAAGCGAAATGCCGCTCAGGACCTCGATGGGTCCGAAGGATTTCGAAATGTTCTCTGCGCGAAGAACGGAATCCATGAACTGCTCCGGATGAGCGGCATCGCCCGCATCGGCCGAGGCGAATGCGGCATCGAAGAATGCAACGGGTGGGGATCAGCTGGACGAGGCGTGCGCTGGCATTCGGGTCCTCCTGCGTGTCGGTTCGTCCTCTGTCGGGACTTTTAACGAACTAGGGCTGTCGAAGGGCTCGACAACCGCCCTATGTAATCGATTACATGCAACTTTACCGAAACGAAGGCTTCTGTCAAACAGAACCATCGTAGGGGGAGATCCATGGACGAGGCGGGGCAGGGAGACAGGCCTGATGGGGACGGCGCGCTGTTCCGCGCCGCGCGGATCCAAGATGTCGCGCGGCTTGCGGATGTGTCCACCGCCACCGTCAGCCGGGCCCTCGCTACCCCGGAGCGCGTCTCGCCCGAGGCGCGCGCGCGGGTGCTGGAGGCCATCGCCAAGACCGGCTACGTGCCCAATCCTGCCGCCCGGACCCTGCGCTCGCAGAAGACCTACATGGTGCTCGTCGTGCTGCCGGACCTGTCGAACACGTTCTTCTCCAAGATCCTGCGCGGTATCGAGGAGACCCTGTTCGAGGCCGGCTACGGGATGATCATCAGCGATCTCGACGGCTCGCCCGCAAAGGAGGCGCATTTCGCGGCCTTTACGGCGGCGGGACGCGTGGACGGCGCCATCCTGCTCAACGGGCACCTGTTCGGGCAGAGCCGGGACGGGGAGGGGCAGCCTGCCCGGATCACGATCCCGCTCGTCGCCCTCTGCGAGGCGATTCCCGGCGCCGACATCCCGCAGATCGAGATCGACAACCGGGCCGCGGCCTCCCGGATGACCCAGCACCTCGCCGGGCTGGGCCACAGCAGCATCGCCTATGTGAGCGGGCCTGCGATCAACGTGCTGGAGCGCGAGCGCTTCCAAGGCTTCAAGGAAGGCCTCCAGGCGGCAGGCCTGCCGTACGATCCCGCCCTGGTGATTCCGGGGGACTACACCATCGAGGCCGGGGTGGCGGCGGGAGAGAGGCTGGTGGCCCAGGCGACGCGCCCCACGGCCGTCTTCTGCACCAGCGACGAGATGGCGATCGGCCTCATGCGCACGGTTCTGTCGGCCGGATTGCGGGTGCCCGAGGACATCTCGGTGGCAGGCTTCGACGACATCGACTTCGCGGCGGTGGCCGAGCCGTCCCTGACCACGATCCGCCAACCGCGCCGCGAGCTGGGGCAGGCCGCCGCAACGGCCCTCATCGATCTTCTGCAGGGGCGCACCACGCCCAAGCGCATTCGGTTGGAAACGGAGCTGGTGGTCCGGGACAGCGTCGCGCCGCTCCCCCGATAGGCTCAGAACATCGAGAAGGCGCCGATGAACAGCACCAGCACGAGACCGATAAAGCCGACGAAGCCGTAGAGGGCTTTTCGCGAGCCGGTATTCCGGTGGGCATAGCCCTCCTTCTCGCCGCTGTTCTGCCAGCGGTCGACGCTCTCCTGACGCCTGGCAAGGTCGATCTGGTCCGGGGTCAGCGGGGTGCCGCCGGCCTCCTCGTCGGTGCCCAGCGGGGAGAGGCCTGGATCGAAGACCTCGTTCTTGTCCCCCGTGCGGCCGCTGTTGATGTCGCCCTTCAGCTGCGCCGTGGTCGAGCCCTGGGTCATGGGCGGCGCGTCCATGGGCTTGATCGTATGGGTTCGTGGAATGTCGGTCTGGTTGGGGTTGTCCGAACGCGTGGTCATGGCAGTCTCCCGGGCTCCGCTGATGGGGAAACCATCGGGACCACCCGAGGTTCCTGGAGCCTCCGGGGCTCCCGCCCGGAGCCTGGCAGGCAAGAAAAAAGGCCACTCTTGCGAGCGGCCCGAAGTTTAGGGAGGAAACGCCCAAGAAGGGCAGCAACGCGGCGACGCCAATCGCCGTGTTGCACTGCAATAACTAAGCGGTGCGCCGGCGGCTTTCAAGCTCAAAAGGTCAGCATCGTTGCCCAATTTTGCGCCGCCCTGTCACAGGAGTGAAGCAAGGAAAGCTGGACACGCGGGAGCGTCCGAAGGACACAATGAGAGCGCCGGAGAGGCCTCAAGGGGTAAGGAATGCCGAAGCTGAACGCCGTTCTCGAACCGCGCTGTATGTGGACGACCTGCCGCGCGCCAGGGCTTTCTACGAGGAGGCCCTCGGCCTGCCCGTTCTTCTCGCAAACCAGCGCATGTGCGCTTTCGATGTGGGCGGAAAGAGCGTGCTTCTCACCTTCCTGCGCGGCGGATCGGCCGGATCGATGCAGACGCCCGGCGGAACGATCCCCGGGCATGACGGGCACGGACCCCTGCATATGGGCTTTGCCATCGCGGCAGAGGAGCTCGCCGCCTGGGAGGAGCGCCTTCGGGAGCGGGGGATCGCGATCGAGAGCAGAACCACCTGGAGCCGCGGAGGCACCAGCCTTTATTTCCGGGATCCTGACGGGCACCTGCTCGAGCTGGCGACGCCCGGGCTGTGGGAGACGTATAGAGGTTTTCCGGAAGGCCGGGAATGACTGTGGGCATGACACGGAGGTCGGCACCACCCTGTCATCCCCGGCGAACGAAGTGAGGGAAGGGGATCCAGTCACACGCTCATTGCTATGGATTCCCTTCCCCTCCGCTGACGCTCCGGCCGGGAATGACACGGAGGTTTGCGCAACCCTTGTCATCCTAAGGCCGAGCGTCAGCGAGGGAAGGGGATCCATAAACCACCGTGCGTGTCAGCGCATTCGCTGCGCACCAGCCGGGAATGACACGGCCGGGCGGGGATCCCCCAGCCCGGATCAGGTCACGACGCTCGGCTCGCTGCGTCCCGTGCGGGCGGCGATCTCCGCGATCTCGTTGGCGGCCTGCACGACGGGAGCCAGGACGTCGGCCGTCGGCAGGTCGTGCCGGCTGGCGTCGGGCTCGAAGCGCTCGAGGTAGACCCGCATCGTCGCCCCGGAAGTGCCTGTGCCCGACAGGCGAAACACGGCGCGGGCATCCTCCGCGAAATGGATGCGCACGCCCTGCTTCGGGGTGACGGAGCCGTCCACGGGGTCCGTATAGGCGAAGTCGTCGCAGGACTGGACCGTGAGGCCGCCGAAGCGCTGGCCGGGGAGGCCGGGAAGCTTCGCCCTCAGGGCGTCCATCAGCTCGTTGGCCGGTGCCGTCTCAAGCTCCTCGTAGTCGTGACGGGTGTAGTAGTCGCGCCCAAAGGTGGCCCAATGCTCCCGCACGATCTGGTCCGCGGGCTTCCGGGTGACCGCCAGGATGTTGAGCCACAGGAGCACGGCCCAGAGACCGTCCTTCTCGCGGATGTGGTTGGAGCCCGTGCCGGCGCTCTCCTCGCCGCAAAGGGTGATGAGGCCCGCATCCAGAAGATTGGCGAAGAACTTCCAGCCGGTCGGCGTCTCGAAGCAGTTGATGCCGAGTTTGGCCGCCACCCGGTCGGCCGCGCGGCTCGTCGGCATGGAGCGCGCCACGCCCGCAAGCCCCCCCGCATAGCCGGGTGCCAGATGGGCATGGCTCGTGAGGATCGCGAGGCTGTCGCTGGGCGTCACGAAAAGGTTGGGGGCCACGATCATGTTGCGGTCGCCGTCCCCGTCCGAGGCCGCGCCGAAATCGGGCGCATCGGGGCCGAGCATCAGCTCCATGAGCTCATGCGCGTGGACGGGGTTCGGATCGGGGTGATGGCCGCCGAAGTCGGGCTTGGGCTCCCCGTTCACCACGGTGCCGGCAGGTGCGCCGAGGCGGCCTTCGAGGATGGCCGTGGCATAGGGGCCCGTGATGGCGCTGAGCGCATCGAAGCGCATGCGAAAGCCGGAGCGGAACAGGTCGGCGATCTTGTCGAAGTCGAGCAGCTGCTCCATCAGTTCCGCATAATCGGCAACGGGATCGATCACGTCGACCGTCATCTCCCCGACCCTGCTCTGGCCGATGCGGCCGAGATCGACGTCCGGGGCGTCGGCGATCCGGTACTCGGTGATCGCGCTCGCCTTCTGGAACATGGCCTCCGTGAAGGATTCAGGCGCGGGCCCGCCGTGGGACATGTTGAACTTGATCCCGAAATCGCCGTCGGGTCCGCCAGGATTGTGGCTGGCCGAGAGCACGAGCCCTCCGATGGCCTTGTGCTTGCGGATCACGCAGGAGGCGGCCGGCGTGGACAGGAGTCCCTTCTGCCCCACGAGAACGCGGCCGAACCCGTTGGCGGCCGCCATCTTGATCGCGGTCTGAACCACGGACTCGTTGAAGAAGCGCCCGTCGCCGCCGATCACCAGGGTCGATCCTTCGGCGCCTTCGACATTGTCGAAGATCGCCTGGATGAAGTTTTCCACATACCGCGGCTGCTGGAAGACGGTGACCTTCTTGCGCAGGCCGGATGTGCCCGGGCGCTGATCGGAAAACGGCGTCGTGGGAATGCGGGTGGTCACCATCGGTGCTGATCACTTCCTTGAGTGGGCTCTTTAAGGCCGGTTCTCGAATGCTTGTCCCGCCCCGGCGGGGCATGCGATCATTTTAGGGTTGCGTCGGCCAGATGCCACTGCCGAGATGAAGGCAGGATGAAGGATTTTCGTTCCTCCTGTGGCCGGATTTGCCTCTTGTCTCCGAAGCAAAGCAGGGTGTTCGACCATCGGAGAATGGTCTCAAAGCATAAAATCGCGCGCTCCAAGCATCTCGCAAGACAAACAGAGGCATGAAACGACGTGCCGAGGCAGGCTTATTTGTAACCTATGTTAATCGCTGGCGTTTTTGGAATATAGTCCTTCCGGAGTACTGGAACAAACGGCACTGCTTGTGGATTGAACAGCACCCAAGTGCATTCTGCATGCTCTTTCATCGTTAATCACCAAATACAGGCGTGGACGCCAGGCGGTCTGCAGAGGAGCGGAGCCGTCTTTTCGTTCCACTCTCAGGAGCTCTCAAAAAATGGGCGATGATCTTCACGCGCAGGCCGGTTCCGGAGAAGCCATGAGCCAGCTGTCGGATCAAAAGCACGATTCCCATGCTCAGGTTTCACCGGGGGGCGCAACGGCCAGATCGCCTGCCAATCCGATGCGCGTGATCGAGCGCGGCGTCTACCGGGGAGCTCATCTCTACAGCCTCACGCCCATGATCCGGATCAAGCTCGATCTCGGCACGCTGGAGGAGTGGCCGTCCAATCGCCTGCCGGGCTTCACCGAGCGGCTTCTGGCTCTTCTGCCGGGCCTGCACGGACACGGCTGCAGCTTTCATGAGCCCGGCGGCTTCGTGCGCCGTCTCGAGGAAGGCACCTGGCTCGGTCACGTCGCCGAGCACATCGCCCTCGAGCTTCAGACGCTGGCCGGCTCGCGCGTCACACGGGGCAAGACCCGGTCCGTCAAAGGCGAGGCCGGCGTCTACAATGTCATGTACGCCTATCGCGAGGAGCAGACGGCCCTGGTGGCCGGCCGCCTTGCGCTGCAGCTCGTGGATTCGCTGCTGCCGTCCGAGCTGCAAGGCATCAGGGGGCTCGACCGCATCTACAAGGACGAGGACGAGCCCGCTTTCAGGGGCTCCTTCGACTTGAATGCCGCCCTCAAGGCGCTCCGCTACGTGCATCGCCGCACGGCGCTTGGACCCACGACGCTCTCTCTCGTGCAGGAAGCCGAGCGGCGGGGCATTCCCGTGCTGCGCCTCGACGAACAGAGCCTCGTGCAGCTCGGCACCGGACGCCACCAGAAGCGCATCCGGGCCAGCATCACGAGCATGACCTCGCAGATCGCCACCGACGCGGCGGGCGACAAGGACCTGACCAAGAGCCTTCTGGCCGACGCGGGGCTTCCGGTCCCGAAAGGCGACGTGGTCCGCCGCGCCGATGATGCGGTGCGGGCGGCCGAGCGCATCGGCTATCCGGTGGTGGTCAAACCTCTCGACGGCAATCACGGACGCGGCGTCAGCATCGACCTGACCACGGCGGACGAGGTCACGCGCGCCTTCGAGGAGGCCTCCCAGCACAGCCGGCGCGTGATCGTCGAGAAATATTTCAAGGGCCGGGACCACCGCATTCTGGTGGTGAACGGCGAGCTGGTCGCAGTGGCCGAGCGCGTTCCGGCGCATGTGACCGGCGACGGCGAGCGCAGCATCTCGGCCTTGGTCGACGAGGTGAACAAGGATCCCCGCCGCGGGGACGGGCATGAAAAGGTCATGACCCGCATCAAGATCAACGATCACGTGCTGGGCATTCTGGCAAAGGCCGGGATGGATGCGGGCAGCGTGCCGGCCCTGGGACAGGTGGTGTATCTTTGCGATACGGCAAACCTCTCGACCGGCGGCACGGCCATCGACCGCACGGACGACATTCATCCCGACAACGCCCTGATCGCCCGCCGCGCCGCGCGGGCCATCGGCCTGGACGTGGCCGGCATCGACTTCATCGCCCCGGACATCGCCCGCTCGGTTCGCGAGACCGGCGGCGGCATCATCGAGGTGAACGCCGCACCCGGCTTCCGCATGCACCTCCAGCCCTCAGAAGGAAGGGCGCGCAACGTGGCGCGCCCCGTGATGGACATGCTGTTTCCGCGCGGCGCGGCGACGCGCATCCCGATCCTGGCCATCACCGGCACGAACGGGAAATCCACGACGTCGCGCATGGTGGGGCACATCCTGCGCGCCCATGGGCTCAATGTCGGCCTGACCTCGACAACCGGGATCTACGTGAACGGCGACAGGATCGTGGAAGCGGACGCCTCCGGGCCTTGGAGCGCGCGCGTGGTGCTCCGCGACCCGACGGTGGACGTGGCGGTGCTGGAAACGGCCCGCGGCGGGATCCTGCGCGAGGGGCTGGGCTTCTCCGAATGCGACATCGGCCTCGTCACCAACGTTCAGCCCGATCACCTGGGGCTGAAGGGCATCGAGACCATCGAGGATCTCGCCTGGGTGAAGTCGGTGGTCGTCGAGGCCGTGCACCGCAACGGCACGAGCATCCTCAATGCGGACGACCGCATGTGCGTGAGCATGCGCCGCCGCGCCGGCGGCCGGATCGGCTACTTCTCCCTTCGGGGCGGAGCCGACATGCCGGACTTCCTGCGCGAGCACATCGATGCAGGCGGCTTCGCGGTGGTGCGCGAGCCCGGCGCCGTCGATGGGGGCGAGATCGTCATTCACGACGACGGCGACAGCATTCACCTGATGCGGGCGGCCGAAATCCCGGCCACCCTCGACGGGCTTGCCGAGTTCAACGTGCAGAACGCCCTCGGGGCTGCGGCCATGGCCTATGCGCAGGGTGTTCCCGTCAACGTCATCCGCATGGCCCTGTCGACCTATACCACGTCGTTCGAGCACAGCCCGGGCCGCCTCAACGTCTTCGACGGACACGGCTTCCGGGTGATCCTGGATTACGCCCATAATCCGGCGGGCCTGCAGGCCCTGGGCAATCTCATCCTCAAGATGAAGCCGCGCCATCGCCGCATCATCGGCATGATCAACATCCCCGGCGACCGGCGCGACGACGACATGCGCGAGATGGGCGCGCTGGCCACGCGCTATTTCGACGAGATCATCTTCCGGGAGGATCCGGCCCGTCGCGGCCGCAAGCCGGGCGAGATCATCGGCCTGCTCGTCGAAGGAGCGCTTGCGGCAGGATTTCCGGAGCAGAAGATCACGCGAATTTTGAACGAGGATCAGGCTGCCGGCGTCTGCCTGAGAATGGCGCAGCCGGGAGACCTCGTGGTGCTCACGCCCACGGACGTGGAGGGCATGTGGCAGCAGGTGCTCGACTTCCGGGCCCATCCTGCCGGCTCCTTCGATGTCGAGATCGAACGAGGCGGGCAGGCCGGGACGGAACAGGCCGAAACCTGGCGCAAAAGCGCCTGAACGGCATCGTAGAATTTCATCAAACGGCGCGATCCGCCTTCGCCTTGCGGCGCAGGGCGGATCGCCATTGCAGCGGGACCTTTCAGGATCATGACGGAACGCACGAGAAAGACACGGCAGGGACCGCTCATCATCATCGGCGGCGGCGAGGACAAGGAGGGCAAGCGCGTCATCCTGCGCGAGGTCGCCAAGCATCTCGGCGGCGGCAGGCTGGTTCTCGCGACCGTCGCGTCCCATGAGCCGGAGGGCTACTTCGAGGCCTATCAGAACGCCTTTGCCGATCTTGGGGTCACGGACCTCGTGGAGGTCTATGTGAAGGACCGGGCCGAGACGCTCGATCCGGAGAAGCTGCGCCTGTTCGAAGGCGCGGCCGGCGTGTTCTTCTCCGGCGGCGACCAGCTGCGCATCTCGAGCCAGATCGGCGACACGCCCATCGAGCAGCGGGTGCGGGAGATCCACGACCGCGGCGGCCTGCTCGCCGGAACGTCGGCGGGTGCCTCCGTGATGAGCGAGACCATGCTGGTGAAGGGAACGAGCGGCGAATCCTACAAGATCGGCGACCTGCACATGGCGCCCGGACTCGGCCTCGTCCGCAACGTGATCATCGACCAGCACTTCGCCGAGCGCGGACGCTTCGGCCGCCTGTTCGGGGCCGTGGCGCACAATCCGCGCGAACTCGGGATCGGGATCGACGAGGACACCGCGCTCGTTCTCGAAGACGAGCGGTTTGAGGTGATCGGCAGCGGCTGCGTCTACGTGGTCGACGGGGCGGGCGTCACGCATTCCAACATCGCCGAGGCCAAGCCGGAGCGGTCGCTGTCCATGTACGACATCCGCATGCACGTGCTGAGCGCCGGCGACGCCTTCGATCTGGCGCTGCGGCGCCCGACCGAAGTGCCCGATCTGCAGAAGAGCCACGCCATCGAGGCGCAGGTTTCCGGCTGATCAGGCAAGAACCGCGCGAAGCCAGCGGGTCATGTCCCGGTCGAGCGCCTCGCGGCACTGATCGAGCCCATGAAGGCAGCCGGGATAAAGGACGAGCTCCTTCGGCTCGCCGGCTCGGGCATGAAGATCGTGGGAGCAGGAGGGCGGCAGGATCTCATCCTGCTCGCCATGGATGAAGATGACGGGTTTCGGGCTGAGCCGCCCGACCGGCTCTGTGCCGGCCGTCTGGCTGCTGAGCGCCGCAACCGCGATCACGGCCTCGCTGATCGCGCCCGCATTGATGACCACCGCTCCTCCGAATGAATGCCCCACGAGAACGATCCGGCTCTTGCCGAGACTTTCAAGATAGGCCAGCCCGACCAGCACATCGACAACGCAGTCCTGCAGGTATCCGGGCCGGCGATAATCCAGTTCGAGGGAGGTCACGCTCTCCTGCCGAAACAGGGCGCCGAGGCGCGTATAAAGGCCGCCGGCAGGACCGCCGAGCCCGCCTCCCGCGCCGAATACCCAGAGGACGGCGCGCTCGCCCCCGGCGGGATGATGGCGGCATGTGATCGGGCCCTCGGTGGTGACAAGCTGGAGGCGCTCGGCCGCAGCCCCTTCAGGAAGCCGGATGACGTCCTGAAGGGTAATGGCTGCGTGCGGGGATGCTTGAGGCATGGGTCTGCCTAACCGGGAGGCTTGGATCCTGCCTGAAGCTACGGATTGTTGCCGCCGGAATTCTCCTGCTTGGGCGCTTTGCCGACCTGGGCCGGATCCGTGCCCTGCGGGGCGTCCTCGGCCGGCTTCACCTCGGCGGGATCGGATACCCCCTCGTTGACGGGTTCGCGGGCACCTTCCTCATGGGGCGGAGGCCCTGCAACGGCCGAGCCGCCCATGTAGGAGGGCGGGTCGCTGGCCGGGAAGGAATATTCCGAACCGGCATCGACCAGATCGTCCTCGTCCTTCTTGACGCCCATCTGTTTTCTCCATCCTGCGGGAATACGCTTGCTACAGGGCAATCCCGCGAATGGCCGCATGTTCAGGCTTGGCGGTAAAAAAACCGGGTGTGCCGGAGCAGGGAGCGCCCCGCGCGACGATCCTGCTTACGCTGACGGGAGGCTTCTTTTCCCGCAGGACGGCTCTGGTCGCCTTTGGCCATCCCCCTATGTGCAGCCCTACACCTGAACCATAACAGGACGCCCCTCGGGAGACGCCGGAGAACCCCATGAGCCAGACACGTCGCAGCATCCTGTCGAAGATCGCCGCCGCTTCCGCGGCCACCGCCCTGGCGCCATGGTCCGCCCTCGCGCAGTCCGGCTATCCGTCCAGGCCCGTCCGGGTCGTCGTTCCTTATGCGGCCGGTGGCGGAACGGACTTTTTCGCCCGCCTTGTCTTTGCCGCCATGGGCGATCAGCTCGGGCAGCAGTTCGTCATTGAGAACCGGCCCGGTGCTGGCACCAACCTCGGGGCGGAGGCCGCCGCCCGGGCGGAGCCCGACGGCTACACCCTTCTGCTCGGCGACACGGCAACCTTCTCGACGAACCGCACCCTCTACAAGAAGCTGAACTTCGATCCCTACAAGGACTTCAGCCCGATTTCCCTGAGCGGACGCTTCGCCCTCGTGCTCCTCGTCAACACGAACAAGCTGAAGGTCGGCTCGGTTCAGGAACTCATCGCGGAAGCCAAGAAGGAGCCGGGGCGGATCAACTATGGGACGCCGGGACTGGGAAGCCCCTTCCATCTTGCAACCGAGCTGCTTTCTCAAGCGGCCGGGATCAAGCTCACCCATGTGCCCTACCGCGGGGCGGCGCCTGCCGTGCAGGATCTGGTGGCCGGGCAGGTCGACATGATGTTCATCGACTTCGCGACGGCGCGCTCGCAGCTCTCCGGCCCGATCAAGGCCATCGCCGTGGCCTCGCCGGGCGCATTTGCCGGCCTCCCCGGGGTGCCGCCGGTTGCCGCCGACGTGACAGGCTTCGAGGCCTGGGCCTGGCAGGGGATCGTTGCGCCCGCCGGAACGCCGCCCGAGATCATCGCCAAGCTCAACGAGACCTATCGGCGGGTGATCGGCAATGCGGAGATCCGCGAGAAGCTCATGGGCGCCGGGATCGACGTGCTGCAGAGCTCCCCAGCGGAGATGGCGGCCTACATGCAGGAGGAGGGCACCAAGTGGGAGAGGGTGATCAGAACCGCCGGCATCACGCTGGAATGACCCTTTGACTGCGGCCTGCCTCAGTTGCGGTCCCAGCGGTACATGCGGCGCTCGCCTTCCAGGCAGTTGACCGGCGCGTCCGCCTGGATTTTCTGGATCAGCGGCTCGGCCGGGACAGCCGCGATCTCCCGGATGATCTTGGTGCGGATGGCGTCGGCGAATTGCTGGCGCTCGCGCACCGGGATCAGAAAGGCTCCTTCTCCGCCGATCACGCAATCCCGATAATAGTGGTCGAGATTTTCCATGTCGCCGAAGCCGCTCGGCCGCTTGAGCATGATGGGGAGCCCGTTGATCGTGATCCCCTTGGCAACCGCCTCGTTGCGGGCCTCCACGACGCCCCGTCCGCTGCTGTTGGGTCCGTCGCCTGAAATGTCGATGACCCTGCGGATCGGCTCGACGCCGGTCTTGTCCAGGAGCTTGACGCCGAAGTCGATGGCGCCGGAGATGGAGGTGCGCATGACCCGGCCGATCGGGGTATTGCCCAAACCCTCGGCGAACTTCACCGCGCTCTCGGGGCTTTCGACGATGGTCCAGGGGACCACGACGGCCTGGTAGTCCACGCCTGACCATTCCACGTAAGTGACGATGATCCGTCCCAGCATGCCGTTTCGGATGGCATCGTGCACCTGGGGGGAGCGGAACGCTTCCATGAACCCCTGGCGCTGGAGCTCCTGCTCGTCGGGATCCATGGAGCGCGAGACATCCACGGCCAGCACCAGCGCAACATCCACTTCGGTTTCGGCTTTCGCGCCGGAAGCGGAGAGCCAGAGGGCTGCTGCCATGAGGGCCGTGACCATGCCTTGAAGCCTGCGATTCATCCCCGCCTCCGTTCCCTGCAGAGGCAGAAGCTGGCACGGGTGCACTGCCGGGCAAGGCTCGAGGGCGGGTATCGGGCTCAATTTAGCGTGAAGGTGGCCAGCCTTCTCTGGCGTCGACAAGGAGGATTATGCGCGGTTGCAATGTCTCCCGCCCGCGTTTGCGCTATAAGCGCCACCCGGAGAACAGAGGCCGCCTGGTGTGGGCAGGCTGAAACAGGAGGCTCCTATGCGTACTTCAACGACACTCGACCGGTGGTCGCCCTATGCCCTGGCCGCTCTGCGGATCGTCACGGCGTTGATCTTCATGGAACACGGAACGCAGAAGCTGTTCGGCTTCCCGGCTCCTCCCCAGAGCGGCTTGCCGCCGCTCCTCTCGCTGTTCGGAGCCGGGGCGATCCTCGAACTCGTCGGCGGCCTGCTGATTCTGGTCGGATTGTTCACCCGGCCGGTCGCCTTCATCCTCGCCGGCGAAATGGCCGTGGCCTACTGGATGTTCCATGCGCCTCAAAGCTTCTATCCGGCCCTGAACGGCGGAGATGCCGCGATCCTGTATTGCTTCGTGTTCCTGCTGCTGGTCTTCACCGGCCCGGGAGCCTGGAGCATCGACGGCGCCAGGCAGCCCTCCGGCCCGCGGCACTCCTGGGAGCGCTGATCCAGGCACTCCTTTTGCCGAGGGCGGCGCCGGATCAGGCCATCCGGCGCCCCAAGGCCCGCCATTGCGGCAGGGCCGCGTTTTTCGCCTAGCCCGAAAGGGCTGTGTTATCGGGGCTCGCATGTGGGA
>NZ_JAEQMY010000056.1 GCF_016743775.1 Microvirga aerilata | reverse complement strand
GCCGAGGACGAGTTCGGCTCGCTCGGCGACACCTCGACGCTCGCCGACCCCACCGTGGTCGACGACCTGATCACCAATCGCCAGAACAGAACCCGCTGAACGCTTTTGGAAGGCTCCACCATGGCCTCGCTAGATCACAACCAAGTCCTTCGCAGCCCACAGTTTCAGGATCTCGTCCGTCAGCGGGCGCGGTTCGCCTGGACCCTATCAATTGCGATGCTCATCATCTATTTCGGGTTCATCCTCCTCGTGGCGTTTGCCAAGCCTCTCCTTGCTGCCAAGATCGGCGACGGAGTGACCTCGTTGGGGATCATCCTGGGACTGGGCGTCATTGTCTCCGCATTTGTTCTGACCGGCATTTACGTCCAGCGTGCGAACAGCCGGTTCGACGAACTCACCCGTCGTCTTGCAAGGGAGTTCATCTGATGTCTCGGCTGCTCATTCTTGCGACTGCAGCCTTTGTTGCTCTGGACGCCAATCTTTCCGGAATAATGGCGGCGGGACCGGATCTCGGCGCCGTGCAGAGACAACCCTTGAACTGGACCGCCATCATCATGTTTCTGGCCTTCGTACTCGGCACGCTCGGGATCACCTACCGGGCGGCGGCGCAGACCAAGTCCGCGGCGGACTTCTATGCGGCGGGAGGCGGGATCACTGGATTCCAGAACGGCTTGGCGATTGCCGGCGACTACATGTCGGCGGCATCCTTTCTGGGCATCTCCGGCCTTGTCTTCGCCAGCGGGTTCGATGGTCTGATTTACTCCATCGGGTTCCTGGTCGGATGGCCGATCGTGCTCTTCCTGATCGCGGAGCGCCTGCGCAACCTTGGCAAGTTCACGTTCTCGGACGTGGCTTCCTTCCGCCTCGACCAGACCCAGATCCGCATTCTCTCGGCCGTTGGGACACTCGTGGTGGTCGCCTTCTATCTTATCGCGCAGATGGTGGGGGCCGGCAAACTCATTGAGCTGCTCTTTGGCCTCGACTACCTCTACGCGGTTATCATCGTCGGTGTGCTGATGATCGTGTATGTGGCGTTCGGCGGCATGAAGGCCACGACCTGGGTGCAGATCATCAAGGCGTGCCTCCTGTTGGCAGGTGCCACCCTGATGTCCCTGATCGTCCTGTGGCGGTTCGGCTTCAGCCCCGAAGCGATGTTCGCCGAGGCGGTAAGAACCCATCCGAGAGGTGACGCGATCATGGCTCCGGGCGCCCTCGTGGCGGACCCGGTCTCTGCCATCTCGCTCGGTCTTGCGCTGATGTTCGGAACTGCCGGGCTGCCCCACATCCTGATGCGCTTCTTCACGGTGTCGGACGCACAGGCCGCACGAAAGTCCGTCTTCTACGCCACCGGCTTCATCGCCTACTTCTACATCCTCACGTTCATCATCGGGTTTGGCGCCATCACCTTCCTCATGAACGATCCGAGCTTCTTCAAGCTCGGCGCGAACGGAGCCTACGACAAGGTCAGGGATATTCTTGGTGGAACCAACATGGCCGCGATCCATCTTGCGACCGCAACGGGTGGTTCGCTCTTCCTCGGCTTCATCTCGGCTGTGGCGTTTGCAACGATCCTTGCTGTGGTGGCTGGCCTCACCCTGTCGGGAGCCTCGGCGGTCAGTCACGATCTCTATGCGGAGGTCATCGCCCGCGGGCGGGTGTCGGAACAGAAAGAGGTCCGGATCTCAAAGTTCTCCGCGATTGCGATCGGCATCGTGGCGATCATCCTGGGGTATATCTTCGAGAACCAGAATGTAGCCTTTATGGTGGGCTTGGCGTTTGCGGTCGCGGCGAGCTGCAACTTCCCGGTCCTGCTCATGTCGGTCCTCTGGAAAGGGACAACCACCCGGGGGGCCTTGGTCGGCGGCCTACTCGGCCTCGTCAGCGCGGTCGCCATGGTGGTCCTGAGCAAGGCCGTCTGGGTGCAGACCTTCGGCTTTGCACGGGAACTCTTCCCCTACGATAACCCCGCCATCTTCTCCATGCCTATCGCTTTCCTCGGGATCTGGGCCATTTCGAAGTTCGACACCAGCAGCCGCGCCAAGGCGGAGATTGCATCCTTCGACGCCCAGTACATACGATCGGAAACCGGCATTGGAGCTGCGGCTGCTCACGCTCATTGATCCGTATGATAACCGCTGCCTCCCGGTACACCGGGAGGCAGCCACGCGTCACCGGGGCGGAACGGACCCATGCAGAGCTTTGACATCACCAACCCGCCCTTTGACCGCCTGACGCACCTGGAGGCCGAGGAGCTCAGGACCAGGCTCGACATCGGGTATTTCAGCCCCAAGGAGGTGATCGTAGGCCACGGACGCTCCTCGGATTGGCTGCATGTCGTGATTAAGGGGGCAGTCGAGGCGCGGGATGGCAGCACCATTCAGACCGTGCTCGGGCCCATGGACAGCTTCGACTCCCGCGCTGTCGTGCACGGGGCAGCCGGCGAGGATTACGTCGCCGCCGAGGAGACGCTCTGCCATCTGATCCCGCGCCATGTCATTCTCGACCTGATCCACCGCAACCCGGCCTTTGCGGCGTTTTTCTATTCGGATGTGTCCCGCAAGCTCGACGCGTTCGCATATCAGCGGAAGGCTGAGGGGGTTGAAAGCGTCCTGCGGGCGCGGGTGCGCGATGCGCGGTATCGCACCGCAGTCATCATTGATGGAGGGATTACCGTTGAGCAGGCCGGGCACTGCATGAAGGACAACGACATCAATTCCCTGTTGGTGCGGGACGGGGAGCGTATTGGTGTGGTCACCGGCATGAACCTGTCGAAAGCGGTAGTTCTGCGCCGGCTCCCGCTCGACACTCCAGTTCGGGAGGCATGTCACTTCGATGTCGTCTCGGTCGACCTGGACGATTTCGTGTTCGAGGCGCTGCTGCTGATGACGAAGCACGACAAGCGGCGCCTCGCAATCCGCTCGAACAGCCAGTATGTGGGCTTCCTGGAGGACATCGACATCCTCGGCCTGTTTGCTGGCAACTCCCAGTTGATCCCGGGGCGGATCGAGCGCGCCCGCGGCATCGACGACTTGGCCGGTGCCGCCCGGGACATCCAGGCACAGGTCGAGCGCCTTCACCGGCAGGGGCTGAAGATCAAGATCATCGCCGAGATGACGTCCGACCTGAACCGGAGGCTGCTCACGCAACTCTTCGGGATGACAGCTCCCCCATCGATCCGCGAAGCCGGCTGCCTGCTGCTGATGGGGTCCGAAGGACGCGGTGAGCAGACCGTCCGGACAGACCAGGACAACGCCATCCTTCTGGCCCGGGATGTTCCGCCAGCCGACCTCGCGCAGTTTCGCGAGGCATTCTCTGGCGCACTGGACCGGTTCGGGTTCCCGCCCTGTCCCGGCGATGTCATGGTTCGCAATCCAATCTGGTCCCAATCGCTGGACGGCTTCATACGACAACTCAAGGCCTGGGTTCTCCGCGGTGATGCCGAGGCTGCGATGAACATCGCCATCTTCGTCGATGCCGTATCCGTGGCGGGCCCAGCGGATAGCCTCATCCGGGCGAAAGAAGCACTGTTCGCTCTCATGCGCGGCGAGGCCATACTTCTGGCACGTTTCGCGTCGTTGGTCGAAACCTTCGCGACGCCTAGCCTGGGCGTCCTCAACACCATCATGTCATCGGTCGGCGCCGGGGCGGACGGCATCGACATCAAGAAGGCCGGGACGTTTCCGATCGTGCATGGGGTGCGCACACTTGCCATCGAGAAGGGCATTCTCGCCACACCCACGGCGGCGAGGATCGAGGCCCTTGTGGAGGCAGGCTCGCTGGAACCGGCGTTCGGACGCGACCTGACCAGTGCCCTCCATGCGTTCATGGAGTTTCGTTCCCAGTCGCAGTTGCGGGCGCTGCACACCCGGACGATGCAGACCGAGTGCCTGGTACGCCTCGATGAGATCACCACAGTGGAGCGCGACATCCTGCGGGACGCCCTCCGGATTGTGCGTCAGTTCCGGGAGATCATACGCAATCGCTACAACCTCGGGGCATTCTGAATGAAGCGCTGGGTGCGCAATCTCTTCTATCGGGCGACCTTGGGGGACCGCGACTACCGGTTCCTGTTCGCGCCGGGACCTCCGGACGAGGTGGTAGTCCTAGATTGCGAGACGACTGGGCTCAACCCACGCACAGATGAGGTGATCGCCGTCGCGGCCATCGTGATCCGCGGCAACCATATCATGACGAGCAAGGCGTACAGGGCCGTGATACGGTCCGACAGGGATCCGACGTCCGAATCCATCAAGATCCACCGGCTCCGGGCACATGACGTGGCACAGGGGCGGCCCATGCACGAAGTTCTTCCGGAGTTGCTCCGCTTCATCGGAGGGCGTCCCATCGTCGGCTATTACGTGGACTTCGACGTGCGCATGCTCGACAAGTACATTCTCAGGTATATCGAAGCGAAGCTGCCCAATCCGCGCATCGAGGTGTCGGAAATCTACTTTGCCCTCAAGTACGGCGACGCCCCACCTGGGACGGTGCTGGATCTCCGGTTCCAGTCGATCTTGGCGGACCTCAGCATCCCAAGCCTCGCGCAGCATGACGCCTTCAACGATGCCCTCATGACAGGCATGATGTATGTCCAGCTTATGGACATGCGCAAGCGAGGATCCCGCATCAGCCGCGGGCGAGCCGTGCGGCAAGATGCTCCCATCGGCGCTTGAGGGTGCCCGGCTTTGCCGGGAGCGCGCAGAATGACCGGATTCCAGAGCAGCAGATCGCGGCCTTTGCCATCGAGGGTGCAGGATATATGCAAGAGCGTTGCGGAGTTTGGATGGATGGTAGCCTCTCGCATAGGGCGCACCTGGTTCTGTCGCAAACTCGAAAAATAGGCGATTTTAAGCGCCATTTTCAGTCCTGGCGGCGGCGCTAAGCCGTAGATTCTACAACAGCCGGTCAGTGTGAACTCGCCAGTATACATAAGTAAAAACCGAATTTGCGACAGAACCTAAGCGAGCGGCATGATCGATCATCCCGCGCTGCCTTGGTCAGGCCGTCTTCAGATTAACGGCTGACTCTTTGCCGGAGCGGCGGTCCGCCTCGACCTCATAGGTGACCTTCTGGCCTTCCACCAGACCACGCAGCCCGGAGCGTTCAACCGCACTGACGTGCACGAACACGTCCTTACCGCCGTTGTCCGGCTGAATGAAGCCGTAGCCCTTGGTCTCGTTGAACCTCTTCACCGTACCCGTGCCATCAGTCGCCCCTTCGTTCGCACAATGGTGCGAGGCTACAATCCTCCCAATGTCGATTTCGCCCGTGAGAGGAGAGACTGCAGCCCGGCGCTTGGCGCAGCTTACCGGCTCATCAGGCGCGAAAGCAACCTGCTCAAGGAGGATCGCGATCAATGAGGTAGGGGAATGTCGGCCGTTTTGATGCATAAATGATGCTGGATATCATCCTTCAGAGGAGTAGCTCACATGAGCCGTTGCCCGTTGTGGCAATCAGCATCCAATGATTTTTGCAGCCCGAACCAAGCGCTGGTGAGCCGAGCCGGCAGTTCACGTGCAGCAATAACAGTAAGGGAGCCCCCTGTGACCTACCAGCTTATTCAACTTGCTCCTGGCAGCTAAGATCTTGTGCTCGATGGCGAGATCATCGGGAGCGTTGTCCGGAGTGGATCCCATAGCGACAAGGTCACTTGGACCGCAGAACTTCTGGAGGACGGTTCGATGGAATCTCGGCCTACGCCTTTCACCCAGGTTGAGCATACGTTCGAAACATTGGAGGACGTCTGCGCCTGGCTAAAGGGCGCTGAGGTCACACCCTTGCGCCGCACGGCTTGATGCATAGCGCTGTGGCGCCCCGCATAGGATGACAGCATCAAGCGAAGCAGCGCGTTTGTGGTTTTCCCGCTACAGCCACAGCGTCGGAATTCAGGCAGAGAACGTCCGCGGCCGGAGCCGACACTCGCCTCTTACGGGCAAATCTCATTTTACCTGATTATACTGAAAGCAACTGCCATGAAGCAGACAGAGGTCACAGGACCTTCCTTTGCTCCTACACTGACGCCGGAACTCGCTCAGGCATCCGTCAGATTTGTGACAAGCCCCCTTATGTTGATCGGGATCAGCCTCTTGGCCAGCATCTGACAGCACCACCTCGTACGCTCGATCCTTCACAGTAAAGCTGGGTCTCGAAGGCGACAGGCTCAACCGGGTTCATCACAGGCTGCAAACGGTCAGTGAGCTGAGCTCTAATGGGTCCAGCTCTGCGCCTTTGCGACGAGGAAGTCCCGGAACACCTGAAGCCGTGAGACGGAGCGCGCTTCCTCGGGATAGACAAGGTAGGAGTCAAGCGTTGGCATCTCGACATCGCGGAGCACCTGCTTCACATGCGGGTTGTTGCTCATAGCGTAATCCGGCGCCATGCCCACTCCGGCTCCTGTCTCAATGCCACGCCGCAGCGCAAGGCTGTCATTCACCACTAGCCGGCTGGGACGTGGATCCTTCGGATGGCGGCCCCAGGTTGCCAGATGGTGGAGGTCACAGATGAAGGAGGGTTGATCACCGCCCAAGCTGATGATGCGATGCTGATCGAGATCCTCCACCCGTCCGGGCTCTCCGAAGCGCTCGATATAGCTGCAAGCCGCATAGGCATGGTAGTGGATGGTGAACAACCGGCGCTGGATCAGGTCCGGCTGAGCCGGCCGACGCAGCCGGATCGCGATGTCCGCCTCTCGCATCGACAGGTCTAACTCGTCATTTGTCAGGATCAGCTGGATGCGGACTCCGGGATAAAGGTCCAGGAACTCTGTGAGGCGCTGCGCCAGCCAAATGCCGCCGATCCCCACCGTGGCGGAGACCTTGAGTTCACCCGTGGGCCGTTCACTGGTCTCGGTGAGCTGTTGGCGGGTGCCCTCAAGGCGCAGGCGCATGTCCTGAGCTGCCTTGAACAGCACCTCGCCGTGCTCCGTCAGGATGAGGCCACGGGCATGGCGGTGGAACAGCGGGACCTTCAGCTCCTGCTCAAGAGCACTGATTTGGCGACTGACAGAGGACTGGTTGACGCCGAGCTTGTTACCGGCCCGGGTGAAGTTGCCGGCATCAGCCACCTCATAGAACAGTCTGATCTTGTCTCAGTCCAATGAGGATCCCCCATGCTATAAGCCTGCTATTGCACGTCGTAGGCCTGAGACAAGTCCACTTACGGATTATTCAATAGGCAGCTTTGCTCTGCCTGGCGGGTACTATTCATATGTGAGTGGAGCTAATCAGGTAACGACCGCCCCTACGTCCCTGTTTCAGACTGGGACGCGAACCAAGCTTCATAGGGCTGTTAACCGCCATGTGACGATTGTAGTGTGGTTCGCCGTTGCTCCATCATACAGGGCTACATTCACCAAGCACCGTCTTCGCTGCATCGACCTGCATCCTGGCTGCTCGTGAGGCTTCGGGCTCGCCCTTTGCATCGCGCACGGCCCTGCGAGCTGCGATCAACCCGCTGACCAGCAGCTTGCGCTCCGCTGGATCCTTGCAGCCCTGGGATGGCTGACAAGATGCGCAAGCAGCAGGGGACGTACGTCTGCAATCGGCAGCTAACACACGCAGCTCAGTTCGGGCAGCTCGTCGCATGAATATCAGCGGGAAACGAGCCCATATCCTCGGTTCAGGCCTCAATTCATGACAGAGCCGCAGAAATTGCCCAAAAAATGAGCAGCAAGGCGTCGGGTTCACGGATCTTCCAGCAGATAGCTTTGGCCTGAAACTTGCTTGATGCTTTAGTTGAGGATCTGCATCGAGAGCTCCCAGTAACTTGACCAACGATACAAAAACAGGTCAGCGGCCTCTTCGCGTTGCGATCGTTGAGGAGAATAGCATCAGGGCCGCTATTCTGCTGGACGGCTTGCAGGACGCCGGGGTCGCTGACGTGGAAGTCATCAACACGATGACCCACATGCTTCGCCGGCTGAGCATCATCGATCCGGACGTGATCATCATCGGGATTGAGAATCCCAGCCGCGACGTGCTCGAGCAGATGTTCCAGGTCTCAAAGCTCGTCTCCCGTCCGGTGGCCATGTTCGTGGACCAATCCGATGAGGGCATGATCCAAGCCGCTGTCGAAGCGGGCGTATCCGCCTATGTCGTTGACGGACTGCGCAAGGAGCGGGTGAAGGCTATCGTGGACATGGCGGTCAGCCGGTTCAATGCATTCGAGCGTCTGCAGCGCGAACTGACCGAGGCGCGCAGCCAACTGGCGTCCCGCAAGATCATCGAGCGCGCCAAGGGCATCCTCATGAGGAACCGGGAGCTCTCAGAAGAGGAGGCTTATGCGCTACTTCGCCAAACGGCCATGAACGAAAAAAGAAAGCTCGCCGACATTGCGCAGAGTGTCGTCACGTCGGCTTCGCTTCTGGAGAAGTAATCGCGTGTTGGATCCGCAAACATTCGGGAACCCACCGATCGGCCGATCAGGATCGTCGGTGGGTACGCCTGCCCAAACGAAAGGGCGTCCTACGCCGGAGCGGCTGGTGCGCGTGGGATTTATTCCACTCCTCGACGTGGCGGTGCTCGTCGCGGCCGAGGAACACGGTTTCGCCCGACGCGAGGGCATTCGCCTGCAGCTCATCAAAGATGTGTCATGGTCGAACATCCGCGACAGGCTGGCCTTCCGGCAGTTCGATGTCGCTCACATGCTGAGCCCGATGCCGGTCGCCTCCCAGCTGGGGCTCGGCTCGAATCCCTATCCTTGCTTCACGCCCTTCGCGCTTGGGCGCGGAGGCAACAGCGTAACGCTGTCGCTCGAACTGTATCGCGAGATGCAGGCAGTCGCCAGCCTCGACGGCTCAGAGGATGCACTTGCAAACGCTCACGCTCTGAAGGCATTGATCGACCGCAGAAGGCATGAGGGTCGCAAGCCGCTCGTCTTCGCTATGACCTATCCGTTCTCGTCCCATAACTACGAGTTCCGCTTCTGGCTCGCGGCGGCTGGCATCGACCCGGACAGCGACGTAATCATGACGGTAGTTCCGCCGCCGCTGACGGTGGATGCCATGGCGGCACGGGCCATCGACGGGTTCTGCGTCAATGCGCCTTGGAACATGATCGCCGTCGAGAAGGGCGTAGGCCGGATTGTGGCCACGAAGGCTGACATATGGCCGTCCGCCCTAGAGAAGGTGCTGGGCGTCAGTCCTGACTGGGCGGAGAAGAACCCGGAGAACCTGGCGCGTCTGATCGTGGCCTTGGATGCCGCCGCCCGCTGGTGTGACGATCCGCACAACCACCACAGCTTGGCCGAGATGCTGAGCAGGCCAGCCTATGTGGGAGTCGCACCGGATCTGATCCTGCGTCTTCTCAAGGGAGAAATCCTGGTCGATCCCAACGGCGGAACGCGATTGATCAAGAATTACCTGATGTTTCACGGCCAAGCCGCCAACTTCCCTTGGATCAGTCAGGCTCGGTGGATCTACAGTCAGATGGTTCGTTGGGGGCAGGTTGCCCACGATGGTGCCTGCCTTGCACAAGTCGAAGCCGCTTATCGGCCAGACATCTATCGCAGCGCGCTCGCGGGCTCAGCAACGCCCGTTCCTGCCATTGATAGTAAGGTTGAGGGCGTTGGATCCAGTTCAACCGTTGTTCCCGCCGCAGGCGGGCACCTCAGCTTGGGCACGGATGCGTTCATCGACCAGCGCGCCTTCGATCCGAGCGATATCCCGGGTTACGTGAGCGGCTTTGCGATTCGAGCGAAGTAGGTTGCGCTGGCGTAGAAATACGCAATCGGGCCCGTCTAGTAGGCTGAATGTGCACAAACAATCAACTTGAGCAAAATCCGTGCAGTGCTAACCTTTTCCCAAGGTTTGGCCAGACAATGAAGTCGTAGCCTGCCTTGATCAGCAGCGGGGATCATCGTTGATCGCCGCGCGTGCCCTCTGAAGAGGCACTTTCTCGACAACGACGTCGCATGGTTTGTTGCACTGCCGGGACAGCGGCATGCAGTTCATCACGCGGCGCTTTTTGCGTTCAGGCAAGGTCCTCGTGTACGGCGTGGGCAATCTGTGTCCGAATAGATATCCGGAGGTCGTTGATGCTGCAGCCGTTAAGACAACCATCTGAAGCCGAACCCGGTCGCTTGGGCTACCTGGCCAAGCTGCCCGTCTTCTTCGACCTGCGCGGCAGACGCGCTGTGCTCATCGGCGGATCACCGGGCGCTGCTTGGAAAGCCGAGCTCCTCGCGGCAGCGGGTGCGCATGTCGATGTCTATGCGCGCGAAGTCGGGGTCGAGATGGAGGCCCTGCTGGCCCGCGGAGCAGCGGATGGCTTTCTCGCCCTGCACCGTAGGGGTTGGACTCCCGATGTTCTTGACGGCGCCGCTCTTGCTGTCGGCGATTTCGAAGGGGAACGCGAGGCAGAGTCCTTCGCCTTAGTTGCGCGTTGGTCTGGCGTTCCAGTGAATGTGGTCGACAAGCCCAGCTACTGCGACTTTCAGTTCGGCTCGGTGGTCAACCGCTCGCCGGTCGTCATCGGCATCTCGACCGATGGAGCCGCGCCGATTTTGGGACAAGCCATCCGGCGTCGCATCGAGACATTGCTGCATCCGTCCCTGTCCTCATGGGCCTCGCTCGCCAAGACGATGCGCGAGCGCATCATGGATCAACTGCCTCCGGGGCTGCCACGTCGTGCGTTCTGGGAGCGCTTTGCCGATTTTGCGTTCCAGGGCCGCCCACCAGAGGCCACGGGGTCGAGTGTCGAGGCCGTGCTCAGACAAATCGCATCGCGGCCTGTTGGGTCGACGGGGCGCGTCACGCTCGTCGGCGCGGGGCCGGGCGATGCGGAGCTGCTGACTCTCAAAGCCGTACGGGCGCTCCAGGCCGCCGACGTCATTCTCTTTGACGACTTGGTTTCAGACGATGTTCTCGAACTTGCCCGCCGTGAAGCGAAGCGCCTCATGGTTGGAAAGCGGGGAGGGCGCGCATCCTGCGCACAAAAGGACATCAACGACCTCATGACCCGCCTGGCTCTGCAGGGAAAACATGTAGTGCGTCTGAAGTCCGGTGATCCCATGATCTTCGGCCGGGCTGGCGAGGAGATCGAGCACCTGGAGCGCGCAGGCGTTCCCGTGGATGTGGTGCCCGGCATCACTGCAGGCATCGCCCTGGCAACGACGCTGGGCGTGTCCCTCACTCATCGCGAGATGGCGCAGTCGGTTCGATTCGTGACCGGATGCGCGAGAACAGGACGTCTTCCTGATGACTTGGATTGGCGCGGCCTGGCGGATCCGCACACGACAGCGATCTTCTACATGGCCGGAGGGACGGCAGGAGCGATTGCCGCGCGGCTGGTGGAAGAGGGATTCTGCCCGGACACTCCGGCGGTGATGGTGTCGAGCGTGTCACAGGATGACGAGCGCTGGGCAGGGCCCATCTCGAAACTCGGCGAAGCAAGTGACCAGCGCAACTCCTCGAAACCGGTCATCATCGGTGTCGGTCGCGTCTTCGGCCGGGTCGGCCAGGTAAGCCTTAGGCGCGACCCTGAGCCTACACAGCGGCTGCCGGCGCAAGCATAAGAAGGGCGAGGTTATGCTGCAAGGCCGAAAAATCGCTGTGCCTGAGAGCCGCGAGCTCGATCTGTTCGTGAACATGCTTGAACGGCAGGGTGCGATCGCTGTCCGCTGCCCCCTGGTGTCGATCCACGATGTGGAGGATGCAGCACCGGTTCAGGCGTGGCTCGAGCGGCTCTCTGCAGGACAGCACGACAGCCTCGTCCTGTACACCGGAGAGGGGCTAGCCCGCCTCCTTGCATTCGCCCAACGAGGTGGCATAGAGGCGGAGGTGATCGCCGGCCTACGCCGGACGCGCAAAATCGTCCGAGGGCCGAAACCCGCAAAGGTTCTGCGCAGCATCGGGCTCAGCCCCGACGTGACGGCGGAGGAGCCCACCACGTCCGGTTTGATCGCGACCCTGTCGGCGCTGGATCTGAACGGCAGTTGCGTTGGTGTGCAACTCTATCCTGGGGGCGAGGACCTGCTGGCAGGGTTCCTGAAACAGGCGAGGGCCAAGGCAGATCCTATCCTGTGCTACCGCTATGCCTCAGACGAGGAGGACGAACGGGTCGCCCATCTTATCGATGAGCTTGTCACGGGAGACATCGATCTGATCGCATTCACGAGTACCGCGCAGGTGCGCCGGTTGCAGGAGGTTGCGCGACGATTTGGCAGGGCATCCGAGCTTGATGCGGCGATGCGGCGGGCCCTGATCGCCGCCGTCGGACCAGTTACTGGGCATGCTATTGAGGAGGCAGGCTGGCCTGTTGCGGCGATGCCGCAGGACAGCTTCCACCTCAAGCCCATGGTCGCTGCGCTTAGCAGGAAACTGGCCGCTGATGTCAGTCCTCTTCCTCTCGTCTGACGTTTTCGCCCAATGACCTAACGCCCTCGCCAGAGGCGTGGAGCGCCTCAAGACCCTCGCGATATGTGGGGAAGCGAAGCGTCACTCCCAGGTCGTTCTTGATCCGAGCATTTCGGACCCGCTTGTTGTCCTGGTAGAAGGAGCGGGCCATCGGGCTAAGATTGGCTTTTGCGAATGCCACCTCAAGCGGAGGCTCAAGGCCCAGGAGGCGAGCCGCATACGTGATCACATCCTGGGGCGGGCTTGGCTCATCATCGGCGACATTATAGATCGTGTTGCGGCTCGGACGCTCGATGGACGCCATCAGCACCTGCGCGATGTCGGCGGTATGGATGCGGTTGAAAACTTGTCCAGGTTTGATGAGGCGCCGTGCCGTTCCATCCGCGACCTTCAGGAGAGCGTTGCGTCTTGGCCCGTAAATGCCGGCCAGACGGAAGACCTGCACGGCGAAGGGCGTATCCTTTCCGAGTTCGAGCCACTGGGCTTCCGCGGGGATACGATGGCGGGAGCGCTCATTAACAGGGCTGGGCGGCGTGATCTCGTCGACCCATGCGCCGTTTGCATTGCCGTAAACGCCAACCGTTGAAAGAAAGCCGATCCAGCGCAGGCAGGGGGCTGATGCGATCGCGTCGGAAAAGATCTCAACACAGGATCCGATCCGAAGGCAGGCGGTATCGAGACAAGCAGGGCATCTGCGCGAGCAACTTCATCGAGAATGCCGGCATCATGTCTATCAGAGTCAAAGAAGTAAGGAACAATGCCGGAAGCCTGAAGCGCTTCGGCTTTCAGATCGGAGCGAAACGTGCCGCTGATCCGTGCAAACCGATCCCGGCAAGTGCGGATAAACTGCTGCGCAGTGTACCCGGGACCAAAGATGAAAAGGTTCATGGAAAGGATACAACAAGAGTTTAGAGGGCTGATCGGTAATCTATCGAACCGTCAATGCGCCGGCAAATATCCTCGTCTGAAATCAGCGAGGAAAGGTTTGCGCCACCGCCTCAGCTCAACGTGACATCCACTCTGCCATGTCCAGTGACACCATTGATAGGCTCGGTCTTCGGGCTCTCGTTGTCTGGATACATCTAACACGGAGGGAAGGGCGTCCAAGGTGATCACTTCGCAAGCACGAAGCTGGCAATATGTTAGCCATCATGCCTAAAATATCTCCTTGAGTAAAAAATTGGCGATCGTTAGATTTTATGAACAACGCGGGTTACGACAAAGAAGTCTAAAGACTCCGCTCAACCGTCTGATCAAGGAAGATCAGACCGTTTTGCCTCTCATCTGGCACTGCTCCGACAACGACGTCGCATGAATGACTTGGACGCTGCGCAAGCAGCCCGTGGTCACCTCAAGCGGCGGTCTTGTGCTTGTGTTGTTGTGTCAAGAACTAGACGCCTTGGAACTTTTACCTTCTCAGGGAGACTTGGATGCCCAAGAAGCTGGTCGTCATCGGCAACGGCATGGCTGCCGGTCGGGTGCTGGAGGAGTTCTTCGAACGGGCTCCGAGACCTTACGAGGCTACTATTTTCGGTGCCGAGCCGCGCGTGAACTACAACCGCATCATGCTCTCGCCGGTGCTGTCGGGTGAGAAGGCTTACGAAGACATCCTGATCCACGACGATGCCTGGTATGAGACCAACGGCATCACTCTGCATCGTGGCAAACAGGTTGTGCAGATCGACCGTGAGGCGAAGCGCGTGACCGCTGCTGACGGAACGACGGCGGATTACGATAAGCTGCTGATCGCGACGGGCTCGGTGCCGTTCGTGGTACCGATACCCGGCGTGAATCTACCGGGCGTAGTCACGTACCGCGATCTCGACGACGTCAACACTATGCTCGCAGTGGCTCGTATGGGCGGCCGGGCTGTTGTCATCGGTGGCGGCCTTCTCGGTCTCGAAGCCGCGGCGGGCCTGAAGGCGCAGGGCATGGACGTCACCGTTCTCCACCTGATGCCGACTCTGATGGAGCGCCAGCTCGACCCGTCGGCGGGCTACCTCCTGCAGCGTGAGATGGAAGAGCGCGGCATCGCGGTTCGCTGTAGGGCAAACACCCACGCCGTTCTCGGCGAAACGCACGTCACCGGCGTCAAGCTCGATGACGGTACCGAGCTTCCCGCCGATGTCGTGGTGATGGCCGTCGGGATCCGGCCCAACGCAACTCTCGCCAAGGAGGCGGGTCTGGAGACGAACCGAGGCGTTCTCGTTGGAGATGACATGCGCACGAGCGATCCGGATGTGTTCTCAGTGGGCGAATGCGTCGAGCATCGGGGGATCTGCTACGGCCTCGTGGCACCACTTTACGAGATGGCCAAGGTCGTGGCCGCTCAGCTCTCCGGAGACGGGAAGGCCGTGTACACAGGGTCCGTGACCGCGACGAAGCTGAAGGTGACAGGCATCGATCTGTTCTCGGCAGGCGACTTCAATGAGGCCAAGGACGGTCAGGACATCGTCCTGCGCGACGTGGCCCGCGGAATCTACAAGCGCATAGTTCTCAAGGAGAACCGCATCGTCGGCGCGGTTCTCTACGGCGAGACGGCGGACGGCTCCTGGTTCTTCGACCTCATGCGCAAAGAGGCAGACGTGTCGGCGATGCGCGATACACTGATCTTCGGGCAATCCTACGGTGGCGGCTCATCGCTCGACCCGGCAGCCACCGTCGCAGCTTTGCCGAACGATGCGGAGATCTGCGGCTGCAATGGCGTGTGCAAAGGCAAGATCGTTCAGACGATCAACGACAAAGGCCTGTCCACCCTTGCTGATGTTCGGGCGCACACCAAAGCCTCCGCTTCCTGCGGAACCTGCACGGGCTTGGTCGAGCAGGTGATGGCGCTGACGCTCGGGGACAGGTTCTCCCGGGCCGCCACGGAGCCCATGTGCGGCTGCACCGATCTCGGTCATGACGAGGTGCGCCGCCTCATTCGCGCGGCGGGGTTGAAGTCGATCCCGGCTGTGATGCAGGAATTGGGATGGAAGACCTCCTGCGGCTGTGCCAAGTGCCGCCCGGCCTTGAACTATTATCTCCTGTGTGACTGGCCGGAGGAGTACGAGGATGACGGCCGCTCCCGCTACATCAACGAGCGTATCCACGCCAACATCCAGAAGGACGGCACCTACTCGGTCGTGCCACGCATGTGGGGTGGCCTGACGAACCCGAGGGAGCTCCGGGCCATCGCGGACGTGGCGGAGAAGTACGATATCCCGACCGTGAAGGTCACTGGCGGCCAACGCATTGATCTTCTCGGCGTGCGCAAGGAGGACTTGCCTGCCGTCTGGGCTGACCTCAATGAGGCCGGCATGGTCTCGGGGCATGCCTACGCTAAGGGCTTGCGCACAGTAAAGACCTGCGTCGGCACGGAGTGGTGCCGCTTCGGCACACAGGACTCCACCGGCCTTGGTGTCAGGATCGAGAGGTTCATGTGGGGCTCATGGACGCCCGCCAAGGTCAAGATGGGTGTCTCGGGCTGCCCACGGAACTGTGCCGAGGCGACCTGCAAGGATGTGGGCGTAATCTGCGTCGACTCAGGGTTCGAGATCCATTTCGCAGGAGCAGCCGGCCTGCATATCAAAGGCACACAGCTGCTTTGCAAGGTTGCCGGCGAGGACGAGTGCCTGGAGGTCATTGTGGCTTTGACTCAGCTCTACCGCGAGCAGGGGCACTATCTCGAGCGCATGTACAAATGGGCGGACCGCGTCGGCGTGGATGCAATCCGCGCCATAGTGGTCGAGGACCGCGAGAAGCGCCGCGCCCTTTTTGAGCGTTTCGAGATCTCGCAGCGTAAGGCACAGATCGATCCGTGGGCCGAGCGGGCCGCCGGACGCGACGCACATGAGTTCGATCCTATGGCTAATTTTTCTCTGGCGGAGGCGGCGGAATGAGTGAGTGGATCGATGTAGGTGCAGTTGACGACGTGCCGACTTTGGGTTCGCGGGTCGTACAGGCGCCGGGCGGGGATATTGCAGTTTTCAAGGCTGCGGACGGCACGCTCTTTGCACTTCGGGACCGCTGCCCTCATAAGGGCGGTCCCCTGTCGCAGGGCATGGTGCATGGTCACTCGGTGACCTGTCCGTTGCACAACTGGGTGATCAGCCTGAAGACCGGCGAAGCGCAGGGCGCGGATCATGGCTGCGCTCACAAGATCCCGCTGCGCGTCGAGGGAGGGCGGATCCTTCTCGCAGCCTCCACCCTTCTGGCGCGCGCAGCCTGACGAGGACGCGGCATAGGACCCATGGACCCGGTGTTCGCGATCTTAGAAACGTCAGAGGGGAACACTCTCCGCATGAAGCGCGGTCAGACTAGCCGTTAGCCAACCTAAGCAGACCACCACTGCAGCCACTTCCAGACATTGGCTGCTCCACATTCAAGAAAGGAAGTTCGATGGCTTACCTCGCACCTGCCGAGTTCGTCACCAAAATGGTAGATGCCGGCGAATCCAAGATCTTCATGTCGACCCGAGACACGATGATCCGGGCCTATATGGCCGGCGCCATTCTAGCGCTTGCAGCCGCTTTCGCGGTCACCATCACCGTCCAGACCGGTCAGCCGCTCGCCGGCGCAATCTTGTTTCCGGTGGGATTCTGCATGCTCTATCTGATGGGCTTTGATTTGCTCACAGGCGTGTTCATGCTCACCCCCCTTGCTCTCATCGATAAGCGTACGGGTGTGACCATGAGCGGCATCCTGCGTAATTGGGGTCTGGTGTTCGTCGGGAACTTCGCAGGCGCTTTCACCGTCGCGGTCATGATGGCGATCATTTTCACGTTCGGATTTAGCCAGGCACCCGACGCGGTTGGTCAGAAGATTGGCGTGATCGGCGAAGGCAGGACTGTGGGATACGCATCTCATGGCGCGGCAGGCATGCTCACGCTCTTCATTCGTGGTGTGCTATGCAATTGGATGGTGGCGATGGGCGTGGTCGGCGCGATGATTTCAACTTCCGTATCAGGCAAGGTGATCGCCATGTGGATGCCGATCATGCTGTTCTTCTACATGGGTTTCGAGCATTCCATCGTGAACATGTTCCTCTTCCCTTCGGGCCTGCTGCTCGGCGGCAACTTCTCAATCATGGACTATCTGATCTGGAACGAGATCCCGACCGTCATCGGCAACCTTGTCGGTGGTCTGGCCTTCGTCGGACTGACACTCTACTCGACCCATGTGCGTACCGGCTCAATGCGTAACGCCAATCTCGGAGTCGGTATGGCCGCATTCCCCGCTGAGTGATCAGACGCAGACTGGAACCCCGCCCAAGTGCGGGGTTTCCATTGACGGTGGCTTCATGACACGCCCTCTGACGATCTCGATCGGACAACACTCCGAAAAAGGGCATAAGGATGCCAATCATGACTTCCACGGCGCGCTCATCCCGACTGGACCAGCCCTGGCCCTTAAGGGCGTCGCTATCGCAATTGCCGACGGGATCAGCACAAGTTCCGTAAGCCGCATTGCCGCGGAGTCGGCGATTAAGAGCTTTCTCACGGATTACTACTGCACCTCCGACGCCTGGTCCGTCAAAACTGCAGCGCATCGGGTTATCAGTGCAACGAATTCATGGCTTTATGCAGAAACCCGGCGCAGCCAGTATGCCAGCGACATGGACAGGGGCTATGTCTGCACCTTTACGGCTGTGATCCTAAAATCTCGCCTCGGGCACATCTTCCACATCGGAGATTGCCGCGTGAGCCGGTTGGCTGGTTGCGCCCTGGAGCCGCTAACCAACGACCATCGGATCACCGTATCTTCTCAACAGAGCTATCTCTCCCGGGCCCTAGGCGCAAAGCCGAATGCAGAAATCGACTACCACACAGTTCCGTTGCGGGTGGGCGATCTCTTCATTCTCTCAAGCGACGGGGTGCACGATCATGTCAGTGGCACCGTGATTGGGACTGCCGTCAAAGCACATGCCGACAACCTCGACCGTGCTGCGCGCATGATCGTGGAAGCAGCGCTCCAGGCAGGTAGCCGTGACAATCTGACAGTTCAGATCGTGCGGATCGAAGCAGTGCCCGACGGGGAAGCAGGGGAGTTCATGGCCGATGCCGCGGATCTCACGCCACCGGCGGTTCCGCAAGCGGGCAGCCTGTTGGATGGCTATAGGGTATTACGCGAGCTCCACTCCAGCAGCCGTAGCCATGTCTATCTGGCTCTCGATACACAGACCAGCACACCTGTGGCTCTCAAGGTGCCATCGATCGATCTTCGGCATGACCCCGACTATCTGAGGCGCTTCATGATGGAGGAGTGGATCGCAAAGCGTCTGAGCAGCCCTCATGTCCTCAAGGCTCTGCCTCAGGCTCGTAAGCGGAGCCATCTCTATGTTGTGACAGAGCATATTGAGGGCCAGACGCTGGCCCAGTGGATGATCGACTATCCAAGCCCAGATCTGGAGACTGTTCGCGACATCACCGAGCAGATCGCCAAGGGCTTGCGTGCATTTCACCGCCTCGAAATGGTGCATCAGGATCTGCGACCACACAATATTATTATCGACAAAACCGGTACGGTGAAAATCATCGACTTCGGATCCACGCTTGTGGCCGGCGTCATCGAAGCCGCCCCGCAGGCGGATCGTGACGATATTCTTGGCACAGCGCAGTACTCGGCTCCAGAGTATTTTATTGGGGAGAGGGGCACTTGGCGCGCTGACCTCTTCTCGCTTGGCGTGATCGTCTACCAGATGCTAACCGGGCAGATTCCTTATGGAGCCGAAGTACCAAAGACGCGCAACCGGGCGCAGCAGAGCCGGCTGCGCTACATCCCGGCATAGAGATCAATTCACAGGTGCCGGACTGGATGGATGAGGCGTTGCGTATAGCCGTGCACCCGAACCCCATGAAGCGATACAACGCACTTTCGGAATTCACATTTGATCTGCGACAGCCTAACCCGACTCTCCTGAGGGTAGCTCGCGCGCCGTTGGCTCAACGTAACCCCATCGTATTCTGGAAATGTGTCTCAGTCCTTCTCTCGCTGGCGATCATCCTTCTGCTGTGGCGGGTAACTCTGTACGGATGAGACAGAATAGGCTCCGCCGCGAGGTTCTCTGCGGATGCTCGAGGCTAACTTCTGGCACTTACCAGTCGTTTGTCATGCCGATGAAAGACACGTCGGCTCAGATCAGCGATCGCCGATCGCCGATCGCCACCAAATCATAAGCTGTGGTGGATTTCACCCGTTGCATCGCGAAACGGGACGTAACGTTCTTGAGCGGGATCGCTTCAACGAGTCGTTGATAGAAGCGGTCATAGGCTGCCATATCGGGCACCGCCACGCGCAGCATGTAATCGACGTCCCCGGCCATGCGATAGAACTCCATGACTTCGGGCATGGCGGAGACCAACTCCGCAAAGCGCTGAAGCCACTGCCCTGAATGGTCGGCGATTTCGATCGAAACAAACACCGTTAGGCCCAAGCCAACTTTCTCCGAATTAACGAGCGCGACACGCTTCTCGATAACTCCAGTCGTCTCAAGACGCTGAATACGCTTCCAGCATGGCGTCTGGGATAGATTCACTCTCTGAGCGAGTTCAGCAATCGAGATGCTGGCGTTCTCCTGCAGCAGCATCAGGATCTTGGTATCTGTCGCGTCCATTCGAGACCTCCGCGAGCGTAGAGCAAAAAACATCCCGAGGCTTCCTGAGAAAGCCTCATCCATTGTCCGTATGGCATGTTCTTTATAAAGAACAAATGGGCATGTTCAAGTGTCACCGCAGGCGACATGGACGCCCACGAACGCCACGTATATGCGTCGAAGAAGATGAATCCACCTTTACAGGCCTATATTGGAGAAGATTTTCCCTAGTCGAGCCGTTCTAAAGAACGAACATTCTCGTTGACAAGGGCTCGGATCGAGACGATCCTTTCTGCGAACAGAATGAGTGTTGATTAAATCAATTGGAGATCAGTTTAGCATCTCATGAGCTTTCGATCGTAGGACATCCGCATTTCTAGCGTCCTTAGAAGAAGGACGAGCGCATGATTACTGCTAATTCCAAGGTCGTGCGCCAGTAAAAGCCAATTAAGTTTATCTATTACTAAGCAAGGGCGTTGAACTGGGGTGAGAACCACAAATCTCCTTCAAGGCTGCGCCCCTCGGAAGATCCTGACTGATGAACGCCGCGGGCTTGCGCCGGCGGAAGGAGAACTTGTGCCATGAGCCTACCTCGCCTCGTTGGCTTTTCCGGCGGCCCGCGCCGTCCCTCCAAGACCCGCAGCCTCGTTGAGACGGTCGCCGCCGAGGTAGCTAGCCGCAGACAGGTGCGTGTCGACATCTACGATCTTGTTGATGCCGGTCCGGGCCTTGGCGCGGCCCTGCAGCGCCAAGATCTGACCCTCCCAGCGGCTCGCATCATTGATGCCATTGAGCAGGCCGATGCGCTGATTGTCGCCACGCCGGTGTACAAGGGCACCTATACCGGCCTGTTCAAGCATGTCTTCGATCTGGTCGATCCTCGGGCGCTGATCGGCAAGCCGGTGCTGCTTACGGCCACTGGGGGAGGCCCGCGCCATGCTCTTGTCATGGAACACGCCCTGCGGCCGCTCTTCGGCTTCTTCGAAGCCCTGACTGTTCCGACAGCCGTCTACGCCAGCGAGGCTGACTTCATTGACGGGCAGCTGGTCGAGGCCGGCCTCCTGGCACGGGTGAACACCGCTGCGCAACAGCTCGCGGTTCTCATCGCTTCTGGCGCTCCCAAAGCCGGTGCGGCCCCACCGCTGCCTTCGGTAAACCTTCAGGCTTTTCGTCGGGGAGCAGGCCGATGAGTGCGGCTGTCGCTTCTACGACTACGCCGAGCACTGGCTCAGGCCAGTGGCTGCGCTACCGCAGGTATCTTCCTCCACTTCTCATCGTCGTCCTGTGGCAGGTGGCAGCCAGTGCCGGTCTCATTCCAACCCGGACGCTCGCCTCCCCCGCGATGATCGCCGGCACGTTTGCCGAGCTGATCACCTCCGGCGAATTGCCCCGCCACCTTCTTGTCTCGCTGGGCCGCGTGGCAACAGGGCTGGGGATCGGCATCGTTGTGGGCACGACGTTCGCCCTCATCGCGGGGCTCTCACGACGCGGGGAAGACCTGCTCGATGCCACCCTGCAGATGCTCAGAACGCTGCCGTTTCTGGCGCTTGTTCCTCTATTCATCCTGTGGTTCGGCATCGGCGAGACACCAAAGATCGCGCTGGTGGCCCTGGGCACGATGTTCCCGATCTATCTTACCCTGTTTGCCGGCATCCGCGGAGTTGACGCCAAGCTGATCGAGGCCGGAAGCACCCTCGGCCTGAGCCGGCGCGAGCAGCTGCTTCACATCGTGCTGCCCGGAGCCTTGCCATCGGCCTTGGTCGGGCTTCGCTATGCGCTCGGCGTTGCCTGGCTCAGCCTCGTGGTCGCCGAGCAGATCAACGCCGATTCCGGCGTCGGCTTCCTGGTCATGAGCGCCCGCGACTTCCTGCGCACCGACATCATTCTCGTGGGCCTGTTCGTCTACGCCATTCTCGGGCTGAGCGCCGATCAGATCGTCCGTGTTCTCGAGCGTCGGGTGCTCGCCTGGCGACCAAGCTTCCTGAAGGACTGACCCATGAACGCTCATCCTGCTCTGACAGCGCGACAGCACCCCGTGGTGCAAGTCTCAAACCTCGTGCGCTCATTCGGCCAGGGGTCCAACGTTCTCGATGGTCTCGATCTGACCATCCGGTCCGGCGAGTTCGTAGCGCTTCTCGGCCGCTCCGGCTCGGGCAAGTCAACCCTTCTGCGGACGCTGGCTGGTCTCGACGAGGCCCCAGCCGGTACCGTGACCGTCCCGGCAGAGCGAGCGGTGGTGTTCCAGGAGCCGCGCCTTATCCCGTGGAAGAGGGTGTGGGCGAATGTGGCGCTGGGGCTGCGCACAGCTGACGCCCGCGAGCGTGCCGCTGCTGCCCTGACTGAAGTGGGACTGAACCACCGGCTCGACGCATGGCCCCTGACTTTGTCCGGTGGCGAAGCTCAGCGCGCTGCGCTGGCTCGGGCCCTCGTGCGGGAGCCGAAGCTGCTGTTGCTCGATGAGCCCTTTGCAGCATTGGATGCGCTCACCCGCCTAAAGACCCAAGGCCTGGTCGCCTCGCTCTGGCGGGCCCACCGGCCGGCCGTTCTTCTCGTCACCCATGATGTGGACGAGGCGCTGCTTCTCGCCGACCGGGTGCTGATACTGGACCAGGGCCGCATCGGTTTTGACTTGCACGTCAATCTGGAGCGCCCGCGCCGTCATGGGCAGCCGGCCTTCTCGAGCCTGCGCTCGCGTCTCCTGCGCGAACTCGGGGTTGAAGAAGAGAACCCTGATGAACCGGTTGAAGAGCTGCGTGCTCCCGCGCGCAGCAGAGCGCCCGCAGCTTCCGCCACACGGGAGAACCATGCGGTCTGGGCCGCCTCAACTGATGCACTCGCCCGATCGTAGAAACAGGAGACCATCATGAGCAAAGACGTCGAGTTCATTGGTTTTGTCGGCACGCAGTACGAGTCGGAGGTCCATCCCGCCGAGGGCCCTGTGATCGACCGCGACTACATCCGGGCTCTTGCCCAGGCTCAGGAATACGGCGGCTTCGACCGCTTCCTTGTCGCGTTCCATTCCACGTCGGCTGAAAGCCAGCACATCGCGGCTTATGCCGCTTCCGTCACCGAGCGCATCAACCTGATGATCGCGCATCGACCTGGGTTTACCGCACCGACGGTGGCCGCCCGTCAGCTTGCCACCCTCGATCATCTCACCAATGGTCGCGCCGGGGTTCACATCATCACGGGTGGCAATGATCAGGAACTCAGGCAGGATGGTGACTTCCTCACCAAGGATGAGCGCTACGCCCGCACGAGCGAGTATCTTGATGTGGTCAAAGCGTCCTGGACCAGCGAGATACCTTTTGACTATGCCGGGCAGTACTACCGGTTCGAGCGCGCTTTCTCGAACGTAAAGCCCATCCAGACGCCGCACCTGCCGGTGTACTTTGGCGGCTCGTCCGAGGCTGCTATCGAAGTCGCCGGCAAGCACGCCGACATCTATGCGCTCTGGGGCGAGACGCATGCCCAGGTGCGTGAGACCATCGCCCGAGTCCGCGCTGCGGCAGCCCGGCACGGCCGTGAACACCAGGTGCGCTTCAGTCTCTCGTCCCGGCCGATCCTGGCAGAAACCGAGGACCGCGCTTGGGCCCGGGCGGAAGGGCTTCTCGAGCGCATCAAAGCGGTGCGGGCTGCAAAGGGGCTGGGTGCTGCTGCACCGCCGCCGAACGAAGGCGCGCGCCGGCTGCTAGCCGCAGCGGCCCAGGGTGATCGGCTCGACAAGCGCCTCTATACGGCCATTGCCGCCGTTACCGGTGCACAGGGCAACTCGACGGCCTTGGTCGGCACGGCCGATCAGGTCGCCGATGCGCTGCTCGACTACTACGATCTTGGCGTCACCACCTTCCTCATCCGGGGCTTCGATCCCGTGGAGGATGCCGTCCAGTACGGCCGTGAACTGATCCCCGCCTTCCGCCGCCTGCTCAACGACCGGTCCAGCCAGCGTGCTGTAGCAGCCGAATAAAGGAGAACTCCTATGAAGCGCATATTCCTTCTGGCTGCCGCAGCCGCTCTTGCCCTGTCATGGGTGCCCGCCTGGGCCGAGACGATCCTCAAGGTCGGGGACCAGCGTGGTGGCTCCCGCGCGCTGATGGAAGCCGCCGGAGTGCTCAAAGATCTGCCCTACAAGATCGAATGGAGCGAGTTCCCGGCCGCGGCCCCCTTGCTGGAGGCACTCAATGCCGAGGCCATCGACACCGGCATCGTTGGCGATGCGCCCTTCACCTTTGCGGTCGCGTCAGGAGCTCCCATTAAGGCCATTCTGGCAACACGCGGCGACCAAGGCGGCCTGGCTGTGCTGGTGCGCCCCGACTCTGCCGTGAAGACCTTTGCCGATCTGAAGGGCAAGCGCATCGGTACCGGCCGTGGCTCGATTGGCCATCAGCTCGTACTGGCAGCGCTCGAGGATGCCGGTCTTCCCAAGATAGAGGTGACTTTGAGCTTCCTTCTGCCGGCTGAGGCCAAGGCAGCGCTGACCAGCGGCAGCCTGGATGCCTGGTCGACCTGGGAGCCGTACACCTCGCAGTTGGTATTGTCCGGCGAAGCCCGTATTGTTCGTGACGGGCGGGGCATCACGCCGGGTCTCGGGTTCCAAGCAGCGCACGTAGAGGCAATCCGCACCAAGCGAGGGGAGCTTGAGGACTTTGTGCGCCGTCTCGCCAAAGCCCGGGGGTGGGAGGCGGCAAACCGAGATGCCTATGCCGGCACCTGGGCGAAGCTGATCGGCCTGCCGAAAGAGATCCCGCTGCGCTGGTTCTCTGGGGCAAACACCCGTCCAGTACCAATCGATGCCGAGGTCGTCGCAGCCGAGCAACGGACCATCGACCTCTATCTCCGCAACGGCCTGATCCAGAAGCCCCTCAAGGCCGCTGACATCCTCGATCCATCGTTCAACCAGGCGGTGCTGAGCGGGGCTCAGGAAGCCGCTGCCCGGTAGGCGCGTCACTCAGCGGACCCTCTGTGATATAGCGGTCGACGCCTTAGCCTCGGCTCAGCAAGGCTAATGCCCTGTTATCCCTGTAGACCTTTTCCGAGTGGAAGCTTATGAGCACACATCACCACGAGCATGACGATCACTACCACGATGATCCCGAGCTCTGGAAGCACGAGGGCGTCCGCGTAATCAAGGGTGACCGTCTGGATTCGAACACCGCCCAGACGCCCGGCATGTTCCGGCAGGCTGCCATCAATCACGCCCGTGTCGGCGCCCAGAAGATCTGGGCCGGAACGGTTTCCATCCAACCGAACGCCAAGACCGGCGTGCACCATCATGGTGAGCTGGAGAGTGTGATCTATGTGGTCCGAGGAAAGGCACGCATGCGCTGGGGCGATCACCTTGAGTATGTAGCCGAGGCTGGTCCTGGGGACTTCATCTACGTGCCACCCTTCGTGCCGCATCAGGAGATCAATGCGAGCCCGGACGAGCCCCTGGAATGCGTGCTCGTGCGTTCGGATAATGAGGCTGTCGTGGTCAACATCACCGATGTCGACCCAGTCGAGCAGCCTGAGGAAGTGTACTGGGTGGATCCCATTCACAAGCATCCGTGACAATCAACCGCCGGTCAGCAGCGTCGCCTGAGCTCGAGCCTATGGTGTGCGCTGACGCCGCGGCTGGGCCCTTGCTATTCGCCTTCATTCTCCTCAGCGGAGTTCTTGTATGAAACGAAACTACCTTCCTGTACTCGTCTTTGCGACATTGTTCTCATCAAATGCCTGGGCCCACACAGGGCTTGGGGCGACGACGGGCTTTATGACTGGCTTTGCGCATCCCTTCAGCTGGCTGGATCACGTACTGGCAATGTGTGCGGTCGGTCTGTGAGCCGGAGCATTGGGTCGGCAGGCAAATATTAAGCTGCCAGCCAGCTTCCTGGGCGCCATGGCGTTCGGCTTCTTTGTTGCTTTAATAGGACCTGGGGTCCCGATGATCGAAATCGGGATTGCCGCGTCGGTTCTTGGGCTTGGCTCGCTGTGATGCTCAATCTGCAGCCCTCCGTCGTTCTTGTTGCCGTCGTCTGCGGTTCTTCGGAGGCTTTCATGACTATGCCCATGGTACCGAGATCGCACCAGCGGTGAGTCCGGCCAACTATAGCGCTGGCTTTCTTCTGGCCAGTGCACTCCTCCTCGGCTCGGGGGCTGTCCTGGAAGGCGCCATTCGGGGGATTTCCGCAATGAGCCGGGTCTTTGGAGGTGGCATCGCTCTCGTTGGAGCAGCTCTGTTCTTTGTCTGAGCGCGGGCAATAATTCGCCCGTTGTGCCCGGGGTTGGGCAAGGGGAGCCTGGCAGGCCTGAAGAAGTATGTGGAACGGGATGGCGCGGCCGCAAGGTCTAGTGGCCATCAACAGTGACGCCAACATAAACGTCGACCGACTCCGCCACATCGCCGAGCGGGCTGAGATTGGCGAGCACCGGGAGGCGCTGCTGGGCAAGCGCTCGATCACGGAGTTCAACTACCGCTATTCCGACCCTCGCGCGGCGCAGATCCTTGCGGCCGTGCAGCTCTCGGAAGGCGATCTGGAGAAGCATCAGATCATCGCGATGCTGAAGGAGCAGGGCTAGCCCGTGCTCGACATGAGCGACAACGAGATGGCCAAGCTGCACGTGCGCTAAATGGTCGGCGGGCATACCCCCGGCCTTGAGGAAGAGCTCGTCTTCGGCTTCCAGTTTTCGGAGCAGCCCAGTGCCCTCCTGAAGTTCCTGAACGGGCTCTCCGGCAGCTGGAATATCCCGCTGTTCCACTACCGCAACCACGCCGCTGATTACGGGCGGGTACTGGCTGGCATCCAGGTTCCTGTGGCAGAGTGGGCGCAGCCCAAGCCCAGCCTCGATGAACTCGGCTATTCCTACCGGGACGAGAGCGACAATCCCGCCTATCGCTCCATTTTGAGCAGTAATGGGGTTGGCTCGCTGTGACCCGCACGATACAGCCAAAGCCCTGCCGATCTGGCATCATCGTTCCCTGTGGGCCTGTAGCTCAATGGTTAGAGCCGGCCGCTCATAACGGTCTGGTTGGGGGTTCAAGTCCCTCCAGGCGCACCACAGACCGGCCCATCCCGGCACAAGGCCAAGATTGCCATTGCGACCATGCCTGATCCTGATTCCCACCCGGGCACTGAACTTGTGGAGCACAAGGGCCACCAGATCCGCCTCAGCCCATGTCGGAACTCGTTAGACAAGTCACTGATTGCCCCCTTTAGAAATGTCACCCTAACCGGCTGGTCAGGTTCGACCG
>NZ_JAEQMY010000055.1 GCF_016743775.1 Microvirga aerilata | reverse complement strand
CTCATACGCCGGGCCAAGTTGTGATCGACCTGCTGTGGATCGCGACCCGGGAGGACTTGTCCGGGCAGAGCTGCCAGTTGCTTTACGATACCGAATCTGGAGAGCCGCAAGCCATGGAGATCTCAGTTCAGCGAACACTCACGCTGTTGTTCGTGCGCTTGGCCTACATCTCCTATATGCAGTGGAAAACGCCAGAAGAGTGACGGACAATGAGCAACTGATCGCTCAGCCGGCAGCGGGCCGGTTTTTGACAAGAACCTGCGCTAGCAGAGATCCTCTTCGTCGGCGCCACGTCCTCCGCGGACATCGCCAGGCCACAAGCAATCGGTATGTCGGCGATGCTCATCTCCGAGTTCGAGACGATAATAGCCTCATCGCCCAGTGATTGAACATACGCAATCTCCGAATTGTTAGTGGACGAGGTCAGAAGCGTCTGCTTGCCCGCAACCTCCGTGAGGCCGGACCGCAATGTCAACGGGTTGCTGGAACTGAAGGCGCAAGTCGACCTCCAGGCCTGTCGCGCATTGGATCTTCCGAGAGAGACTTGAGAGTCGCGCAAGCTTATGGTGTGCTATTGCGCAGTCGACGTTTCTCCGGGTGGAGCCTGCCGGAACGGAAGCTCCCCTATCTTCCATCCATATGTTTGACCATCAACCGTCCATGCAAAAGGATAACACCAGGTGAAGCCCCGGCCGTAACCAGTGCCGCTGCGGGATGCCCTGTCGTAGCGGTCCTGTTTCTCCCATCCGTTACCGGAACACTCCGCCAAGGCCACAAGACTTGTAAGTTTGGATAGATCATAGGCGGCCCGCCCGTCACGCGTCAGCGCCCAGCGTTTCAGGGTCTCTTCGGTCGCTGAGCCCGACCCGGCGTATGGGCTATTCTTGCCAAGTAGCCAGCCGCCACCGAACGCCCCCGCCAGCAGAACCAGCGACACGAGAATTCCGGCGACGACAAGGCTTCCTGCGACCTGGATTCTGCGTGCGGCCGCCAAGGCCTTGAAATGCTCGGCGGCGGACTTGGCAACCGCGTCCCCGGCCTTGCGAGACAGATCCGCATAGGTTTGCTCGACGCGGGCGGTGGCGGCGTCAGCGACGGGGCCGACGGCGCGGGCGGCGGCGGCTTCGACGCGGCCGGGCAGGTCCTTGATCGCCCCTTGGAACCCCAGCACCGATCCCTGGATGTCGCGGGACAGGCCTTCAAGGGCTCCGACCGCCGCTAGAAAAATCGTGGTCTCGTCATTGGGGCCGAGGTGGAGGTCGGCAATCGTGCGCATGCGGGCATCCCGGATCTCCGGCGGGACGCCAAACAGGTCGCAAGCCTTGTCGAAGATGGTCTTGACTTCAGGTCGCATGGGAGTCCTTTGGCATTGACTGGCCCGGCCTGTGCTCTCAATGAGCCAAACCCAGCACCGAGCGGGCCGGCTCCAATGACTGGCGGAATTCCCGCATGAATTTCTGGACCTGCCCGCGCTCCACCAGGGTGAGGGATGTGTGGCCGCGCGCCTGTGTAAACGGGATCGCGAGCGCGTCGAGCTTCGCCCAAGTGCCGGCAGGCAGAGCTGGGAATTCGATCTCCACCCCGCCTAGAGCCAAGAACTCGCTCCGCGTTTTGCCGCCGATTTCCTTTCCTTGCGGATCTACGAAGCCGTACCAGAAAGGAAAGTCGTCGTTCATCTTGCCAAAGTTGCGGTTGATCACCGCGACGTGGTCGGCACGGTCGCCGACCAGCTTAAGGTAGCGGCCAACCGATTGTGAAGCCGCGATCACGTTCGAGATTACATGGACAAAGGTCAGGCGATAGCCGTTGTCCTCGAAGGTCGCCAGAAACTCGTCGAGGTTCTTTTCGGCGTCCAAGATCCTGGTCAGATCTGTCAGAAGTCCGCCTGCCAGATCGTGGACCATGAGAGGGTGTCCCTCGTCGATGGAATTCACCAGCATATCCCGCTCCCTCTCGGAGCGGCCGTTGTAGAAGCCGACGCCGACGAGGGGATCCTGCTGTGCTGTTCGATCGCCAGCCTCGCTCCTGGTGCCGAGGAGACGACCGAGACCGCCGACACCGCCATCGGCATCGTAGGCGGCGACCGGCACGCCGTCCTGACGCATGATGTCCACGAAGGAGATTGCCCAGGCTGTCTTGCCGACGCCGCCCTTCTCATTGGCAATCAAAATCGCACGCTTCGATGCCGATGCCTGAAGCGCCTTTGCTGCTTTCGTCATTCAAAATATCCTTCAATGAGAACTTTCACTTGCATTCAAACGTCGCTGTCGCTGAGCAGGTGACCCGTCACACCCGTGCCGGCACTCGCATGTGGCGAGAGCTGTCTTGCGGGGTGCCCCTGGACCGACCTCGGGCTGGCAGAGGGCTGGCCAGAGTCCGGCTTCCTGCTCGCAGGGGTCCGGCGCGGATCGGCAGACGCGCCTGAACGCGCGTTATCGCCATGTTAAACCCCTTCCGTATGTGCCCGGACCAGGGCGAGGTTGACGGTCGGGTTCTGCGCGATCTGGCGTGGGGCCGCGATCCCGAAACCCAGGTTGCGCTGGTGAGACTCTCCGCCAATGGCCGGCGCAGCGTCGGCTACGATCTCCAGTGCGCCGCCCCCAAGAGTGTCAGCGTTCTGGCCGCCTTCGCCGCGCCCGAGAGCCGGTCAAAGATCCTGGCCGCCCACGATCGGGCAGTGCGCCGGACGCTCGATTACGCCCTGGAGGCAGGGCTGGTCGTCGCCCGAACCGGTCCGCAGGGCGTCGAGCGCACGCCGGCGCACGAAGTGAGTGCCGCGATCTACCGGCATTTTACGTCCCGCGCCCAAGATCCACAGTTGCACTCGCACGCTGTGATGCTGAACTTGGCAGTGCGCCGGGACGGAACGACTGGCGCGATCGACAACCGGGACATTTTGCGCTCCCTGGGAGCTTTGGCCGCGCTCTACCGGAGCGAGCTCGCCAGCGGACTGCGCACCGGGCTCGGCTTCGAACCGGTGCGGAAGGGCCGCAACTTTGAGATCGCAGGCGTGCCGCGCAAGGTCCTCGAGCGGTTCTCGAAGCGGCGGCTGCAGATCGAGCAGGCTGCAGGAGAGGGCGGCTTCGACACGGCTGTCCATCGGGCGGCCGCGCAGGTTGCAGCCTTCGGCACACGCGAGGTGAAAGATCGGGAAATGCCTCTGGCCCTTCTTGAGGAACGCTGGGCGAGAGAGCTGGCCACCACCGGCTGGCGCCCGGATTCCTTGTTCCGCCTTGTCGCCATCGAAGCGGAGCGCATCCGGATGGAACGGGATCCCGAACCCCGCGGCCGCGAGCGCGCCACGACCACGGCGGTCGTGGCTGTGCATGCACTCACGGCGACCGAGGTGGTCTTCGACCGGTCAGCGCTCATGCGCCGGACCCTTGAGGCGGTGCAATGCGCATGCACAGCCGACGAGGGGCTAGCACTCGTCGAGGATCTCGTGGCCTCCGGCCTGATCCTCGCAATCGGCCGCAACGAGGCCGGCACGTCGGTCTATGCGACGGCGGCCCTAGTCGAGGCCGAGCGGGACCTGTTGCGCACGGCCTTGCGTCGGCGCGGCGAGCGGGATTTCGTGCCGGAGATCGCCCTTGAGGGCCTTCTCTCCCGGCCGGGGATGCTGTCCGAGGCGCAGGGCCGTGCGGTTCGGCACGCCCTCGACCGCGACGGGATCTCGCTCATCGAGAGCCCGGCCGATGCGGGCGCATCGCTCACGACGGCCATCGCCGACGCTGCCCGTGAATGCGGCAAGGACGTCTGGACGGTCACGCCTTCGTGGAGCGATGGGGACTGTCCGCACGCCGACGTGGAAGCCGCTGCGGCCGCGGCATGGACGGTGCAAGCGTTCACGGAGCAGCTCAGAACCGGGGCCATCAGTCTGGACGAAAACGCCGTCGTCGTCTGCGTGGAGGCCGATCTCGTCGCGACGCGGGATATGGCGGCGCTGGTTGGCCTGGTCAGCGAGGAAGGCCGTGGGGCTAAGCTGGTGCTGATCGGCGACACGGCCCGTCCCAGGCCCGCCATTGCTGGGGCCCCGATGGCGGCGCTCGTCCGGGCCCTTGGAGCGGAGCACCTGACAAATGACCAGTACCAGCGTGCGGAGTGGCAACGGGCAGCCTCGCGCGACTTCATAGCGGGCGATCCGGTGCGGGCCCTAGAGGCCTATGACCGGGCCGGCCTGATCTGCTGGGCGGACGATCGCCACAGCGCCCTGGAGTCCCTCGTCGATGACTATGTTGCGGCACGCCAGGCTTTCCCCGACGCCTCAAGACCTGCCGGAAATGGACCGGCCCGCATTATCCTGACTGGGCGGACGCGGGACGTCGCCGAGATCACCAATCGCGTCCGCGCCGCCCTCAGGGAAAGGGCAGGGCTTGGCGAGGAGGTGCTGGTGCACGCCATCCCGCCCGGCAGCCGCGAGCCTGTTATGCTGGCCCTGGCCGCGGGTGACGACGTGGTCTTCGGCGAGGATCTCCAGGTGCAGGGGCAGATAATCCGCCCTTTGGATCTGGCGCGGGTTGAGCGCATCCAACGAGGCCCTGATCCGACGTTCACCTTAATGCTGGCCAGGACCGGAGCAATGATCACGACGCGGCTGTCCGCCCTTGTCGGAGTCCGCGCCGGCCAAGCCCAGGCTCCGAAGATGCAGCATGGGTATGTGTTGCCTGTGCAGGCCGCCGCCGGCCTGATCGTCGATGACGGCTACGTTGCAAATCTGCGCGGCCTGGGCCGCGAGGGTCTGGCCATAGCGATGACCCGCCACCGGCGGCACGTCCGGCTGTATGTCGACACCTCGCGGGTTCAGGTCCCGCGCGCGGCGGGGGCGTGGATCCGCAAGGCGGTAATGGAGGAGGCGCGGCTCAGCGAGCGCAAGAGGAATGTCAGTGATTATGCGCCGTGCCTTCGCGCCTTCGTCGGGGTTGCACCCTCGGAAGGGGCGGGCTCTCTCCTTAACACATCGGCAGGGGCGCGGAGCCGGGTCGCCGGTCTTCCAGGCGCGCTGGCCGAGAGGCCGGGCTCAGTTGGGCTCGCGGCGTGGCAGGGCAGCGCCGCCATCCGAGCGCTGCGGGAGCGGATCGCTGAACGCCTGTCCGGGCCATGCTACCCACTGCCCGAAGCCAAAGCCGAGATCCTTGCCCGCGCGGATGCGCGCCGTGCAGGCCACCTCTCCGATGGGAATGCAGCGTCCGTGCGGAAGTACGGACGCCTCTGGCACATGTTCTCGCGGGAGCCGAACGAGCATTTGCTGACGGCCTGCAACATCGCGCCGGAGGTGCTCCAGCGTTTCCGTGCCGACATTCGCACTGCCCCTGACGGTCGTGCCGCGTTTGCCCACCGCGATCTTGCGGGCCGGATTACGGGCGTCGAGTATGAGGGACCCGCGGAACAGGGCAAGGTCGCGAGGCTTCACATCCCGGTTGACGGTGAGAGAGCGCTCACGCAGATCGGCGACAGCCGCAATCCGGTCCTGATCTATGTTGCGCGATCCAGCCTTGAAGGGTTGTCGCTTTATCAGAGCGACCATAGCCCGGAGCGGGCCTTGCTCGTCTCGCTTGCGGGACACCGCGGCGGCAGCGCTTGCGGCCGGTTCCGGGAACTCGTTCGGCGCTGGCCCGGGGCCACGATCCAGATCGCGGCAGACAACGATGATCTCGGCCGAGGCTTTGCCCATACGATCGAGGAGCAGGTCCGCGAGGCAGGCGGTGCCAATGCGGCGGTTCAAATCCGTATGCCTGCTGACGGCTTCTGGACCTGGAACGACCAGATCCTGGGGTGGACCCGTGCAATGGCCGCAGCCTTGCAGGCCGGGCACGAAGCCCGGATGAGGGCCAAACATCAGAAGAGAACCCCGCGGCGTGCTACTCAGCAGAATGCCGGGTCGGATCCACGAGACCGCTGAGGAACAGGCTAGCGAGCATGAATGAGATCAAACTCGCGTCTCCATCTAGGATAACGAAATCTGAAGGCTGCCCATCCACGCGTTAACGTCGTGATCTTCAACGCGCGGCGGATTAGTCACAAGGTTTCGAGGCCTTGAGGGGAGGCGCCGGCCATGTAGGGCAGGATCATTCGGCCTCCGAGTGCAACTCCTTTGCTTGTAACGGAATTTGCACTTCCGAATAGAATCCACCCAGCTACAACCGGAATTTGTATAAGCAAAATTTTGACAGGGAGGCGGCTGTCGGCCTGGAGGATGGCCGCACAGAACTGTGCCTCATGGCGCAGGAACACAGCATGAGCCGAGGAAGCACCATTGACCAGGATTGCGCTGATCTCCGATCTTCACCTTGAGGAGCGCAAAGACCCGCCGCTGCTTGGGACACCGCCCGGGATGTTCCAGGTCTATGGCAGCCTCTCGCTTCCTTGTGAGATCGACGCCGATGTCATGGTGATTGCCGGCGACACGCATCCCGACCCTGAGATCCGCAGTCAGGTCCTCAGGATAATTGAAGATGAACTCGGCTTGCCCGTCATCCACGTCAACGGCAACCATGACTACTACGGCGGCTCATTCCCGAAGGACCTGGGCACCGTGATCACGATTGGCGGGATCCGGTTCGCTGTGGCAACGCTCTGGACCTATCTGGATGAGGCCGGGCAGCGCGAGGCTGCTCGCTTCCCGGACTTCGTGAAGATCCAGGGCGTGACGGTCGACAGGTGGAACGACCTGCACCTGGCGCAACTCGCCTTTCTCGAGCAGGCCAAGGCCGACGTGATTGTCTCGCATCACGCTCCCTTTCCTGGGTCGATCCACCCTGACTTCCAGGAGGATGCTCAGAACGCGTTCTTCGTCAACATCCTCAATCCGGAGCGCTTTCCCAAGACCCAGCTCTGGATCCATGGTCATGTCCACACCCCGTTCGACTACCTGGTGCCGGCTGGGAATCATCAGATGCGCGTCGTCTGCAACCCTCTGGGCTATCCGATGACCCGGAACCGCCGGCGCGTCGGGATCAAAGTGGTCGAGATCCCGTCTTGAGGCATGTTGAATCGACCTCTGGATGGGGTGGTCGGAGGCTCGTGTGTCGCGCACGTCACCCAACGACCAAGCCTCACGCTGGCCGACGTCCTGCCATAAGGCGCAGCGATCCGTCAACGCCGGTGACCTTTGGCTGGTCAAGGTTGAGGTTCCCAAGCTTCCAGGACTGGAGGACCACAGAGGTGCTACCGACCGCTTTGGGCTTGACGCCTCCCTCAGCCACACGCTCAATGGTCAGGGACTTCCCGCTCCAGTCCAGCAGGAGACGATCGTCTGGGCCAAAGCCAGCTTGGTCCCACACATCCCGCGGCAGGCGGATGGCCGTGTAGAACCGGTCCGAACGCTTGGCGTCTGGAATCGACTTCACCACAATGCCCGCGGAGCCGGTCTGACGAACTTGGCCCCTGCTCGTCGTCGAACGCAGGCCTGCCCTTGAGGGCTCTTTTGCCCTGGACGCCTTCCGAGGTTCTGGCTCTGAGCTGAATTCTGGATCTTGCTGTTCGACAGGTTCAGCCTCTTGCGGGAGCGGCTCTTCTGCCTTGGGCGGCTCTCGCTCAGGAGGGGAGGCGCTCGGGATGGACCAGATTGCGCTGACAACATCCCGCAGGCCGCCGGAGATCCCGTCAGCCGATTGGACCATCAGGGGTGCAAGCCTAGCGATGGCCTCCATCTGCTGACCGCCGAGAGCCACCAGCTTGCTCATCTGCTCTGCCATGCCTTCCATGGTCGAGTGCAGGCCTTTCAGCTCTGCGGCCATTCCCGTCAGGGCCAGTTCCACCTCGCGTGACAGGGCGGGGGCTGATCCGGTCTGCGGGGGCGCCTCCGGAGTGGAGGAGGGGCGAGGGGCCTGCACCAGCTTGGGGCGGAAGACCTCCGCGGCGAGGGCTTCAGGCTTGCCCAAGTGGCGGGCCAGGATATCAGCCGTATCCCGGACCCGCTTATCCGCTGGGGCGCTCGGGCGGCTGGGAGGATTGACAGCCTCTGGCGACCCCTGGGGGCCTGCACCGTTGGACGGCCGAGGCTGCCGCTCCTCCCGGGGTTTTGCCAGGCAAGCCGGACACAGATCATAGGCTCGGTCGCGTCCGAGAAGCCAGCCGCGGTCCTTGAAGTAGCCTTTGACGAGCTCATCAGCGGCAGGCTTGCTGGCCTCGTAGGTGTCCGTCTTATGGCATCCCGAGCATCGGGCGGTGAAACGATACTTGGAGGGGGCTCCGCCGGTACGGGTGATCTGCGGCTCGAACTGACGTGCGATGCCCGGCATCTTGCTGGTCCTATAATGATGTTCGAAAGTTTTCTGAAGGCGCGAAGGTTAACGGCTCCCGGCAGCCTTCAAGAAAATCATGACAGAGAATTGGGAGGCATTTAGCGCCTCTACTGCGGATTTCCAAGGTGCTGTGACCAAGCTTCCTAACGGAGCTGCGCGTGAACTGATCTCGATACCACGACGTAGACTACATCTTCGCCATTGCCGAACATTTTGTAGGGATTGCGAAGCCGGCGAGGCGAATTCATAGAACCTGTCACCAATGCCATCCTGGAAGATACGCGATTTCAATGATGCACCCAGCGAACCCTGCTGAGCTTCCTGAGAAACCTTGCCGCTAGCGACCCGTTCGCATTGAGGTCTCAAACGAGGAAAGATCTGACGGTTGCAGAGAGAATAGGTGATGGAGGTCTTTGCTGGACCGTCAGGTAAGAGGTGCAGCCTGCGTATAATGATCAGATGACGTCCGCATATTCGCTGAGTTCTGCAACAGTCTTTGGTAGGCCTTGTGCCTCAAGAATGGCGAGGTAATCCGCTGCAGTCTTTGGAGGATTTCTAGGCGGGCACGGCAGTTCTTCGCTGCAATCACAACGCCAGCGTGGTTCAACCCGAACTGATAATGCAGGAAGTCGTCAGGGTGCTGGAGCTCGATGTTGTATTTGTGAAGAGTCCCAACCGGAAAGTCCTTCAGGTTGAAGGTGACGATGGCATCGGACGCTGAGGCGATGGCTGCCGCCAGCACATGTCGGTCATCAGGGTCTGGGAGCTGAAGGCCCTCGATGAGTTCTTCGTAATCCTCAACAAGGCAATCAAGCACGGCTTGGTTCATGAGGTCCCGGGTCCGCTCCAGCTGGGAGCGGGTCAGGTCCGGCCGTTTGGCGCGAAACAGACGCGCAGCCGCAAGCTCAATGAGGAAATCCCGCAGCGGCGCAGGGTAAAGGACACACGCATCGAGCAGGACTGTATAACTGGACGTCTTAATAGCCCATCCCCAGTTCCTGGGACTGAGCCGCAAGCTCGTCCATGGCTGCACCGCGCGTCTCCTCGGCCTGCTTTCTGAAGGCCTCTAAGTCGCTGAATTTTACCCGTCGATGCGTGCCCACCATCCGAAACGGGATTTTCCCGTCGTTGAGGAGTTTGACCAGATAAGGTCGTGAGACATTGAGGTGGTCTGCGGCCTCTTGGGTGGTTAGCTCTGCATGAACGGGGATGATGGTGACAGCATTCCCTTGCGCCATCTCTGTGAGCAGATGATGCAACAGGTGCGTTGCTGCCCGAGGCAGTGTCAGAACCCTTCCATCATCGAGCTGCACCTTGAGGTTCGCGTCAGCATGCCTGAAGGCTGCGAGCATGCGACTGGCTTGGAGCGCCAGTTCCGCATCCTGCGGACTCGGCAGAACAGGTCGTTCGAGCAATGTCGACATAGCAGGCTCCCTCAGCTCAGAACGTGATATAACACCCGGCGTGATCACTGCAATATTCGAAATAAACGAAATATCCGAAATGATCACGAATTACGGTCACAATTGCTCTTAGTTCCCAGCCGACGGCTGCTGCTCCGGTTCTACGACAGTAGGAGGAGAGTGGCGTCAATGCAGCTTTGAGTAGATCAAGGCCCGATCGGATACCGCTGGAGCATACCATACATTAGCCAGTATAACATTTCGCATAAGAAGGATTTTGACAAGAAATCTGTAACTCCTGCCGTGCCAATCTCCTCCTGATCAGGAGGATCTCATGCGCACTAATCACCGGCTGGCTCAGCTCTGGCTCGATGCTCTTGCCACAGAGCTCGGTGCCGCAGCCGGCACCATCGACACCTACACCGACGACCTCAATTGTTATCTCGCTTGGCTAGGCGAGAAAAGGCTCCGACTGGACGATGTCGGCCTCGAGCACGTCCGGGACTACATCGCCGCTCTCGATCAGCGGGGCTACGCCGGATCGACCATCGCCCGCCGCATCACCGTCATCAGGAACTTTCATCGCTTCCTGATCGCCGAGGAACTCGGCTCCCGCGATCCCACCTCCACCATGCCGGCCATGAAGCGGCCCAGGAAGCTGCCCTTCGTTCTGTCCATTGCCGAGACCGAAGCCCTCCTGGAGACCGCTCACAAGCTTGCGGCCGATCCATCAGTCGGTGTCTACCGTCAAGCCGGCTATGCCCGCCGGGCCGCCCTGTTCGAGACGCTCTATGCGTCGGGCATGCGGATCAGCGAGGCGCTGTCGCTGCCCTCCGATGCCGCCCGCCCTGGCACCCGCATGCTGATGGTCCGCGGCAAAGGTGACAAGCAGCGGCTCGTGCCGCTTCATGACCGAGCCATTGCGGCCATCACCCACTGGCAGACCCTGGCCGCTGTATATTCCCATGGCAGGCCGACGCAGTGGCTCTTCCACCCTGTGCGCAGTGGCAGCAAGGCCCTGACGCGTCAGGCTGCCCTGCTGGAGATCAAGGAGGCGGCGGTGGCGGCTGGGCTCTCCAGTCCGGAGCGGGTGTCCCCGCACGTGCTGCGGCATGCGTTTGCCACCCATATGCATTCAGGCGGTACAGACCTGCGCGTGCTGCAGGAGCTTCTGGGGCATGCGGGCATCGAGACCACCCAGATTTACACGCATCTCGACACCTCCCGCCTGCACCAGATGGTCCGCGATCTCCACCCGCTGAACGCCGAAAATACTGCGGAGTAAGCATACAGATCGATTAGAAGTACGCTCACCGTCCTCATTCAAACCGTATGACCAGTGATGAAACCAGATCTCTTCGCAAAGGCCCAGGAGCAGCGCCCGAAACCCCTTGCTGCCGAGATCCGTCCACAAACCCTCGACGAGCTCATCGGCCAGCAGCACATTCTTGGGCCGAACGGACCCTTGCGCCGCCGCGTCCGGCCGGTCGCCTCGGCACAATCATTCTCTTTGGGCCGCTAGGAGTTGGGAAGACTACGATTGCCCGGGCCATCGGTCAGGAGATGAAGAAGGAGTTCCGCTCCCTGCGCCCGGCCAGCAGCAACGTCTCTGACATCAAGGCTGTGGCGCAAGAAGCTCAGGCCAAGGATATCCTGGTGTTCATCGACGAGATCGACCGCTTCAGCGGCGCGCAGCAGGATTATCTCCTTGATTTCACTGAAACCGGCACCTTCGACCTGATTGCTGCGACCACCGGCAACCCCTGTCACGTGCTCACCCCTGCCCTTGTCTCCCGCGCATCTATTTTCCAACTGGAGCCGCACTCGCTGGACGACTTGCGGCAGGTGGTGGGGCGGGCCATCGCCTTTCTCGCGAGCCACAAAGATGTGGACGTTCACCTAGACGACGATGCCATGAAGCAGCTGACCGGCCGAGCCGGAGGGGACGCTCGCCGGGTCCTGAACGCTCTTGAGACCCTTGTGCTCGGATCAGAGCCTGGTTCCGCCATCTCGATCACCGGCGCTATGGTGGATGAAGTCTACCAAGCCTCACCCCTGCCCTTCGACTGCAGAGGCGACTATCACTACGACACGATCTCCCTTCATCAAATCGATGCGTGGCTCGGATCCGGACGCCACCCTCTACTGGCTGGCCCGCCTGATCCATTCCGGGGAGGATCCCCGTTTCATTGCTCGCCGCATTCTCATCCACGCCTCGGAGGATATCGGCCTGGCTGACAACACCGCTCTCCAGACCGCCGCGGCCGCTCTCACGGCTGTCCAGCACGTTGGCTATCCGGAAGCTCAGATCGTCTTGGCGCATGCAGCCTTGCATATTGCCCGGGCGTCGAAATCCAACTCGGCCTGCCGGGGCATTGGGACTGCGATGGCTTATGTCAAATCACAGCCTATGATCCCGGTGCCGCCCTATCTGCGGGACGGACACTATGCTGGAGCGGCGAAACTGGGCCATGTCGGCTACCAGTTCCCGCATGACGACCCGCGTGGCTGGGTCGAGCAGAAGTACGCACCCGGCATTCAGCCAGGTCAGTTCTATCAGAGCGATGGCCGAGGCAGTCACACAGTCGAGGCCCGGGCAGACGCCTAGTGGGAACGTGTCACCTGCCAGCCGCAGCCACAACATGGTCAGGAAAAGCCCAGCAATGATTGACACCTCGCGCTACGGCATTGATGCCCTGGATCCTGAATGCCCTGGCGGCAGTTCCAGTAACATCTCGTTAGTCCTCGCCGTGTAGCCAGTGTGAGTGCCGAGGGAGGTGAGAGATGGCCCTGCGCTGGAAGCCAACAATCCCTGCCGACAACAACCCGGAGGATGTCGTCGGCAGTTTGCATCGTCATATCTTTGCGCGGGTGTATCGGGTTCCGAACGGAAGCGACCAGGGTCGCTTTCGCTGGTATCTCAACGATGTGCCGGCCTCAGCCGGAGTTCAGCTGCAAGGGGCGGAGGAGACCCAGAGGAAGGCGCAGCAGGCCGCCAACTTCCAGTTTCAGCAATGGCTCAAGCGGGCGGGCCTCAGGGAAGCGCCGATGAGAGCCAAGAGGCAGGTCACCCTGGCCTTACAGGAAGGCCCTGCGCCTAAGGGTTCCACCCTGAATCGGAAGGCGCAAGCCTCGGCCGTTCTCGTTACGCACGAAAGCGAACAAATCTGAGAGGTGGAGGGCTTGGCGCGCCACAATGCCGCCAGGAGCCGGTTGGTCTGATGATCTCGAGCCTCACCCGCTCGCCTGCAGCGTGATGCCGAGATATCTTAAGAACAGAGGAATCCCGATCGCCAGGTAGCGTTGATCCAAAGTGTGCAGCAGTGCGGAGTGATTGACGTTCCCCTTGTCGAAAAAGGATAAACAGCCCGTAGAGTCCATCTGAGCCGGGAGAGCAGACCAATGCCGGAGCGTTTTGACTATATTATCATCGGCGGCGGATCATCAGGTTGTGTTGCAGCAGCACGCCTGATGAAGGAAGGCGGTGCACGCGTGCTGCTTCTGGAGGCTGGGTACTCCCATCGTCACCCGCTCCTGGATATGCCCCCAGGCATCTTCAAGATGATCCGCAACAGCAAGTATATGCGCTATCATCATACCGTGCCGCAGGACCACCTCGGGGGACGAGCACACGACATTCCCCAAGCCAACGTTCTCGGTGGAGGCTCGTCGGTTAACGCGCAGGTGTATATCCGCGGCAGACCCTCCGATTACGAGGAGTGGCACGAGAGCCTACGCGGCGACAACGACTATCCTGGCTGGCAATGGAAAGACGTGCTGCCACATTTCCGCGCCATGGAAGGCAATGACCGCCTCTACAACGACTTGCATGGTGCCAATGGACCTCTGCAGGTCTCAGATCCGGGGCATATCGACGATTTCTCGCGATGGTTCGTGCAGGCGGTACAGGCTCTTGGTGTGCCGTTCACCCACGATTTCAACGGGCCGAACCAGCACGGCGTCGGCTTCTACCAGTTCATGAACCGGCGCGGGAGGCGCAGCAGCGCGGCCTACGCCTTTCTGGCGCCTCTCGCCAATGATCGTCGCCTCACGATCCGCTTGCGGTCGCGGGTGCGCCGGATTGAGATTGAGAATGGTCGTGCGACAGGTGTCACTTACCGTGATGGGAAGGGTGTCGATCATCAGGTGTTCGCCGATGGCGAGGTCATTGTCGCGGCTGGATCCCTGATCACCCCACAACTGCTCATGCTGTCTGGAATCGGGCAAGCCGATCAGCTCAAGGCGTATGGAATCCCTTGTCTGGTTAACCTGCCCGGTGTCGGCGAGAACCTTATTGATCACCCTGAGGTTCCACTCATCGCGACTGCGAGTGGACCGCACGGGTACTACAGGCAGGGTGTGGGCTGGCGGATGCTGCTCAACGGCCTTCACTTCAAGCTGTTCAAGACCGGAAGGATCCTGTCTACGGGCTTTGAGGCCGGTGCCTTCGTCAATCCGACCAGTCCGGAGCCGGAGCCAACCATCCAAGCCTTCTGCGTGCCGATCGTCTATCTGGATCGCGGCAGCGAGAGTCTGCTTGAGGACACCTACGGCCTGACCGTGACAACGGTTTTGATCAAGCCTAAATCGCGGGGCTTCGTGCGGCTGCGGTCGGCCGATCCGGATGACATGCCCCTGGTGTCGCCACACTTGCTCAAAGATTCTGCCGACGCCCTTGCTATGGCGGATGGGCAGCGTTTCTTCCTGCGTGCCTTTCAAACAAGCCCTCTTGCTGAGCGGATCAAGTCCATTGCCATTCCTGATCCGGGCGACCTCAGTGATGATGCCATCATCAAGCACTGCCGTCGCTTCGTGAAAACCAATTATCATCCGAGTGGAACCTGCCGGATGGGTACGCCGGGCGATCCCATGGCTGTTCTGGATTCAAGGATGCGCGTCCGCGGTGTCGAAGGTCTACGGGTGTGCGATCTCTCAGCAATGCCGAACATCAATGCAGGTAACACCAACGCTCCAGCAATGATGCTTGGGAGCCGATGCGCTGAGTTCATCCTGCATACGAACTCATCCCAGGCACGCTTTGAAACTGGGCGAAGTTCTGGAACAGCAGCGAAACATCAAGACGGAGCACAAGGATAGGTTTGCCCAGGTCGACCCCCTTTTCGGTAATCCCGGGCAAGAGGCTCCTGCTGCTGCCGTCCATGCCAAAGAAGCACCCTTCACCTGCAGTTGACCCTGCTTCAAATTGGATCCGTCTGACAGGGAGCTTCTGCGGGCTGGAGCGGTTCTCCCTGAAGTCAGGATTCAAGGATTGTCCGATGAACAGGAAAGCTTTCTGGCTTGCTGGCCTGCCTGTGCTGATGCTGGCTGCCGTATGGCAGCCCATTCAGGCAGCTAGCTTCGACTGCTCCAAGGCGCGATGCACGCCACCCGCGCTGCGGTGGAAGAAGGCATCGTTCCCGGCGGCGGCACGGCTTTGCTGCGCGCCAAGGCCGCGGTTGCCAAGCTCTCCAGCGACAACCCGGATATGAAGTCTGGGATCAACATCGTGCTGCGCGCGCTTGAGGCTCCGATCCGCCAGATCGCCGAGAACGCCGGCGTCGAGGGCTCCACGGTTGTTGGCAAGATCAACGACAACACCGCGTCGGACACCTTCGGCTTCAATGCGCAGACCGAAGAGTTCGTGGACATGCTCCAGGCTGGTATCGTCGATCCGGCCAAGGTCGTTCGCACGGCTCTGCAGAATGCAGCATCGGTCGCCGGTCTGCTGGTCACCACCGAGGCCATGGTTGCCGAGGCTCCCAAGCGCGAGAGCTCTCCGGCGATGCCAGGTGGTGGCATGGGCGGCGGCATGGGTGGCATGGACTTCTAAGTCCTCGCACACAACGGAAAAAGAAGAAGCCCTGGAGCGATCCAGGGCTTTTTTGTTTGCGCTTCACTTGAAGTGTCAACTCTAGGAAAGTGTTGCCGTAATCGTTTGTAAACAGGTTCGAGCAGACCATGGGCCCTGCGTTTCATCACGTTATTTTGCAGGTGCTCCCATGAAGAATGCTCGACGCTTCCTTGTTTCTCCATGCATCGCTCGCCTGATTTCGAGAGAGCGGGGGGTCGACCGTCAGGTCGTCGAGGGTTATCTCTCGTCTCAACCCGGCAAAGACCAGCTTATTCGGCTGGAGGCTGATCAAGCTCACTTTGTCTTATCAGGCAACAATCCAGAAGGGGATGCGGTGGAGAAACTAGCCCCGCTTCCGCGGGAACATGCCGAGGCTTTGTTTGGTCTTTGCATTGGGCAGATCTCTTATGACCGTCTCCTGTTGCCTCCCCAACCCGGCCTTGGCCACCGGACCCAGCTTGACCGTGTTGTGTATCCGGCAGCGTTGACCTCATCACCGTCGAGTTCGACGACGTCCAGCAGGCAGAAGGCTTCGAGGTTCCGACGTGGTTTGGACCCGAGGTGACCAGTGAGTTCACATATGAGTGGCGCTATATTGCGCTGAATGGCTTGCAGGCGACCATTGAGGTGCCGCTGTCCAGCCAGCAGGTTGAAGCGGTGCTTGATATGCTGGACCAATCCCGGGCAGTCACGAAAGCAAACAACGTTTCTGCTGCTGACGAAGTCATTGTTGCTCTCAGCCGCTTGCTTGAGACGTCTGGTCTCCTGAAAGCAACAAAGGAAACCAGCATTCTCTCAGCACAAGAACCAACTGCCGAAGAGTTCTTCGAGCCAGTGAAGGTATCAGCTCAATAAAGTGCCCGCGAGCTGGAAAACAGATGAGCGTTGCCACGATCAGGCAGCGCTCTCTTGTGGCGTTTGAATGCCGGACCTGCTGATCCTGCAGCTTCAGATTGTCCAAAGCGCGCGGTGTGCAAGATAAGCCGCGCGACTGCGGCGCACCCGACATGATCGGAATTTGAGATCTGCCTCTCCCGCCCAAATCATGATTTCCACTCGGCCTCAACCCAACGGGCCGGCGGCCGTTCACCCCGGAGAGGGGCAGAGTGGTTGAAGCCACTGCACCCGAGATGCTGCATAGAAGCAGTAGATGGAACGTTGTTGTTGGAGCAGCTTCAGCCTTTTGCTTTGTCCCCGTGAGCGGCCTGCGACATTGCCGACACGGCATCTCGCATAAACGAACCCTCAATACTTTTCCGAAAAGCTGAGTATCCGGCCAGCCCAGAGGGACCTTGGCAATGTTCAGTTTGCGTCATTTTGCGTATGCGACTGTTTTCCTGCTGATGCATGCAGGTTCAAGCTCAGCTCACCCTGACTTCAACGTCGATGACATCAATGTTGATCGGCAGCTTGCATCCCTTCCACGGCCTCCCGAACCTGAATTCATTAAAACCTCAGACATATTAGCAGTTGATACTCCGTCAAGTGCCCTGAAAGATCGTTCCGCGTATCTTCCTGCCATTGCCCATGAGGCAGAAGCCAATGGCGTTCCTCCGGCTCTTGTCGACGCTGTGGTGCGGATCGAGAGCCGATACGATCCGGCAGCTGTCGGTAGTGTCGGCGAGATCGGGCTGATGCAGGTGCGACCGAAGACAGCCGAGTTGCTCGGATTCCAGGGCACATCAGCCGATCTGGCGCAGCCTCAGACCAACCTTCGTTATGGTGTTGGTTATCTTGCCAAGGCGTGGCGCCTGGCCAGTGGAGATCTTTGCCGGACACTTATGAAATACCGCGCCGGGCATGGATCCGAGACGATGAGCGCACTCAGTGCTGAGTATTGCCGACGGGCTCGTGTCCACCTGGCATCTGTCGGGGTGAATTATGCGGCTCTGGTTACGGCACCCGCCCATATTTCGAAGCAAGTGGAGAAAAATAGTGTTCAACGAAGCCGCGGTGTCACGCCGGCCACGAATGCTGCCCATGGGCAGCATGTTTATCTTAGTCGCAGCAAGTGGAAGCGGGCTATCAGAATTGCCAGTAGGGCTCGCAAAGCAACGACCCGCAGTGAACTATCCATGCAGCGTAGACACCGTTCGATCCGGTTCGTACATTAGACTCTAATGCGAACGCCCTATCGTACGTCGAGGGTGCTCAATAAGTGGGTTGCTTCCCGTTAAACCTGATGTCAGTTCAGCAGAGCCACTTCCTGTTCGTAAACTGCCAGCCTAAGCGCTAAGCACCGCATGACAATCGTCATGCGGTGCTTAGCATAATCAGGACATTCTAACTTTGCGGCTACAGCCGTTTCGCGTTGCCAAGGTTATGTAACATAGATGCGTGCTGCAGGGCAAGGAGCTGTCTTTATGTTGCAGGGCCTCTTACCATGCAGCGGCGTGAAGGCGCCGTTTCCAGCGTTCATGGCGCGGAAGTTCAGCAGCAGCGGTCCGGCGCCTGGCCTGTCTGCAATTGGGGACCGTGAGCGGACCTTCGGTCGGCAGTGACTCAATGGTCTCTGCCTCAGGCACCTGCTCCGGCTGGGACACAGATCCGAAGGCCGTCACCGGCTCAACCCGTTCAGGCCCTTTCCTGCGTGCCTTCCGTGAATTCGCCCTCGCACCTCCATCCTGTGCCGGCTGATCGTCCTGGACGGGTATTGCTTTCTCTGCAAAGGCAGGAGCAACGTCGGCTTGCGACATGGCTCCGGCAAGCTCCGACTCTTCTGCGGGCATGTCCATCGCGCCGCCAGAGGTGCTCGCATTCAGGTCGAACTCCATTTGGCCCCGGTTGGCTTCCACTGAAGAGTGCTTGCGGTGGACAGGCTCAAGGGGCTCTGAATTGCTCCACACAGGCTCGACGATGCTCGGCAGAATGCGGGGGACGGGAGGTGGAACAGCCGTTGTTTGCGTCTCTTCTTTCTGGAACACCCGTGTGACGTCGACCGGCGTCATCTCAAACAAGCGCCTTGGCAAGAGCTGATGATGCTGATTGGGACCACGGGACTTCTTGATCTCAACAGAGAAAGGTTTGGGATTGCGCTTCATCTCATACGCTAACTATGAACTTGAAAGATGATGACCTAAGAGCTTGCCTGGATTGGGTCAAGATCACGTACGCATGATGTTCCCATCCGAGCTCCTCGTGAATTTGGAGAACTTCAATTATATTCTGTACCATTGCTGCGTTCAGGCAGCATCAAATTAACCAGATGTGATGCGGTCGAGTGAGTCTAGGCAGCTCGTCGGGTGAACAGCCTCTGGAACAGGCGCGGCCTTTCGCTCGAGATGACGATTTCAGTACCCCTACCGTTCAGCCGTTGGGCCGCCTCAAGGTAGGCTTGAGCCGGTGCAGTGCCGGGGCCGCCCAAAGTCACTGGCGCTCCGACATTCGAGGATCGCAGCACCTCTCCACTCTCCGGGATAATGCCGAGAAGAGGAATGGACAGGATCTCCAGCACATCCTCCACGGTCATGATCTCACCGCGCCGGGCACGAACCGGATCATAGCGGGTGAGGAGCAGATGCTTGTCGATGCGCTGCCCGTTCTCGGCTTTGGCTGTCTTGGCATCAAGCATGCCTATGATGCGATCAGCGTCGCGGATCGAGGATATTTCCGGGTTCACCACGATCACGGCAACGTCCGCATGCCGCATGGCCAGGGTGGCTCCCGTCTCGATCCCAGCCGGGCTGTCGCAGATCACCCAGTCGAACTGCGCTCGCAGTTCGGCAATAACGCGTGCGACCCCATCCTCGGTCAGGGTGTCCTTGTCCCGGCTCTGGGAGGCGGGCAGAAGGGCCAGCGTATTGAGGCGCTTGTCTTGGATGAGGGCTTGCGTAAGCTTGGCTTCACTTTTGATGACATTGATCAGATCGAAGACCACGCGCCGCTCGGCGCCCATGACCAGATCGAGGTTGCGTAAGCCGACATCAAAGTCGACCACAACAACCTTCTGGCCGTTCTGCGCCAGCGCTGCCCCCAGTGCCGCTGTCGAAGTGGTCTTGCCGACACCGCCCTTGCCGGAGGTCACCACGAGCACCCTGCCCTGCTTAGCTTTCATCTTCGCTTTAGTATGCTTTGGCCTTGGCTTCTTCATCGCTGGGGTATCTCCAGAGAGACCGTGAGGAGGCACGGCACCCACGCAGGCACAAGCGAGATCGAGGGGCAGCAAAACGAAACGGAGCCGCAATGAACTGGGGTGGGCGGCTCTGCCCCTCGAAGCAGCCTCATTCGGCGCTCAAGGTGGTTACCAGACGGTTAACAGACCTGAGGAAGAGTGGAGAGCAACTGAGCGGATGCTTATACCAACAGACCCGACGAAAACGCTTCTGATCGTGTAACACTCCATGACCGGAGGCACCCGTCAGATGGTCGAGGCCGCGGCCCGTGGCGCAGCTTCAGAGCCTACGGTGCGCGTGCGCCTGCGTCCAGCGCCGGATGCTCAGGCCTCCGATCTCCTGGAGGCTGACGCCTACCTCTTTGGCACGCCCGAGAACCTGGCGGCGATAGCCGGCCTGATGAAGGATTTCTTCGACAGGACCTACTATCCGGCCCTTGATCGCATCAGCGGGCGTCCTTACGCGATGCTGATCTGCGCCGGCAGCGACGGTCACAACGTGGCCCGTCAAGTGGAACGCATCGCGACGGGATGGCGGTTGAAAGCGATCGCTGATCCGCTGATCGTCTGCACCCACGCGCAGACACCGGAAGCAATCCTTGCTCCCAAGGTCATCGCCCCAGACGATCTGATGCGCTGTGAAGAGCTTGGGGCCGCCCTCGCGGCAGGTCTGAGTATGGGAGTGTTCTAACAGGCTCGGAGTAGGTGCCAATCGGAGCCAACACTCCGTGTTGCAAGGAGCCGGGGTGGGCTAAGCCGAGAGGAGGCGTTCTGCTGGCCTTAGTGGGTGGCGGTGGAGCCGTCTTCGAGTGCGCCGCTCTTTTACAAGACGATTTGTCAGAAGGCCGAGAGCGCATGCGCCATCAAGTTGGATCGGTCGCTCTCAGGCGCAAGCAGGATCAAGTCGGCAAGGCTCTCGACCATCATGGAGGCCATCTCGACGAGGTCTGTGTCACCGCGCTCAAAGCGCTCCTGCACGAGTTGATTGATCTCACAGTGCAAACAGTCGGACATTTCATCCCCCCTCTCTGGCAGCGGGTCGGATCCAGCCTGCGCACGGCGCCCTGTAGCAAGGCTTCCAGGAGCTGTCTAATTGGGCTTCAGAGTGGACGTGCCGGGGTCTATCTGCCCCGCTGCAGCTGCAGAGCCTGCGCCAGCTCGCGAATGACCGCGGCCTCAATGCTAAGGTCATCTGCCTCCTGATCCGTCTCGGTTTCCGGCTTGAGCATAGGGGCATGCCTCGTGGGGTGACGTAACTGATGGTGTGTCACCGCGATCACCGGTAGAGCTAGGACGATCAGGTTGCCACGGTGGGCAAAGGCGCCATTAGTTTCCTGAGGGATGATGAAGGCCTCAGTTAGTTTTATGCCAGGCGGTGAGCGCCGGCACCCTCACGCTCCAGCCCAAGAAGATGAGCAAGGCGGGTGCGGGCACGATTGACCCGGCTCTTCATGGTTCCCACGGCCACACCTGTGACCTTCGCGGCCTCTTCGTAGCTCAGCCCATCAACACCGACTAGGAGGATGACGTCGCGCTGGTCCCGCGGCAGCTTCGCCAAAGCAGCGGACATATCCTGCATCTCGAGACGATCAACCTGCTCCGGCAAGGCTATTTGGCCAGCGGCATGACTGCCGTCGCTGTCCTCCACCTCCCACTTGTTCTTGCGGCAATCCGAGAAGAACTGGTTGCGCATGATCGTGAAAAGCCATGCCTCAAGATTGCTCCCCGGATGGAAATTGCTCCGCTTGTCCCAAGCTCTCAGGATGGTCTCCTGCACCAGATCGTCGGCTTGGTCGGCGTGGCGTGTTCGTGCAAGTGCCATTCGCCTCAAATGCGGAACGAACTCCATCAACGCGGCCATGAAGGCCGGGTCCGAGACTTCATGGCGGGCCTGAATGGCCCGCTCCAGACGCTGAACCAGCTTGGCCAAGTCTTTGGGAAGCTGGTTTCCGACCACCTCATTGTAGAGGCTGCGCAGGTGTTGTCCGATATGATCCCGGACAGGTTTTGCCAGTGTCGTACCCCCACCCTGCAACGATAATGTCATTTGCCCCTGCCCTGCTGTGAAGCTTAACGATGCGGGGAAACAAACTTATGTTAATCTCGTTCCAAGCTGTCACGGTGGCAGCAGAGCATTTTTGTCCTGATTGTATCCTTCAGTTACGCCAGGAACCTATGGCCAAGCCTGACGTTCTGATCCGTATCTGATGCTGCCTGACGTGGGGATCTCAGAAGATGCAACAGCGCTGGCCGGAGCGGCTCTGGATCGTGCGTCATGGGGAGAGCGCCGGCAACGTCGCTCGCGATGCTGCCCATGCTGCGGGCTTGTCCCACATCGACATCGCCGACAGAGACGTGGACGTACCCCTGAGTGTGCTCGGCGAGGAGCAATCGCAAGCCCTGGGACGCTGGTTTGCCGCTCTCCCCGCAGCCGAGCGCCCGAACGTCGTGCTCACCTCGCCCTATCTGCGGGCGCAACGGACTGCCGATATCATTGCAGCCGGAGGCGGCGTCTGCGCTGAGCGCCACACCTTTGTGGTTGACGAGCGCCTGCGCGAGAAGGAATTCGGAACCCTTGACCGCCTGACCCGGTCAGGCATCGAGGCGCTCCATCCCGAACAGGCCGAGTTCCGGCGGCTGTTGGGCAAGTTCTATCATCGGCCGCCTGGTGGGGAGAGCTGGTGCGACGTCATCCTGCGCCTGAGGAGCGCGCTCGACACCATCTCCTTGCACCACAGCGGATGCCGCGTGCTGATTGTTGGGCATCAGGTTGTCGTTCTGTGCCTGCGCTATCTTCTCGAGAACATGACGGAGCAGCAGATCCTGGGAATCGATGCAGAGGGAGATGTGGCGAACTGCTCTGTTACCGAGTACCGCCTCGACCGGAGCATCGGCGAACACGGTCAACTGAGGCTGCACTGCTACAACTTTGTGGCTCCACTCGAGGAGGCTGGTGCGCCGGTGACATCGGAGCCTGACGCCAAAGTGGCGGTGCGATGAAAGAAACCGCAATCACCACGGACCTCCTCCGCGGCCTGCCGCTCCCACAGCCGGCAGAGGACGGAGATAAAGACCAGCGCGGCCGCGTGCTTGTTGTCGGCGGCAGCTTGGCTGTACCGGGCGCGGTGCTCCTTGCCGCAACCGCAGCACTGCGTGCCGGTGCTGGAAAGCTCCAGATTGCAACCTGCCAAAGCATTGCGCTCCACTTGGGCCTCGCTGTGCCTGAGGCGCTGGTCGTCGGGCTGCCAGAAACCGGAGCAGGCGAGATTGACCCTGAGGCGGCTCCTCTCTTGCGTGAGCGGATTGCCCGCTGTGACGCGGCTCTGATCGGACCGGGTATGATCGACGAGGAAGGGGCTGCCACGTTGACCGCCAGCATCCTCACCTGTGATCCCGGTCCAGCATTCGTCCTAGATGCAGGAGCATTAGGCCAGCTGAAGGACCTGAGAGGTGTCCTTGCGCGCCATGGCGGCCGGATGGTCGTTACGCCTCATGCGGGCGAGATGGCCAATCTGATCGGTATCAGCAAGAGCGCGGTTCTCAGCAACCCGGCCGAGATCGCCGGCGGGACCGCACGACTTCTCAGCTGTGTCGTGGCGCTCAAAGGAGCTCACACCTACATCGCTTCACCGGACGGGGAGAGATGGTCCTACAGCGACGGCGATGTCGGCTTGGCGACCTCGGGCTCTGGGGACACGCTGGCGGGCATCATTGCAGGCCTGCTGGCGCGGGGCGTTCCTCCAGCGCAGGCGGCGCAATGGGGCGTCTTTCTCCATGGCGAGGCCGGCAACCGCCTGGCTCGTGCCCGCGGCCGTCTTGGCTTCCTTGCGCGCGAGCTTCTCGCTGAGATTCCGAGCATCATGGCAGGGTTTGATCAGCCAGTACCGGAAGTGGGAACCTGAAGCCCTGGATGTTCCCATCCATGTCGATAGATTGGAACGAGGCCGGATGCAGACCTCCCCTGCTCTGGGCGATCACAGGGCCTAGCCGCTCTGGTTTGTATGTCCTTATGCCGCGTATACCTCCTCCTCCGCCACGGCCCGGCGAACAAGTTGGCTGATCACACCCGCGAGTTGGTGGGAGCGGTAAGGAGCACCCAAGCACGGAGCCCCGTCGACCTTCTCGGCATCCTTGAGCCTGAAGGGCATGCGTGAGGTGTAGATCACCTTGAGATCAGGATCGGACACGCGTGCGCTCTTGGCCAACGAGAGGCCGCAGCCTGCCTGCCCGAGATCGGTGTCGATGACCAGAACACTGATGCGCGGGTTCGTGCACAGCAGGTGCCGGGCTTCCTCCAGAGTTCTTGTGAAGAGCACCTCATAGCCATAGCTAACTAAGCTGTTGGCAGTGGTCATCTCGGCCAACCGGTCACCAGAAACAAGCAAAACGAGAGGCTGTCGACCCATGATGAAATGCCTTGCACGGAGCGCGTGAAGGCGCCCTCTGGAATGGAAAGGTTGTTCAGAAACCAGACCCTCGAATGTGCTGTGATGGGCCTGTTGCGAGTATGGTCTGCGAACAGGGTTAACGAGAGGTTAAGTACCCCTGCCCTATACGGCCTCGACACTAAAAATGTAGTGATGTGCATCATCCCCAGGCATCCTGATCTCTACAGGCGCACAAAACCCCTCATGCCGTTTCCAGGCTGCTTTGAGCCAGCATCGTTCCAGACGCGAGACTGATCCTCCCTCACCTTGATGGGCACCTCCGACACGCTGCGGGTGCTTCTAACTTAACTATAGGTCAAGCACCTCTTTGACGGGTAAGCATCCTACCAATAGATTGGCTTGTGGATCTGGAGACAGTTCCATTCACGCCCTGGCAGAGAGGCCCGCCCGCCTTCTCAGCTGGGGCGTTTCTCTTTGGGAGGCCAGTTAACCAACAGGCTTAGCTGCCGAATCCTCAGCATGCGGGTTTCCTGGATCATGTCTACAAAATGGTTGAACTTGTTGGTTCCTCTGAAACCAGCATTGGGGATGCCATCCAGACTGCAATCATCGTAAACTGCACAGGCTTGGAAAGAACGGCATAGACATGACCTACAAGGCCGTGGACTCATAACTGCGGATCCAGATGCGAGCTGAGGCCAGCTTGATGGCGGTCAGGAAGTTCTCCGGGCTCTTGTCGTATCGCGTGGCGATGCCGCGGAACTGTTTGAGCTTGTTGAAGAAGCGCTCGACCAGGTTTCTGTAGCGATACACAAAGGCGCTGAAGACGAATGAGCCCTTGCGGTTGCTCTTGGGCGGGATGTTGGCCCAGACGTCTTGCTCCTGGGTCTGCTGGCGAATGGCGTTGCTGTCGTAAGCCTTGTCGGCCAGCAGGGTCGCGCCCGGCTTCAAGTTCGCCAGAAGCTCCTCGGCTGCGGTGCCGTCATGGGCCTGACCGGGTGTCAGAGCAATGCGGATCGGGCGACCTTCAGCATCGACCAGCGCATGGATCTTGGTGCTCAGGCCGCCACGGGAACGTCCCATGCCACCATCTGCGCCCCCTTTTTACCCGTCGCGCCATGCTGGTGGACACGAACACAGGAGCTGTCGATCATGATGAGATCACCGTCGTAAGCGGCCGAGACCGCGTCCAGGATGCGGTCCCACACGCCGGCTTCGCGCCAGCGCACGAACCGATTGTAGCAGGTCGTGGAGGGTCCATACCGCTCGGGGATGTCGCGCCAGGGCGAGCCGGTGCGAAAGCGCCAGAGGATGCCATTGAGCACCCGGCGGTCGTTCACCCGCGGCACACCCCTCGGCTTGTTGGGCAACAGCGGCTCGATGATCTTCCACTCGAAATCAGTCAGCTCATGGCGGCGCATCAGATCCTCCCGAAACCGGGAGTGAATCATCAACTCACTGCAAAGAAAAGATTTTTTATGGGTTCACGACCAAGCTCTCTCGGCTCGCACCTGGCAGCTATGACGTGCTGCTCAATGGGGTGATCATCGCCAGCCTGGTGCGCAGCGGTGACACTGATAGCGCAACCTGGACGGCCGAGCTTCTGGTCGACTTGCCTCCCGGGGAAAGGCCTGCTCCCTTCACGCAGATGGAGCACACGTTTAGCAGCTTGGAGCAGGCCCGGCAGTGGCTTGGCGACGCTGAGATCCGAGATGCAGACCTCCACGGCCAGATCTACGGACCTTCATCGATGCTAATCCATCCAGGCAAGCGGACTCCTTTGACCAGGGGCAGGCAGGAAGACTGGGATGCGGCGCGCGAGGCCTATCTGCTTGAACACGCCCCTGGGTTGAAGGAGCACTATGCAGCTCAGCGAAGAGCGTTCGATCAGATTGAAGCGGATGCACAAGCTCGCCATCCGGACCCAACGCCGGACAACATCACCGCAGCTGTAGCAGCAGAGGCGGCCCTGCCCTACCGGAAGAGAACAGAGGCTCAACTGCGTCGCAACTTTGAGCCTTTGTCCGCGCATCTGCCCCAGGACATCAGGAGCAGGCGCAAGCGGTTTGTCCAACGGGAGCAGAGAGCATGGAACAGAGCCAATCCCACGCCCCTGTCTGACGACATGCAACGGGCTCTCACAGCGGAGTTCGTGAAGACCTACGCCAGGGCTGCCCGGGCATAGGCTGCTCCGCACCCTGCCCGTGCTGACGCTGGCGGGGTGCGGTTCCGGGTGGATCCAGATCTTCTTGAGGATGTACAAGCTGCCCTCGACTCTCAGCATTCTACTGCTAAGATTTTCTCCCGATTGGATGAGCTTCAACAAAGGGAAGAGTTTCATGGCGACAGGAACGGTGAAGTGGTTCAACGAGACCAAGGGTTACGGCTTCATTCAGCCGGACAACGGCGGCAAGGATGTATTCGTGCACGTCAGTGCAGTTGAACGCTCCGGGCTGCGTAGCCTGGCGGAAGGCCAGAAGATCACCTATGAGGTCGAGGCGGACCGCCGCTCCGGCAAAGAGTCGGCCGTTAATCTGAAGACCGCCTGACCAAGACACCCCCGGGAATCCGTCGGGCCGCCCGCAGGGGGCGGTCCCTTCACGATCTCACGGGTTTGAACACTCCTTTCAGGCGTGTCAGCGCCGCGGGCGCAATGAGCGAGCGAGTTCCCGAATGACACTGTCCTCAATGGCAAGGTCGTCGGTGTCGTCCTCATCCTCTGAGCTCACCTCAGAGGGCGCCGAAGCCCCCGGTTGAGGAGCAATTAGTTCCTCGGCTCGGGCAGGCTGCGACTGCTGCTGTCCACCTAACCGGTTGTCCAGGGTATCCAGCAGGCTGTTGAGAGCATTGTTGGAGGCCTCCACCTCAGGAACAGCAGGCAGGCCCGTCACAGCAATCGAGCGGGTCTGGTAGCCTGGGTCTGCGGTGACCTCCGGACCAAACCAGGCCAGCGGCTGGAATCTTCGCGCCTGCTCGTCCTGCTCGAACGATACTGCGATCATATCGAGCGGCCCCGGTGAGATGAAGCGGAGGATCGCAGCCCTCTGCTCCCCCATGCTCAGGAGGATGGCCCAGTACTCGACCCGTCCGGCAGTCAGTTCAAGCAATGTCTCAGCATGGGACAGCGGAATGCCTGTCGCCTCCTCTACCGGTCCATGGGGGCCGTTCGTGACCAGGATGAGATGACCCATGGTCCCCTCCACCTGCACGTGAGTGCCTCGCTCAGAACGATCCGGGAAGTAGCCCTGCTGGATACGACGCCCTTCCCTCTCCTTCTCGATCAGCCGAGCCAGGGAGGAGGCGAGCAGAAAGACGCGGGTGGTGCTCATTTGTATAGCTTTC
>NZ_JAEQMY010000054.1 GCF_016743775.1 Microvirga aerilata | reverse complement strand
AGCTTCGCCTCCGGCAGGAGGCCAGGTGTTGAGCTTCCCGGACGACCCACCAGGAGGGCGGCAATCGCGGTGCCGTGCTCGGGCAGGGAAGCGTCGGCATGCGGTGCAGGACGATCCACAACCTCGATGGCCTGACCGGTGAGAGCATCGTGGTCGAGGTTGATCCCCGTGTCGATCAACCCGATGACAGGCGTCGGGCCGCATTGGGTCGCACGCGCCGCTGACCAGCTCACCAGGGCAGTTGCCCGGCACTCGGCGCCGGTGCATGTGTCCAGGTGCTCATCAAGATAGTAGAAGTGATCGAAATCGGTTGAGGCGCGCGCGTCGACCAGTTGTACCGTTTGCCGGGCTTGGGTCAGGGAAGTGCCTTGTGGAACGCGCAGTCTGACGATCTGTGAGGCGATACTGCCGCGGGTCTGGGTCTCGACCTGGAAGCCTTGGGCGGTGAGCCGGGCTAGATCGTCGCGAGACAAGCCTGAGGCCACGATGAAGTTGGTGGATTGGCGTGGCTTGGGGCGGGGGTCGTCAACAGCTTCAGCAACATTGGGGGCACTTGCTTGTGCAGCCCCTGTCTGGGTTGAAGCCTGTGATGAGGCTGGCGTCCCGGAGGCTGCTTGGGTCTGGCCTGATGGTTGCTCGCCGGGTGCGGGGGCTGCGCCATGGCTTGGCGGGGTCGAACTGGTGTTTGCCGGAGCGGGAGAGACCGCTTGGGTCTGGGTGGATGTTGGCAGGTCCCATGCAGGAGGCGTGGTCTGAACCTTTGGTGCTGGGCTGATGCTTTCCGGTGTCGGAGCAACAGCCTGGGCTTGGCTCGGTGTTTGCGGATCGGGGGCACTGGCCTTGGCCTGGTTCGCCGGTACTTTGCTGATGCTCGCCGATGCCTTGCCAGTGCTCCGTTGGCTTTTGCTGTTACCTGCCTTGCCGGAGCTGGCCGAGTTGCTCGCGGCAATACCCACGCCACCAGCCTTCGAGACGCCAGTCTTCACGGTAGCGGTGGCACTCTGCGCTCCGGCCTTATCCTTGCGGCGTCCCGGCTTGGCTGCCTTGACGCTGACGCCGGCTACGATGCTGCTTCCACTCACCTTCGTGCCGCTGTTTTTGCCAGCGTTTTTGCTTTTGCCTCCGGCCTTGCCGCTGTTGCCTCCAGAATTGTTGCTGTCCTTGCTTGCGCTGACGCTGCCGCTCACATTCCCTCTGCCGAGACCGTTGCCGCGACCAGGCCCACCGCTGACGCCTCCACCGATCCCACCTGCGACGCCGCTGCCGCGACCAACCCCGACACCAGCACTGCCTCCGACGCCAGCGCCGCGACCGGGTCCGCCAGCAGGACCTCCCCCCACACCGACGCCGCCCCCAACACCAGCGTTGCCACGGCCGACACTACCGCCAACATTGCCTCCGACGCCGCTGCTGCCACCCCCAGGTCCACCACTGACGCCACCGCCGAGACCGCCGCCAACGGCTCCACCGACACCGCCGTTGCCACGACCTGGCGCACCGCTGACGCCTCCCGACCCGCCCGGGGCGCCACTGGCACCACCGCCTACGCTGTTGCCGCGACCAGCCCCTCCACCGACACCTGCGCCGCCTGCGATCCCGCCGCCAACGCCACCAAGGCCGCCTCCCAAGCCCCCTGAGACCCCGCCCACGCCGCTGTTGCCGCGACCAGCCCCTCCGCCGGGGGACCCGCCAGAGGCCCCACCGACACTGCCGCCGCCTGCATTCCCGCCAAGCCCACCGCTGACGCCACCACCAAGGCCACCGCCTAAGCCGCCCCCTAGGCCACCTCCAACGCTGCCGCCTAAGCCGCCTCCGTTGGCATTCCCCCTGCCGCCGCCGTTCCCGTTACCTGCGGCACCTCCGGCCGAGCCTCCAGCGTTGCCGCCCCCAGGGTTTCCGGCGCCGCCAGATCCGCCACCTTTGCCATTACCACCGCCGGCGTTTCCACCAGCATTGCCATTCCCGCCACCGTTGCCGCCGCGGCCCCCGTCTCCATTGTTCCCGGATCCGCCGCCTGGCTTGGCGAACGCCGATCCATTCATGAGAGGCAAGGAGGAACCGTGGCCGAGATCAAGCTGGACCCGAAGAGGCAGGGCAGCGGCTGTGCCTGCAAGTGCAATGAGGATATGTCGCCACCAGCGTGCCATGATCATCCCTCGCAACCGGCACTCCGGCTTTGGTAAGCTGTAGCGGAGCCAAGTATTCCAGCCGAGATGGCCCCGCAGGTGTGCCAGACGAAACGCCGAATCACACCTCTTCTAGCGTATCCAGGTTGAACAAAAGCAATCAAATCACTTATTGTTCCGGACGCAAGCTTGGCAATGAGCCTGAGGTGCTTGGAGTGGTCGGGATGGCTGCCTTCGTAGGCCCTGGGTTAACGCCAGCTCTTGGCGCTTCTTGGAAGTGAGCCGAGTGTCGGCCCTAGCCGGGAACAGTAGACGTTTCTGGAGGTCGGGTGATCGTCAGTGCCTGACCCAGTGCAGACCTTCCACGATCCCAAGGAAGCGATCGGAGTTCGGATGCCAAAACTCTCATGTGATGCCCTTGGAGTCCTTTGGTTGCCGTTCTAAGTAGCTGATATGTTGCCAGATCGTGGTCTGCATTGCTCCGGCGGAGCAGCGCGCAGCCTGAGACAGGATTTTGTCGCAGGGTTCTATTTCGTTCTGGCTCAAGTTCCGCAGGGGGGCGCCTCCTGCCCCGAAGACTGCAAGCGCAACCGGATGTTCCAAATAACCAGGGCCCGCCATCGTTGAAGGACCCTGGACGGAACATGGTGCTTGCTGGGGCGCTCAGACACGGAGCCTAAACTCAGGCGGCCAGGCAAAGCTCGTGCTGCTCGAACTGCGGGATCGGCATCGCCGGTGCGGCCGGATCCGGGTTCCACTCGATGTTCAGCAGGCGCAAGGCTGCTTTCACCTCTGGCAGACGTGGTGGCTCGCCCTCGGGCATGCCATCGGCAAGCGCTAGGTCGAGGAGGTATTCGTCCCAGGCCCAGCGCCACAGGATCTCACGCTTGCAATTAATGGCGAGAAAGGGATGACGCACCACGTCGCTGGGTGACGCGAACACGGACGCGGGGGTCACCAGGGCACGATCCAGGTCGAGCAGGCCATCGACTTCGCATCGATGGCTGTTGGCATTGATCCAAGGCAACCAGATGATGGCACTTGGGGTGCGAGGAACGGAGGGCTCGGTTTTCATCCCACGCCCCGTCAGTTGTGGCTGTAGTCCAGCGCCCTGAGGGCGTCGAGGACGTCGTCGATCACGACAACGGCGCCGGAACCGGGGATCTGCCGCCACCCGGGCCGGCCCTCGACCGCATAAGCGTCCGACGCCCACTCGGCCAGCAAAGCCCGCTTCTCGCCTCTCGACAGGAGCGCATCCCCGAGCACCTGGTGTGGATACTTGAAACTGTGACTGGACCTGTGACGAGAAAACGTAAACTCGCTCGCGATGTCGTCTCTGAATGTTTGCTGCACGGATCCCTCCTGAGTTCTGCAAACGGTTCAGCCCCGGGCAGGAGGCGCCCGAGGCTCTTTGCTGCCGGCTCGCTTACGCGGCCCTGGTGTTCTGCGGCTCGTGCTCGATCTGCTGGGCGTTGTCCTGCGCCATCAAAGGCTGACTGGTCGTGGCGATCTCGATGCGGCGGGGCTTCAGGGCCTCAGGCACCTCGCGCACTAGGTCGACTGTGAGCAGCCCGTTTTCCAGGCTCGCACCCTTCACCTTTACGTGGTCGGCAAGGTTGAAGGTCTGCTTGAAGGCGCGGGTGGCGATGCCGCGATGCAGGTACTGCTTGTCCTCCTCGGAGCCTTTGTGTCCGGTCACCAGCAGGGCGGTGCCGTGCTGGGTGAGCTCGATCTCGGCCGGGGAGAAGCCTGCCACCGCCATGGTGATCCGGTACTGGTCGTCACCAGCCTTCTCGATGTTGTAGGGCGGCCAGTTAGTCATGGGCTCGACGCGGGCTGTCTGATCGAGCATGTCGAACAGGCGGTCGAAGCCGACCGTGGAGCGATACAGGGGCGAAACGTCGAAGGTTCTCATAGCCACATCCTCTTGAGAGCAACATGGATCCGAGAGCGCCGGACACCGCCGGCGCCCGTGTGCCAAGCTCGTGTGAGCCTTGGCGCCCATCAAGGTAGGAATGGGATTTTTGGTCGTCAAGACCCTCTACCCTGCCGACACAACGCCCAGGAGCCCAAGATTATCGGGTCACTCGGTTGGACCGCACGGCCCATTGTGATCCTGCTGTGGCTTGATGGTGAGGGGATGCGCTCGTGGCTACGGCGCAGCCACCCAGGAACCCTGGCCCGAGGGCTAATGGAGTGAAGTCGAACGGGTACGGAACAGGGGAGCAAGGCGCGCCGCTAAGCTTTTTTGTCCAAAGTTTCTGTCGCAACGTCAGGTGCCAGACACGTCTAAATGCGATCCCCCGAACGACTGCATATGGCACACCTAAGACCTTAGCTCGAAGGCAGCAATCCTCATCGAACCGGACATTCCGAAAGCGCAGGAAATCTCGGCTCCTGACCCATTACAGACCTTAGGAGCGGCGAGAATGACCTGTTGCTCCAGAGTAGCGGACGGGCCTCTGACAGGAAGTTACATGCTCTTGGCGTTGGGGACCCGTGGCGGGAAGACGGTTTGTACCTATCGCTTCCGTTCTTTAGAATTGGGTGCGCAATCTAGCTGGCACGGGACAGTTGCTCGCGCGTCGGCATGCCGGCCTGAGCACCGTGGGCGAGGCAAGCGAGCGACGCCCCGCGGCAGGCCCGCTTGACAGCTGTCCTGAAGGAGAGGGCTTCATCGATGCCGTTGGCTAGGATGCCGACGAAGGTGTCGCCGGCTCCAGTCGTGTCGACGGGCTGAATCCGTTCCGCTTCAACAGTTTCGCAGCGTCCATCAGGGTGAAACGCAAAGGCCCCGCGCGCGCCCGCTGTAACGATACAAATGCAGCCGCTTTCTGCTAGATAGGATCCCGCAACCTCGAAGTCGGTGGTTTCACAGCCAAGGATCCTGGCTGCCACTATGGCTTCGTGCTCGTTGACAATGAGGATATCAGTGGAGCCAATGAGATGGGAGAGGTCTCTTGCCGGAAATTGCGGCGGGGCTGGCGCGAGGTTCCAAATGATGCGACCGCCAGCCGCCCGCACGTGCTGCGCGACACGGAGGGACGCCTGGAAAGGAACCTCCATCTGGAAAACCGCGACCGTTGAATTATCCGCCTCGAAGCCGATAAGCCGAGCCTCGGTCAGAGAAGCGTTGGCCCCGCTGGCGACAGTGATCGCATTCTCGCCGCGCTCATCGACGGTGATGAAAGCGCATCCAGTCGGTTCAGTGCTGTTTGCGACGAAATCCGCCACGACACCGTTGTGGATGAGGTTTTCGCGAGCGGATCGACCGAAAACGTCATTCCCAACGCAGGCTGTGATTGCCACCCGACCCAGTGAAGAGACCCGCGCCGCCGCGATCGCTTGGTTCGCTCCCTTGCCGCCGAATAACGTCTCATAGCCCGGCGAGAGAACAGTTTCGCCGGGCAGCGGGATCGAGGTCACGCGTGCGACAAGATCGATGTTAATCGAACCGAAAACGAGGATCATGTCACGCGCTCCCTTTCCCCGCCCGGCCTCAACCTTCGGCATCCATGGCGTGGAGCATTTCCACGCGTCGGCGGCAGTCCTCATCCGTGGAGAATTCTGCCTCCAAGTAGGAGGCAACGAGATCCTGTGCGAGCCAGGAGCCGACGATCTTGGCGCCGATGCACATCACGTTGACGTCGTCGTGCTCGACCGACTGATGCGCCGAGTGGATATCGTGGCATACAGCAGCGCGAATACCCTTGACCTTGTTGGCCGCGATCGACGCACCTACGCCCGTGCCGCAGACCATGATGCCGCGCTCGGCCTCGCCAGACTTGACCTTCTCGGTTAGTGCGCGGGCGATGTCCGGGAAATCGACGGGCTTGTCATCGAAGGAGCCTACATCGACGACCTCATGGCCAAGCGACCGCACGTGCTCGACCACCGCATTCTTGAGGGGCCATCCGGCATGATCTGACCCGATTACGACGCGCATTGGAAAACCTTTCTTTGGTGATTGCAGGTCGAGTGGTGCCGGGGCACCACTCGAATTGTCAGGATTTAGCTCCGCATCTCCTGCGGGAGCTCGCTGCCATGGAACTTCTTGTAGATCTCGTTCAGCTTGCCGTTCTTCAGATTGGTTGAGATCCACTCGTTGAGCTTCTCGACCAGGCGCGGCTCGCCCTTGCGGACACCTATGGCAAGGTCGAAGGTGCGGATGAGCACCTTGGGCTCGAAAGCTCGGGCCGGGTTCTTAACTCCGATCTGGTTCACAATCGTTGCCGATGTCGCGACGCAGTCGGCCTGACCCGACACGGCAGCCGTCACCATCGTGGCATCATCGTCGAAGCGGGCGAGGGTGAGATTGCGATCCTTCATGTTAGTCAGTTCGGTATCCTGCGTCGTGCCGCGGGAGACGGCGATGGTCTTGCCCTTCAAGTCATCCCAGCCCTTTGCCTCAACGGTCTTCAAGCAGCCAACAACGGACTGCAAGGCCGCATAGGCCTTGGTGAAATCGATCACCTTGGCGCGCTCCGACGTGACCGAGAGGGTCGAGATGATGATATCCGCCTTGTTGGTCTGGACGTTCGGGATGCGGGTCGCGCCGGTGGTCTGGATGAACTCAAGCTCCAGCCCGAGATCCTTCGCGAGAAGCTGGGCGGTTTCCACGTCCGATCCCGTGGGCTTGAGATTGGCATCCATCATGCCGGACGGCGGAATTGCCATGTCGGTCGCAATGCGGATCTTCTTCGCCTTCATGATGTCGTCGAGAAGGTCGGCGTGGGCTGCGGTGGTGCCGAGTGCTACCATGCAGGTCATTGCAACTGCGGCAGCAGAGAGCGGGCGCTTCATCATCATCGTTGGTCTCCCTAAGTTCTGGTTGTCATTTAGAGCCCTGTGCCAACAAACTGGGCGAGTTCCGGAGTTGCAGGCGATGTCAGGATCGCGGCAGGGCCAGTCTCATGGATTTTGCCGCGATGCATGAACACCACCCGGTTGGCGATCCCCCTGGCAAATCCCATCTCGTGCGTGACCATCACCATGGTCATGCCGTCCGCAGCGAGCGCCTCGATGACCTTCAGAACCTCGCCGGTCAGCTCCGGGTCGAGGGCCGAGGTCACTTCGTCGAACAGCATCACCTTGGGCTGCATGGCGAGCGAGCGGGCAATCGCCGCACGCTGCTGCTGGCCGCCGGAAAGCTGTTCGGGATATTGGTGGAGCTTGTCTTCCAAGCCGACCTGGGCAAGGACCCGGCGCGCCTGCTCCTTTGCCTGAACCTTCGAGATGCCCTTTACGGAACAGGGAGCGAGCGTGATGTTCTCCTCGATGGTCAGGTGAGGAAACAGGTTGTAGCTCTGGAAGACGATGCCGACATCCTGGCGCAGTGCCCGCAGGTCGAGTTTTGGGCCACTGACGCGATGGCCGCACACGACGATCTCACCGCTGTCGATTGTCTCGAAACGGTCGATGCAGCGCAGGGCAGTGCTCTTGCCGGAGCCACTGCGGCCGATGAGGACGAGAACCTCGCCGCGATTGACATCGAAGCTCACCCCGTCGAGCACCTTGAGCGCACCGAAGCTCTTATGCACGTTCGACACGCCGACGACTGGTGAAGCGGTATCTGTTCTGGTGATCTTGTGCATGTCAGGCAGTCTCAAGTTCGAGGCGAGCCGGGCCGCCGCGCGTTTCTAGCCGGTGACTGAAGCGCGAGAGCGGATAGCAGAGGGCGAAGTAGATGACGGCGATGATGGTGTAGATCAGGAATGGCTCGAACAGTGAGTTGTTGATGATCTGCCCGGACCGCGCGAGCTCCACGAAGCCGACCACCGAGGCCAAAGAGGTATTTTTGATGATCTGCACCATGAAGCCCACGGTCGGCGGCGTCGCGATCCGAACAGCTTGCGGAAGGATTACCTTCATCATCCGCTGGGACCGGCTGAGAGCGAGTCCCTCGGCTGCTTCCCATTGCGGCCTCGGAACCGACTCGAAGCAGCCGCGCCAGATCTCGCCAAGGTAGGCACTGACAAAGATCGTGAGCGAGGCGCCGGCGGCGGTGAGGGGAAAGACGGTCACACCAAGCGCCGGCAGGCCGAAATAGGTCAGGAACATGATGACGAGAAGCGGCGTGCCCTGGATGAGCTGAACATAGCCGGCACTCAGAAGCCGCACGATCCGGCTCGGCGAGATGCGGCAGAGGGCGATGATGAAGCCAGCAAAGCCTCCGCCGAGTAGGCCGATGAGCGACAGGCCGATGGTCCAAAGCGCTCCGTACCCAAGGAACATCAGGTGATTGGCATTGAGGGAACCGCCCATCTTCTCCTCCTCACAATGGGGTGCCGAGGCGCCGACGACGCGGGAAAATCACGAGGCCGAGAAGCCAGAACACAGCCCGCATGATCAGCGACAGGACGATATAGGCGAGAGCCACGAGGATATAGGTCTCGAAAGCGCGGTAGGTATCGGACTGGATGTAGTTCGCAACCGCCGTCAGCTCCTCGGCCGAGATCTGGGACGTCACGGACGAGGCCAGCATCAGCAGCACGAACTGGCTCGTCAGGGCCGGGTAGACCTTCTCGATCGCCGGCATCATGACGACATGCCAGTAGATCTGGGCGCGGGACAATGCCAGACCTTCGGCGGCCTCGATCTGCCCGCGGGGAATGGCGTCAAAGCCCGCGCGGATGATCTCGGTCGTGTATGCGCCGACATTGATCGTGAGCGCCGCGGCCGCGACCGTGAAGGCGGAGAACTTCAACCCCAGGCTGGCGAGGCCGAAATAGACAAGGAAGATCTGGACCAGAAGCGGCGTGTTGCGGATCGCCTCAACATAGATCCCGCAGATCCGCGCAACGACCGGGTAGCTGCTGCGCCGCCCAATGGCGCCGAGAACACCGATGATTGTACCCAGCACGGTCGCGATGAAGGCGAGTTGAAAGGTGAGCAGCGCTCCCTCTAGGAAGGCTGGCCATCGTTCGAGGATCGCGGCAAAATCCAGGTTGAGGTTCATCGCAGGTGGTCCGGGGCTAGGTCGCAGCCTGATTCGTCATTCGGTCGTAGACCCGGAACAGAGCCTGATTGCCGTTCGTGCCTTCTCCGTGAGCGCGCGCCTCGACATACTGGCTCGTTACAAGGGCCGTTCCTGGTAGCGGGACGGAGAGTGAAAGCGCCTGCTCCTGCACGAGGCGCAGGTCCTTGAGCATTAGGTCGATGCGGAAGCCCGCGGAGGCATCGCCCGCGATCATCGCTGGCCCAAGCTTGTCCAGCATCCAGGACGCAGCCGAGCCGCCTAGGAGCACATTGCGGAGTTGGTCGAGATTCACGCCGGAGGCGCGGCCGAGCGCAAGCGCCTCGCAAATGGCTTGGAGGTTGATGGCGCAGACGAGCTGGTTGCAGAGTTTGACGGTCTGTCCGGCTCCGGCCTCGCCCACATGGGTGATCGTCGTGCCCATGGCCTGGAAATATGGCTCCGCATGCAGAAAGGCGTCTCGGTCGCCTCCGACCATGATTGAAAGCGAGGCATTCTTGGCGCCAACTGGGCCACCTGACACCGGCGCGTCAAGGAATTCCACGCCGGCGGCCTTGAGATCGGCATGCATGCGGCGGACGGCGACGGGAGAGATCGTGCTCATGTCGACGAGGAGACGGCCGCGCGGTGGCGACGCCAAAAGGCCACGTTCGGCATAGACGATCTCCTCGACCTGCGGCGTGTCGGGGAGCATGGAAATGACGATGTCCGCGTCACGGGCCGCATCGGCCGGATTCTCAGCGCCGGTGGCACCTCGGGTAATGAGGTCGTCGATGGCCTCCTTGCGCACGTCATAGGCGCAGACTGCAAATCCGGCCTTGAGCAGGTTGAGCGCCATCTCGCGCCCCATCGTCCCCAGGCCAACAAAGCCGACCGTTGTGTTTTGATCGTTCTGTCCCATCGTGTCATCTCGCTCGTGCACATGTGTCATGAGGCGCTCCGGGCTTCGGATTCGCCGATCGCGGCGCGACGACGGAAGTCGTCACCGATCGCGAAATGCTCTCGCAGGACTTTTTCCGCATGCTCCGGGTCTCGGCCGACGATGGCGTCAAAGATCCGGCGATGATCCTCGATCAGGTAGGTTTTCATGGAGTCGAACACCTGAAGGAGCTCCCGGCGACCGCGATGGGAGCGCATCAAAATGCCGGACAGAGAGTTGTGCAGCACGATCAGCGTCTCGGATTTGCCTGTATTGACGACGGTGCGGTGAAAGTCGAAATCGGCCGCGCTGCCGCCGTCTGGATCGTCGATGGTCTCGACGATGCGTGCGAGCGCCTGCTGCAACTTCTCGAAATCGGATACGGTGGCCCGCTCGGCGGCGAGCCGGACGGCTTGGCATTCGATCGCGATGCGCGCCTGCATTACATCGTCGACGACGTCAGACTGCTGTGCAAACGCGAAAGTGAAAAAGTCATTCAGAACAGACGGGTCGGGTCGGCGAACGATTGTTCCGACGCGGTCGCGGATTTCCACAACGCCGAGAACCGTCAGGGCGCGCAGCGCCTCGCGCAGGATCGGTCGGCTCACACCGAGCTGCGCAGCGAGATCGCGTTCAGGGATCAGCCGGTCACCCGGTCGCAACGAGCCCGCAAGCAGACGCTCGCGTAAGAAGGCGAAGACCTTCTCGAACCCCTTGCCGCCACCCTCCCTAAGCCGCGTGATTTCTAGATCAGCGATCATATCTCTTACCTTGGTCATACCAGAATACATACCACGGTCTATTGGTCAAGTAGCTAATGGCTGAACGAGATAGTCGTTAGCCTTGGATCGGTGCATGGCTCCTGCTCAGAACGGAGCCCCTCGATCTCACCTCTAACGCAAAGGTCCCGGCGAGAAGTGATGAACATCAATCCGACATGCCGCCCGGTAGTGGCCTTGTTCTGGCGACCGTCGGTGAAGGTCCGAAGTTGGCACATCTGCGAAGTAGACCGAATGTCTGCTCGCGCGGCGTAAGCGGACATCCGTGCAGGGCAGGGGATCGTCAGTGCGTGACCCGGAGCTGACCTTGGACAGGTCTTTGATCCGGACGCCATTGCCGCTCCTCATCACGGTGTCGGCGGGGATGAGCGCGTGTTGGCTCGCGCCATGTCGGCTGCGAGAGCCGACCAGCCCCGCAGATCCTCCAGGGAGCTCCTGTAACTCCCGACAATTCGATCCGCGAGAGGAGAACTGGCTGCAATCTCGGAGAGAAGCTCCGACGAAGCCTTTTGAGCCGCTTCCATGACAGAGCGGGGAAAAGCCTCCAGGGTCACCGGGTACTTGCCGAGGATCTCGGTCAGGGCTGCCGCATTGGTCTGGTGCGCATCGGCCAAGCCAAGGGCATGCTCGGCCCGGCAGGCTTCCGTGACCACGCTGCGAAGGTCAGGGCTGAGTGTCTCCCAAGACCTCAACGAGATCAGGAGCTCGCTTGCGCCATTGGGCTTGTTAAAACCGGGAGCGTAATAGAAGGGGGCGTACTTGGGCAGACCCGTGTCCAGATCGGTTGCTGGAGCCAGAAACTCTGCCGCATCGATGGAGCCCTTTTCAAGCGCCGGAAGCAGATCTCCGGCAGAAACCGTCATTGGAACTGCCCCGAGCTTTGCGTAGACCTCGGCTCCCAAGCCCTGAACACGCAGTCGCATGCCTCGCAGATCCTCGACGCCGTTCAGCTTGCGCCGGAACCATCCACCCATCGAAGGACCCGTGTTGCCGGCGAGAAAGGCGCGTACGCCGTAGGGCTTGTAGAGTTCGTCCCAGAGCGCCTGCCCATCCCGTAACTCGATCCAGGCCTGATGCTCGATAGGACCAAGACCAAAGGGGACGCTGGTAAAGAACCCAGCCGCCGGCATCCTACCCTGCCAATAGAGTGAGGCCGTGTGACCCATCTCAACGGTGCCGTTCGAAACGGCATCGAGCACAGCGAAGGGGGGTACGATCTCGCCTGCTGCGAAGAGATCGATCTGAAGCCGCCCACCGCTCATAGCATTGATGCGCCCAACGATCCTCTGGGCGGAGACTCCAGGGCCAGTGCGGTTCTTCGGCCACGATGTGACCATGCGCCAGCGAACCGTCTGGGCTTGGCTGACGGTCGGCGCCGCAAGAGCCGCAGCCCCGACGCCAAGCGCCGCGCGGCGTGAGAGTTTAGGAGCAGTGGGCATGGAAGTGATGCACAGGCCCATACCCGCGTCCAATGTGAAGTTGAGTGGACGCGCCGATTGCGGCGCTGATGAATTCCTTGCCGGCCGCGACAGCCTCCGTCAGCGAAAGGCCCTTGGCGAGTCCGGCTGCAATGGCTGAGGACAGGGTGCATCCAGTGCCATGCGTGTTTCGCGTCTCGATGCGGGGGGCGGGGAAAAACCGTACACCCTGTGCATCCATGAGAATATCCGTGCTCTCACAGCCTGTGCCGTGGCCGCCCTTCACCAGAACGGCTCTGGGACCCAAGGCGAGGATCCGCTCGGCCTGTCGGCACATGGCCTGTTCATCCCCGGCCTGCGGCTCGTCGAGAAGGGCGGCGGCTTCGGGAAGGTTGGGTGTGACAAGCAACGCCCTGGGAAGGAGCACATGGCGTAATGCGTCGACAGCCCTCGATGCCAGAAGACGGTCACCACTGGCCGCCACCATCACGGGATCGAGGACAACCTGCGTTTGGCTATAGCGTTGAAGTCCCTCTGCCACAGCTTCAATGACAGCGACCTGGGAGAGCATACCGATCTTCACGGCCCTGACCTCAAGATCCGAGAAGACGCTGTCTATCTGCTGGGCAACGAAGGCAGATGGCACATCGTGAATGCCCTGAACCCCCATGGTATTCTGCGCGGTGAGTGCCGTGATGATGCTGGCGCCATAAACGCCCAGAGCCGAGAAGGTCTTGATGTCGGCCTGGATGCCGGCTCCACCGCCCGAGTCTGAGCCTGCGATGGTAACTGCGATCGCCGTCATGCAAAATCTCCTCGGGATGTCAGGGTCTGATCGACGATGCCCCGCAATCTTCGAGCTTCTGCCCGCGGATCTGTTGCCATGAAGAGAGCCGAGATGACCGCGATGCCGTCGACTCCGGCCGCGATCACAGCTTGCGCGTTCGATGCATCGATTCCGGCAATGGCGCCGACAGGGCCGCGGTATGCGAGCCTGGCGCGTGACAGGATCTTGCCGAGCCCGTCGAGGCCGATGGGCGGAGCGGGGCTGTTCTTGCTCCCAGTCGCAAAGACACCGCCGATGCAGGCGTAACCGACCGGCATGCTCGCCATTCGTTCGGCCTGCTCCAGCGTCTTCAGCGTCAATCCGATAAACGCGTGTGGACCGAGCAGGTCGCGTGCATCTTTGGGATGCATATCGTCTTGGCCGAGGTGAACGCCGTCGGCGCCTGCGGCCAGCGCGATATCAACACGGTCGTTGATCAGGAGCGGCACGCCGCTTCCTTCAAGCGCTGCCTTCAGGGCGCGGGCCAGTTCCACAAGGCGGCGGCCCTCGCCTTGCTTGTCCCTGTACTGGATGAGGGTCGCGCCGCCAGAAACAGCCTGCCGGACAAGCTCGACAGGATCCCGGCCGCCGGTCCGTTCCGGATCGATGATGCCGTAGAGGCGGAGATCGATTGGGTTTATGAGACTCTCCCGCAGGTGACGAGGGTTTCCGGATCGAGATGAAAGAGCGCATCGAGGAAGGCTGGCTGGAACGTGCCTGGCCCGTTTGCCTGATGCGCGGCAATTTCGCCTGCCACGCCAGTAACAAGCAGAGCCGCGGCGGCAGCCTCGATGGCGCTGCCATGCAGAGCCGCGAAGGCTGCAACGAGGGCAGTTCCGGCACATCCCATGGCGGTCACGCAGGTCATGAGCGGGTGGCCGTTCTCGACGCAAAGTACGTTGTTGGCGTCTGCAATCAGGTCCACCGCACCAGTCAGAGCCACGACCGTTCCGTGACTTTTTGCGAATGCCTGAATGGAGCCTGGCGTCGCATCTTCTTCGGCAAGAGCCGCGAACTCGGCCGCATTGCAGCGCAGGACATGCGGCTCACCCGCAAGGCAGGAGCGGGCAAGCTTCAAACGCGTTGGGGAAGCTTCGACAAAGACAGGATCGAGCACCCATGGCTTGGCGTGCGTGCGTGCGGTGGCGATAGCCTCAGGAACTGCGGTGCGCCGGTCGCTGTCGAGCGTGCCAAGGTTGACGAGCAGTGCATCCGAGCGGCTTGTGAAGGCAGGGACCTCATCCGGTGCGACAGTGAGGGAGGGAATGCCGCCGGCGGCGAGCAGAAGATTGGCCGTGAAGGTCTGCGCCGCTGCGTTCGTGATTGCATGCACGCGAATGCGTTCGGCCCGAAGGCGTTCAAGCAGGGAGCCAGCCAAAGCTGGAACACTGGAAGCGTCCAGGATGGACGTTGGTGCGCTCGTCATCTCGCAATCCCTCCGCCGGCATGATCCGGATCAGGTTCGATGGGTTGGTCTCAGGACAAGACCTCTCAGCCCGGACGGGCACCCCAAGGAGATGCAGGCGAAATAGCCCTGCCGGTTGACTTTGGCAAGGTTCGACTTTGTGGGACTGCGTGATGGGTTGACAGCCGGAAGGGCGTCATCGACTATCCGGCCTGTTCCGAGGGGAGCCCTGTGAGGGGCTGAGAGTCGGCTGATCCGCCGTGACCCTTGAACCTGATCCGGGTCATACCGGCGGAGGGACTGGAACTAACGAGCACGACAAGAATCCCTCAGCTCGCTTTGCCCGGATCTCCCTTTGCCAAGAGGAGAGATCCAGTGACCATGAAAATCGATAAGCCCAATGACGGTCTCCTGTCCGTCACCACCGGCCCCATCCAGGGCTCACGCAAGGTCTATGCTACCCGGGAAGGGCGGCCGGACATCCGCGTTCCCATTCGTGAGATCGTTCTGACAGATCCCGATGAGCCTCCGGTCCGCGTCTACGATCCGTCAGGACCCTACACGGACGCCGATATGGCCATTGATCTCAGCAAGGGACTTCAGCTTGTGCGGGAGCCTTGGATTGCAGCCCGCGGCTATGGGGCAGTCGAAGCCCGGCCGGTGAAGCCGGAAGACAACGGCCACGTTCCTGCGGACAAGCTCGTCGCACCATGCCCAGCCGAGCGGGTGGTGCGCCGCGCGGCGCCAGGCCAGATGGTGACTCAATACGAATTCGCGCGGGCAGGGATCATCACTGAGGAAATGATCTACGTCGCTCATCGCGAGAACCTCTGTCGCGAGGCGATGCTGGCAGGAGCCGAGGCAAAGATAGCCGACGGCGAGAGCTTTGGGGCCTCTATCCCGCCTTTCATCACACCGGACTTCGTGCGCCAGGAGGTCGCCCGTGGGCGCGCCATTATACCGGCCAACATCAATCACCCGGAACTGGAGCCGATGGCGATCGGGCGCAACTTCCTGGTCAAGGTCAACGCCAATATCGGAAACTCGGCGGTCGTCTCGACAGCGGCAGACGAGGTGGAAAAGCTCGTCTGGGCGATTCGCTGGGGAGCCGACACTGTGATGGATCTGTCCACCGGACGCAACATTCACAACATCCGCTCCTGGATCATACGCAACGCGCCGGTGCCCATCGGCACGGTGCCGATCTATCAGGCACTCGAGAAGGTCGGCGGCGATCCGGTAAAGCTCGATTGGGAGGTGTTCAAGGACACGCTCATTGAGCAGGCTGAGCAGGGAGTCGACTACTTTACGATCCATGCGGGCGTGCGTCTTCCCTATGTGCCGCTGACCGCAAAACGTGTCACGGGCATCGTTTCCCGCGGCGGCTCGATCATGGCGCGCTGGTGCTTGGCACATCACAAGGAGAGCTTCCTCTACGAGCGCTTCGATGAGATCTGCGACATCATGCGGGCTTATGACGTATCCTTCTCGTTGGGTGACGGCTTGCGTCCTGGCTCCATTGCCGATGCCAACGACGCAGCGCAGTTCGCCGAACTAGAGACGCTGGGCGAACTCACCAAGGTCGCGTGGGGCAAAGGCTGCCAAGTCATGATTGAGGGACCCGGTCATGTTCCGATGCATAAGATCAAGGTGAACATGGACAAGCAGCTCCGTGAATGCGGAGAGGCACCCTTCTACACCCTCGGCCCGCTCACCACAGACATTGCTCCCGGATACGATCATGTCACGTCGGGCATCGGTGCTGCTATAATCGGCTGGTTTGGAACAGCGATGCTCTGCTACGTGACGCCGAAGGAGCACCTGGGGCTTCCGAACCGGGATGATGTAAAAACAGGTGTCATCACCTACAAGATCGCCGCCCATGCGGCGGACCTTGCCAAGGGGCACCCGGCGGCACAGATGCGGGACGATGCCTTGTCCCGGGCACGCTTTGACTTCCGCTGGGAGGATCAGTTCAATCTCTCCCTCGATCCAGATACGGCTCGCGCCTACCATGACGAGACCCTGCCAAAGGATGCGCACAAGGTAGCGCATTTCTGCTCAATGTGCGGCCCGAAGTTCTGCTCGATGAAGATCACACAGGATTTACGGGCGGAGGTGGCGGCGATGAGCCCTGAGGCTCAGGAGCAATTGGCTGGTATGCGTGTCAAGAGCCAGGAGTTCTTGGAAAGCGGCGGCAAGCTCTACGTCGACCAACCCTGAAGTCGCGCATGTGGTGGACATGGCCGCTTGTCGAAGGGGTGCGTGTCCACCACGAAAGGACGCCGTCCCGCCTGAACTGGCTGGAATTTTACGCTCATGTGCTTTCTCCCATAGAAGCCTAAGGCAGGAGCGCTGATCTAATGGTAGCTCTTGGCACGCGCCGGCCGTTCGGCTTGAGGCTGCTTGAGCCTCAGGTCCGGACCTTGCCCCATGACAGGTCGGAGGCTCTGAGGCGGCTCATCGACGGGCCGCCTCAAGCGGTCAGATTTCTACCTGTTCGGCAATCAGAAGGGCGTCGTCGACGTCAATTCCAAGATACCGAACTGTGCTCTCAATCTTGCTGTGCCCCAAGAGAAGCTGGACCGCCCGGAGATTGCCAGTTCTCCGATAAACCATTGAGGCCTTGGTGCGCCGGAGTGAGTGGGTGCCGTAGGCGAGGGGATCCAAGCCAATCGCGCGGAGCCAGGATGCCAGCAGGCGGGCGTACTGGCGCGTCGTCATGGGCCTCGCTCGATTAATCCGGCTTGGAAAGAGCGGCTCGCCCTTGTGCAGGTCCTTCTTCTCAAGCCAGCGCCCTACAGCCTCCCGGGTTTGTTACGTGATCTCGAACTGAACCGGCCGGCCTGTTTTCCGCTGCATGATTGTGGCTCGAGATCGCACCCTCCCATTTAGGGCTAAATCATCGACCCGAAGGGCGACTAAGTCGCAGGCGCGCAGCTTGCTGTCGAGCGCTAAATTGAACAGCGCCAGATCACGGATGCGATGAGCAACCTGAAGCCTGACCCGAATGGACCAGATCTCCTTCGCTTTGAGAGGCGGTTTGGGTCCAACCAGCTTGCCATGGTTCCAAGGTGTCGTGGTGCGGAGAGGATGGTCAGCGATCCCTTCTTGCATTGCAGTGCTCCTGAAACGAAGCCCCCTAATAAACCTTGGCCGTTTGTGCCGACAGGAAACCCAGCCTGAGCATTCCTCAAAGCATTCGTCAGCTTACCAGGCCAAGCCAGACGTACCGCACCTTGCGCCGATCTCCTGCTCGTGACCCGAAGCTGACTCGGACTGATCCGAGTCCTGTGGTTTTGGTACAGCACAATGCTCGCAGTTCACCCAGTGCCATTACCCCAAGGTGTGCGTGACCTATCCACATCGACCGTTATTGAGAGCGGTCTGAGTCACTCAAGCGCGCGAACCGCCCGGGCGGGCAACCGAGCCGCTTGCGAAACGCTGTGCTGAAGGCGCTGGCGGACTCATACCCGATCTCATCCGCAATGCGGTCGAGTGTCTTCGCGCCTCGTGTGAGCGCATCTTTGGCTAGCGCCATCCGCCATCGAGCCACATATTCAATCGGCCCGCACCCGAGCGTGTCCCCAAACCGAGATGCGACGGCTGACCGGGACATGCCTGCCATCTTGGCCAGTTCAAGGACCGTCCACCCCGCGCGGATGTCGGCGTGTACCGCGCGCAGAACGCGTGCCAGAGCTGGATCCCGCATGCCATTGAGCAGACCTGAGGGTATGGCATTTGGATCAATGCTGCGCCAGCGGAGCGCTTCCACAAGCAAGACCTCCAGGAGCCGCTGCAAAACGATCTCCTTGCCTGGGTCTTCGCATGCGCACTCATCCGCAATCAGTTGGATGACACGGCCGAGCTTGCCTGTGCGCCCCTCGGAGGCACGGATGTGGATGATGTCTGGCAGGAGGGCGAGCATGAGGGGTGCATTGACCTGCTCTATCCGGAATGTCCCGCCGAGAGAGACGAAGTCAGGTGCACCTTCCTGGTCCCCATGTCGAACAGCAGAGCTTACCGGCTCCCGCGGCTCACACTCAACTCCCGGGTGGCTGTACATTGAGAAGGCTGGGGTGGAAGGCACCAGCAGGAAGTCGCCCTTTTGGATCTTCACAGGCTCCTTACCCTCAAAGGCAACCCAGCAATCCCCCTGCAGGATGAGGGTAAAGCCGGGGGCATGGTGAGCCGCATAGCGAACACCCCAGCGCCCACGGCCTGTGATGGGCTTTGAGACTGCAGTGCTTGGGCGGAGCAGGGCAATGATGTCGCTGAGGGGATCCACTTTGGACAATCCATAATCATTTACGGACATAAGATTGTGGATCGTCCTAAGCCTGATGTCTAGGTTGTGTCCATCGAAACGATGGAGACCTCACATGCCAAAAACAATTCTCATCACCGGCACATCTTCCGGCTACGGCAAGGCAGCGGCCGAGCTCTTTCTCGCTCACGGCTGGAACGTGGTCGCTACGATGCGGCGGCCGAATCCAGGTGTGTTTGCTGATGGCTGGGAGAGACTGAGGGTGTTGGCGCTTGATGTCACGAATGAGCAGAGTATCGCCACCGCGATCGACGCTACCGGGGGCGAGTTCGGCGCAATCGACGTCTGGGTGAACAATGCCGGCATCGGCCTTGCATCCGGTGTTGAAGCAACGCCAGACCACATGATCCGGGAGGTCTTCGAGACCAACACGTTCGGCGTGATCGCAGCTTGTCGCGCCATCATCCCTCAGAAGCGCAAGCAGGGCCATGGGGTGATCGTGAACGTAACGTCGAGCGTCACGGTCGGCGTGATGCCGCTGGTTGCCGTCTACACCGCCAGTAAGTGCGCCGTTGAAGGCTTTACCGAGTCGCTCTCGTATGAACTGGATGGGTTCAACATCAAGGCACGCTTGGTCGAGCCTGGTTACGCGCCGACAACGAACTTCAGCAGCAACGGCAGCGCCCGGATGCAGGGCTTGATCCCGGATGAATACTGCGATTTCGCTCAGGCCTGCTTCTCGCGCTTTGGCAATTATCCCACTGCCTTTTGCACCGAAGCAGAGGTTGCAGACGCCGTCTATGCCGCCGCCACGGATGAGCAGTTCAAAATCCGCTACCCCGCTGGGGCGGATACGAGACTTCTCGCAGATCTGCGGTGGAGCACATCAGAGAAGCAGTACCAGCAGAAAATGCAGGAGATGTTCGGTCCGAACTGACTGGGATCTCCCCTAGCCGGACATGATTCGTGTTGTCTGGCCAATGCTTAGCCATGTCACACTCAGAGGCGTGGCAGCCGAATCCGCCAAACACCCTAATCGTTTGGAACATCCAGAATGTTCTGCCCCCGGCATCTTGGTGCAAGTATGGGTTGACCGGCCAGACCGGCTTATAAGACTTGGCCCGGAGTTCGCCGCATGCCGCAATTTCCGATTGCCGCCCGGCTGGTGAGGAGCTGACTGGATACACGGCATAACACCGCTTCGCCTATGGGCGGAGCGGCTTCCCCAATACGCCGCATCATCTGGCCGAACGGCTTTGTGACGCCGGGGACCGTCACGCCGGATGGATTGAAATTATCCTGCCAATCCAACTCGACACTACGCAGCGATATGCGATCTAGCGGCGGTTGACGGCATCGATTGGATGGGCGAACGAAATCAATGGAGCGACGAGTAAAGAAGCCTCGCTTCTCCCATCGGCACGATCTCAGGTTGCCCAATCTTTGATGTCGGCGAACTTACCTGCAGGGTTAGACTGCCGGACGCTTGGAAAGCTCACGCGCCATCTCCAAGAATGCCTTCATCCCAGCCGATAGATGACGTCGCCCGGGATAGTAGAGACATGGACCTGGATATGGAGGCGTCCAATCCTCCAAGACCCGGATGAGGCGTCCCGCCTCGATGTATAGCAGAACTTCCTGTTCCATGGTGTAGCCCACGCCCGTCCCCTCAAGCACTGCTGTCCTCACCAAGCTTGCCTCATCGAGCGTGATCGATCCTCGCACATCGATCTGCACCGGTTCGCCGTCTTTCTCAAACCGCCACTGGTATACGGAGCCGTCAGGCAAGCGGACCCGAATGCACCTGTGATTGAGAAGATCCAGAGGAACGACCGGCTTGCCATGCTGCTCGAAATAATCAGGAGACCCCACCACAGCATGTCGTTGTGGCCAGCCGAGCGATACCGCAATCATGTCGCTTGGTACGAGGCTGGCGACCCTTATGCCGAGATCGAAGCCGTCCCGAACGATATCGACCATCCTTCCGTCAGTCACCAAATCGACATTCATATCCGGGTACCGGCGCAGGAACTCGAGTACCAACGGGGAGATAATAGCACGCGCCGCGAAGGGCGCGGCATTGATCCGTATCGTTCCTGAAGGGGTTTTTCGCTGGGAGCGAACCGCTTCCAGCGCGACGTAAATATTCTGGAGCGACGGTGCAACCTGCTCGACAAAAAGCTTTCCTGCATCTGTGAGCGAGACGCTGCGGGTGGTTCGATTGAAGAGACGAACGCCGAGGTCAGCCTCGAGCTTTGCAATTGTATGGCTCAACGCAGTGCTGGACGTCCCCAGATCAATAGCGGCTGCTCGAAACGTCCCACGCCGTGCAATGGCGATGACCGACTCCAAATCTCTCAAACCCGCCTGTTCCATTGTCCCGATCTACTCATCTCCACATACGGCTTTATCCCACTTATCGGCGTAATCGTCGAGCCCTAACTAGCAGTCATGAGTAAGCTGATAGGGAGAAACCTATGAATATGCCTGATGTGGTGAAGGCGTTCTTCGAGGCAGATCGCCGAAACGATGCGGATTCAGTAGCTAGGACTTTTGCGGTCGACGCCGTCGTCGTGGATGAAGGCGCCTTCCACCAAGGTGGGGCTGCCATTCGAGACTGGTGGGCGGAAGCGAAACGCAGGACCCAGTATGTCGCTGAACCCTTGGATGTCACGGTCAACGGCGATCGATCGTTCGTTCGAGCCAGAGTCAGCGGCCGGTTTCCGGGGAGCCCCGTGACGCTAAGCTACGCCTTTGCCATCGCAAACGACAAGATTGCCAAAGTGGAGATCCGGTGATGACCGACTTTCTCAATCTGACTGGCAAGCGCGCACTCATCACGGCAGGAAGCAGGGGCGCTGGGGCAGCGACCGTTGGCCTGTTTCGGGAACTCGGCGTGCGGGTGCTAACGACTGCTCGGGCGCGACCGGACAACCTGCCCGAAGACTTGTTCGTTGAAGCCGACCTGACAACCGAGGAGGGATGCAGGGCCGTCGCAGACACCTCCCGTCAACGCCTTGGCGGCGTCGATATTATTGTTCATATGCTGGGCGGCTCGTCTGCGGCCGGTGGTGGTTTTTCAGCGCTCACTGATGCCGAGTGGTGCAAGGAGTTGTCTCTTAACCTTTTCCCCGCTGTTCGGCTGGACCGGCATCTGGTCCCGGACATGGTCTCTCGGGGAAGCGGCGTGGTCATACATGTCACGTCCATTCAGAATGTGCTGCCACTTCCGGAATCGACAACGGCCTATGCTGCAGCCAAGGCTGCGCTTTCTACCTACAGCAAGGCAATGTCAAAGGAGGTATCTCCCAGAGGTGTACGGGTGGTCCGGGTGTCACCGGGCTGGATTGCGACGGAATCATCCATCGACCTCGCCGAGCGCTTGGCGAAACAGGCGGGGACCGATCTCGAGGGTGGCAAGAAGATCATCATGGACGGGTTGGGCGGAATACCGATCGGACGCCCGGCCGAACCGGCCGAAGTCGCAAGCCTGATCGCGTTCCTGGCCTCCGAACGCGCCGCTTCGATCACCGGTACCGAGTACACGATCGATGGGGGTACGGTGCCTACGGCGTAAGGGAGGACACCCGTTCTACACTCAGGCGGGAGCGTCCCATCCTTCGATCTGAGAATAAATAGCATCACGGAGATGGCGCACGTCACGGTTTAAAGCCGCAAGCCTCTGCGATCTCATTGAGCGCGCCGCATGCTAAAAACCCTTTTGTGTGAGGGTCAGCCGCTTGCATTGTCTCTCAGGGCTATAAAAAATAGGTAACCCGAAGTAGGTGCAATCAAAATGTACTCCGCAAAGAGGGGTCATGCGCATACTCGAATAGGTACCAAAGTCGTGAATGGCTTAGTTGTTTACCTATTGGTTGCTTCGCTCGCCTGCCCTACCTGCTTCCCAGCAGTGTATGCGGCTCATTAAGCTTATGGGGATCCTCATGTCACCTAACCCGGTTGGACCTTTGCTGAAAGCGACCTTTCGTCTGCTGTCCACCAGTGCCTTGGCTGTTGCTTGTCTTGGCGAGCCGGCCTGGGCACAACAAAAAACGATTACAGTTGCGACACACTACACCGACGAGCAGATGCGACCATTGACAGCCTGCTTCCGGCGCTATGAAGCCGAGAACCCGAACATTAAGATCGTTCACCAACAAGCGACCTTTCGGGACTTCTTGCAAACGATCCTGACCTCACGCATCGGCGGACGCTCGCCCGATATCTACAATGTCTACAGCATATGGGGCGTCCAGCTCGTCTCGAATGGGGTTCTCGCCGAACCACCTGCCGACATTGTCGATTTCGTCAGGCGTGAGTACGAGGCCCGCACTGTCGATGCGGCGACCGTCGACGGCAAGATCTGGGGAGTTCCGGCTGAGGTCAGCACTTATCTGCTCGTCTATAACAAGAACCTTCTTAGAGAGGCAGGTTATTCCGCGCCGCCGAGGACGTGGGATGAGCTTGCCGCGATAGCCGCAAAAATCTCAAAAGCTGACGCGCAAGGCAAGCTTACAGTGGCAGGCTATGCGTTTGGCCCCACGCCAGCTAACGCTGTCCACCCTTTCCGCACGCTGCTTTTCTCGCGGGGTCGTTCCCTGTTCACTGATGACCTGCGCTCCACAAACCTAGCAACGCCAGAGGCCGTGGAAATCGTATCTAAACAGGCCGAGATCTTCCGCAAGAATGTCACGAATTCATCTATCCAAGTGCGTGATTTCCCGAGCGGCTCGGTCGGCATGATGATTACAGCAAATTGGTTCAAGGACACGCTCCGCCAGGGGCTAGGTGACAAGTTCGAGAGCACGGTGGGGGTCGCCCCAATCCCAGGAGGAGACGATTGGCGCACTTATCAGTATTCCTTTTATTATGGGGTCGATGCGCGCAGCCCCTCCAAGCCAGAAGCATGGCGCCTGGTACGCTGGCTCAACACACCATCCGAGCCGGGCAAACGTTCATGCGTGGGCGACATGTTGATGACCATGGGAGGGCTGACCGCCAACAAGGCTGACATCGCGGCGTCGCAAGCCGAAGTGAACGCCCCCTTCACAAGACCCTACATGGAGGCGATCAGCTCAGGCAGAGCAATCTCGGAAAAGAACGTACCGCAAGCCTCCGAGATCGAGGTCACCATTCGTGGTGCCATCGAGGAAGCGTGGCTCGGGCGCCAAGACCCGCAGAAGGCTCTCAGTGCCGCCAACGCACAAATCGAGTCGATCCTGAAAGAGGCGCGGTGAATGCGATAAGCAGGTGCCACGGGAGTCTTGTTGAACTGTGCCGCCGCTCAGCCTCATCCCCGCAAAAATGTTGACCCAAAGGACGGCGCCGTACCTGTTTCTGGTGCCTGTGCTTTTGTTCGGTCTTGTCTTCTTCGCTTTGCCACTAGCCGCTTCCCTTTACCTGAGCTTCACCAGCTGGAACTCCCTCGTATCCCCGCGCTGGATCGGGTTGGCGAACTACGAGCACCTTTTCACACGCGACCCCCTGTTTCTGAAAACCCTCCTTAATACCCTTGTCTTCACGGTCGGTGTGGTCGGCATCGGCGTCCCGGCCTCGCTTCTTCTCGCCGGGGTCTTCTCGCGGAGCCGATACCAGGCGCTGTGGCGCTCGATCTACTCCCTGCCCATGGTCACCAATGTCGTCGCCGTGGGCTTCATCTGGTGGTTTGTCCTGGCGGACCCCTGGGGCGTTCTGAACCGTCTTTTGGCGCTCATCGGAATTGCCGGGCCGGCGTGGCTCAACGATCCCTCAACGGCCATGATCGCGGTTGTGATGGTGTTTGTCTGGATGCATCTTGGCCAAAACATGCTGCTGTTCTCCGCCGGGCTCGGAGCCATTGACGAGTCCCTTCACGAGGCGGCGCGGATTGACGGCGCCAGCGAAACCCGGATCTTCTGGAGCATCACCCTGCCGCTGCTGCGGCCCACTATCCTGTTTGTGCTCATCACCAGCGTCATCACCGCCATCAGCTATTTTGCTTTGATCCTTGTGCTGACGGAGGGCGGGCCGGTGAACAGCACGAACGTCACCGCACTCTACATCTATGGCATGGCCTTCACGGACTTGCGCTTGGGCCGCGCATCGGCAGCTGCCTATGTGCTGCTTGTTGTCATCTTCCTCGTCTCCCTCCTCCAACTGCGTGTTCTGCGACGCGGTGGCGTGGAGGCCTACTGATGAGGATGCCCTCGCACGCAGCCGGAACCGCTCGGGCAGTCGCGGCCAAGTCCAAGGTGACGGATGATGCAGGGGGCACAGCGGCCCTTCCTCAAAGGGGGCGCAAGTGGGCGGTCTGGACATTCAAATACGGCATTTTGGGCCTTGGCGCCGTGATTATGATCCTGCCGTTTGCGGACATGCTGATCGGTGCGCTGCGCACGCCGGCCGAACGACTGGCCCGGCCCCCTGTTTACTGGCCCGCAGTCCCACAATGGCACAACTTCGTCCGGGCATTCACCGACTTGCCGATGGTCGCCTGGCTCACGAACAGTGTTATCGTGACAGGAGCCATCACGGTGGTACAGCTTGCCACCAGTGCGCTTGCAGGCTTTGCGCTCGCTAAGTACCGCTTCCGGGGTCGGGATCTAATTTTGCGCTTTGTTCTCGTCGCGCAGATCTTTCCGTTCTTCCTTTTCATCATTCCGATGTTCTTTATCCTGCGCTATTGGCCATTCGCGGGCGGCAACGACTGGCTGGGACAAGGAGGAACAGGCCTGCTCGACAGCTACTTTGCCCTGATCCTACCCTTTGCCGTGTCCTGGTACGGCGTTTTCCTAATGCGCCAGTTCATGATGACGGTGCCGGATGAGCTTCTCGATGCCGCACGGATTGATGGTGCAAGCGAGTTCGGTCTTTTCTGGCGCATAGCCCTGCCGCTGGTGCGTCCAGGAATGGTGACGCTCGGGCTTCTTGTCTGGATCTATCACTGGAATGAGGTGATCTGGACCATGACGGTTACGCGAGCGGCCCCTGAACTTCAGACCGTCACCGTGGGTATCCAACTCCTGCGCAGCGAGTTCTTTGACGAACGCAATCAGTCATTGCAGCAGGCAGCACTTGCTGTGTCCGTCCTGCCGGTCATCGTGCTCTTTTTGTGCCTGCAACGCTTCTACGTTCGCGGTCTCAGCATGGGCAGCCTTAAGGGGTGAACCCGTGCAGTGATGGCAGGTCCTTCAGAGGGAACAATGACTGATGATCTGAAACGCAGTGACCTGCAAGTTAATCTCGCTCGTCTGTCTGGTCGAAATTACGGCGAGGAAGGCATCCCGATGATCCTGATGCTTGAAGACGGGCCCAGCCTCGTTGCCGGAGTGGACCCAACTTCCGCCTATCTTAGGCCATTGCTGCGCGAAGGTGCCAAGACTTATGGCACTCACAAGAGTGAGCACGGTGCTGTAGACCTTTTGCGCCTAATCGAGTGGATCGCAGACCGCACGTTTGGTCCGGGCGCGCTCGCTCAAGTTAGTGATGAGGCGCGTGATGCTTGAGCTCGATGCTGTTGCAATGGCCTTCGAGACCGGAGCTGTCATCCGCACGGTCAATTTCCATCTCACGCCAGAACGGCGGGCAGCGGAGTACGACCGGCAGTTTGCGCTTTACGCCCAGTACTTCGATCCAGTCACAGCCGAAGACCTGGACCGGGTGATGGCAACCGGCCAGTGGCGTAAACCCAAGCCTGGCCTGATCCTCGCGTTCTACAACGGGTACTGTAATAACTTCGACGTGGCACGTCCGCTTCTTGATCAACACGGATTGGTAGGATGGTTTTTCGTAGTCACAGGCTTTGTCGGCGCAGCTGATCAGTGGAGCTTTGCTGCGGATCACAACATCACCTGCGGGAGTGATGTATCACCAAGCAGTCGGATCGCCCTCTCGTGGGAGGAGGTTGCAGCTCTGGATGGTCCTCATGTTGTCGCGAGCCATACGCGAACCCACAGCACTGCGTCGGTTGATCTGGAAAGACTCCGGGACGAAGCCGGTGGTTCACAAGACGATTTCTTACATAGGCTAGGGCATCCTGTCCGCGCTATCGCCTGGAATGGCGGCGCAGCTTATGGTGAGCACCCGGCGGCTGATCAAGCCGTTGATGCGGCAGGCTTCCAGTTTGTTGTATCCAACCTCCGGATTCAGCGTCTGCGAGACTGGACTTGATCACGTATGGGTGGTGGTTACACCGGGAGCTTTCCAGATCACGTGCGAACCATTGAGATCCCGCTCACAAGAATGACACCCACGAAGACGATGAAACCGACAAAGGTGATGGGGAAGCCATCCCGCTTGTGGTGGGCGATCCCGGTCTTGAGGCCGTTCTTCCAGCGATGAAAAGTTTCCTGTCGCCGGGCCCAGGCAAGCTGTGCTGGCGTTAAGGGAGTCCCGGAAGCCTCCTCGCAGGTCCCCAGCATGGCCATGCCAGGATCAAACACCTCCGTCTTATCACCGCTTGCGCCACTATCGATATCCGCCTTGAGCATTGCGGCGGTTGGGGCGTCCGAGTCAGGCGGCTGATCAATGGGATTGATCGTGTGAGTCGGAGGGATGTCGGACTTTGTCATGGGTTGTTTCCTGACAAGGTAAGGTGAGCAGGGCCGCAGGCACGCCCTAGTGGCGTCCGACAACCGAGCTGGAATAGGACGGTTCCGAAAGTCAGTGCCTCAGATCCCCAGAATCTCCGCAACGTGGTGAGCCTCAGGCTCGCGGTAGAGCGGGTAAAGAGGGCCGACCATCCGATCCACGGCAGCAGTGTCGAGCAGAGGCTGCCGACCACCCAACCGATCAAAGGCCTCCGGAGACAAGCGAACAGGACGGAGTTCATTCGTTGGCTCGCCAAACCGGATCAGGGGGCTATCGCGCTCAATGAGCTTGCGCGTATTCCGCTCTCCGATGCGGTAGTAGCTCATTGTCTCCACCTCAAGCCCTGGCACTATCACCTTCACAACCGCAATGGAGCGGTCCCGCGGGGAGCAGTCCACGTAAATCACGTCAAAGCCTGCCGCCTCTAGATGATTACGAGCGACGCGCCCGCGCTCGCGGGTGTCAACGCAAGGCGTTCCAGGCAGCTCCCCGAAACTCTTGAGGCCTTTGTTCGAGAAGACAGTGCCTCGAAGTGTATCCTTGAGCTCGAACGAACTCATCCGAGCCCATTCGAGCATTGCAGCCAAAGCCCGGTTCTCGGCATTCTCCAGGCTAGGGCCAGCAGTCTGCAGGAAAGCCTGAATATGACCTGGCGGAGCCACCCTTTCAGCCACAGCACGCGGGCCATGCGAGTATGCCTTGCGCACCCGCGATGAGCAGAACTCCAGCAGGGCCTTGCGAAGCGCATGCTCCCGGTCCGGATCGCAGGCCTCCCCGCAGGCAGAGAGTATGATCGGGACCGGTGGCTCATAAGCATCCCGCTCAAAGCCGACAACGTAGAGATTAGCCAAGCCAAACTCATCGGTTGCGTACTTCGCCTGAACCTCAATGCCGAGATCATCGAGATGGCTCAGGAGCGCTCGGGTCTCAGGCTCAAGGTCCTGTGGTAGGTCCAGAAGGATGCCTTGGTCGAGAGCGCGGAAGAGGAGACCATTACCATCCCGCTGAAGACATTCGAGCAGTCCGTGACCAAGCGCCCAGTCAATGTCGGGCCCGGCGCCGAGGCCATTGGTAATCAGGGTTGTGAAGGGCTGGTAACCCAGCGGCAGCTCGAAGTAGTCCAAGGCACCCACATCCATCGGCACAAGGACCGGCTCGCCCGTCCGCGCCCGAACGGCCTTGATCCAGGCCAGTGGTGTGTCTCGATTAACGGGGCTGCCTGCGGGCAGACACAGAGTCAAAGGGTCGGTAATGCCGGCGTTGCCGACCCTGAGGACCAGCTCGTTGTATGACCCCGTCCAGTGGGGCTCATCGACAAGCCGCAATGTTGGACAGATCATCTCCGCCATTTCGGCAATCGCGCCGATCAGCGCCTCTCCGTCCGTGGTGCCGTACCCGTAGCCCGAGGGCATGGCGCCGGGAAAGTCCGCCGCATTGTCTAGGAACAGCGCAACTTCCCAGACCGCAACGCCCGTTTGGTCCAGCGGGGTAAGGGGAAAGGCAGTATATTGCCCCCTAGGTAGAGCCTCGGCGTAGCGTCGGGCTGCATCAGGGAGATCGTCGGGAAGACCAGGGATAGGCATGGGGACCTATTAAGTTGTTTGCATGTGTCTTGAGAGTAAGCCGTCGCCCACCCTCGAAAGAGGAGCTAGCGTGCTAATTCCCAGTGTGAAGATGCACCTAGGCGCAAAAGCTTTCCCTGAAACGCTTAACGGACTCCACAGTAGAGGAGCTTGTTTCTGCGCCGATTGCCTGCGTGCTCTGCTTGCCGCAGCGAGCTCACACGCCAAGCTGGCGAAGATTGCGGCCGTTGATGCTGCAATGGAGCAAATCCGCGCAGGATCAAACCGCGCATTCAGACCTGCGGGAGGTTGAGTCGGCTCCATACAGCTCTCTGATGAGCACACCATGGGAAATCATTGTTGATCCTGCAGCACATCTTACAAGCTGCGACGGCAGAATGGGCAGAATGGGCAGAATACGAGGAACACTGACCTGAGCCTCTTGTTGACGCCGCACGCGGGCGCATGGCCCGCGGTCAACAGAGGTGCCGTGATGCAAGTCGATAACCTTGAGACCCTCTACACGGCGTGTATTGCCAAGCTCAGAAACGCCGAACAGCAAGGATTGCAAGCCTATGACATGATGCTGCAAAAGGCGCGGCATC
>NZ_JAEQMY010000053.1 GCF_016743775.1 Microvirga aerilata | reverse complement strand
TCGAGCACGCCGTCGCGGGTGCGGATGTTCAGGCCGCCGGGCGGCATGGTGAAGTCATCGGGCATGATGATCTTCACGCGGTCGAGCGACCCGTCGACGGAGGCGGTCGACTCGATGTTGTCCTTCACGCATTTGAAGGCAACCCAGGACCCGCAGAAGCGGCTCATGGCATAGCCGTAGAGGCCGTAATCGATGATCTCCTGAACGCCTGCCGGGTTCAGGATCGGGATCATCACGTCGACGAAATGGAATTCGGACTGGTGCGCGACGGTGGAAGACTCCGCCGTGTGGTCGTCGCCCATGAGGGCCAGCACGCCGCCATGCTTCGAGGAACCTGCCATGTTGGCATGGCGGAACACGTCGCCCGAGCGGTCGACGCCCGGCCCCTTGCCGTACCACAGGCCGAACACGCCGTCGTACTTGCCGTCGCCGCGGATCTCGGCCTGCTGCGAGCCCCAGACGGCGGTGGCCGCGAGTTCCTCGTTGAGGCCCGGCTGGAAGACGACGTTCGACGCCTCCAGCCACTTCCTGGCCCGCCAGAGGTTCTGGTCGAGCCCGCCGATGGGGGAGCCGCGATAGCCGGACACGAAGCCGGCCGTGCTCAGGCCCGCCAGCCGGTCCCGCTCGCGCTGCATCAGCAGCATGCGGATGACGGCCTGCGTTCCCGTGATGAACACATGATCCTTGGTAAGGTCGTATTTGTCGTCGAGCGTTACGTTACGGAGCGCCACATGACCTTCGGCCATAGTCCGTTTCCTCCTTGGAGCCCTCGCCCCGCTGCCGGTGTTCCGGTCTTCTTTTCATGGAATATGTCAGTAATGCTGACATAAGTGCCGAGCCACGTCAATCGAGCGCCTTCGTTTCGCCTCTGTTAACCATGAAAGCCTCATATCCTGGCTCATTGCCCCGGCTTTTTCGGGAAGCGTCGCTTTTTTCAGAGGCATCGCATGACACGCGCTCTTGGTCTCAAACTCTTCCTGGCGGCCTTGACCATGGCCCTTGCGTCGCCGGCTGTCGCGCACCCTCATGTGTGGGTCACCGCCAAGGCGGAAATCGTCTTCGGCTCGGATGGCCGGGTGACGGGCGTTCGTCACCACTGGGTTTTCGACGAGGCCTACACGGCCTATGTGACGCAGGGGTTGGACAAGGACAACGACGGCAAGCTGATCCCGGAGGAGCTGCAGGGCCTGGCGGACGAGAACGCGGCCTCCCTGAACGAGTTCGACTATTTCACGGTGCTCAAGGCGCGGGGCAAGCCGCAGGCCTTCGACGCGCCGCGGGAGGCCCGGATGAGCATGGACAAGACCCAGGTCGCCATGTCGTTCCTGCTGCCCCTCAAGGCGCCCGTCGCCCCTTCCGGGGCCGTGTCCATCGAGATCGAGGATCCGACCTTCTTCGTTTACTTCAGCCTGACCGAAGGCCAGGCGGCGATATCGCTCGCCAATGCGCCCCAGGGCTGCCTGACCAGCATCGCCAAAGCCAAGCCGCTCGACGCCACCATGCAGCAGATCCTGCAGGATGAGGGCGCCATCCAGACACAGGATATCGGCATCGAATACTCCAACAGGGCCATCATCGCATGTCCCTGACATCGGAATCCCTTGCCGTTCATAGCAGCGGCCGGACCCTCCTGTGGCGGCGGCTCGGCCTCATGCTCGCCGCCGTGGCGATCGTCGCATCCGCGATGGCCCTGATCGGGCTCTGGCTCGGCCCCATCGGCAAGCCGCCGCCGCGCAATCCGTTCGGCATGGGCCTGCGCGAGGCGACGCCCTCAGGGAGCATCGGGGTCTGGATCCTGTCCGTTCAATCCGACTTCTACGCGAGCCTGAGAGAAAGCGTGCGGGAGATGAAGGAGAGCGGCTCCGCTCTTGTCTCCCTTCTGCTTGTGGGCTTTGCTTACGGCATCTTCCATGCGGCCGGCCCCGGGCACGGCAAGGGCGTGATCTCGGCCTATCTGGTGGCCGACGAGAAGGCGCTGCGCAAAGGCTTCCTCTTGAGCTTGGCGGCCGCCCTGGTGCAGGCTTTCGTCGCGATGGCAATCGTCACCGTCGTGAGCCTCGTGCTGCGCGCGACTGCCTCGACGATGAACAAGCTTGCCATGAATGTCGAGCTGGCGAGCTTCATCGCCGTCGCCCTGCTCGGCGCCGTCATCACCTGGCGCAAGGCGGGCAAGGTTCTCGGCGTCCTAGCCCTGGCGCGCAATCCGCTTGCTCCTGCGCCGCAGGAGAGCTGCGACCACGTCCACATGCCGCCGCCCGACGAGCTCAGCCGCCTCACGCACTGGCGCGACATGGCAGGCGTGGCGATTGCGGCGGGCATTCGTCCCTGTGCGGGGGCCCTCATCGTCCTGGTCTTCGCCCTGTCGCAGGGGCTTTTCGCGGCAGGCATCGCGGCAACCTTCGCCATGGCGCTCGGGACCGCGCTCACCACGGGCGGCATCGCGGCCCTCGCGGTCTTCTTCAAGGCCGTTGCGCTCAAAGCCGCCGGCGGACGCGGCGCGTCGGGCGCCATTGCAATCGCGGGCCTTGAGCTTCTCGCGGCCGCCTTCGTGCTGGTGCTGGGGCTGAGCCTTCTCCACGGCCTGTGGAGCATGTGAGCGGCCGGCTAGAGCCCCAGCGAGCCTCCATCCGAGCGGGGATCGTGCACCGCTTCCACGCGCCCATTACGCGGGTGCTTCACCAGCATGCCCGCATGCCCGAAGGCATCGGCATAGGGCTTGCCCACCTCCTCCACCGGATGGCCGAAGCCGGACAAGGCGCGGAGCAGGCCAGGATCGAAGCGATCCTCCACCTTCAAGGTTGCGCCCGGTGCGCCCCAGCTCTTGCCGAGGAGCCAGCGCGGCGCGTCCACCGCGTCGGCGAGGCTCATGCCGAAATCGGCGTAGCGGGTGAAAATCTGGCCTAAGATCTGCGGCTGCCCCTCGCCCCCCATGGTGCCGTAGGAGAGCACCCGCCCGTCGTTGAAGACCGCGAGCCCCGGATTGAGGGTGTGGAAGGGCTTGCGCCCCGGCTCCAGCGGGTTGAGGCTTCTCGGGTCGAGGGAGAAGCCGAAGCCCCGATTGTGCCAGTGGATGCCGGTTGCCGGCAGCACGCAGCCGGAGCCGAAGGCCCAGTAGACCGACTGGATGTAGGACACCGCCAGGCCGTCCCTGTCGATGCAGCCCATCCAGATCGTGTCGCCCTCGGCGGACCGGGGCGGAGTGGGCGCGGCACGGCGGGCCTCGATGAGGGCTGCCTCCCGCTCCAGGGCGGCGGCGGTGAGAAAGTCGGACGGCTTGCGCGTGACTTCGCGAGGATCCGTCACCACCCGGTCGCGGATGGCGAACGCCCGCTTGGCGGCCTCGATCAGCCCATGGTGATGCTCCGGCGTCTCCCCGTGCTTCACGTTCAGGCGCGCGAACATCCCGAGGATCAGGAGCGAGGCCAGCCCCTGGCTCGGCGGCGGCAGGTTGTAGACGGTGGAATGGGGCAGCCGGACCGACAGGGGCTCCACCACGCGGGCGCGGTAGGTTTCCATGTCCTTGCGCACGATCGGGCTGCCGATCCGCTCCAGATCGGCTGCGATCTCGCGGCCCACGTCGCCCCGGTAGAAGTCCGCAAGGCCCGCATGGGAGAGCTGCTCGAGGGTATCGGCCAGCTTGAGGCTGCGCCGCCGGGCGCCTGCCTCCGGCAGCTTGCCCTCCTCCAGGAAGGCCGCCGCAAAGCCGGGAGCGGAGAACAGGGCTTCCTGCTCCAGAAGGGCGTTGCGCCCTTCCGCCGCTCCGACCGGATACCCGTCGCGGGCACAGCGGACGGCGTCCCCCAGCAGGAGATCGAGAGGCAGCTGCCCGCCGAGGGCCCAGGACAGCTCGAGCGCAAGGCCCCAGCCGCTGACGGCTCCGGCGACGGTGAGCGCCGCATCGGGACCGCGCGGCGGGATGGCGTCATAGTCCTTGTCGCGGTAGCGCTTGATCGTCGCCAGCGAGCCGGCCGGCCCCGATGCGTCGAGGGCATGAATGCGGCCCTTGGGCTCCCGAACGAGCCAGAAGCCGTCGCCGCCCAGCCCGTTCATGTGCGGGTACACGACCGCGATGGTCGCGGCCATCGCCACCATCGCCTCCACCGCATTGCCGCCTGCGGCCAGGATGGTCTGGCCGGTTTGGGCGGCAAGGGCGTGAGGGGCCGCAACCGCGGCTGTCGAGAAAACGGGTGTTTCGGCCATTGGCGCCAATCATATGCAAAAGACAGGTGACTAGCCCCACTCGGCCCCGGTGTCATCCCCGGCGGCCATCCGGCCGTGAAAGGATCCATGGCGCTGAAGGGTGGGAGTGGATCCCCTTCCCTTACCTCCGGCCAGCCTGGGATGACATTGGACTGCGTCACGATTGAAGCGGCCCAGACCTTGCACCGGAGGGGGCGTTTAGGGTAGTCCCCTACACACGGAACGGAGTTAGGCGAACGTGGCTCAGGCGAAAAGCACCAACTGGCGCAATGTCATCACCATCATGAGCATCATGATCCTGGTGGGGGCGGAAGTGTTCGGCGTCGCGATTGCGGCGGGCTGGGCCATCGCGGGCCTGTTCGAGCTCGGCGACTACGTGGGCTACGCGCTCATGGCTCTCTTCGGCCTTTTCGCCCTCTACATCCTCGTGAACCTCTGGCGCCGCTGCGTTGCCGTCGAGCCGCTGACCGGGCGCGCCTAAGAGCCCTCGCACACCGTCATCACGATCGGGTCGGCTTCAGGGGTCACATAAGCCTCCATGGGCCGGCAGCGCCCTGAAACGCAGATGCGCCAGTCCGCCGTCGCGCCCGAGCGGCGCATGATCACCTGGCGCTGAGGCGGCAGGTTCGGCTTCCACGACCAGACACCGTTCGCAAGCCTGGCCTCCGGCGGCGGCTCCATCCCGGCCCCGGATCCGCGCACCCGCGCTTCCAAGAGCTCGAGCCCGGCCGGGGTGCTGCGCCAATCCTCCTCCCAGACGATCTTTTCCACCGAATGCGTCCAGGCGAGCGTGATCGCCCCCGCCATGAGGGGCGCGACGACGGAGCCCGCCAGAAGGCAGATCATCAACTGACGGCTGGCTCCGCAGCCCGGCGCGAGCGCCAGAAATGGAAGCCCAGCACGAGCACCGTCAGCGCAAACCCGATCTCGTCCGTGATGGGCAGGGCCAGCACCAGGAAGGCTGCGGCCACGGCGGCGGCGATGCGCTCCCACCAGGGCATTCTTGTGCTCAGATATCCTACGGAGGCTGCGCCCCACAGCACGACCGCAAGGCCTGCCTTCACGACGATATAGGCAACGCTCGCCCAATAGGCGGCACCGGAGACTCCAGGCACCGGCTGCATCATGAGTGCCGGATCGTAGACTGCCATGTAGGGAATGACGAAGCCGGGCAGCGCGATGCGAAGGGCCGCAAAGCCGATCTTGAAGCCGGACGCCTTGGCGATGGGCGCCGCCGCGAAGGCCGCGAGCGCAACCGGGGGCGTCAGGTCCGCCATGATGCCGAAGTAGAAGACGAACATATGCGAGACGATGAGCGGCACGCCCAGCGTCAGCAGGGCCGGAGCGGCGAGCGACGAGGTGATGATGTAGTTCGGGATCGTCGGGATGCCCATGCCGAGGATGAGGCTGACGATCATGGTAAGAACCAGGGATGCGATCAGGGAGTCGCGGCCGATGGAGACCACCCAGTTGCCGAAGATCGTGCCGATCCCGGTGAGCGTCATCGTGCCGATCACGATGCCGACCACGGCGCAGGCGAGTCCCACGGGAAGCGCCTGACGAGCGCCATCGGCCAGCGCGTCGCGGCAGGCCTCCAGCGTCTCGGGCCCGCCGCGCACGAACAGGCTCAGCAGGACGAGGATGGCCACCAGAGCGAGAACGAGGGTTACGCCGACCCAGAGAAAGGCGCCCGCAACCAGGCCGAGTCCCACCCAGAACAGGATGCGCACCGTCTGATTGAGGATGCCGAAAGCGAAGGAGCCGGCGAGGATGAGCACCACCGTGAGCGCCAGGCCGATTGAGCCGGCGAATAGCGGCGTGTAGCCGCTGAACAGGAGATAAACGAGAACGGCGAGCGGCAGGATGAGGTGCCACTTCTCCTTGAGCGCCCGCATCGCGCTCGGCAGTTCGGCCTTCGATAGCCCGACCAACCCCGATTTCCCTGCCTCGAGATGCACCGCCAGGAAGGCCGATGCATAGTAGAGGATGGCCGGGATGATCGCGGCTTTGACGATCTCGACGTAAGGCACGTCGATGGTCTCGGCCATGATGAAGGCAACCGCGCCCATAACCGGCGGCATGATCTGCCCGCCCATGGAGGCGGTCGCTTCCACGCCGCCCGCGAATTCGGACCGGTAGCCGAAACGCTTCATGAGCGGGATGGTGAACTGGCCTGTGGAGACGACGTTTGCGACGCCCGAGCCCGAGATCGTGCCCATCAGTGCGGACGAGAAGACCGCCACCTTTGCCGGGCCGCCCTTGGCGCTGCCGAAGAGGCCCATGGCCACGTCGGTGAAGAGCTGGATCATGCCGGCGCGCTCGAGAAAGGCGCCGAACAGGATGAAGAGGAAGATATAGGTCGCGGAGACCAGGGTCGGCGTGGCGTAGAGGCCCTCCGTGCCGAAGGACATGTGCTCGATCACCTGCTCCAGGGAATACCCGCGATGATCGAAGGGCGCAGGCAGGTAGTTGCCGAACAGGCAATAGGCCAGGAAGATGCCTGCCACGATGGGCAGTGCGGGTCCCATGACGCGCCAGACGAGGTAGAAGAGGATCGCGATCGCCGCGATGCCCACGATCATGTCGAGCTGCGTCAGCTCGCCGGAGCGGATCAGGAGCTCCTCATAGAGCCCCCAGTGGTACATGCCGATGGCAAAGCCGACGAGGCCGATCAGCCAGCCGAGGGCGAGGGTCAAGGGGCTGCGCGCCTTGTGGTTCGCCAGCATGGCGCCCGCGACCAGGCACAGGAAGCCCACGTGAAGCGCGCGAACCACCTGGCTCGGCAGGCTGCCGGGGAATTTCAGGATGAGCCCATAGGCCACGGCCAGCGCAATCAGGCCCAGCACCCCGCCGACGACGCTGCGCCCCTTCACGCGCAGGAAGACGAGCCACCCTGCCCAGGCCACGAAAGCCGCGCCGATGAGATACATCAGGGAGATGTTTGCGAAGATCGGCCGGTCGAGGGGAAGGCCGAAGGCGGTGACGATCTGGAAGGTGGAGAAGGCTACCGCGATCCAGAACAGGAGCTTGCCGAGAAGGCCCTCACCGAAATTCTCCGGGAGGCCGTGCTCGGGGTTTGCCACAGGTGTCGACGGCGCCTCCAGCGTTGCGACCTCAGACGCGTTCACACCCTGGCTCATGGTGTCCTATCTCCTGGAATGAGAGTTCTCTCGTCATGAAAAAGCCGGAGCAGTTCACCTGCCCCGGCTTGTTTGTCAATGAACCCGCAGGTTACGAACCCTGCTTCTTCACGCCCTTCTCGTCGAAGTAGCGCTGCGCGCCCGGATGCATAGGGACAGGCATGCCGGAGAGAGCGCTTTCGAGCTTGATGTCCTTGGCGGCGGCGTGCGCTGCGGCCAGATCCGGCAGGCTCTCATAGATCGCCTTGGTCATCTGATAGACGGTCTCGTCCTTCACGCCCGCATGGGTGACGAGATAGTTCACGACGGCAGCGGTTTCCACGGGAGCGGTCTGGCCCCCATAGGTGTTGGCCGGGATTGTGACCTTCACGTAGGGCGTGCCCACCTTGTCGACGACACTTGCGGGGATCTCCACCACGACGATCGGCACCGAGGTGGCCAGATCGCGGATGGAGGAGACGCCGAGGCCTGCCGATTGCAGGGTGGCGTCGAGCTGGCGGTTCTTCATGAGCTCCACGGATTCGCCGAAGGGCAGGTACTCGACCTTGCCGAGATCCTTGTAGGAGAGGCCCGCGCCCTGGAGGATCGCCCGGGCATTGAGCTCGGTGCCGGATTTCGGAGCACCGACCGAGAGGCGCTTGCCCTTGAGGTCCGCGAGCGACTTGATGCCGGATTCCTGGGTGGCGACGATCTGGATGTAGTTGGGGTAGATCGCCGTGATGCCGCGCAGCTTGTCGAGCTTCGCCTTGAAGCCGGCCTCCTCGTCGCCGGCCCAGCCCATGGCCAGGCTGTCGCCGAGGGTGAAGCCGATCTCACCCTTGCCCTGCTGCAGGAGGGTCAGGTTTTCCACAGATGCCTTGGTGGCCTGCACCGACGGGCGGGAGCCCTGCATCTTGTCCGTGAAAACCTTGGAAAGAGCGACGCCCAGCGGGTAGTAAACGCCCGAGGTGCCGCCGGTCAGGACGTTGATGAAATCCTGGGCCTGGGCGGGAAGGCTTGCCCCCCCGATGGCAATGGCAGCCGCAGCGCCGATCAGGCGGCGCATGAAGGTTCGTTGCATGGCGTTACTCCCTAATTGATGGCCCGGCCCTAGCCGTGCCTGTGTGTGGGCTTACTTTGACCGCTGACGAAGATTTCTCAAGAGGCTAAGAGGGACTTAATCCTGCCACCTTGGTTGGTAGGGGTGCGTCCCTCCACAGATCACATGCGCTCACCCATGATCAATCGCCGCCAGTTTCTTCAAACCGCAACCGCCACGGCCGCCCTGGCAGCCGGAGGCTTTGCCGCTCCGGCCCTGGCGCAGCAGGGCCTGAAGACGGGAGACGCTACCTATTTCTCCTTCGAGGACCTGAAGAAACGCGCGCAGGACATGGCGCGCTCGGCTTATGTGGCGCCGCCGAGCCCCTCGCCGGAAATACTGAACCAGATCGACTACGACGCCCACGGCAATATCCGCTTCAAGACGGATCTGGCGCTCTGGGCCAACGGACCGAGCGAGTTCCCGGTCACGTTCTTCCACATGGGACGCTTCTTCCAGAAGCCGGTGCGCATGCACGTGGTCGAGGGAGGACAAGCCCGCGAGATCATCTACGACGCCGAGTATTTCGACATGCCGGCGGATTCGCCTGCCCGGAAGCTTCCGGACAATTCGGGCTTTGCGGGCTTCCGCTTCCAGGAAGCGCGCACCGGCAAGCTGGACTGGAAGAAGAACGACTGGGTGGCTTTCCTCGGCGCCTCCTATTTCCGCGCCATCGGCGAGCTCTACCAATACGGCCTCTCCGCCCGCGGGCTGGCCGTGGACGTCGCCGTGTTCGGGAAGAACGAGGAGTTTCCCGATTTCACTCATGTGTATTTCGAGACGCCTCAGCCGGGCTCGGACACCGTCACGGTCTATGCCCTCCTCGACGGCCCCAGCGTCGCCGGCGCCTACCGCTTCGTGATGCAGCGGGCGGCCGCGATCGTCATGGACATCGACAGCGCGGTCTACATGCGCCAGGACGTGAGCCGCCTCGGCCTTGCTCCGCTCACCTCCATGTACTGGTACTCGGAAAAGGTGAAGGCCACCGCGGTCGACTGGCGCCCGGAAATTCACGACTCGGACGGCCTCGCCCTCTGGACCGGAACCGGGGAGCGCATCTGGCGCCCCCTCAACAACCCGCCGCGCATCATCACCTCGGCGTTCACGGACGAGAACCCGAAGGGGTTCGGCCTGCTCCAGCGCGACCGGAACTTCGATCACTACCTCGACGGCGTCTACTACGACCGCCGTCCCTCCCTGTGGATCGAGCCGCAGGGCCCCTGGGGCCGGGGCTCGATCCAGCTCGTCGAGATCCCCACCGACGACGAGATCCACGACAACATCGTCGCCATGTGGGTGCCGGCGGAGCCGGTGCGCGCGGGCCAGTCCCTCGAAATGCGCTACCGCATGCATTGGTCGGCGGAGGAGCCCTATCCGACGCCCCTCGCCCGGGTGGTCGCCACCCGCTTCGGCAATGGCGGCCAGGCGGGCACCAACCGGCCCAAGGGCGTGCGCAAGTTCATGGTGGAGTTCATTGGCCAGCCCCTGACCCGGCTGCCGAGCGGCGTGATCCCCAAGCCCGTGCTCAGCGCCTCCCGGGGCGAGTTCTCGAACATCCTCACCGAGGCCGTGCCCAACAACGTGCCCGGCCACTGGCGCACCCAGTTCGACCTGACCGTGGCGGGAACCGAGCCGGTGGAGATGCGCTGCTACCTGCGCAACGAGAACGAGGTCTTGAGCGAGACCTGGCTTTATCAATATCATCCCACAGTCTGAAATAAGGCCTGACAAACCATAGGTTTGAGGCAGCGTATAAAATACTGTACGCCCCTGGAAATCTCTCCCGATCTGGTTTATGTGTGGGCCATGTCGCATAGCCATCACCATCACGCCCACGAGCACCGGGCGATTGCCGCCGCTCCGACCTTTTCGCTCCTGCGCCTCTCGGCCTGGGAGCGCCTGGCCGGAGCCGGGGTTGTCCTGTGCGCCCTGTGGCTGCTGGTCTTCGGGGTGCTGGTGTAGCCATGTCCGCACAAACGAGCGCGATCCGTTTCGACGAGGTGACCCTCGGCTACGGCCGCAGGCCCGCCGTGCATCATCTCGACGGCACCATTCCCGCCGGCAGCCTGACGGCGGTGGTCGGCCCCAACGGGGCCGGCAAGTCGACCCTGCTCAAGGGGATCGTCGGCACGCTCAAGCCGCTCGAAGGCCATATCGGTCTCAACGCCCCCTCCTCCGGCATCGCCTACCTGCCCCAGGCAGCCGAGATCGACCGCTCCTTCCCGCTCTCCGTCTACGATCTCGTCGCCATGGGCCTGTGGTCCCGCTCCGGCCTGTTCGGAGGCATCGCCCGTCGCGACCGCACCCGGGTCGATGAGGCCCTCTCGGCCGTGGGCCTCACCGGTTTCGAGCGGCGGCCCATCTCGACCCTGTCGGGCGGGCAGATGCAGCGGGCGCTCTTCGCCCGCCTGCTGCTGCAGGACGCTCCCGTGATCCTGCTCGACGAGCCCTTCACGGCCATCGACGCCAAGACCACCGCCGACCTGCTCGACCTCGTGCGCCGCTGGCATGACGAATCCCGCACGGTGGTGGCCGTGCTGCACGACCTGGACATGGTCAAACGAGTTTTCCCGCACACCCTGCTGATCGCCCGCGAGCCGGTGGCCTGGGGCAGGACGCCGGAGGTGCTGAGCCCTGAGAACCTCCTGAAGGCCCGGCGCATGGTCGAGGCGCACGATCCCCATGCGGATGTCTGCCACCGCAGCGTCGCTTGAAGGGGCACCCCGATGCTCGACCTGTTCTACACGCCCTTTTCCGAATTCGAGTTCATGCGGCGCGCCCTCGTGGGCGTGGTCGCCATCGCCCTGGGCGGCGGCCCCGTGGGCGTCTTCCTGATGCTGCGGCGGATGAGCCTCACGGGCGACGCCATGGCCCATGCGATCCTGCCTGGAGCGGCGGTGGGCTACCTGCTGGCCGGCCTCTCGCTGCCGGCCATGACCGTCGGCGGCTTGTTCGCGGGCGTCATCGTGGCCGTGGCTGCAGGCCTGGTCTCCCGCTTCACGGCCCTGAAGGAGGATGCCTCGCTCGCGGCCTTCTATCTTCTATCCCTCGCGCTCGGCGTCACCATCGTGTCGCTGAGGGGCTCCAACGTGGACCTGCTGCATGTGCTGTTCGGCACCGTGCTGGCCCTCGACGACAACACGCTCCTGCTGCTTGCCTCCATTTCCACCCTCACCGTGCTGGCGCTCGCCGTGCTTTACCGCCCGCTCGTGCTCGAATGCGTGGATCCGGTCTTCCTGCGCTCTGTGAGCCGGGCCGGAACGCCGACGCACCTGATCTTCCTCGGCCTCGTCGTGATGAATCTGGTGGGCGGCTTCCATGCGCTGGGAACCCTTCTGGCGGTCGGCATGATGATGCTGCCGGCGGCAGCCTCCCGCTTCTGGACCAGCGACATCACCACCATGATGATCGTGTCCGTCGCCATCGGCATCCTGTCGGGCTTCAGCGGCCTTCTGCTCTCGTTCCATGCGGAACTGCCCGCGGGACCCGCGATCATCCTGTCGGCCGGCGCGGTCTACGTGATGTCCCTCGTGGTGGGGCGCGAGGGCGGCCTGCTGTGGCTCGCCTGGCCCGGCAAGCATCTTGAAGCCTGACCTCTCGAACAAGGACCGAACCCTATGCTGACGAGAAGAGCTGCCGTCTCCGCGCTGGCAGGATGCCTCACCCTTGCCGCCTCCCTGCTGCCGGCGGCGGCGCAGAGCCCCAACAAGCTGAAGGTGGTCGCAACCTTCTCGATCCTGGGCGATCTCGTGCGCCATGTGGGCGGCGAGCGCGTCGAGGTGGCGACGCTCGTCGGGCCCAACGGCGATGCCCACGTCTACTCCCCGACGCCTGCGGACGGACGCCGCCTGACGGAGGCGAGGATCGTGTTCACCAACGGCCTCAAGTTCGAGGGCTGGATCGACCGTCTCGTCAAATCCTCCGGCACCAAGGCCGCGAAGGTGGAGGCTGCCAAGGGAGTGAAGCCCCTGAAGGGCGAGGAGGAAGGCCATGGGCATGGGCACGATCACGGCCATGGCGGCCTGGATCCTCACGCGTGGCAGAGCATCGGCAACGCCAAGATCTATGTCGCCAACATCCGCGACGCCCTGATCGCGGCGGATGCCGCCGGCAGGGAAGCCTACGAGGCCAATGCCGCCGGTTATCTCAAGCAGCTCGATGAGGTCGAGGCCGAGGTGAAAGGCCTGGTGGACGGCATCCCGCAAGAGCGCCGCAGGATCATCACCTCCCACGACGCCTTCCGCTACTTCGAGGACGCCTACGGCATCGACTTCGTGTCGCCTCAGGGGGTCTCCACCGAGTCGGAGGCCTCCGCCAAGGACGTGGCCCGGATCATCCAGCAGATCAGGCGCGAGAAGATCGCCGCCGTTTTCGTGGAGAACGTGTCCGACGCCCGCCTCATGGAGCGCATCGCCAAGGAAACCGGCGCCAAGATCGGCGAGCGGGTCTATTCCGACGCTCTCTCCGAGCCCAATGGCCCAGCTGGCACTTACATTGACATGATGCGACACAATATAAGGGCCTTCAGCGCGGCCCTGTCGAGCTGACCTTTCTTCTCCTCCCCTCCAGGGGAGATCAATTTGCGGACTATCCCGATGACCGACAAGATCCCCGTTACCGTCCTCACAGGCTATCTCGGCGCCGGCAAGACCACCCTCCTCAACCGCATCCTCACCGAGCAGCACGGCAAGAAATATGCGGTGATCGTCAACGAGTTCGGCGAGATCGGCATCGACAACGAGCTCGTCGTCGGCGCGGACGAGGAAGTGTTCGAGATGAACAACGGGTGCATCTGCTGCACCGTGCGCGGCGACCTGATCCGCATCCTCGACGGCCTGATGAAGCGGAAAGGCAAGTTCGACGCCATCATCGTCGAGACCACCGGCCTTGCGGACCCGGCCCCCGTTGCGCAAACCTTCTTCATGGACCAGGACGTGTCCGACGCCGCGCGCCTCGACGCGGTGGTGACGGTGGCCGACGCCAAGTGGCTCTCCGACCGGCTGAAGGACGCGCCCGAGGCCAAGAACCAGATTGCCTTCGCGGACGTGATCATCCTCAACAAGATCGACCTGGTCTCGCCACAGGAGTTGGACGAGGTCGAGGGGCGCATCCGCGCCATCAACCCCTATGCCAAGGTCCACCGCACCCAGAACTGCGCGATCCCGATCACGGATGTGCTCGACCGCAAGGCCTTCGACCTCGACCGGATCATCGAGATCGAGCCGAGCTTCCTGGAAGAGGGCCATCACCATCATCACGACGAGGAGATGCAGTCCGTCTCCGTGCATCTGGATGGCGAGGTCGACCCGGAGAAGTTCATGCCGTGGATCTCGAACCTCACCCAGGTCGAGGGCCCGAACATCCTGCGCTGCAAGGGGATCGTGGCCTTCCCCGACGAGCCGAAGCGCTTCGTCTTCCAGGGCGTCCACATGATTCTCGACGGTGACGTGCAGGGCGAGTGGAAGCCGGGCGAGAAGCACACCTCCAAGGTGGTTTTCATCGGCCGCGACCTGAACGAGAAGGCGATCCGGGAAGGCTTCCTGGCCTGCGCGGCTTAAAAGACTCTCCGCAAGCAGAGGATGCCCCGGACCGGAAACGATCCGGGGCCTGGCATGTCGAGCCGGATGGCTAGCCCGCCTGCATCATGCACTTCTGAACGTGCTCCTTGCGGGCATCCATCATCTTCTTGCGGAGGTCGTCAGGCGTCCGGTTGCCGGTTCTGTAGATCAAGCGTGCGTCTCTCCGGCAAGCGGCCTTCTGTGCCTCTTTATCGACCGAAATCCCACGCTGCTGCTGCGCGGAAGCTTCCGGGGAAACCATCAAGGCGAGGGCAAAGGCGGCTAGGGTCAGGACTCGCATTCTTTCACTCCAGTTCAAGCGCGCATCTTAAGCCCGGCGGCTCCCGGGATCGAAGGCTCAAAAGGTTTAATCCCTCGGCGCATTGGTAGGCCGCCCCATCGGAAAGCTGCTATGACCCTGCTCTTATTCCGTCAATCCATGATATGGGCACCCCGTCGGAAGGAATTGCCTCGATGAGTACCGGAACCGCTCCATCCCTGACCCAAAGTGTCATGCCTGTCAGCGCGGGCGCTCATGTCACCGCCATCGGCTGGCTCAAGGGCACGGCCGCCTTCGGCTTGGGCGACGGGGGCGTTCTGCTCAGCAAGGACCAGGAAACCCATCGCGTCGAAGCGCATCCAGATGCGGGCGTGCTGGTGGCGGCGAGCGACGGCGAGCGCTTCGTCACCGGCGGCGACGACGGGCGCATCGCCGTGACCGGGGCCGACGGCTCCACCAAGACCCTGGCCGAAGCCAAGGGCGCCTGGATCGATTCCCTCGCGATCAGCACAGGCGGCGCCTTTGCCTATGGGGCCGGCAAGCGCGTGGTGGCCCGCGACGACAAGGGCCGGGAGAAAACCCTCGACGTGCCTTCCGCCGCGCGCGGCCTCGCCTTCGCGCCCAAGGGCTACCGGCTGGCGATCTCCCACTACAACGGGGCGACGCTCTGGTTTCCCAATGTGGAGGCCAAGCCGGAGTCCCTGGAGTGGAAGGGCTCGCATCTGGACATCACCTGGTCGCCCGACGCCCGTTTCGTGGTGACCTCCATGCAGGAGAACGCCCTGCACGGATGGCGGCTCATCCCCGACAAGGGCCACATGCGCATGAGCGGCTACCCGTCGAAGACCCGCTCCTTCTCCTGGTCGGGGGACGGCAAGTGGTTTGCGACCTCCGGCGCGGAAGCGGCCATCATCTGGCCCTTCGAGTCCAAGGAAGGCCCCATGGGCAAGGCGCCGCGGGAATGCGGCGTGCGTCCGGCCAAGGTCAGCCGGGTGGCCTTTCACCCCAACACCTATGTGCTGGCGGTGGGCTACGAGGACGGCTGCATCCTGCTGATCCGCCTCACCGACGCCTCCGAACTCCTGGTGCGCCCCGCCGTCAAGGGCAGCGGCATCACCGCCATGGCGTGGGACAAGGGGGGCAAACGCCTCGCCTTCGGCTGCGAGGACGGTCAGGGCGGCATCCTGACCCTGCCCACATGAGGTCGCCCATGGCCCTGTTCGGTGCCTTCCTGAGAGGGTCCTTCGGCCTGCCGAAGCCCGACAAGCAAGCCGTCGAGAGGGTCAAGGACCTGGCTCGCGCCGCTCTTCAAGCGCCGCCGGAGACGGCCTTTGCGGTCAACGAGATCGCCTGCAACGATCCCGGCTGCCCCGGCATCGAAACCGTCATCCTCGTGATGGAGCCCGGCCGCAAGACCAGGGCCGTCAAGGTGGCAAAACCCCTCGACGAGGTGGCCGAACGGGATATCCTTGAGGCTCTTGCGGTTTAAGGAGGCTGAGCTTGCCGCGGATCATGCGCATCGTCGCCTTCGGACTGGGCCTCCTCGGGGGCGTCACGGCCTCGCAGGGGCCTGAATTCGCGCAGCAGTACCGCCAGCGCCTCGGCGGCGCGATCGACGAGCTGAGGCAGGTGATCCAGCGCTTCGACACGGATGCCCAGGCCAGCGGCGAGACCCGGGAGAGCGCCATCGCCCGCCTGCGCTCCAACACGGACAGTTTCGTCAGCCGCCAGGGCGCGGCCATGCAGGCCAATGCGGAGCGCCTGGGCCGCCTGGAAACCCACCGTGACACCATGGTCCAGGCGGGCTCGTTCGCCCGTGTGGCCCTCATGGTGCGGGACGGCGACCGGGACGTGATGGAAGCGGTCTACCGGGATTTCGAGCCGGCCCTGCCGGTGACGGAGGAAGGGTTTCTGTCCGCAGCCATCGGCTTCGTGGCCGTCTGGGGCGGTCTTCTCCTGCTGACGAGCTTTATCCGCAGCCTGTGGCGGCGGCCGCACTCACGCAGGGCGGCCGCACAGGCTTAGAAAGGCTCAGGCCTCCCGTTCGGGCTTTCCGGCGAGCACCACGTAAAAGCCCAGGCCATCCTGCGCCGGCAAGGTTTGCAGCCGGTCGATCCAGCCGCGCTTCTTGGCTTCGAGCAGGGCCTTGCCGATGGGCTGGAACAGGGTCTCGCCCCCGCCCTCCGGCGGCGGGTCGAGGCGAATGGCGATGGCTTTGGCCTGTGCGAAGCGGCTGCGCTCCAGCATGTCCTGGATCGAGGCGGCGGCCTGCTCCCGGGATGCGCCGCGAAGATCGAGCACGGCTTCGGCATCCACGACGCCAAGACCGCCGCGGAGTTTACCGGCATAGAATTCGTCGAAATGGGGCATCGGGCATCCTCAGATGTCATTCCCGACCGCGTCTGGCGGCCGGGAATGACAATAAACGCGTTTACCGCACCAGCACGTTCCGGAACTGCCACGGATCGGAGGTGTCGATGTCCTCCGGGAAGAAGCCGGGGCGGTCCGTGAGCGGGGTCCAGTCCGTGTAGTAGCCGTTCACCGGTCCAAGATAGGGCATCTGCACCTCGAGGCAGCGGCGGAAATCCATCTCGTCCGCTTCCACGATGCCGGCATTGGGGTTCTCCAGCGCCCAGACCATGCCGGCGAGCACGGCGGAGGTCACCTGGAGGCCCGTGGCGTTCTGGTAGGGAGCGACGCGGCGCGTCTCCTCGATGGAGAGCTGCGAGCCGTACCAGTAGGCGTTCTTGCCATGGCCGTAGAGCAGCACGCCAAGCTCGTCGACGCCGTCCATGATCTCGTTCTCGTCGAGGATGTGCTGCTCGGCCTGCACCTTGCCGGCATTGCCGAACATCTCGTGCAGCGACAGCACCGCCTCGTTGCAGGGATGGTAGGCGTAGTGGCAGGTCGGCCGGTAGACTGCCTTTCCGTTCTCGCGCACGGTGTAGAAGTCCGAGATCGAAATCGACTCGTTGTGGGTGACCAGGAAGCCGTGCTGCGAGCCCGGCGTCGGGCACCAGGTGCGCACGCGGGTGGCGGCGCCCGGCTGCAGCAGGTAGATCGCCTGCGCATCGGGGCCCAGGGTGCCGGCATTCTCCGGCATCCAGGTCTCGTGCGTGCCCCAGCCGAGTTCTGCCGGCTGCAGGCCTTCCGACACGAAGCCGTCCACCGACCAGGTGTTCACGAAAGTGCCCATGGGCTTCTCGGACGTGGCGCGCTGGGTGTCGCGCTCGGCGATGTGGATGCCCTTGACGCCAACCTGCTGCGCCAGGCGGGCCCAATCCTCGCGGCTCTTCGGCTCGTCATAGGCGAGGCCGAGATCGCCAGCGACGTTCACGAGCGCCTGCTTGACGAACCAGGACACCATGCCCGGATTGGCGCCGCAGCACGACACCGCCGTGGTGCCGCCCGGATTGCGGCGCCGCGCCTCCATGGTGATCTCGCGCAGGGCGTAGTTCGTGCGCGCCTCCGGGCCCTTGCTCTTGTCGAAATAGAAGCCGGCCCAGGGCTCGTTCACGGTGTCGATGTAGAAGCAGCCGAGAGACCGGCACAGCTCCATGATGTCGACGGACGAGGTGTCCACCGAGAGGTTGACGCAGAAGCCCTGCCCGCCGCCCGCCGTGAGCAGGGGCGTGAGCACCTCGCGGTAGTTCTCGTGGGTGAGCCCTGTCTGGATGAAGCGGATGCCGCGCTCGTCGAGCAGTTCCTTGTGCTTCTCCTGCGGATCGATGACGACGAAGCGGTTCTTGTCGTACTCGAAATGGCGTTCGATGAGCGGCAGGGTGCCCTGGCCGATCGAGCCGAAGCCGATCATGACGATAGGACCGCTGATGCGGCCATGAACAGGCCAAGTGGTCATCGGATCTGTCTCCTTGGAAAAGCAAAGGTGGAAAGAAGTAAACGTCGGATTAGGGTTTCGGGCGCATCTAGGATTGAGGAGCCCCCGGGGTCAATGCCTGGAGGCAACCTCCCGGGCTGCGGAGCAAGTTCGCTGCGGATGGCGAAGGCATCATGACGAACACAGCCCTGCCATGCTCATTTTGCTCTCGACATCATGCAACAAAGCTTCATTATTCCAGGTCTTGGCATCTCCCACCCGACTGCGACCGATGAAATTCCACGAACTCCTCATGCGCCATGGGCGCGTGATCGGCCTAGGCTTCGCCCTGACCTTCCTGTCCTCCTTCGGCCAGACTTTCTTCATCTCCCTGTCGGGTCCCGACATCCGGGACGCCTTCGGCCTAACTCACGGCAGCTTCGGGCTCATCTACTCGGCGGCAACCCTGGTCTCCGGCCTCCTGATGATCTGGGTCGGCAGCGTGATCGACCGCGTGAATATCGGCCTTTACGCGACTGCCGCTCTCCTGGGCCTGGCAGCGGCGGCTGTGGCGCTTTCCCTTGCGCCGAACCTTCTCGTGCTGGGCCTGAGCCTGTTCTTCCTGCGCCTTTGCGGACAGGGCATGCTGGGCCACGCGGGCGTCATGAGCACCGCGCGTCTGCCCGAAGGCATTCGCGGCAGGGCCGTGGGCGTTGCAACCCTCGGCTTCTCGGCCGGCGAGGCCGCTCTCCCGGCCGTCGCGGTCGCCCTGATCGCCGCCCTTGGATGGACCGGCACCTGGCGCACCGCTGCGCTTGTCGTGGTCGTCAGTCTCTGCATCGGTTGGGCTCTACGCTTTGTCCTGAAATCCCGGGACGGAAGCCTGCGGGCGTCGGAAACCAAGCTCCAAGTGCTTGAACCCGGACCGCGCTGGCTCGACCTCCTGCGGGACTGGCGCTTCCTTGCTCTCGTGCCGACGATGATCGGCTATCCGGCGATCATGACCGCCTATCTTTTTCATCAGCGCTTCATCGCGGAAGCGAAGGGCTGGCCTGTGGAATTGCTGGCGACCGGCATTACGCTCTTCGCCCTTGTTTCCGTGGCAGTGACCGTGACCGCAGGCGCTCTCGTCGACCGGTTCGGCGCCGTGCGGCTCAGCCATTTCTACCTTTTGGGAATGACTCTTGCCTCCATCGCCCTGATCACCGCCAGCGGGCCTTTCACGCCCCTGCTGTTCTTTGCCCTGATCGGCCTGACCACCGGCTGCACCAACGTGGTGATCGCAGCCACCCTGGCCGAGCTTTATGGAACGCGCCATCTTGGCAAGATCCGTGCCCTTGCCGGAGCCATCATGGTGATCGCATCCGCCCTCGGGCCTGTCGGTCCGGGCATGCTCTTCGATGCAGGCGTCGGGATCGATGCGGTAGCCGGAGGCTTCATCGTCTACATGCTGGCCGCCGCCGCCGTCACCTTCGTGCTGCCCAATCCGAGGGCTGCGCGGTTGCAGCCCTCGGAAAGCTAAAGTCTTAGCGGGCGGAACGAAGGCCGGCCAATGCGCCCTGCGCGGCCGCTGCGACCAGGGCACCGAGGTCTGGCTTCTGCTCGAAGGCACCGGTTGCGGAGACGAGGCCCCGCGCGCCGTCGAGAGCGCCCTCTTCCAGCTCCAGCGCCAGGAAGCGGCTGCGCTCGTAGGGACCCGGCAGCCAGAGCGAGCCGGTCTTGTCCGTGGAGAAGCCGAAGCGCTCGTAATAGGGCGCATCGCCCACCAGCAGCATCGCCTTGTGGCCGCGGTCGCCGGCACGCTTCAGCGCCTCGCGCATGAGCTTTCCGCCGAGGCCGAGGCTCTGGACGGACGGGTCGATGGCGATCGGCCCCAGCATCAGGGCGGAGCGGTTCGGACCGGCGGAAACGTGCCACAGGCGCACCGTTCCGATGACCTCGCCGTCCCGGTCGATGACCAGGGACAGCCCGTCGGCCGGCATCCTGCCCTCGCGCAGGCGTTCGCAGGTCTTCTGGAACCGGGCGGGTCCGAAGCAGGCATCGAGCAGCGTCTCGCGCGCGTCGACATCGCGGAAGGTTTCTTCGCGAACAGTGATCATGGCCGTGGCCTCCCAAAACACGTGGGGTGAGCGACAGCCCTCGCACCGGCTCGCAGCATCGGACGCAAAAGTGGATGCCGGTTTTGCGGCCATCCGATGCGTCCTCCGAAGCCAAGCCGGCCGTCCGGGACAACTCTGTTGAGATTGGTGCCTGCCTCAGGCTGCTGAGGCAGGCGGGACGTGAGTTAGATCACGTAGGACTTCAAGGGCGGGAAGCCGTTGAACGCGACCGCCGAGTAGGTGGTCGTGTAGGCGCCCGTGCCTTCGATCAGCACCTTGTCGCCGATCTCCAGCGAGATGGGGAGCGGATAGGGCTCCTTCTCGTAGAGAACGTCGGCCGAGTCGCAGGTCGGACCGGCAAGCACGCACGGCACCTTGCGGTCGTGGTCGTGCTCCGTGCGGATGGGATAGCGGATCGACTCGTCCATCGTCTCGGCGAGACCGCCGAACTTGCCGATGTCGAGATAGACCCAGCGCACCTCATCCTCGTCCTGGCTCTTCTTCGAGACGAGAACGACCTCGGCCTCGATGATGCCTGCATTGCCGACCATGCCGCGGCCCGGCTCGATGATCGTCTCCGGGATACGGTTGCCGAAGTGCTTCGACAGGGCCCGGAAGATCGACTCGCCATAGGCTTCGACCATCGGAACCGTCTTCAGGTACTTCGTCGGGAAGCCGCCGCCGAGGTTGACCATCGACAGGTGGATGCCGCGATCGGCGCATTCCCGGAAGATCGTGGACGCAGAGCCGAGAGCCTGATCCCACGCTTCCGTGTTGCGCTGCTGCGAGCCGACGTGGAACGAGACGCCATAGGCTTCAAGTCCATTCCGGTGCGCATGCTCGAGCACGTCCACGGCCATCTCCGGCACGCAGCCGAACTTCCGGGAGAGCGGCCACTCGGCGCCGGCGCCGTCGCACAGGATGCGGCAGAACACCTTCACCTCGTCGGACGCAACGCCGGCCGTCACGGCAGCACGGGCAACCTTCTCGACCTCCGCCTCGCAATCGACCGCATAAAGGCGCACGCCAAGCTCGAGGGCGCGAGCGATGTCGCGCTCCTTCTTGATCGTGTTGCCGAAGGAGATGCGCTCCGGAGTTGCGCCGGCATCCAGCGCGAGCTGGATTTCGACGACAGACGCCGTGTCGAAGCACGAGCCGAGCTCGGCCAGGAGCTTGAGCACCTGCGGGTCCGGGTTCGCCTTCACGGCGTAGAAGACACGCGTGTCGGGGAGCGCACGGGCAAACTTGGAGTAGTTGTCGCGCACCACGTCGAGGTCGACGACCACGCACGGGCCGTCCTCACGTCGGTTGCGCAGAAATTCACGGATGCGCTGAGTCATGGCGCTCTCCCCACCAAAGGTTCAATAGAGGCTTTCCGGCCTCAGGATTGAAATTCAGACGGTCAGAGCTCTGAGCGAGCGCTTTTGCCGTCCGGCGTCAGCGAGGAAAGATCACATCCCGCTTCGTGCGATGGAGACACGAGAAGCGCGATGGGCTCTTCACCCGACGATGCTGCCTTGGATTGGATGGGGGTTTCCCGTCCGCACGCCTGGCAATGATAAACAAGCCTCTTCGGTGCTGACCTTTGGAGGGCCAACGAGACCAAAAAAGCCCGTTCGTCGTTGCTTTAAGTCGCGTCCCCCGTTGAGAACGAGGTGCGCCGGTTTTCGCCTCCGGCTGCCGGTTAGGGGTATCGAGAACTAGGGCGCTCTCGGGCGGCTGTCCGGCCTCTTGTCCGGATGCCCACCAACCGACACACGACCACAGGCACGTGCGAAATTGGGCAAGGCTGAGATAAGGGCATTCGCCCCCGATCACAAGAGTTTTTAGACCCCTTCGGAGGATTTTTTTAACCCTGCCGGGACCTGTGTCTTGCCCGCATCACCATTCAGCCTCCATTAAGCGGCACAGGTACACGGGAAGGGGGTCGGGCCCCATATTCCGGGCCTGATGCCTGGCCCTCCCTCCTCAACGAGAACAGCTCCACCGCCATGACGCACCTGTCCCGCCGAACCCTCCTGCAAAGCCTGCTCGCAGCCACCGCGCTGCCGGCCTGGAGCCGGCAGAGCTTGGCCCAGCAGAACGGCAGCGGAGCGCCGGCTCCGAACCCGTTCCGCTACGAGGATGTGGTGCGCCGGGCGCGCGAGCTGTCCTCGGCCCCCTTCGAGGCTCCGCCCGCGCAGCTGCCCGAGCCCCTGAACCGGCTCAGCTTCGACGACTACCGGGATATCCGCTTCCGCCCGGACAGAGCCCTGCTGGCTTCCGGCAACGGCCCGTTCCGGATGCAGCTCTTCCATCTCGGCTTCCTCTACCAGCGTCCGGTGACGGTGAACGTGCTGCGCGACGGCGTGCCGAACCCGGTGCCGTACCAGCGGGAGCTGTTCGACTACGGCCGCAACAAGATCGAGCGGCCGCTTCCCGTCAATCTGGGCTTTGCGGGCTTTCGCCTCCACTACCCCTTGAACGACCCGAAGGTGCTCGACGAGCTGATCGTCTTCCTCGGCGCCAGCTATTTCCGCTTCCTGGGGATGGACCAGAAATACGGCATCTCGGCCCGGGGGCTCGCCATCAACGTGGAGGGCGGCGAGCAGGAGGAGTTTCCCCATTTCCGCGAGTTCTGGATCGAGATGCCCAAGCCCAACGAAGAGCGGGCCGTCATCTATGCGCTCCTCGACAGCCCGTCCGTGGCGGGAGCCTACCGGTTCGACGTTTATCCGTCGAAGGAAACCACCATCGACGTCACGGCCACCCTGTTCCCGCGCCAGACCATCGCCAATGTGGGCGTGGCGCCCCTCACCTCCATGTTCTTCGAGGGCGAGAACGACCGGAAGCCCACGGACGACTTCCGCCTCGAGCTTCACGACTCCGATGGCCTGCTCATGCAGTCGGGCGCGGGCGAGTGGATCTGGCGTCCCTTGCGCAACCCGGCGCGCAAGACGATCTCGTCCTTCAGCGACAACAACCCGCGCGGCTTCGGCCTGATGCAGCGCGACCGGGTGTTCGAGAACTACCAGGACCTGGAAGCCCACTATCATCTGCGTCCCGGCTACTGGGTCGAGCCCATCGGGCAATGGGGCGAGGGCTGGGTCGAGCTGGTCGAGATCCCCACCCAGGACGAGACCCACGACAACATCGTGGCCTATTGGCAGCCGAACCGGCCCTACGAGCCGGGCCAGGAGGTCGTGCTCTCCTACCGCCTGCGCGCCGCGGCGGCGATCGGCGGCATGCATCCGGGCGGCAAGGCGATCAACACCTTCCAGGCCCCGCCGCGGGCCAGCGGCTCGAACGCGCCCAGCGACCCGTCGCACCGGCGCTTCATCATCGATTTCGCGGGCGGCAACCTGCCCTATTACTTGAGCGCCCCGGAACAGGTGCAGCTGGTTCCCTCCACGTCGGCCGGGCAGATCACCAACACCTTCATCATGCCCAACAGCCACACCAACGGCTTCCGCGCCGCCATCGACGTGAAGCTGGAGCCTGGACAGTCCGCTGATCTTCGAGCCTTCCTGCGCGCAGGAAACCGGGCCTTGACCGAGACCTGGACTTATCCCTGGTTCGTGGAATGATCCGCTTGCGCTGCGTGTCATTCCCGAAAGGACGCGTAGCGGAGGGAAAGGGAAGCCATAGCGCCCGTCGTGTGAGTGGATCCCCTTCCCGGTCCTGCGGACCGCCGGGGATGACAGCAGCACCCTCCAGTGTCATTCCCGGCCGGAAGCGGCAGAGCCGCTGAAGGGGAAGGGAATCCACACCAACGGGGCATGCGGCTGGATCCCCTTCCCGCGCTGCGTGCGCCGTGGACGAGACTGGACCTTGCGCCGTGGACGGCACTGGACCTTGCCAAGCTCCGCCGAACCGCGCAGAAGCTGACGCGGCCCGTCGGCGGCCAGAGCGAAGGGGTGAGTGCGCATGAAGCTGAACGCTTGGGTGGCAGGAGCATTAGCCGTCAGCCTCGGCTGGAGCGCTGGCAGCGCACTTGCGCAGCAGCCCCTGACCGGCGTGACCTTCGGCACCAACTGGATCGCCCAAGGGGAGCACGGGGGCTATTACCAGGCTCTTGCCGACGGCACCTATGAGAAGCACGGCCTGAAGGTCACCATCGTTCCGGGCGGCCCGCGGGCCAACAACCGCATGCTCATGACGGTCGGCAAGCTCGACTTCTACATGGGCGGCAGCATGATCCAGGCCTTCTCGGCGGTGGAGAAGGATATTCCCACGGTGGTGGTCGCGGCCCATTTCCAGAAGGAGCCGCAGGTGCTCCTCAGCCATCCGGGCCAGGGCTTCGACCGCTTCGAGGACCTGAAGCGCTCGAACGACATCCTGCTGTCCAAGGACGGGTTCGCCACGTTCTTCCAATGGATGAAGGCCGAGTTCGGCTTTCGCGACGAGCAGGTGAAGCCCTATGGCTTCAATCCGGCACCCTTCATCGCCAACAAGGCCTCGGTGCAGCAGGGCTATGCCACCTCCGAGCCGCTCACCATCGAGAAGGCCGCAGGCTTCAAGCCCAACGTGTTCCTGCTCGCCGATCACGGCTTCAGCACCTATTCCACCACTGTGGAGACCCGCCGCGAGATCGTGGACACGAAGCCCGATCTCGTGCAGCGCTTCGTCGACGCCTCGACCATCGGCTGGTACAACTATCTCTACGGCGACAACCGGCAGGCCAATGCGCTCATCAAGCGCGACAACCCCGAGATGACGGACGAACTGCTCGCCTATTCGCTGGCCAGGATGAAGGAGTACGGCATCGTCGATTCCGGCGACGCCGGGAAGCACGGCATCGGCGCCATGACGGATGCGCGGATGAAGGACTTCTTCGACAAGATGGTGAAGGCCGGCCTCTTCAAGGCGGATCTCGATTACACGAAAGCCTACACGCTCCGGTTCGTGAACAAGGGCGTCGGGCTGGAACTGAAGAAATAAGGAGAGCGGCGTTCCATCCCGGCGCCGTCGCACCCATGGCAGAGCACGCGTCCACGCTCGTTGCGCTTCAGGGCGTCACCAAGGTATTCGCAAACGGCGTGACCGCGCTCTCCGGCCTCGACCTCGAGGTGCGCACGGGCGAGTTCGTGTCCCTCCTCGGGCCGTCCGGTTGCGGAAAATCGACGGTCCTGCGCATCGTCGCGGGCCTCGCGCAGCCGACCGAGGGCCGCGTCGCCTGGCCCGATTCCACTGACGCCGATCATCGCGGCGACATCGGCTTCGTGTTCCAGGAACCGACCCTGATGCCCTGGGCCGATGTCGCCGACAATGTGTGGCTGCCGCTGCGGCTGCGCGGCGTGTCGAAGCGCAAGGCCGGGGATCGCATCGCCGAGAGCCTTGCCCTCGTGGGCCTGAGCGACTTCGCCAAAGCCCATCCGCGGGAGCTTTCGGGGGGCATGAGGATGCGGGTGTCGATTGCCCGCGCGCTCTCGCTCAAGCCCCGACTACTCCTGATGGACGAGCCATTCGCGGCCCTGGACGAAATCACCCGCTTCAGGCTCAACGACGATCTCCTGCGGCTGCAGAGCGAGTTGCGTTGCACGGTGGTGTTCGTCACGCACTCGGTCTACGAGAGCGCCTATCTGTCGAGCCGCATCGCCGTGATGTCGCCCCGCCCCGGCCGCATCGTGGCGGAGATCCAGGGGGAGCCGCCGGCGCAACGGCCAGGGGATTTTCGCACCAGCGCGCGCTATGCGGCCGTGTGCGGGCAGATCTCGCGGGCTCTGCTGGAGCAGACCGCCGAGGAGCGCCCGTGATGGCCTCCGCTCCCCTGGCCCCGGCAAGGCGCCACGCCCGCCTCCGATGGATCCTGCCCCTTGCGGTCTTTGCAGCCGCCCTTGCGGGCTGGGAAGCCTATGTGCGCCTTCGGGGCGTTCCGCCCTATATCCTGCCGGCGCCCAGCCTGATTGCCGCGACCCTTGTGGGCGATTGGCCGATCCTCTGGGCTTCGCTTCTGACAACCCTCAAGACGACGCTTCTCGGCTTGATGCTTGCCGTCTTCGGCGGCGTGCTTCTTGCCGTTCTGCTGAGCCTGTCGAAGATCGTGGAGTATTCCGTCTATCCGTTTGCGGTCGTGCTGCAGGTGACGCCGGTGATCGCAATCGCGCCCCTGCTGCTGATCTACCTGCCGCAGGACGTGGCGGTTCTGGCCTGTGCCTGGCTCGTGGCCTTCTTTCCGGTACTGTCGAACACGATGCTCGGGCTGCAATCGGTCGACCGGAATCTCATGGAGCTGTTCCGGCTCTATGGCGCATCCGCCTCAGGAGGGTCCTTCGCGCGCCTCGGAGCCCGGCTGAAGGCCCTGTGGTATCTGCGCCGCCCGGCGGCCCTGCCGGCTTTCCTGGCGGGGCTGCGGATTGCGGGCGGGCTGTCCCTGATCGGCGCCGTGGTGGCCGAGATGGCGGCGGGCTCGGCGGGTGCGGGCTCGGGGCTTGCCTATCGGATCGTCGAGAGCCAGTATCGGCTCAATATTCCGCGTCTCTTTGCGGCCCTCGTGCTGTTGGCCGCGACCGGCATCTTTCTGTATCTCGTGCTGGCGGCCTTCAGCCATCTTCTCCTGCGCCGCTGGCATGAGAGCGCCCTCTCGCGGGACGCCTAGAGGCTCCGGGTCCTTAGCCTGTTAACAGTGTGCCGGCTTGTCATCGTACCGTCATGAGTTCCTGTTCATGGTATTCTCGGCAACGGTTCGAAGAGTGAGGAACGATGGACAGCGACATCAAGCATCCGGGCATCAAGAGCGTCGGATGGGCTCTGGTTCAAGCCTCGCGCCTGCATCGGAGCCGCACGGGCGACAAGCTCTCGCAACTCGGCCTCTTCGCCGGCCAGGAGCAGGTTCTTCAGGCCCTCGCCGATGCCGGCCCCATGACCATGGGCGACCTGGCCTCCATCCTGCGGGTGCGCCCGCCCACCGCCTCCAAGACCGTTTCGCGCCTTTCCGCCCTGAAGCTCGTGGAGCGCCACACCGAGCCGGGCGATGCCCGGGTGGTGCGCGTGAAGCTCACCAAGGAAGGCAAGCGCAAGGCGGCCGCCATCGACGCCCTCTGGAACGAGGTCGAGTCGGAGCTGCTGGCGGGGTTCGACAACAAGGACCGCAAGCGCCTCCGCAAGCTGCTGCGCAAGGCCGCCAAGAACCTTGCCGGCCTCACGGGAGCCGATCAGACCGGCTTCGAGGTCGAGGCCGAGGACGACGTGGACGAGCTGGGCACCGAAGAGCAGGAACTGGCTGCGACCGCCTGATCCGGCACGGGAGACCCCTGTCCGGCGCGCAGGAGGGCTGTGCGCTGGAGGAACTCGCCCATACGGCCCTGTGCGGCTAGCATCCGGGCATGGCCGATACAATCTCCTCGACCCTTCCCGCGCAAGTCTCGCACCGTCACAACCGCCTGATCGGCATCGCCCTCATGTGCGCGGCGCTGATCTGCTTCTCGTGCCTCGATGCCACGGCCAAATGGGTCAACCGCTCCGTCGATCCCATGGTGGCCGTGTGGGCCCGCTACGTGTCGGCAGCCTTCCTGACCTTCATGGTCATCAATCCGCGCACCAAGCCGGGCGCCCTGCGCACCCGCCGGCTTCCCCTTCAGCTCATCCGCTCCTTCCTGCTGTTCGCCTCGACCATCTGCAACTTCTTCGCCCTGCAGTATCTGCAGCTCGTGGAAACCCAGTCCATCATCTTCGCAACGCCCCTCCTGGTGGCCCTCATGGCAGGCCCGGTTCTGGGGGAGCGCATCGGCTGGCAGCGGCTGACGGCCATCGGCGTCGGCTTCCTCGGCGTGCTCGTGATCACGCGACCGGGCCTGGGGACCATGCATCCGGCGGCCCTGCTGTCGCTCGTCGGCGCCGTGTCCTACGCCTTCTACAACATCGTGACGCGGATGCTGGCCTCGAGCGATTCGTCCGCCACGACCACGCTGTATTCGAGCGTCGCCGGCATCGCGCTCATGACGCCGCTTCTGCCCTGGATCTGGACCACGCCCGACTCGCCGCTCACCTGGGTTCTGCTGATGTCCACGGGGCTCTATGGGGGCCTGGGCCACTGGTTCCTGGTTCTTGCCCATGCCCGCGCGCCGGCGGCGATCCTGGCGCCCTTCATCTACAGCCAGATCATCTGGATGCTGGCGCTCGGCTACCTCCTCTTCGGAGACTGGCCGGACACTTGGACCTTCGTCGGGGCTGGCATCGTCATCGCTTCGGGGCTCTATTTGCTCTACCGTGAACGTATGAAGCAACCGAAGCCGGAGCCGTCCGCATGAGCGATGCCCCCGTTGATAGCCTGCCCGGGATCGGCCCCGTCACGGGCGGCTGGCTGAAGGCGGCCGGCATCGGTTCCGCAGGCGACCTTCGGGCCATCGGCTCGGTCGAAGCCTACCGGCGCCTCAAGTTCATGCTGCCCCGCCGCGTCAGCCTCAACGCGCTCTACGCCCTCGAGGCGGCGCTTCGCGGCTGCCACTGGCCCGACCTGCCGCAGGACGTGAAATCCGCGCTTCAGCAGCAGGCCAAGATCATCGACGAATCCTTCCGCCTGGGCGCGGCAGCTCGCTGCGCCATCGGCTGACCACGAAAGAGAGCAACGACCCCATGAGCCCAACCGACATCCTGATGACAGCGCCGATGATGCCGATCGCGACGGAGGCGCTGGACAAGGCCTTCACGATTCATCGCTTGTGGGAGCAGCCGGACCAGGAAGCCTACCTGCGGGAGGTGGGGCCCCGCATCCGCGGCGTGGCCACCAGCACCCTTTACGGCCGCACCGATGCGAAGCTCCTCGATCATCTGCCGAACGCGGAGATCATTTCAAGCGTCGGGGTCGGCTACGACAATGTGGATGCTGCGGAGGCGGCCAGGCGCGGCATCGTCGTCACCAACACCCCCGGCGTGCTCGATGACGAGGTGGCCGATCTCACCATCGGCCTGCTCCTGGCGACGTTGAGGAAGATTCCGCAGGCCGACCGCTACCTCCGGGAAGGCCGGTGGCCGGAAGCGCCCTTTCCCCTCTCGGCGACCCTGCGCAACCGAAAGGTCGGCATCGTCGGCCTCGGGCGCATCGGCAAGGCCATCGCGCGGCGGCTTTCGGGCTTCGACGTGAGCCTCGCCTATCATGGACGCACCCAGCAGGACGATGTCGCCTTCACCTATTATCCGACCGCAGTGGGGCTTGCGGAGGCCTGCGACGTGCTCATCGTCATCACGCCCGGCGGCGCCTCCACGCGCCATCTCATCAACGCGGAGGTGCTGCGGGCGCTTGGTCCCAATGGGGTCCTGATCAACGTGGCGCGCGGCAGCGTTGTCGACGAGCAGGCCCTGATCGAGGCCCTGAAATCCGGCACGATCCTGTCGGCGGGCCTCGACGTGTACGAGGACGAGCCGCAGGTTCCGCAGGAGCTGATCGACCTGGAGCATGTGGTGCTGCTTCCCCACATCGCGTCCGCGTCAGTTCATACCCGCAACGCCATGGGCAAGCTCGCGGCCGACAATCTCATCGCCTGGTTCCAGGGCAAGGGACCGCTGACCCCGGTGCCGGAAACGCCCTATTCGGGGCGGGTGACCTAGGACACCGCTCTGCCATCTTAAAGCTTGCCTGAGACCTGCTTTCCTCTGGCGCAAGTCGGGAGCACCCGACCTGCGGTGGGGAGGGGAACACGCGCCTTATCCTGCTGTCGTCCCCGGCGGTCCGCAGGACCGGGAAGGGGATCCACCCTCACGCTCAGCGCTCTGGATTTCCTTCCCCTCGCTGCGCTCCGGCCGGGAGTGACAACCTCCCTGGAGCCGCGGAGCGAAACCCGGCATCGCTGGAGGAAAGCGGCGCCGGCACCCCTGCCGGCCGCTACGCGGCGCCCCTCCCCACAAGAGGAAGGGAATGGGGCAGCGCCAACAAGAGCGCCGTCGCCTAAAGCGCGAACCCGCCATCCACGAGATGGATATGCCCGGTCGTGTAGCTGGACTCGTCTGAGGCGAGATACAGGGCGAGCGCCGCCACCTCTTCGGGCGTGCCGAGCCGGCCCATGGGCTGGCGGTCGACGAAGGCCTGGCGCACCGTCTCCAGGCTCTGGCCGGAACTCTCGGCCTGCGCCGCGATCCGCTCGTCAAGCGACGGCGACTGGATCGTGCCGGGGCAGATGGCGTTGGCGCGAACGCCGCGCCGGATGAAGTCGGCGGCGACCGCCTTCGTGAGGCCGATCACCGCCGCCTTGGTCGTTCCATAGACATAGCGGTTGGGGATGCCACGCACGGAGGACGCCCCGGAGGCGATGTTGACGATGGATCCGCGCCCCTTCTCCAGCATGCCCGGCAGCACCGCCTTGATCGTGCGGTGCATGGACGTCACGTTCAGATTGAACGAGAAGTCCCAATCCTTGTCCGAGCATTCCAGGATCGTGCCGTGATGCACGAAGCCTGCGGCGTTGACGAGAATGTCGAAGGAGCCCGCCTCCGCAACGAGTTCCTCGACGCTCTGGCTTGAGAGCACGTCGAGCCGGCGCTTCTCGGCGCCCTCGAGCCCCTCCAGTTTGGAAACGTCGAGATCCGTCGCCCAGACCATCGCGCCCTCGCGGATGAAGGCCTCCGCGATGGCTCGTCCGATCCCCTGCCCTGCCGCCGTGACGAGGGCCATCTTTCCTTGAAGTCTGTTCATGACAGCCCCCGTTTCGAACACCGACAGGTGTGCGCATCGTGCGAAAAGCGGATCCGGTCGTCCGCCCGAACGACGCGCTCATTCTAAGTGGAGCATCGGGCGGACCCGAAAGTGTAAATCCACTTTCG
>NZ_JAEQMY010000052.1 GCF_016743775.1 Microvirga aerilata | reverse complement strand
CCTGGTTCACCAAACTGAATCACACCCACTCCAGCCCGGGAAATCACGAACGAGTCAGACCTTCAGGGACTTGGTATAAGTTCCTTCCGTCTTGAAATCAGGTTTGGCACCTCGATGCCCGCCGTGGGCTGCACAAAGTAGTACCCTTGCGCATATTGGCACCCCATCGCCAGCAACCGCTGGGCTTGGCCGGTCGTCTCCACTCCTTCCGCTGTGACCATAAGGTTGAGGCTCCTGCCCAAGCCGATCAGCGCCGCGACAATGGCCTCATCGTCAGGGTCTTGCTCAAGGTCCTGCACAAAACTGCGATCGATCTTGATGTGATCCACCGGGAAACGCTTGAGGTGGGTGAGGGATGCAAACCCCGTTCCGAAGTCATCCAGTGCGATCCTGATGCCTTGGTTGCGGAAGGTTGTGAGAGCGGACGAGACTGCCTCAAAGTGCCCGTCCAGCAGCACCTTCTCGGTAATTTCAACCTCAACAAACTCAACCGGAACCTGCGCGATCTTGAAAACGCGCAGAAACTCCTCGGCGAAGCCGGGCTGGGTGATCTCTGCATGCGACAGGTTGACTGCGACCCGCCCAACGCTGAAGCCACTGGCCAGCCACTTGCGCAGATCTGCCGCGATTGTGCCAATCAGACGCTGACCCACCAGGGCGGCAAGCTCAACGTCATCGAAAACCGCTCCGAAGGTGCCGGGTGTCAGAAGACCTTGGGTCGGGTGCTGCCAGCGAGCGAGTGCCTCAAAGCCAACGATGGCACCCGTAGCGAGGCATATCTGCGGCTGATAGTGGGGGACGATCTGATCCCGCGAGAGCGCTTCCCGCATCTCACGCCTGAGCGCGATCCGTTGCGTGGCGACGGCTCGCATCTCCGGGGCATATAGCGTCACGCGATTGCGTCCCGCAGCCTTGGATCGGTAGAGGGCGATGTCCGCATCCTTCATCAACTCCGCAGGCTCGGCGGCATGGTCCGGGTACACCGCCATGCCAATGCTTGCCCTTGTGGCGATGCTTTGGCCCGCATAGGAGAACACCGGTTGGTTGAGGCTCTTGATCAGGCTTTCGGCAAACACCATGCCTTGCTTAAGGAGAGACGGATCTGTGAGCAGAACCGCGAACTCGTCGCCGCCGAGTCTCGCCGCCGTGCCACAGGCTGTGACCATCTTGGATAACCGTCGCGCTGTTTCCTTCAGCAGGGCGTCGCCTGCATCATGGCCGAACGAGTCGTTTACGTCCTTGAAGTCATCCAGATCGATGAGCAGAAGACAGGCCATTGTTCTGCTTTGCTTCGCCTCGGCAAGAGCTTTACTCAGACGAGCCTGGAACAAGGTGCGGTTCGGCAGTTCTGTGAGCGGATCGTGATTTGCCAGATACCAGAGACGCTCCTCAGCCTGCTTTTCCTCATGAATGTCGGTGATCGTACCAACCCACTCCCGAACAAAGCCGTCATCGGCCTTCAGCGGCACACCACGCGCCAGAACCCAGCGATACTCGCCCTCCTTGGTCAGAACACGGTACTCCACCGCGCCGGATTGGTCTTGCTCCCGCATGTCCTTCCAGACAGCAACGGCCCGCTCGCGGTCATCAGGATGGAGGGCATCGATCCACCCGCGACCTTCGTACCCCTCGGGCGCTTGCGCAGCGAACTCCTTCCAGCCCCAGCCTTCGAGGATTGAACCATCGGGTGCCGCTCGCCAGACCATGGCGGTGCTGGCCTGGATCAAAGCCCGGTAGCGCTCCTCGCTTTCGGCCAGTGCAACTTCCGTCTGCTTGGCCTCGTGGATATCAGTACAGGTGCCGAGCCAGCGCTCGATAGCGCCCTGTTCATTGCGCAGGGGAACCGCCCGTACCAAGGTCCAGCGGTATTCGCCCGAGTGGTGGCGCAGACGGTACTCAACCTCATATGGTTCGCCTGTTGCGAGGGAGTGCTGCCATCTGGTCCAGGTCCGATCTTGATCGTCAGGGTGGACGGCGTTGCTCCATTGATCTCCTATGGCTGACCCTAATGGCAGACCTGAGAACTCGTACCAACGCTGATTGTGGAAATCATTGTGGCCATCAGGAAGGGCTGACCACACGATGTGGGGCACAGCATCGATGATGCGCTTGAGCCGCGCCTCGTTCTCCTCGTGAGCCTTTTCGGCTCGCCTGACCTTGAGTTGGGCCATCACCGCGCGCGCAAGATCAAGCAATGCCGTTGACTGTTCAGGCGTCAGTCCCTCTGGGCGCGGCTTCTGGTCGAGAACACAGAGGGTCCCGAGCGGCAATCCGTCATCGGTGACCAGCGGCGCACCCGCATAGAAACGCAGATGAGGTTTGCCAGTGACGAGCGGGTTGTCGGCAAAGCGCGGGTCCTTCGCCGTATCGGAAACGACAAAGACACCGGATTGCAGAATAGTATGACCGCAGATGCCGATGCTGCGCGGGATTTCCCGTCCTCCAAGCCCCACCTCGGCCTTGAACCAGTGCCTGATATCATCCACCAGGGACACGAGCGCCATGGGGGCATTGCAGATATGGGCGGCTGAGGCGGTAATCTCGTCGAAGGCTGCTTCCGGCTCGGTGTCGAGAACGTGGAAGCTCCTCAAAGCAGCGAGACGGTCAGCCTCCGTCCATGACGGGAGGCCGCTCTCGGGCGTAGGTACTGGCATAAACGGGAAAGCCTGAATATTATCCTGAAAAAGCACTGCCCAGCATATGAGCCCGCCGGTATGAAGTAAACCGAGGCAGGTGTCCGGTGGCGTGAGGGTACTTGTGCCACCAACCTCAACGAGATGATGTTACCTTCGATCTTGCTCGTAACCGTCTTCTAACCGGACTGTGATTTTCTGGTGACTGCGACGGAGCGGGTCAAGCCCATGAACCCGTCGCGACTTCAGGATCGGGAGGACGCTTGTGTTGAACCGCAGCGAAGATTGTGCCTTGTTTTTCGGACGCCTGCTTGTGGCGGCTCTGTTCCTGCCGTCCGGCTTCAACAAGCTCATGGCTTTCTCGACCTTCGCGTCATCTCTTGCGGCCAAGGGGATGCCTTACCCGACTGTGATCGCAGGCATCATGGTGGCTGCCGAGTTTCTTGGACCATTGGCCTTGCTCATCGGGCTGTGGCCGCGTTGGACAGCTTTGGCGCTCATCGGCTTCACAGGTGCCAGTCTCTGGATGAGCTATGGGCAAACTGGGTTGAACATGCTCCTTCGTCCTCAGCAGAGCGTAGAGCTATACGAACGCCTCGCGATCGTTGGCGGATTGCTGTTCTACTTCACCTCTGGACCGGGAGGATGGAGCCGGACCAGCTTGAGGTAAATTAGAACAGGTGGCTGTCATCACGGAGCGTACAGGGGTGAGTAGGCGGTTTGCGCTGGCTGATATCGGCAGGGACGCCCCTCCCATTGAGCCCTTGCAACGTTCCTGTCTGGACCCACGTAGACTCGGCCTGGAGGTAGAGACTGCGATTAGGAGCCGCTGCGATGGACCTGCCGCGCGTGATCGCCTTCGACGGTGACAATACCCTATGGCACAACGAGACCCTATTCTCGATGACACAGGGCCGGTTCCGGTCACTGATCTCCCGCCACGTAGACATTCCCACCCACATCCTAAACGCTCGTCTTCTGGAAACAGAGCGCAAGAACATCACGACCTACGGTTACGGCATCAAAGGCTTTGTTCTGTCGCTGGGGGAAACCGCGATCGCGGTAACGGAAAAGCGCATCCCAGCCGAGGACATCCAGACTATTCTCGACTATGGGCGGACCATGCTGGAGCACCCGGTCGAGTTGATCGAGGGCGCACGTGAGGCGCTGGAAACCCTCCGAGCGCGGGATCATGAGTTATGGCTGATCACCAAAGGCGACCTGTTCGACCAGGAGAGCAAGATCGCTCGTTCCGGGCTCGTGCCGTTCTTCCATGCGATCGAGATCGTCTCAGAGAAGGATCAGGTCACCTACCAGCGGCTCCTCGACCGCTATGGTGTAGTCGCCGATGGATTTCCGATGGTCGGCAACTCCGTTCGTTCCGACATCCTACTGGTGATTGAGATCGGTGGCAGGGCAGTCCACGTGCCCTATGAGATCACATGGGAGCATGAGCACGTCGAGGGAGCCCTGCCGGAGGGGGTTGTTACAGTGGCGAGGCTGATTGACCTTCTGGAGCCTGAGAGTTCTGGCGCGGAGGGACATCGGACCTGAGTGCAAGTGATTTGCTCGGAAGCAAGACCTTTGTCCTACTACCTTCCAGTCGGTGCGGGTTGAACGAAGAGCCGGTTGAAGTCAGCAGGTGCGAACTCCTGTCCATCCGCGTCGATCAACACGTTCCGCACGCCCTCGTCGGCCAACCTTCGGGACTGCTGGAGGGCCGCAACTGGCGTTCTTGCGGTGGTGGAAACCGGCTCGTTTTCGCGCTCGCCAGTGATGATGAAGATCATGAGGTTCTCCGCTCATGGAGTGACGGGTTCGACCACCATTATGGTTTTATCACAATCCAGCCGCAGTGTCGGTGATGGCCGCCACCAGCTTCTCTGTTGAACCCAGAGCAGCCATTCGTGATGCTCTCTCGGCATCTGGTGAGTGTCAAAGCCCGTACCGTTCACGAAACACCTTGTCCATAAGTGCACCCAGCGCGAGGCGACCTGACCAACAGTTTCCCCAGTCAGGTCCGTACCGCTCTCTCATTTCGGCGAGGATTTCAGCGCGCACCTGCGGCTCGTACTGTTGACGGATCGCCCGTCGTTGCGCAGCTTCCGCTACTGCGATCGCAAGGCTGTATTCGGTTTTGAGATCGAGCAAAGGGAGCGATGCCTCGCGGCGTACCTGATTGCGAAGGCACAGGTTCAGAAAGATCGCCGCACGGTCAATTTGCTCCATCGTTGAAGGATACTGCGAGTCGGCTGCGGATCAAAATCGCTGGCCTGCCGACCGCTAATCGGTTATGTATGGGTCCTCCGTTCCTCTGCGCGGGAACCCACCCGGTCGGCTCCAAGACAGGACCCAATTCTGCAAACGAAAATACTATAAATGCAGCATGCGACATTTTTGCTTGGGCGGGAGCTTCGCGCCGCTCGGCGTTCCCGGAAGCTGACACAAGAGTCCCTCGCAGAGCGTGCCGGTTTGAATCTCGCCACGATAGCAAATCTGGAGTGTGGACGAAGGCACGGTTGCACCGTTGCTTGCTGCTCTTGCTGTCTTAGAGCACCGGTTCGCTGGACAAGGCAACAATGTTAATCTTGGTCTGTGGCTTGCAGAGCGGCGTAAGTCAGCGCGGCTTTCACAGGAGCATCTGTGCAAGCTGACTGGGCTAACCCGCCCATCGGTTGCTCAGGTTGAGCGGGGTCGAGGGAACCTCCAGACGCTCGTGGCGGTCATGTCCGTTCTCAAGGTGCGGGTGTCATTGCGTCCTAATGAGTTGACGCCCAGCAGCACCCCCATCGCGGCCCGCACCACAAGCCCGCTGAGATATCCTGGAGGAAAGTCCAAGGCGCTCAAAAGCATCGCCTACCATTTCCCTCAGCACATTGACGAATATCGAGAGCCATTCGCCGGAGGTGCTGCGGTCGCTATCTTTATGAGCATACGGTTCCCGAAGGCGTCAATTTGGGTCAACGACCTTTATCAGCCGCTCGTGTCATTCTGGAGGGTGCTACGGGACCCGGTTCGGTCACGCGAAATGGTCGAGGTCCTCAAGGACCTGAAGGAGAGGTCCGCTACGGAGGATGCGGCCCGTGAGCTTTTTCACCGTCTGCGACACGAGATAGATGAGCCGAATGTTGAGGAACTGACCCAGGCAATCGCGTTCTACGTCACGAACCGCTGTTCCTTTAGCGGTCTAACGCAGAGCGGTTCATTTTCTCCCGAGGCGTCGGAGGTTCGCTGGACGATGCAGCACATCGATCGACTTGCCGGTTATACGCCTCTGATGGAGCGGTGGCAGATCACTAACCTTGATTATCGCGATGTGCTCCAGGAGCCTTGGTCAGGGTCTGCGCCGATCCTCTTTATGGACCCACCATACGACATCGGCGGTCAGGGGCTGTATGGCAATCGGGGACGTGCACACACCGGCTTTGATCATCAGACATTCCGAAGGAGTGTCGAGGGCGGTCAGGCACCTACCATGGTCACGTACAATGCCAGCAATACGCTGCGCAGGATGCGGACCGGATGGCAGCAGATTGCGTACGACCTCAATTACTCGGTCAGGTCTAACAAGCGGTACCGTCGAACTCAGAATGAACGACGCGAACTCATCCTGTTGAACTATGTTGCTCCAACGATCTGACGGCGGGCTCCGTCAAGGATGGTGGGCGATCGACAGTTCCATGCTGAGGAGGGTGTCTCGGTCGCGTGGGTGCGGTCCCGACTTGAGGCTCGTTGTGAAGCAGAGGACGAATGAGGGCTACTCTTACCTTAATACGGAGCAAGGAGCGTGTAGGACTGATCTTGAGTTACCCGCACTAAGGCTTACCGCCTTTCGTCGTCAAATGCTCTGTCGCCCAAAGGGCGGCTTGGGTTCGATTGGCAGCGCCTACCTTGCGCAAGATTGCTTTCACGTGAACCTTGACCGTCGCCTCAGTAACGTCAAGCCTTTTGGCGATGACCTTGTTAGGCTCACCGCGCATCAGGCTGCGCAGTATCTCGGCCTCTCGGGGAGAGAGTCTGTGTATCCCCGCATCATGCCGCAATGGCGCTGCCGTGGCGCTGTCCTGATCCGGCTTAGCGTTCGAGGTCATCTCGCTCAGCATTGAGAGGACCAGCGCCCCCGGCACAATCTTCTCGCCGGTCATCACCAACTCAAGCGATTTGATCAGAACTTCACGGTCGCTCGTGGTTAGACAGAAGCCATCGGCTCCCGCTTCAATCCCGAGCCGAGCAAAGCTGATGTCGAATTTATCGGCAACAACGACGAGCTTTGCGTTGGGGTGCTGCGCCTTCAGAAGCTTGATGCTGGTAAGCAATTCCTCTGAGGAGGAACTGCCATCTACAATGAACAGATCAGGCTGTATCTGAAGTCGAGGCCGCTGAGGCCGAGGTTCATCAGACCCGATCTCGGATACGGCAAAGCGGGTATCTGCTAAGAGAAGTTCGAGCCCCATGGAAAGCAAGGGGTTCTTGCAGATCAGAACAGTCACATACTCCCTGCGGTCATTAGCGGCCTCGCCAGACATTTACCCGCCTATCCCTGTACGCAGAACAAAGCGTCGTTGTTCAGCAGATTAAGGATGGCCGGTAAGGAGGGTAAAACAAGCATCTCATTGTGATACTAATCCCAATGGATATGCTCTGCTTCTGACGAGCAACAGAAAGCCTGCACTCCTCAGCGTTCGTCGATGCCTTACGTCGCAGGAACGGCTCAACTCCACCGCACGTTAAACCGATAGCCAAGGAGAGAGCTATGGTTGACAAAGATCGTGTTGACGGTTCCGCCAAGAACATCGGTGGTAAACTCAAGGAAGGAGTCGGCAATGTGACTGGCGATTCCAAGATGCAGACAGAAGGAAAGGCGGATCAAGCTGAGGGCAAGATTCAGAACACCATCGGCGGCATCAAGGATTCCATCAAAGACGCCTTCAAGAAGGACTGAGGAAGGGGGGGTTAACCCCCTTCTTTCTGCGTCATGATCCTGACAAGGGGCCACCACCCCACGAGTTTGCGCTCTGAGGTATGCAGCAAAGCATATCACTTGCGGCCCATAGGCTAACGACGATGTGGGTTTGAGAAACTCGCCGATCAGACGTTCCAAGCTTCCAGCCGAACGCAGCATCGTCTTCTTGACACTTTCACTATAGGCCACAAGTGAATGACAGCCACCGAGCGTGGTGGCCTTGTCATTCTATAAGAGGCTGTGTCGAGGTGCCAGTTTGGTCAGGTTCCTCAAGCACGCTCGCTTCTGGCGTGAGCACAACGTCTTCCTTCCGTGGTCCCTCACCTGGAACCTCAACCGTCTTGCAATCCTTCAGGGTCGCACTCTGCATCTCAACGGCGGAGGCGTGCTTCAAGCAGTCGTCATAGCTTGGAAACAGCTTGTCCCACGCCTGTGCGATATGGTGTTCGGCAGGATTTGCGCTGCTGAGGATAAGGATCAAGACGTACTTCACGGCCATGGGTACGACCCTCCGAGCCTACGGAGGGGTAAACTCATCAATCGCGATGCCGTTCAAACAGCCGCACTTTCAGTGCCCACAAAAGAAATGGTTTATTTTCCTTGCCAAGATTGCTGAGCTATTTGCAGTTCTTGATGATGTGACGCAGTGGCATGTCATGCACCACAGTTTGGCAGGATCGAGGACCTTGGATTTGGCGAGAAAGTTAATCAATCCATTCTGAAATATCGGTCAGATTTTCATAGGTATGTCGGACTGATTTCATCGAATGTTGAGCGTATAGCCCCTAATATCCCGTTAGCTTCCCTTGTCCTTTCCTGATCAAAGAGCAAAGCTCAGCCTTAACAAGTCTTCGATAATCAGAAGGGGGCCACCGGATGATTTTTCTTGCAGAAGATGACGCGGTGATCGGGCTGAACCTCGAAGATGATTTCCGAGATGTTGGCTACAATGTGGCTGGACCGTTTTCCACATGTGCGGCGGCCTTGGAATGGCTCAAGGGTAACTCACCGGAAGCGGCGGTAATCGATGCCCTTCTCAAAGATGGACTCTGCTCCGATCTGGCCCGCGAGCTTTGGCGGCGTGGCATTCCTTTCGTAGTCTACTCGGGTCTCAGCCAACAAGCCGCTCCTCCCGTGTTCAAGGGTATGCCGTGGATTGAGAAGCCAGCGCCTTTCAGCACAATCTTCGAGGCAGTTGGGGCTTTTCAGCAAAGCATCGGCGGCATTCAGTTTTGCTCCGCTGCCATGCCCATAATTCGAGTCTGAAGTTTCAGCTTGAGTGTGGAACCAATCGGAGATCATGACTGTAATCGCGGCGTCGTCTTTTAACGATTCTCGGGTCGTGGACGAGTGCTGAAGTAACGCCAACGGCTCGGAAGATGCCGTCGTCCTGAATATCGTCGCCGCGTTCGCTTCTTGGCGCTTCACGAAGGCGGGGTTCTTCCGTTGGCGGACATTGTGGCCATTCATCATCGGTGCAATCCCGATGGCCTTCGTTGGAGGATCGATTTAGCTACCCAGCCACATCTACTGGCCACTCGTCGGTGTTGTCCTTCTGATTGCCGCCACCCGGCTCCTGTGGCCAAAGCCGCTGAACACCGAGGAATGGCGTGACCCGCCGATCCTGCTCGACATTTCAGGCGGGGACGGAATCGGCTTCCTCTCAGGGCTTACGGGAATTGGCGGTGGCATCTTCCTGTCGCTGTTATTGCTGTTCGTGGGATGGTCGGAGACGAAGACTGCATTTGGTGTTGCCGCCGTCTTCATCCTCGTGAACTCGATCGCCGGTCTCCTTGGCAACCTCACCAGCGTTGGCTCCCTTCCGTCCGATCTGCCGCTCTTGCTTGAGACTGCCTTTCTCGGTGCGGTGATCGGGACAACGCTCGGGATCAAACTCGCCACGCCAATCATCCTCAAGGCATTCAAAGCGGTTTTGGTAATCGCTGGATTGAAGATGATTAGGGTTTGCTGATCGATTAGCGGGCTGCGATTGCTGATCGGGGCCGGGCGCGCTAATGGCTCTTGGAAGATGATTTCCGGGATTGTTGAAGAAGAAAGCACAAACTTCCAGCCGATTGTCTACCTCTAAGATGTCACCAACTCGACCGGAACCTTCCTGGTCATCTGGTGATTCTTCGTTGACTTCAACGGGAGGTTTCCAATGCCCCATTCTAAGACCGCAGCATGGTCTATTCTGCCAAACCAAAAGGCAGTCGATCAGACCATTCACCGCCTCACCCAGAGTGGTTTTTCGCGCAACAATATCAAGGTCACCCGGCGTGCCGATAATCAGTTTGATATCCACGTCCACACCACCCCTGACCGTCTTCCAATGGTTGAGCGGCTGATCCACACCTCCGCCCCGCTCTATGTGCTCCGCACCACGGCGACCGGCGTCCGAGCCACGATGGCCTCGAAACCCCTGTTGAGCGTGGGGGCCGTGGCTCTCGCCGGGTATGCCCTCTACACCTATATCACAAAGGGGCGGAAGCAGGCTGTCCAGTCCCTGACCGAGCTTCCGCGCACGATCCGCGATCTCCCCGTGGACGAGTGGGCCGATAACGTCGCTGACGCTGCCGAACAAGTTGCTGAGACGGTGCGGAGTACCGTCCAGGGCATGAGCGAGAAAGTCACCAACTTGGGCGACCAGTCAGGCGGTCCTGAAAAGCCTGCTGCCAGCGGCCCGGCCTCAACAACTGGGACCTCTGCTGCCTCAAGCTCGATCACCCCGACGAGCCCGACAGGGGTCACGAAGTCCCCACAGACTACCGGAGCCACCCCACAGACAACTGGTCAACCGAATGAGCAGAAGACTGGCCAGAACACGTAGGCGCAACTGGTTCGAGGAATACAACTTACAAACAAACGAAGGTGGTGGCCGGGGCAATCCATGTCCAGCCGCAGCCTAAAATTCCGGTTCGGCGTGGCTCGATGAGGGTGACGAGCCATCGCCGCTTGCAAGGCCGTTCATTCAGCAATTTGCGTTCGCTGCGTGTCTGGCCGCCTGCGGCGAGCCGATCACGTTCTTCCTTCTTCGCAAGCGAAGAGGTGGATTTCAGGAGCCGAAATTCGGCTGCTTAATTGATCTCGACACCTTGGTATCTTCAAACCGCCGCTCGGCCTGTGGCGGGATCAGCGCGGCAGCGCTGCGTCGCGTCAGAGGTCGAAGCGGCACGAGGATCGCGCCCGAGCGCTTCAGCGCGAGGCGCGAGCGGCGTCATATCCCCGATATCCATCCAGATACGATTTAAGCACTGACCGGAGGTCACCTCAATCCCAGAGAGAATTGGACGAGGGGCGCTGGCGCACCCCGTCGTGCCGAGGACGCCATCACTCACCCGCAAGCGGGTTCGCCATGCCGCCCTCGTCGTCTGTAGATAAATATCGACTTTTGAAATCTCAACGATGTATCAAGAAATCACGTTCGCACTTCTCTTTATTAGACACGCTGCGAACGCAACTTTCATGGTGTTATTGTTGAAGGTCTTACTTTGATTAACGTAGTTATTGGCCCGCCCGGTTGCGGGAAAACCGAATACTTGCATGATACGATGCTTTCTTCGTTAGGGCGTTGGGTGCTGGCGCTCCCTCGTACTGCCCTGATCGATGAGCAGGCCGCTGCCTTGGCTTCAAAGGTTCTCGGTCGGCGTGTTTCAGTCGCGATTGAACCCATCCATTCCGACCAAACCAACAAACGCGGCAAGGTTGGACGCCGCATCGAAACGGCTCTTCGGGATCATTCTTCTTCGGAGCATTCGATCGTGATCGTCACCCATGAGGGTCTGCTCGGACTTGATCCCACCCTGTTAAAGGGCTGGAACACCGCGACCGACGAAGTTCCCGAGGGCGGCATGCTCTCGGGCGTGTTCAAAGCCGGAAATGGCTGGAGGACTATGGCCGACCTATACCGGCTTGTCCCGGTAAATGTCGGTGGGTCATGGTACCTTGTGGTGCCCCGCGATGATGTTGAGCTTCCCACGATCGGCGAAGTCATCAGCGATGCGGCTGAAGCCCTGGTGGCATTCCACAAGGCGGCGCTCTGTAAGACGAGGGCCGTCTACGTTGACATCGCTGACTGGCAGAAGGCCAAGGGCACGAAGAAGAAAGTAAGATGGTACTCATGCTGGAGTCCTACAGGTCTGGCAGAGCACGCCACCTCAGTCACCTTCGCGGGCGCTGGGATGCTTAACAGCCTCATGTACCATGTGGCTCGACAGGCTCATCCGGGTTCGACGCCATTCGAGGTGATGAACATCAGCGAGCGGGAACCGAGGACCGCACGACCCACGGTTCTAATCTACTACTACACGCGACATCTTGGAGCGACGACATGGTGGGGAATCGACGAGGGCAGCCGGTGCCTTGTTGCCATCTCCAAGCACCTTGAGGCCATAGGCTTCGACGGCTACTGGTCTGGGAACGATGTGATCCGCCCATACTTCCGACACCGCTTTGACGGTGTGGAGTGCCAGCCTAAGATGGCGGGGACCAACACCCTCCGGCATCATACCCGCTGCGCTTACTTCTACAGCAACAAGGCCCAGACGGGCGATGACGCTATCCTGGAGGCGCTCGGGCTGGCCAAGGACGACATTCGTCGAGCCCGCGAGGACGAAGACATTGTCCAGTTCGTGTTCCGAGGCGCACTACGGAATGGCCACTTCTCCGACACCTATGAAATCCACCTTTACAGTGACGATCAGGCGGAGCGCTTGAAGGATTATCTCGTGGCCAGCGGGATCAGCGATGATGTTCGTCTTGTCGCCGTGGAGGCGGCAGGGATCATGGACGTGGAGCGCCCCGAGTCGAAGACTGTCTCCCAGACGGTGAAGATTGATCCTCTTACCTTCAAGCAGCGCGAAGAGAGAAGGAAGGCTAAGGATCGTGAGCGGATGCAGATAAATCGAGATCGGAAAAGGGCTGCGAAGGTTGCCAGCGGCACCGCTCGTGGGCCGGGCCGTCCGCCGAAGAGTGCTGTTCCGGTGGAGGTTATAGCGACAGACTATCTGGAAATCCGAGCCCAAGAGACGCAGCCAGCCGAAGGTCAGCTTTTCACTGACTTTCATCTTCAGACCCTCACAGCACCACCGGCATCGCATCATGCTCAGCGTTCAAAGCACACCGCTCCTCCGTCAGAGCCCTCGTCAACCTAACCTTTCCAGCGGGTTCGATTGCCAGCTTCAGATGTTGGTAGCGGCCATGGTGCGGTCCAGCGTTGAAGATCATGCTGGGCCGCACCGAAAAGTAGACCTCGTTGCGCAGTTCCTTTTCGTCGATCGCTCGTAATGTGGTCGGCCATCGGCGTCCGAACGCGTGCAGGAATTCATCCTCTAAGATGGCCCCGAGGCTGGCAATCCCTTTTATGTGCCCATCAGCGTTCAGCCAGCCCCAAAGCCCCACATCTCGCCACCACCTTGATTCTCGACGCCTGTAGTCCAGCACGTTGCGCACCTGAATGCGCCAGGACCGGAAATCAGCTTGGGAGGTGAGGGTCGGCGTGAAGGTGATCGCGAACAGTCGGCGCGGATTGGTGGTGAGGATGCGTCGGCTGATGTTGAGACTGTACCGCCATGTGCAGGATTCACATGATACGGAGTAAGGCCTGTTAGCGCTTGAACTCATTGCGTCTGAGGGCGTTTTGCTCGTCCTGATCCGAGGAGGAGCCATGCTGACGGACGCACAATGGGCGATGCTGGAGCCTTTGGTGGAGCAGTGCCGTCCGAAGGGCAAAACCCCACCGAATGATCTGCGTCGTACCGTTGAGGCCATCCTCTGGCGGCATGAGAATGGTGCCAAGTGGCGTGCTGTGCCGGCTGAACTGGGCCCGTGGTGGCGGGCGGCCCAGACCTTCATCCGCTGGGCGCGCCTGGGTGTCTGGGAGCGTCTGCTCAATCTGGTGCAGGAACGTGGGATCCAGCTCGGAATGACGTTCCTGGACGGCACCAGCGTGCGCGCTCATCAGAAGGCGGCCGGAGCTCGCCGAAAAGGGGCTCTCAAGCTCAACGAGACGATCGTGAAGCACTTGGCCGGTCTCGTGGGGGATATGGCACCAAGGCTTGCGTGATCGCCGACGCTCTCGGACGCGCCATCGCCTTTCGGATCTCGCCCGGTCAGGCGCACGAGCTGCCGCAAGCGGTTCCGTTGCTGGACAGCCTACCCGGCATACCCATGTGGGTGGTCGGAGATCGCGGCTACACCAGCCATGCCTTTCGCGAGCATGTCTGGAGCATGGGCGCCCGACCCGCAATCCCGGCGAAGTCCAACGAGGCGCCGGTCGCCTGCCCAGACTGGATCTATAACAATCGCAACGTGGTTGAGCGGCTCTGGGCGAGGCTCAAGGAGTGGCGGGCTGTTGCAACCCGCTACGAGAAGACGGCCTCATCGTTCATGGGCATACTCTGCCTCGCCGCCGCTCTCGACTGGCTCAAGACCTAACAGGCCCTAGCAGCGATGATCGGAAGTGCAAATATGCTTCACGACAGTCTTCATGATCTTATTTATAGACCCGAGGCGCAAAGATTAGATATAGTTTGTTCAAGTTTGGGGTTTATGAGGATCGTATATTCCAAACAAGTCAACCTGTTTAGTATCTCGCATTTACAATTTTGAAAGAACACCACATAATAACTACGAGTAAGATTATTGCCAACTATTTCGAATCAAAAAACTATCGACATCCTACAGGCACGATCATCGAATGCCTACGGATCGGCCCGAGAGGCAGGATTGGCCCGATTAGGGGAAGTCTGATCGAACACATTGGGTCATGTTCATCAGGCGGTACCGAGAACCATCCAAAAGCAGAGTTTGCCTCTGCCCATGATCGCTTGTTCCAGGGTCAGTGGCACCCCACGAAAGCATTCTTCGGGGGCAGGCTGGTGGATGTCCTGTACGATCAAGATGGAGGCACAACCAACCGGCACTTGATGGATATGATAAATCAAGCCCGAGCAGTGTTCCGCGATCTCCCTGAACTTGGACCGAATGTGGTCGCAAAGGGCGAGGGACTTGTTATCTTCAGCAAAGTAACAAAGCCATATGCCGATATAGGTGAGATGTTCAGTTCCGAACTGAGTGCTGAACTCAGTAATTTTCTCACAGGATGGTGGCAAGCTATATGGACTGCCGATGGTTGGCGTGTATACGCTGACGACCTCAATGGTCTGTCCCGCATGAGGCTGGCACTACCACAATGGTAGCCATAGCAAACTTAGCCTCGGTGCTTTTGAGGCGCCGAGGCCGCCACTCGGTCATCCGTCTCAGAGTGCGGGCGCTCCGACGATGCTGGAGTTTCCCGCAAGGTAGAAGCTCAGTTTAGGAGCCGGTGCACGCTCCTCACGCTGATCCCGAGTTCCTTCGCGATCTCAGTTTTCTTCAGGCGTCAGGTGTCCATCACACAGACCTGATCGGCTTCGGCATAGTCGGTCCGAGCACGGCCTCCAGTCCATCATGCGCGGCTTTCACGGTTCGGTCACACATATAGGCCGGTGCGATGCAGATGCCGCTCATGAGAGCGCGCGCCACTCCATGCGAACCCAACCTCGCTTAACTTGAGGTGAATGTGTTTCTTTGAACCTGGGTTCAGCGAATAGGCGGTACCACTGTATCTTTGTTGAAGCATCTCGATGGTTGATACAAAGTCGTCCAGTGTCTGTCTCAGAAAGGAACACCGGCTTGATCATCGGCTATCGGCGCTCTTCAACGGCGGAACAACAGGCGGGCTTCGAGGCTCAGGCTGAGACGCTAAAGAAGGCCGGTGCCGACAAGGTGTTCGGCGAGATGGTCTCTTCGGTTTCTGAACGCGTTGAACTGGATCGTGCCCTGGAGTTCGCCCGCGAGGGTGACGTGTTCATGTGCACCTCGCTGAGTCGGTTAGCGCGTTCCCTTCCGCGGATGTTCGAGATCGTTTCCCTGCTGGACCGGAAGGGCGTCACCCTGCGCATCCTCGACATGGGCCTTGACACTTCCAGCAGTACGGGCCGTTTGACGCTGAACCTTATCGGGTCGATCTGCCAGTGGGAGCGCGAGGTAATGCTGGAGCGCCAGCGTATCGGCATCGCCAAGGCTCGCACCGAGAAAAAGTACCGTGGACGCAAGCCGGTGGCTGTGCCGAACGCGGATGCCGTCCGCACCCTCAAAGCCGAGGGTTGGGGCATGACGCAGATCGCCAGGAGGCTCGGCATCAGCCGTGCCAGCGTCTACCGTGCCCTTGAGAGTGCGTGATCAGGACCATCGACAGTGCCAACCACGTTGCTGGTCTGGCGCTTCCAGGCTTCGCCCTGGACTCGATAATTGACAGCGAGAGCACCGCTGCATGCCCGTTGCAGTGTACATTGGTGCCGCCATGGCTACTGTCGCTGGTGTGCTTGTCGAGGTTCCCGCAATGCTGTCGGTGGTTCGGATCTGAAAGCACCACGCGGCTGGTACGAAGGCGAACCGCCTGCCGCCACAACGCGATGACCGCAAGGAAGGCACCGCAGACTCATCGCTGCTTCTCGATCACCTTGAACTCCCCCTGAGCCTGTCCCGTTGTTCTGCCTCCTTCGCGAACTCAGGAGGTTACAGGATGGATGAGATCATGGATGCCGTGGACGTGGTGCTGGGCCTCGGGCTGGAGAGCCGGGAGATCAACGTTCTCCAGATGGGGCTCCGCGCTGCTGTGGTGTTCATTGTTACGGTGCTCATGGTGCGGCTGGCCAAAAAGCGCTTCATGGGCCGAGCAACGGCCTTTGACGTAATCCTCGGGATCATGATCGGCTCGATCGTTAGCCGTGCCGTGACCGGCAATAGCCCTTTCCTCCCTGCTCTGGGAGCGACAGCGGTGCTGCTCGGGATGCACTGGCTGTTCTCCGGGATTGCCATGCGCTGACACGGGTTCGGCTTGCTCATCAAGGATAAGCCTCGCACCCTGATTCGAGACGGTCAGGTGGACGAGCAGGCCATGCGCAAGGTGCACATGACGGAGCACGACCTCTGGGAGGATCTGCGCGGGAAGGGTGTGTCTGACCTCAAGCAGGTGGCCGAAGCCCGCCTGGAGCGGAGCGGCAACCTGAGCGTCATCAAAGCCAGACAAGATCCCAAGGTGGTCGAGGTGCGGGTCCAGGACCGAGTGCAAGTGGTTCGGATCGAGATCGGAGGGTAGTGGCACCGTCCCGACACATTCAAAGATGGTAAGGAGTCCTCCGCCAGCCCAAGCTTATGTCCCCTTGCGGGCTTCACCCCATCGATCCTCAACCCACGGGCGAGGGTTTTCGCGGACCAGTGCTGCTCGGGGATAAATACATCCAGAACTCAAAGACTGGAGACCTCCCATGAACATTCTCGACATTGCCAACCAACACAGCCGTGAGCAGGTTGAAGCTGACCCGAACGTCGCCCTAATGATTGTGCACCCTGAAGAGCGCTTGGATGCTACTGCGATGATCCAGGCCAGGAGCGGGGTGAAGGTCGTCCACCGTGAACCGGGGCTGGGCGGCGACACGGTCCTCTACATCCGCTGTGACGATGAATGGGAGAAGGAAGGGCTGGAGCGGGCCTGGATGTCGTTCAGGCGCTCCCGTCGCACGCTGTCGCCTCGGCACGGAAAGTGAGGGTGAGACCGACCCTCTATAAGCTTGCCAGCACCTTCTCCACCCACGCCGGGACAGCGGTGCTGGCTGGCCCATAGTGGGTTTCATCGAACTGCCGCGCATTGTCGGACGGCTCCAGGTTGACCTCGCAGGTGCGGATGCCGTTGCCGCGAGCCTCAGTCACGAACCCTGCGGCAGGGTACACCGACCCCGAGGTGCCGATCGCCACAAAGAGGTCTGCCCGTTGAAGGGCATCACAGATGGTGTCCATCTCCAGTGGCATCTCGCCGAACCAGACCACGTGGGGACGGAGACCACCGGCCTGAGCACAGGACGGGCAGGGGACCTCAACACCCAGGTCATCCCGCCAGGGGATCACCACCTCACAGCGAAGGCAGCGCGCCTTCAGGAGTTCTCCGTGCATATGGACAACCCTGCTCGACTCGGCCCGCTCATGAAGGTCATCGATGTTCTGCGTGCACAGGAAGAGATCGCCCCCGTGCTCCGTCAGGGCTGCCCCCAGCCGGGCGATGGCGCGGTGAGCCGCATTCGATTCGGCAGAGAGGAGGTTTGCTCGGCGCGCATTGTAGAAGGCATGCACCTGATTGGGATCATGAGCGAACGCCTCGGGCGTGGCGAGCTTCATTGGATCGAACCGCGCCCAGATGCCTCCTTTGTCTCTGAAGGTGCCCAGGCCGCTCTCGGCTGAGATGCCAGCGCCGGTCAGCACGAATACCCTCATTTCACTTCCTCCTGCCCTCAGTCATTCCCAGGCAACCGTTTCCCGTTAACGCGCACCGCCGCGCCAACCTTTGATTTAAGTGTTCTGGCACCCGCTTTGGTACAACTCGTCCCGTATTGCAACGGTCAGCGCAAGAGAGGCTGCACGGCAACCAAAAGCGATTGGTTTCAAGCAGGCGACCCTGACGCTGGAAGGAACAGAGCCAGCAACGGCTCAGTTATGGCATCTCGGAAAGTCAGCCAGTTATTTTGCCGTAGCCTATCCAAATTACGACCGGCACTGGAGCCTCACCATCAGGTTAGAGGAGTGAAAACCTGGGCGGCTCTGTCTGCCGCCAAATACCTCGAATTTCAATTTCGACTTTTCAAGATCGTCTCAGGTACGGTTCACAGCAGTTGGAGGCCGTTTGGGCATCCGATCACGAACACGCCGCCCTCCGAGGCGGGTACCGGACATTCAAGATTACGGAGCGTGGACCCGGTAAGCTTCGAAGTGAATTGCTATGACTATTGCAAAGAAAAATATTTGCCTGCCGGAAGGCGTACAGGCTGTCGGATTGACCGAAAATCAAGTTGCATGCTTGTGGGGCATTTCCCCGAGCCAGTTCGCAGAACTCAAGCGCAAGAGTCCTGAACTTCTTCCGCGTGCCCGTCGTGCTGGAAACCGCAAGGTGTACTCATGGATCGAATCAGTGGAGACTTTTCACAAGCTACCCTTCTGGGATGACGATGAGGATGCTGCCGGTTCGGATGATGAGTGGAGCGTGAACTGATGGCTCGGGCGAAGAAAGGACCAAAGGCCACCGCGAGCGGCTGGCCTCACGTGTACAACCTTCCCAACCGTCATGGTCGAACGCGCTGGTACTTTTGGTTCGGACGCAAAGGCCAGCGGCAGTACCGCGTGAAGGATGACATTATTTATGGCTCTGAGTTCCAGGTCGCCTACGCTCGCTTCTGGGCTGGTCAACATCCATACCAGAACAAGAAGAGACTGAGAAGGCGCGTCTTGCGATCGCAGCGTTACCGCCTCAGAAGCCTGTGACCCCTCGCACCAGTTTCCCTCATGGAACTTGGGGATGGCTCTGCCTTGAGTACATGAAAACAGACACCTTTCAAACGCTGAAGAACCGGCGTGCAATCGAAGGGCAGTTGCGTTGGACGTGGAGCCAACCTCTCAAGAGCAAAGATCCCGGTGGCCGCACCTTTGGCGAAATGCCTGTAGACAGGCTCGATACCGAAGCCATTCAGGCCCTGGTAGATCGAAAAGTCCGAATCAGGGAGGGCGAGAAGGTCCACAAGCGAACCGGTCGCTCCCAGGACGTGGTCGCAACGGTTGGTGCTGCGCAGAAGAACAACCTAATCAAGTGGGTCAGAGGCGTGCTGAAGCTCGCCATCAAGCGCAAACTCGTGAAGGTGAACTACGCTATCTCGGTCGAGAAGGAGAATATCAAAGGCGGGGGGTACCGGATGTGGACAGACGAAATGTGGGATCGAATGGTGGAAGCCTACCCCCTCGGCACCAAGCAGCGCCTAACCTTCGATCTCGCAGGCTACACCGGACAGCGTCGCGGTGATGTTTACGTTCTGGGATGGGACCAGTTTATCCCGCCCGATAAGGGCCTTCCCTACGGCTCTCTTCGGGTTGAGCAGGAGAAGGGTGACAATGGCGATCCCTATGTCGCTCATATTCCAATTCTCGATGAGCTTCATGAAAGTCTCAAAGCTGCACAGGCAGCGGGCATTCTGGGATCAAAGTTCTTCATCCGGCTTGACCGTGATGACCGCCCTTACGTGAAGGAGAGCTTCGGGAACACAGTTCGCAAGTGGCTCAATCAGGCGGGCATCCCGAACGGGTATAGCTTGCATGGTCTGCGGAAGCTCTGCGTGTGCCGCCTCATCGAGCGTGGCTGTGACCCTCACGAGGTGATGGCATTAACGGGGCACCAGACACTGAAGGAGATCGACCGCTACGCCAAAGCCTACTTTCGCGAGAAGAAAAAGGCGAGTGTCTACGAAAAGTGGCGAACTGGTGCTGCGAGGGCAGCAGCCAAAGCAGAGGCCCTCCAAGCAGCTTAACCAAGTTACACCGCACATCTATCCAAGCCGCCTTCGGGCGGCTTTTTTTTATGAGCGAGCGCTGGCGAACACTCAGTGAACTTAAAGGATCGAGATAAGAGAACGAAGGGGGACGATTTTTAAGCACCTAAATTTAAGCACCCTCCCCTGCCGGGCCTGAGATGATGCTAAGTGCCTGTAAAACAAGAACCATCTTGAAGAGATGGTGCCCAGGAGAGGACTCGAACCTCCACGGTGTTACCCGCTGCTACCTGAAAGCAGTGCGTCTACCAATTCCGCCACCTGGGCATGCCTGTTCGGCGAGGTTCGTTTACGGTGCTTCAGGCGGCGCGTCAATCACTGAAAACGCGTCCGATGCGCTTTCTTGCCCATGCACCTCTTCACAGGCCAGCGGCGTTTGACTAGAGACGTTTCTCAAGTTTCACACCCAAGCTCCCTTCAAGCTCTTCCATGGGCAGGAGAACCTGGGCAGGAGAGTTTTCATGATCGGTGCCCTTCGCACGCCTGAGCAACAAATCGTCACCGTCTTCGGCGGATCGGGCTTTCTCGGACGCTATGTGGTGAGCCTTCTCGCCAAGCGCGGCTACCGCGTCCTCGTGCCCACTCGGCAGCCGAATCTCTCCAACTTCCTTCCCCTGGGGAAAGTGGGGCAGGTTCACCCGATCCATGCCAACCTGCGCCATCCGGACTCGGTCGCCAACGCGGTGGCCCGGGCCGACCATGTTATCAACCTGGTCGGCATCCTGCAGGAAAACAGCCGCCAGAGCTTCGATACGCTCCAGGCCAAGGCGCCCGCCCTTATCGCGCAGGCTGCCAAGAAAGCGGTGACCATCACCCATGTGTCGGCTATCGGGGCGGATGCGAACTCCGAATCGGCTTATGCCCGCTCCAAGGCGGAAGGCGAAGCCGCCCTGCTCCAGGTGCGGCCGGATGCGGTGATCCTGCGTCCGTCGCTTTTGTTCGGGCCAGGCGACAACTCCTTCAATCGCTTTGCGACGCTGGCCCGCATGTTGCCGGTGCTGCCGCTTCCGGGTGCCGACACCCGCTTTCAGCCGGTCTATGCAGGCGACGTGGCCGAGGCGATCGTGCGGGCGGTCGACGGTGCGGTGCCCGGCGGGCGGGTTTACGAGCTCGGCGGCCCCGAGGTCCGCACCCTCCGCCAGATGATGGAACTCGTGTTCGAGGTCACCGAGCGCCGACGCGTCATTGTTCCCGTCCCGAACGCCGTGGCCCGGGCTCAGGGCAGCGTCATGGGCTTTCTCGACAAGCTCACCCTCGGGCTCCTGCCCAACGAGATCGTCACGACCCGCGATCAGGCGATCCTGCTCGAGAGCGACAATGTGGTCTCCGAGAGCGCTGTCAGCGAGGGCCGGACCATCCAGGGCCTCGGCGTCACGCCCACCACCATCGAGGCCATGGTGCCCACCTATCTGGTGCGCTTCCGCAAGACGGGCCAGTTCGATCTCAAGCGCAATGCGACCCCGAGCACGACGCCGGACCTGCTGGCCCCTGAATCCGGGGGTGCCGGGTCCGGCTTCCACCCGGATCGCGCCATCGGCCCCGCCACCAGCCAGTCGGCGCACCGCTGAGAGGTTCGGCCTGAACCCCTTCAGGTCTTCTCGATCGACGCGACCCCTGTGCGCGGAGCCGCGATCCGCCCCGTCTGGCCCCGCGTGAGCTTCTTGTGCAGATGAACCATCATCACCGCGCCGAAGACCGGGGTGATGAGGTTCAGCACCGGCACCAGGACGAGGCCGGCCACCACCGCTCCTCCCGCCAGCACCGTGCCCCGGTGCTCGGTGCGCAGGCGCGCCACATCCTCCGCGGACCAGAAGCGCCCCGCCGCCAGCTCGAAATATTCACGGCCCAGCAGATAGGCATTGGCGACGAAGAAGGCCCCGATATTGATGCCCGGAATGAAGAACAGGAGCAGGGCGACGAGGTTCACCAGGATCGACAGGCCCGCGAAGCGCAGCCCGTAGAGAATGGCCTTTCCGAAGGGCAGGGCCTGGCCCGGGGGATCGGACGGGTAGTCCTTGTGTTCCACAACCTCGGCCACGTCGTCGAGGAAATAGCCTGCCACGATGGCCGAGATCGCGGGCAACAGGTAGATCAGGGCGACGAAGAGACCGAAGCCTGCGAGAAAGAACGCGAGGCTGTCGACGATCGGGTAGCTGGCGCTCAGGTCGTGGTTGGTGAGGAAGATGTCGAGCAGCTTGGTGAGGCCGAGCCAGACAAGGACGAGCAGCGCCACCGTCAGTCCGATCGATTTCCAGAGAATGCGCCGAAGCGCGGGCGAGAAAACCTCGCGCATGGCTGAAAAAACCGATTGGATCAGCATCTGTCGTTTGTCTCCTTCGGGGCTCTACGGGTTGCGCCCATGATCTCGCATGTGGCGCCTCACGCGGTGCAAGGCGCGGACTTTACTTATGAACGGACCCGCCGCAAGGCGAGGGGTGGAGGAAGCTGTGCAGTCTGAAAGCGTATCGACGCCAAACCCCGCTGCAACGCCCGACGTGGTGGTGGTCGGCGCAGGAAGCGCTGGGATCGCGGCGGCGCGGCGCCTGATGGTCGCCGGGTTGACGGTGACGGTGCTGGAGGCGCGCCGCCGCATCGGCGGGCGGACGGTGACGGCCCGCTTCAAGGGCCACCCGCTCGATCTCGGTGCCCATTGGCTCCATGCCGGGCCGATCAACCCCCTGGTGAGGCTGGGCCGCCGGAGAGGCGAGCCCCTGCGCCGGGCTCCGGTGGAAGGGCACTTCTTCGTCAGGGGCAGGCCGGGAAGCCGGGCGCAGAGCGCAGCACTCGACCGGGCCTTTGCAATGGCCGACCGGGCCATGACGCAAGCCGCCAAGGGCCGCGAGGATCAGCCGGCGGGACGGGTCCTGCCGCCGATGGGACCGCAAGGGCGAAGGGTTGTGGCCATTCACGGCCTCGTCTCGGGCCGCCCGCTGGACGAGGTGAGCCTGCACGATTTTCCGAGCATGGAATACGCCGACAACCTGTTCATCGCAGGCGGCCTCGGCGCCTTTGTGAGCCGCCTTGGCCAAAGCCTCCCGGTCCGGCTCGGCACCGCCGTTCACGCCATCGACTGGTCGGGATCGGGCGTGCGGGTCGAAAGCACGGCCGGCACGCTTCAGGCCAAGGCCGTGCTCGTGACGACCCCAATGGCGGTACTGCAGCAGGATGCGATCCGCTTTGCGCCGGCCCTGCCCAACGGCGTCCAGGAGGCGATCCACGGCTTCACGCAAGGGGTCTACGAGCATGTGGTCCTGCACTGGCCGGACTCACCGTTTCGCGGTGCTGACCGGCTGGCGAGCCTCACTGGGATGCATCGGGATCCTCCCGGCCTCTTGACCTGCATCGACGGCACGCCGTTTCATTTCTTCGAGCTCGATCAGCCCACGGCCGCAGCGCTCGACCGGCGCGACGCTCACGCGCCCCACCGCTATGCCCGCGAGGTGCTGGCGGAGCAGTTCGGCCACCGGGCGATCCGGAATTTGAGCGCCGTTCACACGACCCGCTGGCGGCACGATCCCTGGTCGCAGGCCTCCTGGGCCGTGGTGCCGCCGGGTTTGTACGCGGTTCGAGACACCCTGAAAGCCCCAGTCGGGGAGCGGATCTGGTTTGCCGGCGAGGCACTCTCCCGGGCCCAGTGGGGCACGGCAGGAGGGGCATGGGAGGAGGGTGAGCGGGCAGCCGGGGAGATCATCGGTCGGCTGGCTTAGCGCCGGGCACTCAGGAAGGCGCGAATCCCGCTTCCAGCCTGACACGCACCCATTCGACGGCTTCCTCCAGGTTTGCAAAGACCGGAGGCGTGATGCTCATGATGTCGCTGCAGGGACCGAAGCCCGCTTCAAGATGCCATCCTCCGGCGGGACGTTCTCCCCCAGCAGTCTCTTCGGCGGGAACCTGGGTCAAAACGGCGACCAGATGTCCATCGGTGAGAACGAGCTGCCCTTCATGGGGGCCGCCATCTGCGAGGACCGGAAGGGACTGGAGGGTAATCTCACGCATGACGTATCCGATGGTCCCGCTACCGATCTTCGTTCTGGAGGCTGAGGTAGGTGGAGGTGAACTCGCCCACTTTCTTCAGCCGCTCCCAATCGAGAATGGTCAACGCGTCACCCTGGAATCGAATAAGACCTTCCTTGCGCAATTCCTGCAGCACGCGATTCACGTGAACGGTCGACAAGCCCAATGTATCCCCGAGCTCCGCCTGGGTGATCGGAAGCTGGATCGTGTCGCCCTCGGCGCGCCCGACTGTCTTGAGGCGCAGATAAAGCTCACAGATCAGGTGCGCCATATGAGCCGTGGCTGACAATCGACCCATCGCGGTGAGCCACTCGCGATGGATCGCGCCGTCGATGAGGGTGTTGAGCCAGAGCATCCGGGTCAGATGAGGGAACTCGTCGGTGATCTTCTCGAGCGTCGCATGGGGAACGGTGGCGATGCGGCAGGTGGTGAGGGCCAGAACGCCGTGGTCCATCGTTTTCAGCAGGAAGCTGTGCAGGTCGAGGAAGTCGCCTGGAACATGGAGAGCCGAGATCTGGCGCCGGCCATTGGAGACGATCTTGTAGCGGGCAGCAAAGCCATCCAGCAGAAGGGAACTCTCCGCCGGACGATCCCCCTCCCGCACGATGTCCTCGTCCGCCTCGACAACCCGGATGCGCGCGATCGCGTTTTCCAGCGCTCTCTTCTCGTCGTCGGAGAGCTGGTCACGCCGTTCGAGCTTCAAAATCAGGGGGTTGGTCATAAGGGTCATGAAGGGGAGAAGAACAGCCCTGTTCTGGCCAAACTCGGTTCTTAGTCGCACTCACATATGTTTATGCCGGAGATGGTTTTTGGTTGCAGCGGTGCGTAAGCCCAAGTCTTCACGTCCGCGAGAGGCATGGGGCAGCCTCTCAGCCATTTCTCCCGACAGAACAGGGGGTTTGAGATCAAAGCTTCAGCCGATCAGGGACTGGATAACCTGTGCGGGTGCCTGCTCCCCATAGGGCTTGGGGATGAAGACGGCCTTGTCGGGCAAATTGTCGCCGCTCGGCTGGAGATGACCGGAGGTGATGATGACGCAAATATGCGGCCATTGGCTGCGAACGAGGGCTGCAAGCTCCAAACCGTCGATCGGGCCCGGCATCTGCACGTCGGTGAACAGAACCCGGATATCGCTGCGGCGGCCGAGAACCTCCTGCGCCGCCTGGGCATTGGCGACTTCGACAACCTCGAACCCTGCATCCTCCAAGGCATCGGCCGTTGCCATCCGGACGAACATCTCATCCTCGACGAGAAGCACCACTGGTCGCAAAGGATTTGCATCACCGTTCATTCGAACCGGTCCGTTCGCAACAGGGTTGATCGTGGGGGGTATGCCGTCCGACTCAGGTTCATTAACATAAGTTAGAGCGACGTTCGGACAAGGGCCAATGCGCAGGAACATCGGGACGATCCAGCTGCGATGAGCCGGCTGCAGCCGTCAGAGCATGCTCGGCAGCACGCGATCCGGCGGCTTGTGGCCGTCCACGAAGGCCCTGATGTTGACGATCACCTTCTCGCCCATGGCGACGCGGCCCTCATGGGTGGCTGAGCCCATATGGGGCAGGAGCACCACCTTGCCCTGCTTGGCAAGCCGCACGAGACGCGGATTGACCGCAGGCTCCTCCTCGAACACGTCGAGGCCGGCGCCCGCGATGGCGCCCGTCTCGATAAGCTTGGTAAGTGCCCCTTCGTCGATGATCTCGCCGCGGGCGGTGTTCACCAGGATGGCGTCGGGTTTCATGAGCTTGAGGCGCCGGGCCGAGAGCAGATGATAGGTGGCGGGCGTGTGCGGGCAGTTCACGGACACGATGTCCATGCGGGCCAGCATCTGGTCGAGGGATTCCCAATAGGTTGCTTCGAGCTCCGCCTCGATCTTGGGCGGAACGTGGCGGCGGTTGTGGTAGTGGATCGACAGGCCGAAGGCCTTGGCCCGCCGGGCGAGCGCCTGGCCGATGCGGCCCATGCCGACGATGCCGAGGCGCTTGCCCGTGATGCGCCGCCCCAGCATCCAGGTGGGCGACCAGCCCGACCACTCTCCCTCCGGGATCACGCGCGTGCCCTCGGGCAGGCGACGGGCCACCGCAAGGATCAGCGCCATGGTCATGTCCGCCGTGTCCTCGGTGAGCACGCCGGGGGTGTTGGTGACGGTGATGCTCTTCGCAGCCGCCGCCGAGACGTCGATGTTGTCGACGCCGTTGCCGAAATTGGCGACGAGCTTCAGATTGGGGCCGGCCTGTTCCAGCACGGCAGCCGTGATCTCATCCGTGATCGTCGGCACGAGAACGTCGGCGGTTCTGACGGCCTCGCCGAGTTCCTCCGCCGACAGGGGCTTGTCCTCCAGATTGAGACGGGTGTCGAACAACTCGCGCAGGCGCGTTTCGATCACGTCGGGCAGGCGGCGGGTGACGACGACGACAGGTCTCTTCTTCATCGGTACGTGGTGTCCCCAGCACTGAAAAATCGGCGAAATGAAAAGAGTTTCACGCTCTCTTAACCCTGCTTCGGCGATCAAAGGCGACGACCCGCCGCGTGGCGGCGTCCGTCAAGCTTCTCTACCAGAGCCTTCAACTCAAGACAAAGCCACTTCGGGGGAACCATGCGCAAGATCGTCCTTGCCCTTGCTCTTTTCAGCCTGAGCACGGCCTCGGCGCTGGCGCAGCAGCCTCCGGGCGGGCGTCTCGGAACCGGGCTGCCGGTGCCCCGCTACGTGAGCCTCAAGACGGACCGGGTGAACCTTCGCGAGGGTCCCTCCAAGGACCACAGGACCGCCTGGGTGTTCCAGCGCGCCGGACTGCCGGTGGAGATCATCGCCGAATACGAGACCTGGCGGCGCATCCGCGATTCGGAGGGCACGGAAGGCTGGGTTCTCCACTCGCTCCTGTCGGGACGGCGCACGGCCCTCGTGATGCCTTGGGTCAAAGGCCAGCAGCCTCCGATCAGCCTCGTTGACCGCGCCGACGACAAGGGCGGCGTGGTGGCCCAGCTGCAGCCGGGCGTGATCACCAACATCAAGGGATGCGACGGCAAATGGTGCCGGGTGATGATCGTGATGGACGGCGCGCGGGACGTGGACGGCTACATCCAGCAGGAGAAGCTGTGGGGCGTCTATCCCAACGAGACCGTGGAGTAGGGTCTTTCCAGTTTATCAAGAATTCGGGCGATAGAACGGAGTAACAGCCCTATCCGCCCGAAAGTCCGCTCCATGACCCTGTCGCTCAGCCTGAAGAACCTTCTTCCGATCCTCGCCCTGGTGCTCGGGGCGGCTTCCATCGTGGCGCCGCGCTTTCTGAACGTCATCGTGGCGATTTTCCTGATTGCCTATGCCCTGGTGGGGTTCGGGCTGCTGCGATAGGGCAGCCCGGCCTGGAGCTTCATCTCAGGGCCTCGGGTCCCTGCCATGGGAACGGCCACGGCCCTGGCTTTCCTTGATCCGCCTGGTCCTTGCTTCCCTTCCCTTTGGCTTTCCCCAGCATGCCCTCCACGGCGTTCGTGGAGCTGTGAACCCGGACCCCGCGCACCCATTCCGGTACGGCAAAGGTCAGTCCGACGGAGATGGGCGATATGACGAAGAGAACGATCCCGGCAGGAGCCGTGGCGATGAAGTCCAGATCCAGGATACCGTCTTTCGGGGTATCGATATAGATCCAGGGGCCGAGCCTCGGGTGCGTCCAGCCTGTGGAGTTGACCTTTCCTAAAGCCGAAACCGTAACGGCCGGCGGGGATCCGTCCGTCACATTCAAAGCTTCGATCCGAACATCTTCTATGCTGTGGACTCGTGTATCCATGGCCACACCTCCATATTCCAGAGGTTTTATAGCATAGGATCACTCAACTTCTGATTATCACTAATCGCCAGGAGCCTACCCTCCGGGATTAATACGGCCGTTGTTAGGATGGGTACTCCGCCCGCTTCTGCTGACGATTGTGCTTTCTCAGCGCGCCGTGGAGCGCCGCATGAAGCGGGGCCCGAAGACGTTGAAGGCGAGACCCAGCACGATGACGGCCCCGCCCAACGCCTCGATAGGGTGCATAGCCTCGTCCAGGAAAAACACTGATCCAAGGATGCCCGCCACGGGCACCAGCAGGGCGAAGGGTGTCACGGTAGCCGCCGGATGCCGGGACAGGAGATAGGCCCAGATGCCGAACGCGAACACCGTCGTCGGATAGGCCAGATAAGCGATGGCCGCCACGGTGCTGCCATCGACCTGCCTCAGGGCGGCGATCACTTGCGCAGGGCCGTCGAGCCAGAGCGAGAGGCCGAGCAGCGGCAGCGGGGCTACCAGGCTCGACCAGACGATGAAGCCGAGCATGTCTACGCGGCCGGCCCGCTTGGACACGATGTTCGCCACGCCCCAGGAGGCAGCGGCGAGCACCGTCATGAGGAAGGGCCCGGCTCCCCCGCCGCTGAGGCGCGGCCAAGCGATCAGGACGAGGCCGCAGCATGCGACGAGACCGCCTACCGCCTGATGCGGCCCGGGCCGCTCGCCCATGAGAACCGCGGCGAACAGGACCGTGAAGAAGACCTGCGCCTGCATGACCACGGAGGCGAGGCTTGCCGGCATGCCGATGGCCAAGGCCGCAAAGAGCAGCCCGAACTGGGCGACGCCCAGGAAGAAGCCGTAGGCCACGACATTCTTCCAGCTGGTTTTTGGGCGGGCGACGAAGAAGACCGCCGGAAACGCCGCGAACAGGAAGCGCAGTGCGGCCAGCAGCAGGGGCGGCGTAGAGCCCACGCCGAGCTTGATGACGACGAAGCTGAGGCCCCAGATGACCGTGACGAGAATGGCGGCGAGGCTGTGGCTGAGCGGCATGTGTTTTGAGAACCGTGCCGCTCCGTCGACCGGAACGCGGGCGTTCAGGCGGCTTTGCGGCGCAGGCGGACGATCACCTCGACGCCGGCCACTTCCATGCCGGCCGGCGGCTCGGGCAGGTCGGCGACGCTCAGGCCCGACGAGGGCATGTCGACGAGTTCGCCCTCGTCCTCCAGGAAGAAGTGATGGTGCTCGGTCGGATTGGTGTCGAAATAGGCCTTGACCCCGTCCACAGCGAGCTGGCGCAGCAGGCCCGCTTCCGTGAACTGGTGCAGGGTGTTGTAGACGGTTGCCAGCGAGACGGGGACCCGGGCACGGGAAGCCTCGTCGAAGAGGATTTCAGCCGTTATATGCCGGTCGCCCTTGCCGAACAGGAGCCAGCCGAGGGACACCCGCTGCCGGGTCGGGCGGAGACCCACGCGGCGCAGCTTGTCCCGGAGCTCGGACAGGGGGCAGCCCTTCCGTTGAACCGGAGCGGTCGTGGACTCGATATAGGCGGACAAGGGATCGGTCATCATCGGAACTGAATGGAGGAATAAGCGCTTCTACCATCACAATCATAGGAAAGCGAGAGGTTTACCGCAAGGCTGACCCGGGATCCTAGGAATGCGGTCGACCCCGGGTGGAGGGGTATTCCGCCTCTGGCCCGGCGCACCGTGCGGATGAGCGGATCCGGGTTTCCGCATGATGCATTCATTCAAGGAGGCGCTTCGGATGAAGCCGGAAATGGCAAATCCGCGCTTGGGTCCGATGCTCAAGCTCCCTTTGATGGATGGCCAAGCCTGTGCTACCAGAGCCCCGAACCCGGGCCTTGGAGGTTTCCTCCGGAAATCTTTCGAGGCCGCTTTGATGACGCGATGAAAGGATCGGCTTTCGGCATGGCCCGCCAGTCCAGTTTTGATTATGAAGAGCTCCTTGCCTGCGGGCGTGGAGAATTGTTCGGCCCCGGCAACGCGCAGCTGCCGCTTCCGCCCATGCTGATGTTCGACCGCATCACCTCCATCGGCGAGGATGGCGGCGCCTACGGCAAGGGCCACGTGGTCGCGGAACTCGACGTGAGGCCGGACCTCTGGTTCTTCCCCTGCCACTTCAAGGGCGATCCGGTGATGCCGGGCTGCCTAGGGCTGGACGCTCTCTGGCAGATGACGGGCTTCTTCCTCGGCTGGGGCGGCTCCCCCGGTCGTGGCCGCGCCCTGGGCGTCGGCGAGGTGAAGTTCACCGACCAGGTGCTGCCCACGGTCAAGAAGGTGGTCTACGGCGTCGATCTCAAGCGCGTCTTCCGCTCCAAGCTGGTGCTCGGCATCGCCGACGGCTGGCTCGAGGCCGACGGACGGCGGATCTACGAGGCCAAGGACATGCGCGTCGGCCTGTTCCAATCCGAAGCCGCAGCCGGCGGCTAGGATGCGGAGCGCCGATCGGGGTCGGCGCATCGGCCGTATCGGATTGACAAAGCGTGATCTTTTCGGAAAACCCACCTGCCGCCGGGCGAGCAGGCTTCGGGGCGAAAGATCATGCTTTCGCCTATTCGCAGGCTCACCGTTGAGAATGAGCGGGGGCGGCCTTACGTGTTGGAACGTTAGGCTTGGCATCGAAGGTTTTTTGAAGAGGTAGGCTATGAGGCGCGTCGTCGTCACCGGAATGGGCATCGTGTCGTCCATCGGCAACAACACGCAGGAGGTGCTGGCCTCTTTGCGTGAAGCGAAATCCGGCATCAGCAAGGCTGAGGATTTTGCGAAATACGGCTTCCGCTGCCAGGTGCAGGGCGCCCCGAGCCTGAACCCGGAAGAGATGGTCGACCGCCGCGCCATGCGCTTCCACGCCAAGGGCACGGCATGGAACCATGTGGCCATGGACCAGGCGATCCGGGATGCGGGCCTTGAGGAGAACGAGATCTCCCATGAGCGCACCGGCATCATCATGGGCTCCGGCGGTCCCTCCACCCGCGTGATCGTGGAAGCGGCCGACATCACCCGCGAGAAGGGTCCCAAGCGCATCGGCCCGTTTGCGGTGCCCAAGGCCATGTCCTCCACCGCTTCTGCAACTCTTGCGACCTGGTTCAAGATTAAGGGCGTGAATTATTCAATCTCGTCGGCCTGCGCGACGTCGAATCACTGCGTCGGCAATGCCTACGAGATGATCCAGTACGGCAAGCAGGACGTGATGTTCGCCGGTGGCTGCGAGGACCTGGACTGGAGCATGTCCAACCTCTTCGACGCCATGGGCGCCATGTCCACCAAATACAACGACACTCCGGCCCGGGCGTCCCGCGCCTATGACGCCAACCGCGACGGCTTCGTCATTGCCGGCGGCGCGGGTGTGCTCGTGCTGGAGGAGCTGGAGC
>NZ_JAEQMY010000051.1 GCF_016743775.1 Microvirga aerilata | reverse complement strand
GGGTCATTGGAGGCCCTGTAACGCGCCGACCGATTCGGCGCCAAGACCTTCAACAAACACGAAAACTATGGCTGAAATCAGAATGGTATTACAGTTAAGCTTTCAGTGCCCGGCCGCAGCGCTTCCTCTCGGCCCACGATCAGGTTGCAAACCTCTTTCGCCGTCCTGCAAACATTACCGCTGCCGCTCATCGCACGTCCCGAGCTCAGGCTTTCCAAGTCTGGGCCGAGGTAACTGGCATCGCGAGTACCTGATCTGACGCTCCGGAAGGGTTAGACCTGTCTCATGTCGTTAATTTGACGATGCCTCTACGATGGCCATCAGATTGGCGTCAGGCTGGAACAGCACATGCTCGATGTGCCGCTTGCCAATCGGCCCAGCGCCAAGCACCGCCAAATTGACGGGCTGCAACAGACTGTCCGCGACCGTCATGAGGTCTTCTCGTCGATAAGCCGCGCCAGCCGGCGCAGCGCGAGGGTGTAGCCCTGCGTTCCGAACCCGGCAATGACGCCGTCGGCACGGGTAGAGACGAAGGAGTGATGCCTGAACGCCTCACGTTTGTGGACATTCGAGATATGGATCTCGATGACTGGGCCCTCGAAGGTGTTCAGTGCGTCCAGGATCGCAACCGATGTGTGGGTGAATGCGGCTGGGTTGATGGCGATACCACCAGCAACCTCCCGCGCCTCGTGGACCCAGTCGATGATCTCGTACTCGCGGTTGCTCTGGTGAAACTGGATGTCGAGCCGAAGTTCGTCGGCGACTTTCCGGCACTCGGCTTCGACATCGGCAAGGGTTTCATGGCCATAGATATGCGGCTGGCGTTTGCCCAGAAGATTAAGATTAGGTCCGTTCAATACGTAAACGAGGCGGCTCATAAGAGTTCCTTTGCAGTACAGCGCTTGAGAGGAATGCGACCTAGTGATGCGCCAGGATTTCACCCAGGAAGGCACGTGTCCGCGGATGTTGCGGGTCGCGAAAGAAGGTGTTCGGCTCCGCCTCTTCCACTATCTGGCCGTCCGCCATAAAGATCACACGATCTGCGACTTGGCGGGCGAAACCCATTTCATGGGTGACGCAGATCATGGTCATGCCGTCCCTGGCAAGCCCGATCGTCGTGTCGAGCTCTACGGCCCCGCCAACAATTCGGATCTGTCACTGAAATTTCGAAAGGTCAACCTTATGCGAGCTATAAAGTTCAAGCATTGCGGCGTTCGAGTTCGACGAGCAATCCGCTGTGATCAAGATCGCCTGCATTCTCAATTAGGCTTCGGAAGAGGTCTGCCGTCAGTGCGGTATATGGCAGAATATCCAGAGCGATCTCTTCTGCAGCATCCAGTGCATTGTCAAGATCCTTGAGATGCGTGATCGAACGGCCTTTCGTAATGAAGTCGCGCTCGACCATGCGCTGACCGTGAAGTTCGAGGATGCGGCTTTCGGCGAACCCTCCACGAAGAGCCTCACGGACTTTGGCTGGATCGGCGCCTCCCCGCTGGGCCAGCAGAAGTGCCTCGGCAACGGCACCGATGGTCACGCCGACGATGATCTGGTTGGCAAGTTTCGCGAGTTGCCCTGCCCCGTGCGGCCCCACATGAACAGGTCTACCCATGACCTTCAGGATCGGCTCAACACGGCCGAAAACCTCGGCCTCACCGCCGGCCATGATAGCCAGGGTCCCCTGCTCCGCCCCATGCGTTCCCCCAGAGACAGGCGCATCGATGTGATGGACGTCACGCTCTTTGAGATACTTCGCATGCTCCTGTGCCTCGGCGGGCTTGATGGAGCTCATGTCGATCAGGATGGCACCCGGTTTCAGAGATTCCGCCACGCCTTGCGAGAAGAGCACGTCCGTGACGATCCTGCCATTCTCCAGCATCAGGATCACAACGTCAGCGCTGCTCACGGCTTCAGGCGCGGTATCCATCACGTGAGCACCAGAAGCCGCAAGCACCTCAGCTTTCTCGCGCGACCGGTTCCAAACGGTTAGCGGATAGCCGGCATCCAGCAATCGCTTCGCCTGACGCGAGCCCATGAGGCCAATGCCAAGGATCGCCACATTCACGGAAGTGGATGCCGCCATCGAAAACTCCTTCAAGGGTGGCCCACCAGATATCCGAGCGGGCCTTCTTTTACGCTAGGCTCAAGCAACCACGGATGAGCCTTTGGGCTTTCCAACCCGACCCAGCATGGTGCTCAGGAGCGGCCCGAGGGCAAGCGCAAGGCCGATCAGCATCAGCGTCGCAACAAGACCGTTGGACCAGAAGATCGACAGCGAGCCCCGCGACATGATCATGGACTGGCGGAAAGCATCCTCAGCCTTGTCGCCAAGCACCATCGCCAGCACGAGCGGCGCGATCGGGTAATCCAGCTTCTTGAACAGATATCCCACCACACCGAAGGCCAGAGCCAGCCAGAGGTCGAATGGCCGGCCCGCGACCGTATAGGCGCCGATGAAGCACACAACCACGATCACGGGGCCGATGATAGCGAAGGGAATGCGCAGGATCGAGGCGAAGAGCGGAATGGTGGCAAGCACCATGAGCACGGCCACGATGTTGCCGAGATACATGCTGGCGATCAGACCCCAAACGAAGTCCGGTCGCTCGACGAACAGCATCGGTCCCGGATTGAGACCCCAGATCATCAAGCCCCCCATCATCACGGCCGCCGTTGCAGAACCGGGCACACCAAGAGCGAGCATGGGCAGGATGGCGCTGCTTCCGGCAGCGTGGTCCGCTGTCTCCGGAGCAACTACGCCCTCCGGCTCACCCTGTCCGAAACCTTCCTTACGGCGGGAGAGGCGCTTGGCCAGACCATAGCTCATGAAGGAGGCCGCGGTCGGTCCGCCGGGGGTGATGCCCATCCAGCACCCCACGGCGGCGCTGCGCAGGAGCGTCACCCAGTAGCGCGGCAGGGTCGCGATGGTCTTGAAGACGTCGCGGATCTTGACCCGCGCCTGGATACCGTCGAAGCGCAGCCCCTCCTCTATCGTGAGCATGAGCTCGCCGATGCCGAACAGGCCGATCACCGCGATGAGGAAGCTGATGCCGGACAAAAGTTCGTTAAACCCGTAGGTGAGGCGCAGGCCGCCCGAGACCGTGTCCATGCCGACTGCCGCGAAAGCAAATCCGAGGCCCATGGAGACGATGGTCTTCAACGGAGATGCGGCGCCAAGTCCGATGAAGCTGGCGAAGGCCAGGAAATAGACCGCGAAATATTCCGGCGAGCTGAAGCGAAGGGCGAACTTCGCCACCCACGATGACAGCACAGTGATCAGGATCACGCCCACCAGAGCGCCGAAGCCCGCCGACAAGAATGCGAGAGTCAACGCCTGCGTCGCCTGCCCTTGCCGGGCCATGGGATACCCGTCGAACGTTGTGGCAACGGATGACGGCTCGCCTGGAATGTTGAAGAGGATCGAGGTTGTCGATCCGCCAAAAAGTGCTCCCCAATACATGCTGGTGAGTAGGATGATCGCTGCGACCGGATCCATGGTGAAGGTCAGCGGCAGCAGCAGCGAAACGCCATTGGGAGCCCCGAGACCCGGCAGAACGCCGACGAGAATGCCCAGAAACACGCCGATCATCATCAGCATGACGTGGTAGGTTGTCAGCGCAACGCCAAAGCCATGAAGGAGTGATGCGAAATTTTCCACGACCTATCTCCGTCAGGATTTGAGCCTAGTAGAGGCCCAGAGCAGCTTCGAGCGGACCCTTCAGGAGAGGAACCTGGAAGGCGACTTCGAGCACGAAATAAAAGATGACAGCCGCAGCGATGCCTGAAGTAACGGATATGACGAGGCGGTATTTGCCCTGTACCCACATGACGAGAGCGAGGTAGAGCGCCGTCGCCACATACAGGCCGAGGAGACGCGCCACCACCACGAAGGCGAGCATCGGCAGGAAGAACGATGCCACACGTTTTGCCTCCTCCTTATGAAGGAAGACCGATTGCAATCCATGTCGGCCAACTGTTGCCTGAGTCAAAGTCCCGATGCTGGCGGCAACGACCAGCAGGCCGATATAGAACGGAAAAGCTCCTGACTCCGGTCCTGCGTCACCCCAGCCGATCCCGAATTCGAGAGCGCCGATCACGGCAGCAAGTCCCAGGCCTGCCGTCAGTGTCGCAGTTCCGATCTCAGCCGTATAACGAGAAATCATGGTGTCCGTCCCGGTCTGATGAACGCCGCATGGAAGAGAGGCTGACGGATGGAAATCCGTCAGCCCTGGAGCCGTTTCAGTTAGCGGGCGATCCAGCCCTCCTGTTCGAAGACCTTGCGGTTCTTGGCATCATCGGAGGCGATGAAGGTCCTCAGATCCTGACCGGTCAGAAATCGATCGGTTTGGGACGTGCGCTCGATGTATTCCTTCCACTCGGGCGTCTGGCTCACCTTCTTGAGGATATCGGCATAGAACGCGACTGCGTCAGCAGGAACCCCTCCCGGCAGCCATACGGTGCGAGGCATTTGGAACTGGTCGATCGGGATGCCGGCTTCCTTGCAGGTCGGGATGTCCGACCAGCCCATGGTGGCCGTCACCTTGACGCCGCCCTGCAGGCGTGTCGGGCTGAACACGCAGAGCGGGGTGATCGCTCCAGCTTTCCACTGACCCGCATTCTCATTTGGGTTGTTGGTATTCGAGTCGATGTGGCCTCCGGCAAGCTGCACGCCGGCCGCACCGCCGCCCTGGAAGGGGACGTAGATGAACTTGGCGCCCGTCGCATCCTGGATCAGGCTGGTGAGGGTCTGATCCGTATCCTTGGACTGACTGCCACCCATCTTGAACGTGTCGGGCTTTGCCTTGACTGCCTCAATATAGCTTTTAGCGTCCTTGTAAGGCGCATCTGCCTTGACCCACAGCAGGAACTCGTCGAGAGCCATGGCCGCCACCGGGATCAACTCATCGGGCTTGTACGCGAGCTTCGCCACGTACGGCAGAAGATAGGCATTGTTCGTGCCGAACGTCAGCTTGTGGCTGTCGCCTGTCGCAACCTTCGTATAGATGAAGCCTTCCGCGCCGCTGCCGCCGCCCTTGTTGGTCACGACGATGGGCTGCTCCATCAGTTTATGCTTGGCAATGATAGACTGCACGACGCGGGCGAAGTTGTCCGTGCCGCCGCCAGGGGCTGACGTGACGATGAACTCAACGGGTTTTGCCGGCTTCCAGTCCGCCTGCGCCATGCTGCCATATGTCACCGCGATAGCAGTAGCGATCAACCATGAAATCTTAAGCATCGTTCTTCCTCCCTGTGATGTTTCCAACCGATGGCGTCGGTTTTCGGAACTGGCGTTTTAGGAATTAACAGCCGACAACTTGGGCTGCTCGACGTTTAGGCGGCTGGCGCGCACCTCGGTGCCAATGCGGATGGCAAGCGAGAGCGCCTCACGGCTGGCGCCGAGATTGGCTATGCCGCGCCCAGCGATCTCATAGGCGGTCCCGTGAGCCGGGGTGCAGATCGGGAATTCGAAGCCGCCGATCAGCGTCACACCGCGATCAAAGCCCATCAGCTTCATCGCGATCTGCCCCTGATCATGGTACATGGTGAGAACGGCGTCGAAATCGCCGTTCTTTGCGCGCAGGAAGACGGTGTCCGATGGGAACGGACCCTCCACGGTGAAGCCCTGCGCCTGCGCCTGACGGACGGCCGGTTCGATGATGTCGATCTCCTCGGTACCGAAATTGCCGCCGTCACCCGCATGCGGATTTAGGCCTGCCACCGCGATACGTGGCGGGTTGAAGCCAGCAGCACGCATGCACTGATCCGCCAGCGTGAGCGACCGCAGGATCGCCTTCTCGGAGATGGCTGAGGCTACCTGCGACAGCGGAATGTGTGAGGTGACGCGGGCATTCCAGGTCTTTCCCAGAACATTGAATTCGCTCGCCGCCACCGACGTCTTGAGAACATCGCGCACGAAGCGGATCTCGTCGTCGTACCCTTCATAGGCCAAGCGCATGGCCTTCTTATTGAAGGGCGTGAAGAACACCGCATCTGCGCGGCCGGACTGGGCCAGCAGCAGGGCGCGCCGGAAATTCTCGGTCGCGAACACGCCGCCTTCGAGCGTGGCCGTGGCATGAACGACCTGATCAGGGCTGAGATTCCCAAGATTGACGAAGACCGGACGAGTCGAGCGATCCGGGATCGCATTCTCAGACGCAACGACGTCAACGTCGACCCCAATGCCTGCAACTTTGGCGCCCTGCTCCAGAATGCGAAGGTCACCGAAGATCACAAGATTCGCGCCGGAACGGAATTCGTCAGCTTCGATGAGCTTGGCAGCCAGCTCCGGGCTGATGCCTGCCGGATCGCCCATGGCGCATGCGACGGTCGGCTTTGCTGATGGGATCGATGACGATTGAGCGCTCACGGCAACCTCTTCTTGGGATGACGTAAGGACGTTAACAGCCCTATATTTCGTACACAAGTATGCTGCATACAGTATTTTGTTTGCGGCGATGCAGGAATTGGTTGTATAAGAGGATCAATCCGCGCCAGGATTTCTGAAAAGACGGCAAAGAACGGAAAGAGCCATGGCATATGAGGCCACAGCCCTGCTGATCGACGACTTTGATTCGCGCGGCCCCATCGCCCGCCCCACGCTTCACGACGCCATCGTGGCCCGAGTGCGTGACATGATCATCGAAGGCGAACTTACCCCGGGGGCCCGGCTTCACGAGGGCAACCTCGGCAAAATGCTCGGCGTTTCCCGGACCCCATTGCGGGAGGCCCTCAAGTTTCTCGTCAGCGAGGGGTTGCTGGAACTGTCACCCGGACGAGGTGCCGTGGTCCGACAGTTTTCCGCGAAGGACGTCCATGACAGCCTGATTGTGCTCGGCAATCTCGAGGGCCTTGCGGGGCGGCTGGCCTGCGAGCATGCCACGGACGCCGAAATCCGCGAAGTCCGGCAGCTGCATGACCGCATGATGGACATGTACGAGAAACGTGACCGCCTGCCCTATTTCAAGCTGAACCAGAGCATCCACTCGGCTATTCTCCGCCTTTCCAAAAACGAGGCGCTGGTCTCCGTGCACAATGTTCTGCAGGCCCGTCTGAAGCGCATTCGCTACATCGGCAATGAGGGGCCTGAGAAATGGGCCGGCGCGGTTGCCGATCATGAAGATATGATCGGCGCCCTGGAAGCGCGCGATGCCGACCGCCTCTCGAAGATCCTGACCACCCATATGGAAAAAACCTGGGAACGCGTCAGGAACGCGATCTGACTTCTGCTCTCACCCAGTTTTCTTTTCCAGCACTGAACCTGCAAAGGCCTCAATATGAACGATGAGAGCCAGCTTCGCGAGACGATCTGCCTTTTCGGGCGATCTCTCTTCGACCGCGGTCTGACTGCAGGATCGTCCGGCAACATCTCGGTTCGGTTGAGCGACGGAGGCTGGCTGACGACACCAACTAACACTTCGCTCGGCTTTCTCGACCCAGCCCGCCTGAGCAGGCTCGATGCTGATGAACGCCTTGTCTCGGGCGATGCGCCGACGAAGGAGCTGCCTCTTCACGCGGCTCTCTATGCGACCCGCAGGGATGCAGGTGCAATCGTTCATCTGCATTCCACCCACTCGGTCGCCGTCTCGATGCTGCCCGATATCGACCCTGCCAATGCACTGCCATCCATGACGGCCTATTATGTCATGCGGGTCGGCCGCACGGCTCTCGTTCCTTACTATCGACCGGGAGATGCCGCCGGTGCAGAAGCGATCCGCGGGCTCGCAGGGAAATACAGTGCTGTGCTTCTGGCCAATCATGGCCCGGTGGTTGCTGGCAAGGATCTGGAAGCTGCTGTTTATGCCACTGAGGAACTGGAAGAGACCGCGAAGCTGCGCCTTCTCCTCCATGGACTCAACCCTCACCTGCTGACCCGTGCGCAGGTCCGGGACCTGGTGACTCATTTCAATCTTGATGAGGCGGTTGCTCAGGAATTCTCTGGCAACTCTCAGGAATGCTGTTCCACACCTCATGACCATTCACATGAGTGCGGATGAATCGATGCCCCGTTTCTCGGCCAATTTAGGTTTTCTCTTTACTGAGCATTCCGACATCGACCGGATCTCGGCGGCCGCCGCTGCGGGCTTTCGCGCCGTCGAGATGCACTGGCCTTATCAGGTGCCCGCCGCCGAGATGCGCCACGCTCTGAGGACCAGCCAGGTGAGCATGCTCGGATTGAACACCCCGGTCGGGAACACCGCAGCGGGCGATTTCGGGCTCGGAGCCCTGCCGGGACGCGAGAGCGAGTTACAGCAGGCCCTCGGTCAGGCTGTCTCCTACGGGAACGACATCGGCGCGACGGCCGTTCACTGCCTGTCCGGGCTGGTCACCGCCGATTCTGTCTCTACGGCCGAGTGCACATTCGTCGCGAATCTGAAGCTAGCTGCCGACAAAGCAGCCCGAGCTGACATGACGGTCCTGATCGAACCGATCAACCATTGGGACAAGCCGGGATATTTCCTTCACACCATCGAGCAGGCCGCATCGATCATCGATCAGGTCGGTCGCGGGAACGTGAAGATCATGTTCGACTGCTACCACACCCAGATCATGCAAGGTGATCTGACACGGCGGCTTAAACAATATCTCGACCTGATCGGCCATGTACAGATCGCTGCAGTCCCGAGCCGTGCCGAGCCGGCTGAAGGCGGGATAGACTATCGCGACATCTGCAGATCCCTTGATCGCCTGGGATATGGCGGCTGGATCGGAGCCGAATACAAGCCTCGTGGGCGGACGGAAGACGGCCTCGGCTGGCTCTCGGCCTGGACACGTGATCAATCCTCCGACGGCAGGGGAGCCATGGCATGAAGCTCGGATGCATTGCCGATGATCTAACGGGAGCAACGGACCTTGCTCTCATGCTGGCCCGTGGAGGACTCCAGACCATCCAGACGATCGGCGTTCCGCGAACGGATCTCGACCTATCGCGTGCAGATGCCGTCGTCGTGGCCCTGAAGTCCAGGACAGTTCCCGCGCAGGAGGCCATTGCTCAGTCTTTGGCCGCAGCCGAGTCTCTCAAAAAAGGCGGGGCGCAGCATCTGTTCTTCAAGTACTGCTCTACCTTCGACTCGACGGATGAGGGCAATATCGGGCCGGTTACCGACGCGCTCCTTGCCTTTACGGGAAGCGACTTCACCCTCGCCTGCCCGGCCTTTCCGGCCAATGGGCGTACGGTCTATAAGGGCCACCTCTTCGTGAACGGCGTACCTCTGCATGAAAGCAGCATGAAGGATCATCCGCTGACGCCCATGCGGGACTCCAACCTCGTGCGGGTTCTGCAACGACAGACGAAGCTCCCGGTCGGCTTGGTATCCTATGAGGATATGGAAGCGGGGCCGGCCGCCATTCGCTCTGCCTTCGCGCGCGAAAAGGCAGCGGGTCACCGGATCGTTATCGTCGATGCGCTGAACGACACACACCTGCGCGCCATCGGCCTTTCGGCCGCCGACCTTCCTCTCATGACCGGTGGGTCCGGTGTCGCCATGGGCTTGCCTGCAGCCTACCGGCAGAGCGAAGGCCTGACAGCGGCCACACCCTCCACAGGCTTCGATGCCCCCGCCGGCCGCCGCATCATCCTGGCTGGATCATGCTCCAGCGCAACGAGGGGACAGGTTCAAGCAGCCCTCGATGCAGGTCTTCCCGCCCTCAAGCTCAATGCGCTGGACCTCGCCTCGGGAGCCATGACCGCACAGATGGCTCTCGACTGGCTGAAATCGCAGCCTGGGAGCGGTCCGGCATTGATCTATTCCACCGCAAACCCTAACGAAGTTCAGACGGTCCAAAGCAGGTTGGGGCGGATGCATGCTGGCGAGATCGTTGAGAACACTCTTGCGGAGATTGCGAAAGCGCTTCCGACGCTTGGCTTCACCCGCCTCATCGTCGCCGGTGGCGAAACGTCCGGCGCTGTCGTGAGTGCTCTCGACGTCGACGCGCTGGCCATTGGGCCGGAGATCGACCCGGGCGTGCCCTGGACGCGCTCACTGGCAGGCAACGACCTCGCGCTTGCACTCAAGTCAGGCAATTTCGGAACTCCGGACTTCTTCCTGAAGGCCTGGAACATGCTTCGATAGGGCTGCGGCTCACGATAACTGCACATTCAGCGGCACAACGGACCGGCGGCAGGCGCTGTCGGAAGGGGAGAGATGCGCGATGAACTATCACGATTACTACGCGAAGGCGGATCGCCCCGTGGAAACTTGCGTCGTCGGCACCGGCGGCTTCGGCCAGAGCTTCCTGGCCCAGGCTCAACGCGTTCCCCTGATGAATGCGCGCATTGCCGTCGATCTCACAGCCGAGAGTGCGGCATCGGGGTTGAGGGCCGCGGGCATCGAACCGCGCAAGATCCGAGTTTGCGAGTCGGCCCGAGATGCAAAGATCGCATGGGAGCGCGGTGATTACATCGCGACCCATGATCTCGCATGCGTATCCGATCTTCCTTTCGATGTGGTCGTCGAAGCAACTGGGCAACCCCAGGCGGCAGCCCGTCATGCTCTGATCGCAGTCGAGGCCGAAAAGCACCTGGCCCTTGTCACAAAGGAACTCGACAGCGTCGTTGGTCCTGGCCTCAAAGCACTAGCCGCTGAGCGTGGCCGCATCGTCACGACCGTTGACGGGGATCAGCCTAGCCTCCTCATTGGCCTTGCCACCTGGGCTGAGGTCATGGGCTTCCATCTGGTTGCCGCGGGCAAGTCGAGCGAATACGATTTCGTCTTCGATCGCTCCTCCCGTCGTCTCACCAGCAGCGAGCGCTCTGCAGAGAACGTGGATCTGGAAGGTCATTGGAACCTTGGCGAACGGGATATCGGCGAGATCCTGGCTGCCCGGAGCAATGCCATTGCGGACTTTCCGCAGAGGGCCGTGCCAGATCTGTGCGAACTCATGGTCGTTGCCAACGCCACCGGGCTACAGCCCGACCGCTTCGACCTGCATGCACCGCTCGCGCGCATCAATGAGGTTCCAACCATCTTCTCACATCGTGCGAATGGCGGCATTCTCACGGGCGACCGGCGTCTCGATGTGTTCCACTGCCTGCGCAAGCCCGACGAGATCAGCTTTGCGGGCGGTGTCTTCGTGGTCATCCGCTGCGATGATGCGAAGAGCTGGGATATGCTGGCTCAGAAGGGGCATATCGTTAGCCGAACGGGTGCGAACGCCATGGTGTTCCTGCCGCGGCACCTGCTCGGGCTCGAAGCCGCCACAAGCATTCTCGACGTAGCGATTCATCAAATATCGGGCTACGGCTCCGACTACCGGCCACGTTACGACCTGATTGCCGTGGCGAGCGAGGACCTGCCGGCAGGGAGGGTTCTCTCAATGGGTGGCCATCATCACACGATTTCTGAGGTCACAGCCGAGTTCCGGCCTGCCGCACCTCTCACGGCAATAGCTCCGGCCCCGTTCTACCTTGCGGCCGACTGCCGGCTCACAGGTCCGATCTTCAAGGGCCAGGAGATCCGAATGAGCGATCTTGAACTGCAGGAGACATCGGCCCTGATGAGGCTACGCCGGGGACAGGACGCACGCTTCTTCAGCCATTGACCTTAAGTACCGCATCCGGAGCAGTACTGTCAACTTGACGCTAATGAAACAACATTGCCGCGAGGCTTGTCCTGTTTAGCCTACGAGCGCGGCACCCTTAGCATCACACCAAGCGGCAAAGGTGCGATCGCGAGCAGCGCGGTACACAAGGGCGGAGAGTCGCTGGCGGGGAGTTGGAGGTGGTTGTGGATCGGAGTGTGGGTGGCGAGAAAGTGCTGGGCCTGCCGGGCTGACTTGAACCGCCTCATATGATGCCCGCACCTTCGGGTGGATTGGTGCGACACCTCGCAACGATTGCTCAAATATCGGCTCTGCCGATGCTTGACACCCTAGAGGATTTCACACTTGGCGGCCCCATAGGATCCGAGCTTATCTGTCATGATCACCCTGGGCACATAGCACAAACTCTTCAGCAGCTTACGAAAGGAGCGCTTGTCCGCTTCCGTATTGCGACGGCTCTGAACCAGCACATCGAGCACATTCCCATGTTGATCAATAGCCCGCCAGAGGTAGTGCAGTTTGCCTCGGGCGCGGACAAACACCTCATCCAGAAATAAGGCCTGCCCGAAGCGTAGGCTCCACTCGCGGATGGTCTCGTAGCTGACCATGATGCCGCGAGTGGCTAGGATCAGTTCGACTCCACGCAGGCCTAGACTGAAGCAGTTATACAACCAGAAAGCGGAAGCCGTGGTAGGGGTTGGGCGTCGTGCTCATGTCCAAGACCGTGCCGCAGACCCTGATCCTGCCAACTTGACAGTACTCTCAGATGTCCCCTGACAGCCTTCGGTATCAAGCTTCCGCCTTGCTCAGGAAATGGAATACAGTCAAGAACCCTTCATGATCGTCGCTGCGATCAAGAATGTAGGTGAGGCGCGGCGATGCTTAGCAGGGTGGTGCTAGGTCTGAGGTCACCTGGCGTGCCGCTGCAAGACATCGCCGCAGCCATTACCAATTTACCGCGATGTACTTCATCTCACAGAATTCAAGGACTCCGTGATGGGCCCCTTCCCGGCCAAGGCCACTTTGCTTCGTGCCGCCGAAGGGAGCTGCCGGATCTGAAGCCAGCCCACGATTCAGCCCAACCATGCCGCTTTCCATCTTGCCCGAGACGCGCAAGCCCTTCGCAAGATTGCCGGTGTAAACATACGAGATAAGCCCATACTCACTGTCGTTCGCCAAACGGATCACCTCCTCCTCAGTCTCAAAAGACGAGATTGCCGCGATCGGGCCGAAGATCTCCTCGCGAATGATCGCGGCTTCGGCTGGCACGCCAGTCAACACTGTCGGCAGATAATAGAAGCCCTCGCGGTCCAGTGCTTTGCCACCGGTCAGGATTGTAGCGCCGCGGCGAACCGCGTCTTCAACAAGACCGCTGATGCGGCTAACGGCGTCAGCATTGATGAGGGGACCGCAATGGGTGGCGTTGTCATAACCAATGCCCACTGTCATGGCTTCCATACGCTCGGCGAGGCGCCTTGAAAAATCCTCCAGGATGCCTTCCTGAACGTAGAAGCGGTTGGCTGCTGTGCAGGCTTCACCCCCGTTGCGCATCTTGGCGATCATGGCGCCTTCGATGGCAGCATCGAGATCAGCATCATCGAAGACGATGAAAGGAGCGTTTCCGCCAAGCTCCATGGAGCACGAAAGCACGTTATCGGCTGCCTCGTGAAGGAGCTTGCGCCCGACTTCCGTCGAGCCAGTGAATGAAAGCTTTCGCACACGTGGATCGTGTAGCATCGCGCTGACAGTCGCACCTGACCGGGAGGTCGTAATGACGTTGACCACTCCGTCAGGTACACCAGCCTCAGCATACAACTCCGCAAGCGCATAAGCGGTGAGCGGGGTTTCAGTGGCAGGTTTGAGCACGACCGTGCAGCCGGCCGCAAGCGCTGGCGCTATCTTCCTGGTGGCCATTGCCGCAGGGAAGTTCCACGGGGTGACGAGGACAGCAACGCCGATCGGTTGGTATTCGACCAGAATGCGGTTGGCTCCACTAGGAGCAGTGGACATCTCGCCGTTTAAACGCACAGCTTCCTCTGAGAACCAGCGGAAGAACTCAGCCGCGTAGGCAACCTCGCCTCTGGCATCGTTCAGCGCTTTGCCATTTTCGAGCGAAATCAGTTCGGCAAGCATGTCCTTGCGCTCGATCATGAGCTCAAAGCAGCGGCGCAGGATCTCAGAGCGTTTCCGGGGCGCGGTCTCAGCCCATGCAGGACCAGCCTGATACGCCACGGCAACGGCGTCGAGCGCATCTTCTATACTGGCATCGGCAACTGATGAAATTACCGTCTGCGTCGAAGGGTCGATCACATCAATGCGTTTTCCCGTGGAGCCAGGGCGCCACTTTCCGTTGATGTAAAGATCGGTAGGCAGGCTCGCAACATCAAAGTCGAGCTCGGGGGTAAGTTTCGTCTGGGCAGACATCTTGGAATTGCCTCTCATTTGAGTGTTCAGGCGCGCAGGCGCTCTCGGTCGCCGCCGAATGCGGCGGCAACGAGCGACGTCATGGATTGGAGATCAAGGGGGCGCGGATTGTTCTTGATCAGGCGTGTGGCTCCCATCGCCTGTTCAGCGACGATAGGCAGCTGATCCCGGCTGACACCGAGATCTGCGATGGTGCGCGGAATGCCAATGGATGCGAAAAGGTCAGCAACGGCGTCGATTGCCGCACCCGCCCTCTCATCCTCCGACATCCCCTCCGTCTCGAGCCCCAGGGCGCCTGCCACAGCAGCCATGTCGGCTCGAGCATACGAACGGTTGAACTCCATGACATAGGGCATCATGACAGCAACGCCTGCGCCATGGGGCGTATGGGTCAGGGCACCCACTGGGTACTGGATTGCATGGGCGGCGGCGGTCCCGGCGGTCCCGAATGCGAGCCCAGCGGCAGTTGCACCGAGCATGAGCCGCTCGCGCGCAACGATGTTAGCGCCATCATCATAGGCTGCCTTTAGGCTCGAGGCGATGTGAGAAATGGCGAACAGTGCGTAGTGATCGCTAAGGATGTTCTTTCCTACAAACACATGTTCATGAACAATCTGGTGCGTAAGCTGACGCCTCGCTGTGGTGAACGCCTCAAGCGCATGTGTCAGCGCATCGGCTCCGGAAATGGCGGTCAGAGAGGGCGGGCAGCTATAAGTCAGCTCTGGATCGCAAATAGCCGTATGAGGAAGCAGGTGTGGGCTTGCGATGCCGACCTTCACTGCACGATCCGGATCCGCGATGACGGCAACCGGTGTGACTTCTGATCCAGTGCCTGATGTCGTGGGCACCGCGATCAGGGGCAGGACTGGACCTGGAACTTTGAATTCACCGTAGTAGTCGGCCGCTTTTCCTCCGTGCGTCAGGAGCAGCGCGATGACTTTGGCGGCATCAATGCAACTCCCCCCGCCAATGCCGATAACAACATCGGCGCCGAACGAGCGGCCTGCCGCCACGCCCTCTGCGATACAGGACGCAGGCAGCTCGGCAATCGTTCCGGGGAAGATCTGCACCTGGACACCTAAGGTCCTGATGCCATCAACCATGGCGGCAAAGGTGTGGTCGGAGGCAAGGCGCTCATCTGTCACGATGAGCGCCCGCTTCCCGAGCATGTTGACAAAGGTTGGGAGTGCGGCGCGCTGCCCTGCCCCGAAGACGAGATTACGTGGAGTGCGGAGGGTTCCAAACATGGTCAAAGGTGCGCTCTCTGGGCTGTATGTTGCTGTGGCAGGAGGGGCGTTTTTGCAAGTACCTGCAACCGCTCCCAGACCTCGTCGACGATAGGCAAGCCCTCAACAAGGTACTTCTCGCGACAGGCGCGGGCTCTATCGCCTGGCACGAGAACACGCTCGAACCCGTCGGCAGGCTCCGTATTGCGGATGATATCGAGATAGGCGGAGAGATGAGGCTGCGGGCCGTCAATCACGATGAAAAGGTCGCCTTTGTTGCAGACTTCAGTAGCATCGAGCGTACCCCTCACGTCCCTGCCTATGGCAGATCCGCAGAGACCCGTGACGAGCAGCTCGAAGGCAAGACCCAATGAGTAGCCTTTGGCGCCACCGAACGGTGCGATCGCCCCACTCTTGGCCTCATCAGCATCAGTGGTGGGATTGCCGTTGGCATCGAGCGCCCAGTGTCGCGGGATCGGTGCACCTCGATGGGCGTGATCGTGAATTTCTCCCATCGAAACGATGCTGGTGGCCGTATCCATAACGAAGAGTTCATCTCCAGCTGGAACCCCGATTGCGATTGGATTTGTTCCGATGAGTGCCTTCCGACCGCCCCAGGGATGAACCAGCGCCTCGCTGGTTGAGAGAGCAATCAGGATCTGGCCGGAGGCTGCGACATTCTCGGCATACCAGCCGAGCATTCCAATATGATTGGAGTTGCTCACGGCCGCCAGCGCTACACCGGTCTCACGGGCACGGTCCTGGATCGCGTCAAGCGCCGCCTTTGCGACAACCGGACCGAGGCCCATCTGACCGTCGACTGACAAAAAGCTCTGTGATCGCCAAGTAAAGCGACCTCGTGTGTGTGGGTCAGCTACACCATTGCCGATCCTTTGGACAATGCGGTCTAGCCTTAACAGGCCGTGGGACGGGATACCCCGCAGCTCAGCCTCAAGCAATATTTCAAGCTGGATGGTCGCATTGGCTGGAGGGATGCCAGCTTGTGCCAGTGCTTTGCCAGCGACATCCCTGACTTCCAAAACAGGAACAACAGGCACGATATATGATCCTATCGGATATATGATTGCGATGACCGCACTATGCTGCTACATATGCGTGAAGTCAAGAACGTAAGGAAACTGACCGTGCCAATCAGCACCGAAAAAAGCAGCAGAACGAACGCGAGCGCGTTGCGGCGCCCCACTCCGCTAGGCGATGAGGTTTATAATGCGATCTATTCGCAGCTCATGTCTCACAAGATAGCACCGGGGGGGCGCATCTCTGTCGATAGTCTTGCAAGGGAACTAGGCGTGTCGCAGACGCCGGTCCGAGAGGCGCTTTCGAGGCTTGAGGCGCAGGGCCTTGTCGTAAAAACTCACCTCATTGGCTACAGCGCTGCCGAACAGATGGACGAGCAAAAATTCGAGCAGCTTTATGAGCTTAGAATGCTGCTGGAGCCCTTCGCAGCGGCTCGGGCTGCTGTCCATATGAGCGAGGACTCAATGAACGCCTTGGAGAGCCTCGCAAATAGCATGAAGCTACTCGAGAGGAACAACTCTAAGGCCGCCTATGGACAGTTCGCCCAGAGTGATAGTCAGTTTCACAATCTGATTGCGCTCGGCAGCGGCAATGAGCTCGTGCACTCTGTACTGTCCAACATCCACACACATGTGCACCTTTTCCGTCTCTTCTACCACTCGCGAGCGACAGCCGACGCCAACAATGAGCACGATCAGATCATAGATGCCCTCCGTCGGCGAGACCCGGACGCTGCAGCAACGTCCATGCGCCGCCATATAGAATGTTCCAAGGCGCGGTTCACAAGCTGCTTCAGCGACTGAGCGTAGCAAATTGATGAGGCAAGTGCGGCGTGATCTTCTCCGATTGAGTGGACGCTGGGTTACCCTTCTTTCCACTCGGCCGGTTCTTGGGCGAGATACCCAAGTGACGAGTCGATGCGCTGCCGGCTATAGTTGTTGTTGCCTTCAAAGAGCGAAGTGGCCTCCTTCGCATGACGGCCGCAATGAACTTGCGGGGTGAACAATAGCCCAGGGCGCATTGCGGATGAAGCTCATTATACATTACCACGACCGAATGCCCATAGGACCGAGGAGCGCAAGGTTCTGTATATGTGGCATCCCTGGGCTGGGTGCCACGTCCATGTTCACGAGATTATCCAAAAGGGATCGGGTGCGATCGCACGATGTTACCTCAACGATGATTCCTCAAGGTGCTACCTTGAACTCTCGGTATGCACATTCGACCGAGCAGCCAGCGCGACAATGCGTATTGCGCCTGCGCATCCGATGGATTTCACAGCGATGTTCGAGGCTTCCCATGCAGGAATGGGTTGCGCCTTTCAGCAACAGGAGCGTCAATACGTCGAGACAAAAGCCGGACACAGTCGATGATAGTGTGAGCGCCCAGCACCGTCACTAATCGCCGTAGAGAATTCAATTGACAAGGGAATAAACGATCATATCATATACGATATATTTATGAAAAACATGTGCCGTCGGTTTACGTCTCGCGTCATCAAAATCCGATGAGTAGAATACCTAGCAAGGAGGAAAAAACGATGGCACTGCCTCTTTCAGGCATAAGGGTTTTGGACGTATCACAGGTTATGGCCGGCCCGTTCTGTTGCATGCTTTTGGCGGACATGGGTGCTGATGTGATCAAAGTTGAGCCGCCTGGCACAGGCGATTCGACTCGTCAATCAATGGGCTTCCGCATGAAGGGGAGCGATAGCCCGGGCTTCCTAGCTCTCAATCGGAACAAGCGCAGCATCACGCTGGACCTTAAAAATGAAGCTGATCGAGAAGTGCTTTATGCCCTTGTGAAAACAGCTGATGTCTTAGTTGAGAACGCACGCCCAGGCGTCGCCACCCGGCTAGGCATGGACTACGAAACGCTTCGTGCAATCAACCCACGCCTCGTATATGCAAGTATTTCCGGGTTCGGTCAGACTGGACCCTGGTCGCAGCGACCAGGTTTTGATCTAATTGCCCAGGCTGTCAGTGGCATTCTGAGTTCAAACGGTTTTGAAGGAATGGAGCCAGCCAAGAACTCGATCGCAGTTGCGGACCTGGGTGCAGGTCTATTCACCGCCTATGCCGTCTTGAGCGCACTTATGGGTCGCCAAAAGTCAGGAGAGGGACAGTTTGTCGATGCTTCGCTATTTGAGGCGGCGCTAGCTCTGTCCGTATGGGAGACGACAGAGCTTTGGGGTACAGGGAAGTCGCCAAAACCGATTGGCTCTGCGAACCGTATGTCAGCTCCTTATCAAGCCATGGAAGCTTCTGATGGTTGGTTCGTCATTGGCGCCGCCAACCAAGGACTCTGGCTCAAGCTGCTGAAGGTCATCGGTCGCGAAGAATTGCAGCAGGATGAACGGTTTTCGACAAACGCACTGCGTATCCCTAACCGCATCGCGCTCATCGAAGCGCTGGCGCCCACGTTCAGAACCCGCACTCGAGATGAATGGATTGAGAGCCTACTCGCAGCTGGCGTCCCTGCGGCTCCAATCCTCGACTATGGCGAAGCGGTCGTAAGCGAGCAGGCCGTTGCTCGTGAAATGGTCAAAATGATTCCACACCCAGTGGAAGGTGAGTTTCGCGCGCTCGGCTTTCCGGTAAAAATGAGCGCGACGCCTCAACAGATCCGGCTGCCGCCGCCCCTTCTCAATGAGCATGGCCAGCAGATCCGGGACGAGCTCGTAGCGAAGGGTTTACTCTCGGATCCCGCCATTGAGGACGCTACGTCGTGACCGGGCCGCGCATTATCTTGGAGAGGGACGGCGAAACCGCCCGAATTATCTTCCACAATCCTGACGCCCACAATGCGCTGACCCGCCAAATGTGGCGCGATATGCGTGATGCCGTACGCGACATCACCTCAGATCATTCAATCCGCGTTGTGATTTTTCGCGGAGCAGGCGGAAAGGCATTCGTGTCTGGAACAGACATCTCAGGCTTCACGAAATTTCAGAGTGGACGAGACGGTGTCGCCTACGAAAATGATATAGATGACTGCATGCTGGCGATCGATGAGATCCCAGTGACGACGATTGCGGTAATCGACGGATGGGCAGTTGGTGGTGGCCTGAACATCGCATCTGCATGCGACTTCCGGATTGCAACCCCGGACGCGCGTTTTGGTTCCCCCATTGGCCGCACGCTCGGCAACTGTCTTTCCGCACTTAGCGTGGCGCGGATTGGTGGTGCCCTAGGCATCTCAATCGCGAAACGAATGGTGCTGCTTGGAGAAATCGTGCAAGCTCCAGAACTCTTATCCAGTGGCTACTTGCTACGCGTGGTGGAGCGAGAGGCTATTGACGCTGAGGTCGAAGGCGTTGCTCGCCGCGCCGCCGAGAACGCTCCGCTGACTACGCGCACCACAAAGGAGACGATGCGCCGAATAAACATGGGTAATCTCCCAGACATCGAGGCGCTGATCGAATGTGTTTATGGAAGCGACGACTTCAGGAGTGGCGTCCGCGAATTCCTTGCCAAGACTAAGGCGGTACCCAAGTGGACCGGGACGTGAGTACCATCTAAACTAAAAAAACATAAAACAAAAAAGGGAGGAAATGCAATCATGACTGAAGCCACGCGCCGGCCCCGCATCGGGTTCCTGGGCATTGGGATCATGGGCGAAGCTATGGTCCTACGGCTGCTCGATCTCGGCTATTCCGTCACGGTCTGGAATTTGGAGCCAGAACGCCTGGACACCGTCGTGCCGCATGGCGCCGTAGCAGCCGAAACGCCTGCGGCCGTGGCCGCGGCGAGCGACATTGTCATGCTTTGCGTGCTGCATATGACGGCAGTCGAACGCTGCATTTTCGGTGCGGATGGTGTGGCGGCAATTCGGCCCGGTCCTTCCCTCGTAATCGACTTTTCGACAGCCGACCCGGAGGGTACGCGGCGGGCTGCGGCGAGATTGAAAGAGTTGACTGGGGCTGGTTGGGTTGATGCTCCCGTCTCGGGAGGCCCTCAGCTAGCACGAACAGGGCAGATGACTGTCATGGCTGGCGGCTCAGATGAAGATTTCGCTCAGGCGAAAGCCATTGTCGAACAGATGGCTGGAAACCTCACCCTCATGGGCCCTGTTGGCGCCGGGCAGACAACCAAAATCCTGAACCAAGCCATTGTCGGTACTGGCTATGTGATCATGGCCGAGGCACTGATGCTAGCGGAAGCTGCCGGTATCGACGCCGCACGGCTGCCACAATGCTTGGCTGGCGGCCTTGCGGATTCGAGCCTATTGCAGCGGCTTTATCCTCAAATGCAGCAGCGCGCCTTCGATCCCCCGACGAGTTACGCAAGGCAACTGCTCAAGGATCTTAAGGCCGTCTCCGCCTTCGCTCAAGGGTTGGGCCTCGACCTCAAGGTCATCGAGCAGGGTGTGCAGCGTTACAAGGATTACGTCGCGTTAGGACATGAGATGTCGGAGTCAGCGGCGATCGTGAAGCTGTACGAGCATGACGCGGACCGCTCTCTGGGGCGGTCATGAGCGTGCTGCCACCGCGCCCGAATGCTGTCATCGACGCGCATCATCATATTTGGGATCTAGCGAATGACATACCCTGGCTAAAGCAACAGCGAGTGCCGTTCCGTTATGGCGACTATTCGCCAATCTGTTGCAACTACATGCCCGCAGACTACCGCGCCGACACAGCGGGTTGGCCAATAACTGGATCAGTCTACATTGAGGCGGAGTGGAGCCGCACTTCGGCAACGCAGGAGAGTCGTTGGGTTGCTGCGGTCGCGGCCGAGACAGGAGTGCCGAGCGCGATGGTTGCGTGGTGCGATTTCGCCTCCGTTAACGTCGGCGAACTCCTCGCCTCATATGCCTCGGTCCCAATCGTGCGCGGCATCCGCCATAAGCCAGCGGCTGTGTCGTCACCTGCCGACGCAAGACGTGGCGCGGCGGGATCAATGGACGATTCCGCTTGGCGGGAGGGATATGGGTTGCTCGCCCAGGCTGGCCTCTCGTACGATCTTCAGACGCCGTGGTGGCATCTCGATGCCGCCGCTGATCTTGCGCGAGACTTTCCAGCCACGCAGATCATTATCAATCATACCGGCCTGCCAGCCGACCGCAGCCCGGAAGCTCTAGTGGCTTGGCGCAAGGCACTAGAGGTCGCAGCCGCGCAACCCAACGTCGCCATCAAAATCTCAGGCATCGGCCAACCCGGGCGGCCATGGAGAGCCGAAGAAAATGCACCGGTAATCCGAGACGCGATCGCAATCTTCGGAGTCAATCGCGCGATGTTCGCCAGCAATTTTCCTGTCGACAGCCTTATCAGCGATTTCGACACAATTTTCTCGGGTTTCCTGGCCGCCACCGCCGATCGCACAGAGGCCGAGCGGGACAAACTGTTCCATGACAATGCTGCACGCTTTTACCGGTTGCAGAGCGTACAGTAACAAAAAATGCAACCAGAAATACGGAGGATACATGAACAGAAGGCAGACTCTAAAGACGATTATGGCGACATTGGCGTTCGCATGCGGACTGGCAGCACCGGCCGCGGCACAAACTACGATCCGGTACGCCCATGTCGGCTCGGAAGGCGATATCCAATATTGGTATGCTGATGAGTTCGCGAAGCGCGTCGAGAAGCGGACCGACGGTCGCGTCAAGGTCCATGTGTTCCCAAATTCCCAGCTTGGTGGCGCATCCGAGACGGTGGACGGTGTGCGTAGCGGGGCGATCCCCCTTGCACATCACGAGTTCGGCTCACTCGCCCGCCTGTTTCCCGACATCGCCGCCTTCGCGGCGCCCTTCGTCTATCGCGATGGAGCCCATGCAATGGCAGCCACCGATCCAATCAAATCCGACATCATGAAGGAGATGTCGGATAAGATGGTTAAGCAGTCCAATGTCCGAATTATCGGGCGGCTGTATCGTGGTGCCCGTCAAATGACTGCCAAGACTGCTATATACTCGCCGTCCGACCTGCAGGGTAAACGCTTCCGCGGCGTACCTCTTCCTCTTTGGACCACGATGATCAAGGGCATGGGTGCAGTCCCAACTCCCGTAGAGGTTGGTGAACTACCTACAGCACTGATGACCGGTATGGTGATGGGTCAGGAGAATCCACTGACAATGATCAACGCAAATAAACTCTACGAGGTGCAGACGCATGTGATGCTAACCGGACACATGCAGAACGTGCTGCCAGTGTTCATCAACGAGCGCGTTTGGCAATCAATCCCTGAGAAGGATCGCGCCATAGTCGCCGAGGTTGCAGCAGAGGTCGGTGAAGAGACGCTGAAGCTTGGACTTGAGGCCGAAGTAAATCTCATCGATGAACTAAAGAAGAAAGGCATGACCTTCATCACAGAAAAAGACGGGCTCAAAGTCGAGGAATTCAAAGCTTCTGTAGGGAAGCAAGTAGACGCTGATTTTCCAACTTGGAAGCCTCTGATGGAACGTATAGCTGCCGTTAAATGAAAGACGAGCCGGGGCTAAAGGCCCCGGCTTTCTAAATACAGGAACGGCAGACAATCCGTATGTATGAGGCACTTCATGCACAGTTCGAATTTCATCGTCGAAGAACCGCAGACTATAGCAGCGGCTGACAGTCGCACTTACTCAATAGACCGTGTGATTGAACCCTTACGTTGGGTATTCCGCTGGGGTAGCCTTTTCATGCTGGTTGCTATGGTAGCCTTGCCCTTCATTCAGGTGGTCTCGCGCGAAATCTTTGCCGCTCCCATTGTCGGCGTTGAAGAACTTGCGCGATTCATGTTGATCTGCTCCGTCTTCCTGGCGTTGCCCTATGTAATTTCGGCGGGAGCAAGTATTCGCATGGAAGAAATCATATCAATGTTCCCAGTGCGTGTCATTCATGGGATGAAAGCCTTTGCAGCAATCACTAGTGCCCTGACATTCGCAGCCATCGCAATTGCAAGCTGCCTAGCGATCAGTACAAACCTCGACAACGCCACACCAACGCTCGGGATACCTTACTGGATCTTTCTTGGAGCCGCATTTGTCAGCTTTTCGATGTCAGCCGTTGAGTGCGGTCTCCAATTCGTAAAGGTCATTCAGAACAAACCTCTCTATGTCACATTTCCGCAGGAGCAGGAGCCTCAAGAAGAGCTTGATCTGCCTGAAGAAATGCGCCCTCACTGAAAGCACTCGCATCATGGCTATCACCATCATCCTCGCATTCATGGCGCTTTTTATCCTGGGCATCCCTGTTGTCGTAGCGATTGCTGTTCCCGCATTGATATATGTGTTGGTATCTGGGTTCCCATTGGAGCTGATATCACAGCGAATGACGTACGCACTTGATTCCTTCCCTCTCGTTGCGGTGCCAGTATTTATTTTTGTAGGCAGCTTGATGAACCAAGCTGGCATAACAAGCCACATTTACAAATTTGCTCACACCCTCGGCGGACGTGTTCCCGGCGGGTTGGCACAAGTCAATGTTATTGGCTCTCTAGTGTTTTCCGGCACTTCAGGTGCTGCACTTGCCGACATCGGTGGTCTTGGGCGTATCGAAATTAGGGCGATGACGCGGGCTGGATTTTCGCGAGCGTACTCGGCCGCTATTACCGGCGCCTCAGCTGTTGTCGGCCCAATCTTCCCACCTTCGATCCCACTCATCATCTATGGTTCGGTCACGAGCGTTTCTATCGTGCAATTGCTTGTTGCCGGCATTCTCCCTGCGCTTCTCTATACGACACTTCTAATGACCACAGTGGCCTTTCTAGCTCACAAGTATAATCACCCGCGTTCGAAGCGATGGCCGACATTACGCGAGTTGCGTGAAACTTTTGTTCCAGCATTACCTGCACTGCTTACGCCGCTACTGCTTGTTGGCGGCATGCTTCAGGGTTTGTTCACACCCACAGAAGCTGCATCGATTACAGTAGGCTACATTATTTTCATTACAATTACCTTCTACGGTGGGATCACTTGGGACCGAATGCGCTTTGCTCTGTTCGACACCATAAAGACTAGCTCGGCGGTGCTGGTCATCGTATCGGCTGCTGCGATATTTGGCTGGGTAATGACAGTAGAGCAATTGCCGCAGATGTTCACACGCACCTTACTCTCACTCTCAACAGATCCACTGATGTTGTTGCTCATTGTTAACGTTCTGCTCTTAATCACTGGAATGTTCCTCGATTCAACGACAGCGACCCTGCTCGTTGCCCCGCTCGTCACCGTTCCATTGACAATGGCGGGTGTGGATCCAGTCCATCTTGGCATTATTTTCATCTTCAACCTGATGATTGGATTGCTGACCCCGCCGCTAGGTCTCGCTCTGTTTCTCCTGTCAGATATTGCGAGGGTATCGATGTGGTCTGTGCTAAGGGCAACAGTGCCATTCTACATTCCGCTGTTCGCTTCGCTGTTCATCATAACAATATGGCCCGAGCTAACCCTGTGGCTTCCTAAGATGCTGCGATGATCCGGGTAACAAGCTGATTGCACGCGATGTTATGCGCTCGCCTTTGAATGCCTCCACATCGGGACAATCTCTGTGTCCAAGGAGCAGATGACCTCGCGCTGCGCCACCATGATGTGCAGGCACATTTCCGAGATGACCCGACGGAGTAACAACTTTACTTCCGCCATTAGGGTCTGACATCAAGCAAGCCTCTTGTGCAAGGCTAGTCATAGCCTGACAGAAGGCGTGTGCGGCTCCCGCACACGCCTTCTGGAAAAGCTGCCTAGCGCTGAAGGTTATGGGCAAAGACATGCCTTCCAAAGATGATCAAGCCACACTCCTGCCGTACATAGCTATCTTGGGCACGGGCGGAGTTGAATTCAACAGGAGGCATTAAATTGACCCCGCGACCAATTTTTACTGCTCCGCAAGAGGATAGTCGTCCTCTGCTGCTTTTCTGTCCTGATCAAGGTGGTTGGCACACAGGAGTATGGTTTTTGGGAAAGTGGCTTGCCTACATCGACACAAGCGTTGTGCTGTTTGCGACCCACTGGCTTCCTGTACCTTCCGATCCTTCTGTCGTAGAGTGATCTTCTGATTGTGTCCCGTGGCGTGGTGTAAGAGGGCCAATCCTCAGCTGAGCCGGGCTGATCAGGCAGCCACAGCGGAGAGCCTGCGTACAGGATCATCGCTCAGAGCACTCAGACTTTCCGGCGATATGCAGCGCTGGCTCACCGCCCACTCGTCATTCTGCTTCAGCATGAGGGCTCCCACGACGCGGATCACCGCCCGAACATTGGGGAAGATTCATACCACATCAGTCCGTCGTTTGATCTCGCCGTTGAGCCGCTCGAGCGGGTTGGGCGAGGCAATCTGCCCCGGTGTCCGCGGAAAGCTCATGTAGACCAGCACCTCCTCCCGCGAGCGGTCCAGCAGCTCTCCCAGCTTGGGACAGCGCTCCCGCAGGGCGTCCGCCACCAATGTCTATTGCTCCCGGGCCGCCTCAGCATTCCCGTGGGCAAAGATCTCTTGAGCATTGCCACCACGGCCGGGCGCTGCTTGGGAGCCAGATGCGCCATGGCGCTGCGCATCCAGTGCACCCGGCTGCGCTGGTGCGAAGCATGGAACACCCGGCGAGCCGGCGCCCGCAGCCCTTTGTGATCGTCAATCACCATCTTCACCTCGCGCAGGCCACGGTCGGCGAGCGAGCGCAGGAAGGCGGTCCAGAACGGTTCGACCTCCGAGGCACCGGTGGTGCCCCAGCACCTCGCGCCGGCCATCCGCGTCGACGCCCACCGCTAGGATCACGGCCGTAGAGACGATCCAGCTGGTATTGATCCACAGATGCGGCCACTCGCCCTCGATCGTCCGGGAATGGAAGACGTTGACTGGCCCGTCGATCTCCTCGCACAGCCGTGAGACCTGCCTCTTCAAGATGCCGGATGCTCCCATTGCTTTGGCGAGAGAGTCCTCATGCCGCCAGGGTCTAGGGAAGCCTCCGGCAGACTACAGCCAGTGCATTTTTTTAGGTTTCGTTCCAATTCGGAGATGAAGAGCGAGGTGAGCACATGCTTTCTAGTGCGTTTGAGCGAGCAAAGCAGCTCAACTTCTAACCCAAGGGTAATGATCGGCTACAGGCGTACGCCGCCTGCTGCTTGCGAAGCATGTATTAGGACGTGGAGCGTTTGAAGTGCCGCTTCAATAAGCTGAGCACACGTCAGATCCAGACTGCAGCCCCAAGATCATACGTACCGATTTCTGTTGCATTCCACGAACATCCAGCGCCCGCCTGTTTTATTGCAAGTCCCGTACACATGCCATCTCCGGCTGGAGGCCCAGCTGCGCCCTTTGAACTGCACGAGCGGGAGTGGACAATAGTTAGTGTTCCACTGTTGAATGTTCGTTTGAACAGCGTAGATTCCGGGCTCTGCGATCATTTACGCCTCATTCAGCAGGCTCAGATGCAAAGCCAAGCACCATCGGACGCATAGCAAGGCTGCGGGCCAATCAAAACGCCTGTCCTTGAACACCGCGTCCTCCTCTACTCTGACCAAGGTGTAAGTAGCTGATACTCTCAAACAAAAGTCTGGCGACGCATCTAGAGATCCTTGTTATCACGATGGACGTGACGAGCGGTAGTCGAAACACCTAGCGTGGGATGACGGAGATCACGAGCTGGAACGTGAAGAACCCAATGATAGATGCGAGCACGAGTTCCGTCGCGCGGTTGCTGCCGTCAATCAAACGTCACAAACTGCGATCATGCCGTTCTTCCTGCAATGTCCAACCGGTAGAAATTCGCTGCATTCTTCCAGAAGAAACCTTCCCGATCCTTGACCGAGAGGTGTCCGAGCATGCGGCTGAGTGAGGTCACAATCGTATTGTAATCGGTGCGCAATCCAGCGACAGGGAAGTTCGTCGCGAACATGCAACGTTCGATGCCGAAAATCGCGACAGCGTCCAGCACGACGCGGCGGTTGGATTCGTAGTCCCACGCTTGGCCACGCAGGCCAAACTCGGAGACTTTAAGGTGAACATTCGGCTCGCGGGCGATCGTCTCCATCGCCTTGCGCCAAGCACGTAGCCCTTCCTCGCTACGATCCCACGGGAAGCCACTGTGGTTGAGCACGATTGGTGTGGAAGGAAAGGAGCGGGCGACTGATGCGGCCTCCGGCAGGTGCCAGAACGGCACCCGCAAGTCCCATGACAGGCCGTGCTTCTCCAGCAGGGAAAAACCTCTAAGCCAGCGTTCGTTCTGCATCGTGCCGGGGGCACCGGAAGTCATGGTATCGGGAGAGGCGGAAGTCACGGGCTTGGAGCGAATCCCGCGTACTAGGGGGAAGGCTGCTTGCTGCGTGACGATCTCGGAGGCGTTATCGGTATGAAACCACGCATGCGCCACGATGGCATTCGGGAAGCCATACCGCGCCGCAATCTCGCTAATCCAGCGAGTCTCGCCGACTTGGTCTGCCCTGTCCCACTCCGCCTCTACGTGCACCGTCGCGAGGACGTTGTGGTCCATCGCATCCCGGAGATAGTCCTCGGGCAGGTAGTTCCTCTTCAAAGCGTCATAGTCGCCGAGGAAGAAATTTGGCTCGGGATGGTCGCTCAGCCAGGGATAATAGTTCGCCTGCAGGTCCCAAAGGTGATGATGCGCATCGATGAGGGTGACGGCATCGTTGTCCTCGCGCCAGCGCTCATGGATTGTTTTCTCGGGCATGTCTGCGAACTCCGTTTCCCGGGCAGCTGAATTGTTGCGGCTGCGCCAACCATGCCGGGTTCTTAAAAACGCTGACCGGCACCCTGTCAGGTCGGCCGATCACACTCGCGTCCCGCCGTCCACCATCAGCGTGGACGCGGTGACGAACGAGGCTTCGTCGCTGGCGAGCCAGAGGATCGGATAGGCGACCTCCCGTGCGTCGGCCCAGCGTTTCTGTATGTTGTGGTCGACCTTCTCCGTTCGCAGATCCTGTTCCGTCCGCCCAGCGGCGTTAGCCCGCTTGACATGGAATGGAGTGAGGGTCAGTCCGGGACACACGGCGTTGACCCGCACCCCATGCTCAACCTCCTCGAACGCAAGCGTCTTTGTGAGCGAAAGGATGCCCGCCTTCGTCACGTCATACTGGCCCATTCCCGCGCGCGGATTGACTGCGTGTGTCGAGGAGACATTCACAATGCTACCTTTTTCCGCTTTCCTTAGGGCGGGCAGCGCCTCCTTGGCGAGATATGCATAGCTGAGAAGGTTGACCCCCAGGATCTTCTGCCAGGTTTCCGCTTTTGCGTCCGCGAGGAGCTCGTATGAGCGGATGCCGGCGATGTTTACCAGAATGTCTACTTGGCCGAACGCATCGAGCGTTCTCTCGACGATGGGTCGGGCGGCGCTCTCGTCCCCGACATCCGCAGGAATTTCCAGGATCTCCGCATCCGGCACCGCGGATCGAATCTCCCGGGCAACGTCGCTCAATGTCTCGGCTGTGACGTCGACAAGCGCAATCCTGCATCCCTCCTCGCAGAACAATCGACCCGTAGCTGCGCCGATGCCTCCTGCTCCACCGGTGATGATAGCGACCTTTCCAGTCAGGCGTCCCATGTCAGACCTCTTTGTAACTTCAACTGCCGAGCGTAACGTCTTTTTCAAGCGACCCACGGCCGCTTGCGATGCGGCAGATCCAGACGATGCTATAGGCTGCCATCAGGACGCCGCAAAAGGGGATCGATGCATACCAATACGAGCGATCAAGGCGCAGAAACGGAGTCGTCTCCCCCGACAGGAGCATGAAATCCCAGCCATAGACGACGAGCACGAGCGCGAAGGCAAGCATGCACAGATTGATGAGGATCTCGAGGACCTTTTGCCCGGCCCGAGACAGCACATTTTCGAAGAGTGCCACCCGGTAGAGCGCTCCCTCCCTCCACAGGGCTAAGCTGGTCAGGAAAGTAATCCAGATAAAGAGAAGTTCGACGATTTCATCGTGACCTGGGATCGTGAAGGTCGTGACGTTGCGAGCAATCACACTGAGGCCGAGAAGAATGAACAGAGCGACGAAGCACAGGATGGCCGCCCATTTGCAGAAGGCGGCGACGGCGCGGTCGAGCGGAACGAAAACGCTTGCGATCATTGGATGAGCCCGTAGCCGAGGGTGCGCGGCAGCCACAACACTAAATCAGGGAGGTAGGTGATGAGCAGCAGGACGAAGATCAGTGCTAGCACGTAGGGCCACAACTCCCTGGTGATCTCTGCGATCGACACCTTTGCGATGCCTGCCACAACGTAGAGACACAGGCCAACCGGGGGCGTGACGAGGCCGATCATCAGGTTGAGCACAAGGATGACGCCAAAATGAACCGGGTCGACCCCGATCTTCAGCATGACCGGAAGGAGCACAGGGAAGGCGATGATCATGACCGCTACGCCTTCGATGAACATCCCTAAGATCAGGAGGACGACGTTGATGACGAGGAGGATCACCCATGGCTCGGTAGATAGGGAGAGAAACGCTTGGAGTATTGCATTCGGAATCTGCTGCTGGATGAGCACCCAGCCGAATGGTGCAGCCACCGCGATGATAAACATCACCTGGGCCGTCTGGCGCGCACTATCCCAGATCACCTCAGCGAGATCGCTCAACAAGAGCTCCCTGTATACGAGCCAGCCGAGTAGGAAAGCGAAGGCGGCCGCGACCACGGCGGCTTCGGTCGGGGTTGCCACGCCGGTAAGGATCACAAGCAGGATCGTGGGTGGAAGCGCAAGCGCTGGCGCGGCGCTGAGGAGGATGCGCAGAACGTCGCGCAGCGGCGGCAGGGCGTTTCCTCTTGGCAGGTTCTGCCGCTCCGCGACTACGGCGATGACGATCATCAGCGCGCCCGCCATGAGGAGGCCTGGCATGATCCCGGCCAAAAAGAGGGCACCGACGGACACATTCGCCAAGCTGCCGTAGATCACGAACGGGATGCTAGGGGGAATAATGGGCCCAATCGTCGACGAGACGGCTGTGATGGTGGCGGCGAACCGGCTCGTATAGCCCGCTTCCCGCATCGCCTTATGCTCAATCACTCCCAGTCCGGCCGCGTCGGCAACGGCGGAGCCGGACATCCCTGCGAAGATGACGCTTCCGATCACGTTCACATGGGCGAGGCCGCCGCGGATACGCCCGACGAAAAGCTGCGCAACCTTGAAGATCCGCGTCGTCGTCCCCCCGACGTTCATGAGATTGCCGGCGAGGATGAAGAAAGGGATAGCCAGCAACGGGAATGAGGTGGTGCCCGCGTACGTGCGCTGGATGAAGATGAGCAGAAGGTCGGGCCCGACTGACACTACCATCGTGACGACGGCGATCAGGCCGAGAGCGACGGCGATAGGAACCCCGCCGAGAATGACGGCACAGAGCGAAAGCAGGATTGCAGCGACAACCATAAGGGAGGGTACCGGATGAAGCAAGTTGCGGCGGAAGGTGTCCTTCCGCCGCTCACCGAAAGAGGGATCAGGATCGGGCGGCGGCAACGAACTTGGACCAAATGTTCCAAGTCTCGTCGCCGAGTGACTTCTTCAACTGATCGTAGGCTGGACCCATCTTCTCCCGAAACGGCGCCACGTCCGGGCGGGTCACGGCGACACCAAGTTTCTGCATGTCGGCGACATAGGTCTCTTCCTTGTCCCGGACGCCCTTGCGCGCCGCGGCTCCAGCCTTGACCGCCTCCTCCGTGATGACCTTGCGCTGGTCGGTGCTGAGCCGATCGTTCCAGACGCGGGGATTTGATGCGAACATGATGGAAGCATAGATGTGCTTCGTCAGCGCAAGGTGGTTCTGCGCCTCGTAGAACTTAGCGGCGTAGGTCGTCGCGACTGGATTGTCCTGACCGTCGACCGCTTTGTTCGCGAGGGCGAGGTAGACCTCCTGGAATGCGATGGTCTGCGTATTCGCTCCGAGGGCCTCGAAGGCGGCTTTGATTGCCAACTCGGGCGGGACGCGAATCTTCAAGCCCTGCACGTCGGCAGGGGCATTCACCGGCCGCCGGCTGTTGGACAGGGCTCTAAAACCCCACTCGAAATTCGCGATCCAGACGAATCCAGCTTGACGGATCTGGTCGGCGAGCCAGTCGCGGCCGGTCACGTCGAGAGTTCTGTGGGCGTGCTCGTAGTTGTCGAATTGATAGGGGATGTTGATGACGCCGATCGTCTTCGAGAGCGCTTCGATGTTGGCGGGGTTCAGCAGCATCATGTCAATGGCCCCGAGGCGCGTCTGTTGGGCGGCTTCCGTCGGGGAGCCGAGCGTGTTGTTCGGAAAGATGGTGATGTTCACCTCTCCATTCGTACGCTGGGCAATCCGCTTCACCATTGCCTCGGCTTCGATGTGGACTGGATGGCTCAGCTCGGCCGGGTGCGTGAGGCGCAGACTAACGGCTGCTCGCGCGGAGATGATGCTTGGTGCGTATAGAGTTACGGCGGCGCCGGCTTTGAGGAATGTGCGCCGGCTGGGGCTGCGAAATGTCATGGCTTCCTCCGTTGGTTTCCGCCTCTTCGGGCGGTCTTGTATTTGGCCTTAGCCGGCAAACCGGCTTAAATCGGTTTATGGTATCGCCCTGGTGCGTGTTGTCCGGTGCAGAGCGAGGCCGCGTGCCGTCTCATTGTCAGAAGCGTCCTTATGGATGCTCAGAATGCGTCACACCATCGTTTCCCACTTGACTGAACTTATGAGTACCATGACTGTTCAGGACGTCAATACTATATCCTATACGATCTCATCTATCAAATAGTGGTAGCCGTGGCGGACCACAGTCAGCCGTCAGCACTCATGAGACAGACCGAGCGAGTTGAAGAAGGGAGAGTCTCTGGTTCATCGTAGCCCTTGAGGACATGACGATGAAACAGAACCCAAGACCAGCCAAGGAGCCGGCCGAGCAGGTGGTCAAGGAGATCCGCCGTGCCACCCGCAAGCACTACTCCGCCGAGGAGAAGATCCGCATCGTGCTGGAGGGCCTGCGCGGTGAGGACAGCATCGCCGAGCTCTGCCGGCGCGAGAGGATCCCGCCCAATGTGGACTACCGCTGGTCCAA
>NZ_JAEQMY010000050.1 GCF_016743775.1 Microvirga aerilata | reverse complement strand
CGATGGTACTGTGTCTCAAGACCCGGGAGAGTAGGTCATTGCCGGGCCTGCCAAGGACAACGCCTCTTTACAGTCTCTGACAATCACACCGCGGTGTCTCTCAGGAGCGCCGCGGTTTGTGTTTGTCGGCTTCTTCGCCTTTGAAGCCCCTGCTTCAAAGGCCATGATTGGCGCGGGGTGGAGCAGCCCGGTAGCTCGTCAGGCTCATAACCTGAAGGTCACAGGTTCAAATCCTGTCCCCGCAACCAATCCACACCACATAGCCCCCGCGCAAAAAACGTCGGGGGCTTTTTGACGTTTGATGGCTCACGTCAAACGACCGCGCGCCGCAACAGGCAGCTCGCCGACAATCGCCCCGTCGCGGACAGTGACAAGCCGGTCGACCATATTGACCACGACGCAGACATGGTTGGGTATGATGCGAACCACGTCGCCGACCTGCGGGCGGTCGTTGCAAGCCGATAGATCCAGGAATCCATGCTCCTCCGCGAACCGCGCGATCTTGGCCTGCGGATGCTCCAGGATGAGCCCATGCCCTTCCAGGCCGCCGGTATCGCTCGTCAGCGTCTTCGAGCCTGCGTCGAGAATGCCTCGCTCGGCGCCTGCGCGGCTCACCACCGTGGAGTAGACCGTCAGGGCGCAATCCTCGAGCTGCGCTACGCCGGCCGCCAACATCATGCGATCGTTGAAGATCGATGTTCCGGACCGGTGCTCGGTTACGCCCCTGATCCTTCCGAGATTGGCCAAGTTGGGCGTGCCGCCCGAGGAAACCATCTGCGGCTCGAGGCCCAGGTCCCGAACGCCGGCTGTAGCGGCGTCGAGAAAGGCCTGCGTCTCCGTCATCGCATTTTCCGGCGGATACAGCATGAATCCTGCAAACGTGAGACCGGGACGGGATGCGATATCCTTGGCCAGGGCAACGGCCTCGGCCACGGTCTCGACGCCGGCGCGCTTGCGTCCGGTATCGCACTCGACCACGACGTTCAGGTCACGCCCCGCCATCGCAGCGGCCCGTGGCAGGCCCGCGACGACAGTTGGATTGTCGGCCGCGACCGTAACCTTCGCCTGTTGAAGCAACCGGCCGAGGCGATCGAGCTTCTCCTCGCCGAGGATGTTGTAGGAGATCAATATGTCGTCGAGACCGGCTTCGGCCATGATCTCGGCCTCGCCGAGCTTCTGGCAGGTGATGCCCCGGGCACCGGCATCACGTTGCATGGAAGCGATGACCGGGCTTTTGTGCGTCTTGATGTGAGGCCGGTTGGCGACTCCTGCCGCTTCGCATAAAGCCTGCAGCCGGGCGATGTTGCGCTCCATCACGTCCAGATCGATCACGACCGCAGGCGTTCCGAACTGCCGCGCCACCTCTTCCTTGAGGGTCTGGATGCTCATGATCAATCCTACCTGTCGCGATCGGGGAAATGTGTTCCGCCACGATGTCATAGACGATCGCCATCGTCGATGCACCCTGCCCGCTCGATCGGATTGCTGCGCCTCTCGGGATCGACTTGGGCAGGCCTCGCGGCCCGCCCAAGCAACAGTTGGCTGATCAGGCTGCCTTGGGAGGATTGCAGATCTCGGTGACGGACTTCTTGACCGCCACGGGATCGAAGATGCGCTCCAGCCATCCTTCGCGGAAGATCTGCGGCCGGGCTTGATCGATGGCGTAGAGGGCACCGTCCGAGAACTTGCCTTCGGGGAAGGCTTCGAATGCGATGGCGAGCTCGATGTTGAGGTGGCCCAGCATGAAATCCACCGCAGCCTGGCGCGGAACGCCGCGGCGGACCGCCTCGTCGGTGGCCTCGCGGAGGGCGAGGCACAGGGTGGCCCCGATGGTCTCCGACAGCGCCGGCTCCATGATGGCGATATGCTCGACGGTGCAGCGGTGCGAGCGCATGACCGGCTTGTAGATGGTCCGTGCGACGTCCTCGCAGAGGGCATAATGCTCCTCCGGGCCCTGCATCAGGGCGCAGACAATGTGCTGCTTGGCCTTGACGCCCCCGAAGAAGTCGTTCTTGGCGGCGGGATCGGTCTCATCGTTGAAGATCGGCGGGTGGCAGGGATGGGTCACGAAATAGGTGACGTCCGCGCGGTTCGGCAGCTCGCCAGCGTAGGGGGCCGCCGCATCGAGCATGATGATTGCGGTTCCGGGCTTCACGACATCGATGAAGCTGTGGGCGATCTTGCCGATCAGGCGGTCGGGAACCGCCATGATCACGACGTCAGCCTCGCCCAGAGCCACATCGCGGTCGACGCAATCGGCACCAACGACGGTCTTGAGCCTTTGACGGCCTTCCTCGGAAACCTCCACATGGAAAACCTCGTAAGGGGAGCCCTTGAGGTTGGAGGCAAGACGGACCCCCATTTTTCCACCGGCGCCGAGCAGTGCGATCTTTGTCATATCCTGGTTCCTCCATTGTGACTGGGAGCGCCACCCCGTTTTACGGCGCAAAAGAAATCGGGAGCTCCGACCTGACCGCCCTTGAGCGTGATTTCGAGCCCCTCATGAGCGGGGTCATCGGAATGGGCACGGCACAGGGGCGAGCCCGGCGCGATCGGAGCAAGAGCCGTGAGGGCGAAGATGCCGAGGGCAAGGCTGGCGTGGCCCGACGTATCGCCGCCGGCGATGACGGCGCGCGTCAGCCGGCTTTCGCGCAAAGTGGCATCGAGCAGGCGCCCGAGGCCGTTGCCGATGCGATCGTTGACGGTGCTGGATGGCACGCCGCTTGCAGCGATGGCCTGGTTCAGATCGCTCACGGCAGGATCGTCCGGGCCTCGTGCGGTGTAGACCAGGGGGTCCCTGCCCTCGCCCAGCAGGCGCAGCGCCTGCTCGGTTGCCCGTCCGATCTCGCGTTGCCACTCGGCCGCATCGACAGCGCGTGTCGCGTCGAGCGGCAGCGCCGTAAATCCATGGGTCTCGGCGTAGGCGATCTGCCCGGCGGTGATGGGGGAGCACGAGCCCGAGACGGCGACGATGCGTTCCACGGCCGGCGCCCGGAAAGCCGGCACGTCCGGCGGTATCAAGCCGCGCTGTCGCCAGTGGGCGACGAGTGCGTACTCGATGCCCTGGGACCCGACAGCGAGCAGTCGGTCGCCGCGATGCTCCCAGACGAGGCGGCCTGCCTCCGCAAGCGTCTCCTCGTCCAGAACATCCAGGGCGACGATCTCGGCTCCGTTGCCTCTCACGAAAGCGAGCCGCTCATCCGCCCGCCCCTGCTTCATGGCGACAAAGTCGACGAGGCCGCTCGCCTTGCTCGTCTGGCGCGCGAGATGGCGCAGCACGTCCGCCTCGTCCATCGGCGTGACCGGGTGGCGCGCCATCACGGGATGCCGGTCCAGGCGATAACCCTCTCCTGCGATGGCGGCGAAGAGATTGCCGAAGGCCTGGAAGCGCGACAGCGCCGGAGCGCCGACGACGAGCGGATGCCAGGTGCCGCCCAGGATAGGCTCAGCCAGTTCGACCGCTTTGCCGATGGAACCCACATGCGGCGCGGAATCGAACGTCGAGCAGACCTTGTAGTGGGCAATCGGAGCGCCGAGCTTTCCAAGCTCGCGGAAGATCGGCGGCAGATGCTCCTCCATCCAGGCGGGGCTCTGCGAACGGGATATGCCGGCCACTCCTACGGCGCGATACCCGCGAAAGGCGGCAAGCTGCGCGGGCGTCGGCACATCGAGGAACATCACCGTCGGCAGGCCTGCGAAGGTCATCACCTCCATCACCGCCGACGAGCCGGTATAGTCGTCACCGTAATAGGTGAGCAGCAGGCCGTCCGGGAGGTTTTGACCCGACCCGTTCATGCCGCATAGGCCTCCAGCGCCTTGGCGAGGGCCGGACGGTCTTTGGCATATTCGGCCAAGGGCACGTGGGCCGTTGCCGCCTCCCAGGCCTCGCACAGGCTTGCCACGCCGGCGGCAGGCCCATCCGGATGAGCCATGATTCCACCGCCTGCAGCAAAGATGAGGTCGGTCGTTCCAAGCGCCGCGAACGTGCCCGGTGCCTGCTTGGCCGACTGCCCCGAGGAGAAGACCGGCATGGAGATGCAGGGCTTGTCCGCGAACATCGGCGTGAGGCAGGCGCGGGCCGAGGCGATGACGCTGTCGTCGTCCTCACAGAACTTGTTGCTGAGACCGTTGACGTGCATGTGATCGGCGCCGGCCAGCCGCCAGATCTTCTGCCAGGCCACATAAGACCATCCGAGCATCGGCTCGCGGGAGAGATAGCCCCAGCCGTTGCGATGCGCATGGATGGGCAGCTCCGCGAAGCGACCGAGCTCGATCATGCCGACGAGGCCAACCGAGTTGAGGCTTGCCATGATGCACGTGCCGCCGAGATCGCGGACGAGATCGTGGCGGCGGCGCATCTGGTCGAGGTCGCCCGTGATGTTGAAGGCGAACATCACCTTCTTGCCCGTGCGATCCGCATGATCGTTGATGACGCGCATGACGGCGCGGGCCCGCTCGTCGAACGGGCAATGAGGCCCGTCTGACTGCAACTCGTCATCCTTGATGAAATCGATGCCGGCTTCGCACAAGGTCTTCGTCAGGGCCGCCGTTTCTCGGGGCCCGAAGCCAACGCTCGGCTTGATGATGGTGCCGATGATCGGCCGCCCTTCCACTCCGGCGAGCCTGCGCGTGCCGGCAATGCCGAATTTCGGACCGGGATAGGCACCGGCAAAGATCGACGGCAGACGCAGGTCGAGAAGGCGCAGGCCGGAGAACTGCTTCAGTTCGAACAGATTGCCGGCCACGGTGGCCATGAGGTTCGGCAGGGATGGGCCGAAATTGTCGATGGGCCAGGACAGGGTCACGCGGGCGCGCCGGTAGGCAGCGTCCTCGCCCTTCGGACGGCTGGCGCCGGGCAGCGAGGGCCCGTCCACCTCCTCGACGATCTCCAGGCGCTCGATGCGGGCGGCGGAGCGCTCCTTGAGTTCAGGCGTCTCGCCCGGAATGGGCACGAAGGTGCCGCTGGACTGCTCGCCCGCCATGGCCTCGGCAGCCTGACGAGGATCGTAGGCGGTCTCGATGAGATAATCGGCCTCGATGCGGGTCGGCTCTGTCACTGCATTCATCCTGTGCTGTTCCCGAAGCTGTTACTGAACGTGCCGAGCCAAGGGCTGGCGGAAAGAAGCGGCATCGCCCCGGCAGGGGAGACGGGGTGGACGAGCCTCCAGGCACCCTCCCCGCGAGTTCCGTTGCGGCATGGAAGTTCAAGTGGCGTGCCAATGGAGTGACTCTTCACTTGCAGGTTTCTCTTTCCTTCCACTTGCAGGTTTCCACTTCGGCGATTCCTGTTCTTATTCTATCTCATATAGTGATTATACCAGTGGGAGAAAAGCAACAACTATTTCCCCGGATGGCAGGCCCGTCACTGCAAGTGACAGGAAATACCGGTCAGGCACCGGTGGAGATACCGGTAGGCACCGGTGAAGCAGTTTGACCTGCCGGAGATCTGCCGGAGACAAACCACTACAGGTGCGTGCAGGCGTCCCGGCGACGGGCCTGTTCCTCGCTTTCTGATCAGTCCTCGGGTTGGGTCATGGCAAGGACGGAATACAAGCTGTTGGCCCGCGTCAGGTGGTCCGACATGGCCTTGGCGGCAGCCTCGGGGTCGCCGGCCGCGATGGCCTTGTAGATCCGCTCGTGCTCTTCCAGGGTCAGGCGCTCGGCGCCGCGGGCGGAAACGAGCTCGCGCTTGAAGCGGCTCAGCCAATCCAGCATGCCCTGACTGATCGCCGCGATCAGGAGATTGCCGGACATGGAGGCGATCTGGTGGTGAAACGCCATGTCGGCGGCCACGAACCGGGCGGCATCGCCGCGAGCCTCCTGGCAGGCGATGAGAGCCCGGCGCAGCTGCTCCAGGCCCTCCCGGGTCGCCCGCTGGGTGGCCACCCGGGCAAGACCGACCTCGAAGAAGATGCGCGCTTCCTTGAGATCGTTGAGCCCGCGGGGATTGCTCGACAGGAGCTGGAGCATCGCACCCGTGATCTGGTCGATGATCGTCTCCGGCGTGGGCAGGATCACCCGGGCCCGCTCGCCATGGTTGATGCGGATCAGCCCCATCTGCTGCAGCGTCTGCATGGCCTCGCGGATGGCCGGGCGCCCAACCCCGAAGCGCGCCATCAGCTCCCGCTCCGACGGCAGCTGCGTGCCCGGCTCGTACTCTCCGGCCTCGATGGCGCCGATCAGGCGATCGAGCACTTCATGAGACAACTTGCGGCGAACAATGGCTTCCATCTTGAGACCCGAGTACCTTCAACCTTCGACCGGCCCAACCCGGCTGGGTGGGCGCTGCACGTTCAACAATCGGCTCCCGCTCTATCATCGAGGCGCTGCACTGCAACACTTATCATACCAGAACGGCTCCCTCGCCTTCTACTGCGCCCCCGCCCCTCGGGCGGCCTTTGGCTCGGCCCGGACGATCCGTCTCAGAACCGGCCGACCCGCCAAGGCCAGAACGCCGATGATGACAAGCCCTTGAACGATGTCCTGCGTCCCCGGCGGCAGGCCTGTGATCTGCATGGTGGTGACGATGAGAACGAGCAGGATGCACCCGAACAGGGTCCCTACGGCGGTCGAGCTGCCGCCGAAGATGAGCGAGCCGCCGAGCACCACGGCGCCTACGGACTGGAGCAGGTAGGGAGCCCCCATCTCGAGGAAGGCGCCGCCTACATAGGCGCTGAGCAGGGCGCCGTCGAGAGCCGCCAGCACGGAGCTGATCACGAAGGCCGTGGCCGTCACCCGTCCGGTTCTGACGCCCGCCAGCCGCGCCGCCCTGGCATTCTGCCCTGTGGCCGAAAGGGTGCGCCCATAGGCGAGTTTCCCTAGCACAAGGCTCGACAGGGCCACCGCCGCGAGCGCGATCAGAAACATCACCGGCACGCCGCCCACCTTGCCCCCGGCCACGAAGGCCAGCGCCGGGCTTGCCACCGCCCCTGCGATGGAGCGGTTTGCGATCAGCGTCGTGGTTGCGAGCACGTAGCCGGTGGCCAGGGTCGCGATCATGGCCGGGATGCGGAAGAGCACGACCAGAACCGCGTTCGTGGCCCCGACCGCGAGCCCGATGCCGAGCACGGCCAGCAGGCCGACCGCAATGCGTCCATCGTTGCCGCCGATGACGATCAGCCCCACGAAGGCGCTCAGCGCAATGACGCTCGCAATGGACAGGTCGATGTTGCCCCGCCCGGTGGTGACCACGAACATCTGCCCCAGGGCCGCCAGCACCAGGAAGGACGCCGAGGTCGCAACGCCCGACAGGGAGTGCAGGCTGACGCGGTCGGTGATGAGGCTTAAGATTCCCCACAGGATCAGAACCCCGATCAGGGACCAGACCCAGCGGTTGCGGGCCATCCAGGACGAGAGATCGGGCATCAGGCATCCTCCCGCCGGTCCACCGCCATGCGGAGGACGAGAATGAGCAGGAGGAGGCCTCCCTGAACGGCGGCGTTGTAGTCGGTGCTGACCCCGAGCGTGCCCAGGAGCGCCCCGATCAGGGACAGGGTGAGGGAGCCGATGACGACCCCGAGCGGAGAGATCACGCCCCCCAGCAGCGCGCAGCCTCCCATGACGACGGCCGCGATGCTCAACAGGGTGAAAGGCCCGCCGGAGTTGATGTCGCTGGCCGTGTTGATGGCCGTGAGCGACAGGCCGGCAATGAGCGCGAAGGCTCCTGCGATGAGGTAGCGGATCACCGAATAGCGCAGCACCGACCAGCCGCCGCGCTCCAGGGCGCCGGCATTGCTGCCGAAGCCGCGCAGCACGACGCCCAGGGGCGACCTGTCGATCAGGACGGCGGCTGCGCCCGCGAGGAGGATCAGCACGATGGTCGTGGGCACGCCGGGAATCTGCCAGGTGAAAAGGGGCGCCAGCCATTCCGGGCTGCTCCCGCCCGGGGTCGGCTGCAGGGAGTAGCCGATGCCGACCCAGATGAAGGACGCCCCGAGCGTCACCACGATGGACGGGATCTTGCGGGCATGGATGATCGCGGCGATGAGGCCGTAAGACAGCCAGGCCAGGAGGAGCACGGCCGCCCCAGCAGCCGGATTGTCGACCAGGAGGGTCGCGCTGATCACGTTCGCCAGGCCGGCGAAGGCCCCTGCCCCGAGATCGATTTCGCTGCCGCCGACGATGAACATCTGGGCAAGCGCGATCAGGGTGAGCGCCACGGCCGAGCCGAGCAGCAGATCGAGGCCGAAGGCCGACAGGACCATGGGATTGGCCCAAGCCATGGCGCCCAGAACCGCAATGAAGCTGACGAAAGGCATCAGGCCGATCAGGCGGCGGCCGAGGTGATTTCCACGGGTGGGGCTTGCGGCGGGTCCCGGTGCTGCTCCGGCCACCTCACGGGAGGCGGCAGGCTGGAGAAAGGAGGAATTGACGATCGCCTCCTCGGAGATCTCCTCCCCGACAAGCTCGCGCACGATGCGCCCGCCGCTGAATACGAGCACCCGGTCGCATTCCAGGAACTCGATATCCTCGGTCGAATGCCAGACGACCAGGCGTCCGGCCGCGGCCACATCGGCCACGACGCCGTAGAACTCGGCTTTGGCGTTCACATCGACGCCCCTGGTCGGGTCGTCGAGAAGGACCACCTCCCCGTCTCCGGCCAGCGCGCGCGCCACCAGCGCCTTCTGCTGGTTGCCCCCGCTCAGCTCGAGGATGTTCGATTCGAGGCGCGATGGGTCGAGCCGCAGCCGCTCGACCGTCGGGGCGGCGGCGGCGCGCTCGGCCCGGGACGATACGGGGCTGACCTCGGACCGGCCCGCGATGCGGCCGATCCCGATGTTCTCCAGAACGCTCCAGAGCGGGAACACTCCTTCCCGCTGGCGGTCACCGGACACGAAACTGACCGGGCCAAGACAGGCCACGTCCCCGGACGCGCGCGCCGTGAAGAGCCGATGCAGCATGTCCCGCTGGCCGTTGCCCTCCAGGCCCGCCAGGCCCACGATCTCGCCGGACCGGAGCTCGACCGGATGCCCCAGCGAGGCAACGGCCTCACCGTCGATGCGCGCCAGAACGCGTCCCCCGCCCGGGGACCAGGCCGCGTGACGCTGCCGCCCGGCTCGCAGGGACGCTCCCGCCTCCCCGCCCATGGCCTCGACAAGGCGCTCCACGGAGGCTCCCTCCACGGATCCGGCCCAGGCAAGGCGTCCGTTGCGAAGCGCGACGATCCGGGTGGTGACCTCGAGGATTTCCTTGAGCTTGTGGCTGATGAAGATGAAGGCCACACCCTGTGCGGCCCTGGACTTGATGAAGGAGCGAAGCTGCCGGCTGCGCTCGGGATCGAGGGAGGACGTGGGTTCGTCGAGAACCAGCAGCTTGAGATCGGGATCGCTCGCGGCCCGCGCGATCTCGACCATCTGCCTTTGGCCGATCGGCAGATCGCCGATTTCCGCATCCACATCGATGCCATGGCCCGGGAACACGGCATCGAGCCACTGCCGGGCAAGGGCGCGGTAGGTCCTGCGCCAGCCTGGCCGGGCGCTTCCCGCATCCGGCCGCTCCAGAAAGAAGTTCTCCGCCACGGTAAGGTTGCCGCAGAGCGACAGCTCCTGATGGACGATGCGGATGCCGGCGGCCTGGGCCTCGCCCGGACCGTAATCGGCCCAGTTCCTGGCGGCTCCCCCGATAACGAGGCTGCCCTCGTCGGGAACCGTGACGCCACTCAGAACGCGCATCAGGGTGCTCTTGCCCGCACCGTTGCCGCCCACGAGCCCGACGATCTCGCCGGGCCCGACCGTCAGGTCGACCGCCTGGTTGGCGAGGGTGGGACCGTAAGCCTTGGTGATGCCGCGTAGCGCGACCACCGGCTCCGCCTCGGCCTGAGGTGCTTTTTCCCGTGACAATGGCACCACGTTCATCGCAGCTGTCGTCCGCACCCTATCCAGCTCCACGGCAGGTCACCCGACCCTCGGTCGGGCAGGATTGGAGCAGGGGCGCATGGAACCGCCCCTGCCCGGCGCATCACTTCTTGATGAGGTTCTGGTCGACCCACTGCTCGCTGTAGCTCGGGCTGACGATGATTCCGGGCTTGATGCTGGCAAATTCCTTCAGGTTCTCCTGGGTCACCGTCGCGACCGGCATCACGAGTTCCTTTGGAACCTCCGCGCCCTTGGCGATCTTGTAGCTGAGCCAGAAGGCTGCGCCGCCGATGCCGGGGGTTGTGTTCATGGACACGGTGGAGTAGCCGTTCTTCTCGTTCTGCTTCATCCACCACAGGATGAAGTTGGAGCTGCCGCCGCCTTCGATGAGCGGCATCTTGTTGGCGTAATCGCCGCCGTACTGCTCGAACGCCTGGGCGATGCCGATGTCGTCGCTGCCGCCCTGGGCGAGCACCGCATCCACCTTGGGCAGGCTCGGGAGCACGTTGGCGATGGCCGATTGGGCGACGGAGGCCGTGGCCTGGCCATAGACCGTGGCGACCACCTTCACGTCGGGATATTTCTTCAGAACCTCTTCCTGGGCCGAATGCATCAGGTTGTCCGGGGCGGACCCCTTCACGCCGCGCACGACGATGATGTTGCCCTTGCCGCCTATACGCTTCATCACCTGCTCGGCCTGCTCCTTCTTGTAGCCGGTGAAGTCGAAGGTCAGCCGGTAGGCGCAGGGAGCGGACGCGACGGAATCGAAGGAGATCACCTTGATTCCGGCTTTGCAGGCCTTGTCGATGACGCTGTTGAGGGCAGTCTCGGAGGCCGCGTTGATGGCGATGGCGTCCACCTTCTTGAGGATGAGATCGGCCAGCTGGCTCGTCTGCTGGTTGACGCTGTTGTCCCCGTTAAGGACGATGTAGTCGGCGATCTTGCCTTCGTCCTTGGCCTGCTTGGCCGCTGCCTCGAAGGCCTCGACCATCTGATGGCGCCAGGTGTTGCCGTAGTAGGAATTCGACAGGGCGATAACCGGCTTCTCGGGCGACGCGACGGCCGGGGCTGCGGCCAGAACGGCGGCGAGCGCCGAACCGAGAATCCAAGGGGTCTTTGCATGCTGCATCATCGGGTTTCCTCCTGATGGAATAATCGGCCGATTTGCTCGGACTTTTGTGGCTCCAGCATCATGTGCTGTGAAGCTGCTTAGGGATGAAGAGATTATATCATCATACCAGTTTGGCAAGCCGGTAAGGTGGTATATTTCTGATGGTTCTTTGGTGGTTCTTTGGTGGATCCTTGGTGGTTCTTTGGTGGATCTCCGATCGACCTTTGAGAGATCCCCGGCGAACTCATGGGAAGGTCTCTGGTGGACTCATAGGAAGATCGTTGGTGAATCTTCGGTAGATCGTGGGGAGATCTAACGCTTCGCATTTTCCAGATCTCTTATGCCTGCCACTTCATCCGTCACCTGCGACGCTCGGCATCCGCATAGGCGGCATGAACGAGTTCGACCACCTTCAGGTTGTCCTCGCCCGAGGTCTCGGCCGGGCGGCCCGCCAGGTACGACTCGACCCAATGCTTCTGCAGGGCGACGACGCTGTCCTGGATGATGTCGAGGGGAAGCTTCGACCAAGGCCAGGCTGGCGGCGGAACATGGCGGGTGGTGATCTCCGCGCCTCGGGTCAGATGGAGGCGGTAGTCGGCCTCCAGGGAGATCGTCCCCTCGGTTCCCTCGATGATCACGATCGTCTGCGGCCAGGGGTCGGGCACCTGATGGGTCGCATAGCTGCAGTCGACGATGCTCGTGCGCCCTCCTCCATGGTCGAGAACCATGGTGGCCACATCCTCGCCGCGGATCTTCGGGTTCACGCGCTTGGTCCAGCAGGAGACATCGCGGGCATCGCCCATGAAGCAGCGGGCCAGATCCAGAAGGTGGATGCCGAGATCGAGGATGATGAAGCGGCTTTCGGTGGCAAGATAAGGCTGGTTCGCGAACACGTCGTAGGGTGTGCGAAACGAGATGCGGGCAAAGAACGGCTCGCCGATGGCGCCGTCGCGCAGGAGGCCCGCCACCTCGCGCATGGGGCGCTGGAAACGGAAGTTCTCATGCACGGTGAAGGAGACGCCAGCCCTCCGGCAGGCTTCGACCATGGCGCGGGCATCCTCGAGGGTTTCGGCCATCGGCTTCTGGCAGATCACTGCCTTTCCGGCGCGCGCCACCTGCTCCACGATGGCGCGGTGGCTCGGCGGCGTGGTCGCCACATCGACGGCATCGATGCCGCCGTCACTTAGCATCTCGGCCACATCGGTGTAGCCGCGCTCGACACCATAGCGCTGCCGGGCGGCCTCCACTTTGGCGGGGTCCCGGTCGCAGACGGCGGCGATCTCAACCCCTTCGATGACCCGCCAGGCCTCGAGCTGGTTCTGCGCGAAGAACCCGAGGCCGACGACACCGATGCGAACCTTGCTCATGCGATCTCCCATGGCCTGATGAAGCGCCGCTCCAGCCGTTCCAGCATGCGGGAGCGAAGGCCGTCGACCGCGACGGCGATGAAGATGATGCCGGCCGTGACAAGCGGGTAGATGTACGGATTGGCGTTGATAATGACGAGGCCGTTGGCAGCGGTCTGGATGAGGAGCGCGCCGAAGAGCGCGCCTTTCACGCCGCCGCGCCCGCCGAAGAGGCTGGTGCCGCCGAGCACGGCCGCCGCGATGGCCGAGAACTCCGCCTGCAGGCCGTAGCTTGCGGTGATGGCGCCGATCTGGGTGGCGGAGACGAAGCCCGCCATGCCGGCAAGCGCGCCCGAGATGACGAAGCAGAAGAACACGATGCGCTTGGCCGGAAGGCCGGCTTTCGCCGCCGCGTCCCTGTCCTGGCCCACCGCATAGACCTGCCGGCCGAACGGGGTCTGCTGCAGGAGCACCCAGGCCACCGCGAACACCACCGCAACAGCAACGATGGCCGAAGGAATGCCCAGGACGGTGGCGCGGTTGAGCGACGTGATCGCCTCGGGGAAATAGACGCTCGCGGTGTTGGACACCGACATGGCGATGCCGCGGCCGATGAACAGGGTTCCCAATGTGGCGATGAAGGACGTGATCCCGAGATAGGCCACGAGCGCGCCGTTGATCCCCCCCAGCAGGGCAGAAGCGGCAAGCACGACCACGAGCCCGACCGGCCACGGCACGCCGCCGAGATAAAGGCCCAGGATGCACCCGGTCAGGTACATGACCGCGCCCACGGACAGGTCGATCTCGGCGGTGAGCAGCACGAAGGTCATGCCGATGGCGAGAATCGCCACAGGCGCCGCCTGGATGACGATGTTGGTGAAGTTCGCGAGGCTTAAGAATCGGTCCGACAAGGAGCCGAACACCAGCAGGATGGCGACGAACAGCAGGTAGGGGGCGGCCTGCAGGAGCAGGATGGTGATCCGGTTGCGGCTGTTCATGCATAGGCCTCGCGCTTGGGTCCGACGGGCGCCATGGCGGCGGCAAGGATCGCCTCGCGGTCGAAACCGCTGCGCTCGAAGGCTCCCGTGATTTCGCCCTTGTTGATGGTCAGGATCCGGTCGGAGAGACCCATCACCTCCTCGATCTCGGAGGAGATCAGGAACACCGCCCCGCCCTCCTCTACGAGCCGGTTGATGATCCGGTACACCTCCTGCTTGGCGCCGACATCGATGCCGCGGGTGGGCTCGTCGAGGATGAACACCTTGGGCCTTCGCAGCAGCCACTTGGCGATCACCACCTTCTGCTGGTTGCCGCCCGACAGGTGCTTGGCGAGCGTCTCCTGCACCCGGTCCGTGGACAGGTGGACCATGCGGGCCAACTCAGCCGCCGTGGTGTTCAGCGCCTTGCCGCTGATGACCCCGGGCCCGACCTTGAAGCGCTTGAGGAAGGTCAGGCCGATATTGTCGACGATGGAGGCGTCCATGAGCAGACCCTCGTTGCGCCGGTCCTCCGTCAGGAAGGCGAGGCCCGCCGCCATGGAGGCCTTGGGACCCGGACGCTCGAGCCGCGTGCCGGCCACCTCGATCGTGCCGGAATCCAGCGGGTCGAGGCCGAAGATGAGTCGGGCGAGCTCCGACCGGCCCGACCCCATCAGACCCGACAGGCCGACGACCTCGCCGGTGCGGATGTCGAAGGATATGTTGTTGGCGACGCCGCGCTGGGTGAGGTTGCGCACCCGCAGGGCCACCTCCTCGCGCGGCCCGGTGCTGCGCTCAGGATAGATTGCGTCGATGGAGCGCCCGACCATCATGGAGATGATGCCGGGCAGGCTCAGGCGCTCCCGCAGGTCCGTGCCGACCACGGCGCCGTCGCGCAGCACCGTCATCCGCTCGCACACATGCATCACGTCCTCGAGGGCGTGGCTGATGAAGATGATGCCGACGCCCCGGCTCTTGAGCCGGTTGACGATGGCAAACAGCCGCTCCACCTCCCGGCGCGTGAGCGAGGTGGTGGGCTCGTCCAGAATCAGCACCTTGGCGTCCGCATGGAGCGCCTTGGCGATCTCCACCAGCTGCCGCTCGCCCTGAGCGAGGTTGCCCACGAGCCGCGTGGGCGGAAGATCGAGGTCGACCTCGGCCAGCAGCTCGCGGGCACGCTTGCGCATCCAGCGGCGGTCGATGAACGGCACGCCGCTCCGCTTCGGGAAATCCGTGATGAAGAGGTTCTCCTCGATCGACAGATTGGGAAACAGGTTCAGTTCCTGATGGATGAAGGCGATGCCTGCCCGGCTCGCCTCGCGCGGGCTCTGCGGCGCATAGGGCACGCCGCCAAGAGACATCCGGCCGCCGTCCGGCTGATGCACGCCGCCCAGGATGTTCATGCTCGTGGACTTGCCCGAGCCGTTCTCTCCGAGAAGGCCGAGCGCCTCCCCGGGCCAGAGCTCGAAGCTCACCCCATGAAGAACGCGGACCCCGAAGAAGCTCTTCGTGATGCCCTCGACCGAAAGAAGGGGCGGGCTGGATCGTTGTACGGTCTGCACGGGATCACCTCACGCCGAGATAGCGGGTGCGCAGCGTGTCCAGCAGGGCCGCCGCCAGAATGACGCTGCCCTTGATCACGTAGATCGCGAAGAGCGATGCGCCCAGAAGCTTCAGGGTGGTGTCGATCAGCACCAGGAAGAGCACGCCGAAGACCGTCCAGATCACCTTGCCCTTGCCGCCGAAGAGGCTGGTGCCGCCGATGACGACCGCGCCGACCACATCGAGCAGGATGCGCTCGCCGAGGATGGGCGTGCCGGTCTGAAGGCGCGCGGTGTAGACGATGGATGCGAGCGCCGCGAGCATGCCGGAGAGAACGAAGGCCGCCATGACCGTGGTGCGAACGGGCACGCCCGACACGTAAGCCGTCCGCGGGTTCTTTCCGACCGCGTAAAGCCAGCGCCCGAGGATCGTATAGGCCAGGACGCCATGGACGATCAGGGCAGCAGTCACCGCGACGATCACCGCAATGGGAATGCCGGCGATGTCCCGGTCTCCGATGGAGATGAACATGTCCGGCAGGTCGTAGATCGACGTCGTGGTGGAGTGAAACGTGGTGTACCAGATAGCGCAGCCGCCGAAGAAGGTTGTGGTCGCGAGCGTCACCACGAAGGCCGGCATGTTGAGTCTGGTGATGGAAAGACCGTTCAGCAACCCGATGCCGGCGCCGACGAGCAGCATCGCGGCCATGGCGGCCGGCGCCGCAAGGGGACCTGAGAGATAGCCGTCGCTCTGGGTCATGATGGAGGCGCCGACCACGCTGGCCATGCTGATGATGGCGGTCACCGACAGGTCGATCCCGGCGATGATGAGCACGATGGTCTGCCCGAGGCTTACGATCAGAAGCGGCATCATGTCCGACAGGATGTTCTGCCAGACCTCCACGGTCGCGATCTCCGGCACCACGGGGATCATGACCAGGGTGTAGAGAACGCACAGGGCGAGCACGAGATATTCGGACAGAACGACGCTCGCCGCAGCCTTCCATTTGCTGCGGCTCGCCTCGCGCTCGGCTTTGCGAGACACGGCTTCCGAGACCAACATTCAACCTCCTGGCAGGGTGGATGGGGCGCGCAGGCCTGCGCACCCCATGTTCGATCGACCCGGATCGATCGAGCTAAGTCGATCAACCGGCCTTCTTCTGCTTGAGGAGGGTATAGCCCCACATCTCCTCGCGCTTCTCCATCATGTTGGCCTGGGTGATGGCGAAACCCGGATCGAGGAGTGTTTTCTCCGGCTTCTTGCCTTCCTGCATCTGCAGGATCGCGTCGATGGCGACCTTGGTCTCATAGAAGAGGTTCTGCACGCCGCAGGCGTCCATGTACTTCTGCTCCATGAGCTCATAGGCGGTGGGGAAGCCGTCGAAGCCCGTGAAGATCACGTGCTTGGGATCGCCGATGGGTGCCCACTTGTTGGCGGATTTCAGCGCCTGCGTGATCTGCGGGATCAGGAAGTCCGACGAGGTGAAGAGGAAGTTGATGTCGGGATTGGCCTGAAGCGCGTTGGTGAGCCCGGCGAAAGCCTTGTCGGCGTTCCATTCCGTCGGGATGCGGGCCACGACCTCGATGGTGTCGGAGAACTGAGACACCGCCTCCTGGAAGCCGTCGCGACGCTGGATCGCGTTGGGATCGCCCAGGTTGCCGATGAGGATGGCGGCCTTGAACTTGCCGCCAGCATGCTTGGCGGTGCGGCACGAATGGAGCACCGCCTCGCGGGCGATGGTCTGGTTGTCGGCGACAACGGCCACCGAATAGGCGTCGGTCTCCGCCGGTGGACGGTTGAAGTGCACCATGGGGATGTTGGCGCGGTTGGCGGCACGGATCGCCGGGATCACGGCCTTCGAGTCCGTCTGCACGATGATGATGCCGTCGACCTTGCGGGCGATCATGGCGCGAACCTGCTCGAACTGCTTGCTGTCGTCCTTGTCCGAGATGCCTTCGAGCACGTTGTAGCCGCGCTTCTTCATCTCGTCCTTGATGATCTGCATGCCGGCGACCCAGAACTCGGAGTAGAGCCCGTCGAACAACACCGCAATGGTCTTGCCGCTTTGTGCCTGCACCAGCATCGGGGTGGTGCCGGCGGCCGCGGCCATGAGGGCACCGATGGTGAACTGCCGTCTCGTCGTTTTCATTCTTTCCTCCCAGGTGTGGACAAGTGGGCTTACGCCCTTGGTTGTCAGTTGGCCTCGGCAACCCACACCACGCCGAACCCATCGACATCGATCATGCCGCCCGCCTGCTGCGAGCCGGCCGTGAAACCTTTAAGATGCAGGCGTTCCGGCGCCGCCCATCGGCCTTCCGGCAAAACCAGGCTTGCTGGCGCGGCACGGGCCTGCGTGAGGGCGAGAACCCTGCCCTCGGGCGTGTGCACGAGGAGCCCCCGGGCCCGCGGCTCGTGGGCCCAGGTGACGATCTCGGCCTTGCAGCCGGCAAGGGGCGCCAGCCGGGAGACGAGGTGGCCCGACGGAGACAGGAGGCCATCCGCCTGAACAAGGCCCTTGGGGCCCGCCGCCTCGAAGACGATCAGATCCTTGACGGCGGCATCGATGAAGCCGGCGATGGTGCCCAGCAGCCAGGATGCGGCGAGCACCGTATGCTGCCGGGGATCCGGCGGCGCTTCCGCCCGCCGCGCCTCCGGGCTCGTCGCGTTCGGGTTGAAGCGCATTCCCAATGTCAGCGGCCCGACCACGAGGTCGAGTCCTGGAGCCTTGGCGTGGGCCGTGGCCAGAATGTCCGCAAGCGGCTCGATGCTTTCGCCCAGGGTGTCGTCGTCGGAGGCATGGACGGTAGGGTTGGTCGTCCACGTCGCGTAATCGATGCGGGACGGCAGGGTGCCGCGATTCAGTTCCGTGAAGAAGGCCCCCGTTCCGCCGCCGATGGGGGTGTCAGGCCAAAGCCTGCGCGCATGATCGACAGCCTCCTGCGCGGCATCCCACACGGAAATGCCGAGGGGCTTGCGGCCAGACAGAACCCGGTCGATGGCCTCCAGCACCGTGGCGTAATCGGTGTGGCCCCTCAGGCGGCAGTTCAGGCGGATGTTGCCGGGAATCGCAGCCAGATGACCGGCGAGCTTGTCTGCCCATCCTGGCTCGTCGGGGTCGATCTCGAGTGCAATGGCGTGGAGGGACAATTCCTTGATGGCAGGCGCCACCGCCTGGTCCGGAACCGGGCGCACGACCGGGAGCCCGGCTTCGAGACGGGGCAGCAATGCGGCCTTGTCGATACGGGACTGTGTCTCGATGGTCCCGGACGCGGCGGCTCCCGCCTTGAAGGCAATTCGCACATTCTGCTCGACCGCCTCACCCGCGCCGATGCGATAGGGAAACGGCAGGGCCAGCGGGCGGCTGTAGGTCTTGTAGGAGGCGTCGGTCCAGTTGCGCTGGTCCTCCGTCTCGAACACCTCGCCCTCGAACGCGATCAGGACCGCTGTGCCGCGAGCGGTCCGGTGCGCCAGGGCGGCCATGTCCATGAAGGGCTGGTGCGGAGAGATCTGGACCGGAAAGGCCGCGTGGGTGCTGCGGCCGTCCGCGTGAGTGACCACGACCTCTTGGCCCCGGCAGGCGGCGAGCCCGTGCAGAACCACCAGCCCCGTGCGGTTCGTCAGGAAGCCTCGCGAGGAGCGCACCGCTGAGCGGGCTTCGATGCCCTTGGGCGAGATGCGAAACAGAACGTGCCAGGACAGATCGCCGTTGGGGTGATCGCCCTCCCCGGACGCTTCGATCTCGATGCTGTCCTCGGACCGGCGGATCTGCGGGGCGGCGGCGAGCGGCAGCGTTCCCCAGTTTTCGTCCCGGGCCACGAAGGCAAGGCCGCGAAGAACGACCTCGCCGTCGAAGGCAATGTTGCGAAGCGCCGTGCCGGAGGGGTTCAGCTCGACGGACACGGGACCGGCCGACAGCCTCAGCGGCTGGCCTGCCTCGGCGGCCTCATGGCGTTGCGTCGCGAGCGGCATCCCGCTCCTCCTCCATGCCTGTTATGTCTTTTCAGGAAGATGATGTCATCATACCAGTTTAGTCAATGGGGTTTTTGCGGGCTGTGCAGAAGTGGGGAGGGAGAGCCCAGGCAACGGATGGGCTCCCGGACGCCACCCGAGGAGCGCCGGGGCGCTTTGTTCCGGCTCCTGTTCTCGGCTCAACCCTTGGCGCTGTAAGGCAGCCAGGTTGCGATGCCCGGGAAGAAGATGATCAGGAGCGTCACCAGGATCAATGCTGTGATGAAGGGCAGCACGGCCTTGCTGCCGTCCAAAAGATTCGTTTTCGCGATGCCGCAGGTAACGAAAAGACTCGCCCCGACCGGCGGGGTGATCAGCCCGATGGAGAGCCCCAGGACCGTGACGATTCCGAACTGCACCGGGTCGATCTGCAGGCTCCGCACGAGCGGCCAGAGCACAGGCACCAGGATGATGACGTTGGCGCCAAGATCCAGGAACATGCCGGCGATTAGGTAAACGCCGAGGATCAGGATCAGAACAAGATACGGATCCCGGGTGATATCCATGATCATCTGGGCGGCGGCCTGCGGAATCTGCTCGCGGGTGACGATCAGCCCGTAGAGGGATGCTGCCGCAATCATGAGCATGACGACGCCGGTCGTGACCGCCGTCTCCTGGACGATGCTGGGAATGTCGCGCCAGGCAATGGTGCGATAGACGTAGCGGCCGACGAAGAGCGCGTAGAGCACTGCCACCACGGAAGCCTCCGTCGGCGTAGCGATTCCGTAGCGGATCGAGCCGATGATCACCAGCGGCATGAACAGCCCCCAGATGCTCGCCCGCGTGGCGCGCCCGATGCTTCCGAGCGAAGGCCTCTTGCCGCGCGGGTAGCCGCGTCTGACGGCGAGAAGCCAGGATGTGATCATCAGGGCCAGGGCCATGATGATGCCGGGGATGACGCCGCCGATGAACAGGTCGCCCACCGACACGCCGGTCACCACGGCGAAGATGATCATGGGGATCGAGGGCGGGATCATCACCGCGATGGTGGATGCGCTCGCCGTGACGGCGGCGGTAAACGGCGCATCGTAGCCCTTGGCGATCATGGGCGGGATCAGGGCGCCGCCCGTCGAGGAGGCCTCGGCCACGGCGGATCCGGTCATGCCGCCCATGAGGGTGCCCGAGGCGATGTTCGCATGAGCCAGGCCGCCCCTCAGCCAGCCGACGAGGGAATCGGCGAAGTCGACGATGTCCTTGGCGATGCCGCTGCGCCCCATCAGGTGCCCGGAGAGCAGGAAGAACGGCACCGCGAGAAGCACGAAGCTGTCCATGGAGGCGGTCATCTTCTGAACCACAAGCGTGACGGGCAGCCCGCCATAGACGAGCGCGCCTAGTGAGGCGATGGCCAGCGCGAAGGATACGGGAACGTTGACGAGAAGCAGGAGGGCAAAGCCGACAAGCAGCACGGTCGCCATGGTCAGACCTCGGTCGCGAGTGTTTGGGGGGCGACCTCCGGGCGGGCTCCGCTGAGCCAGCCGACGATGATGTCGCCCGTGATCAGAAGGGCCATGGCCGAGTAGCCGGAATACACGACGCTCATGGGCAGTTCGAGCACCGCGGATGGCTGCGAGTGGGTGATCCCCACGATCTGGAAGCTCGCGAGAAGCGTATAAAGGCAGTAGCCGACCACCAGCACCTCGACGATGCGGTTGGTCCAGGCGTTCATGGCGGGGCTGTTGAGATAGGTCACCGCATCCAGCGCGATGTGCGAGCGGCTCTTCCAGGCGACCCACGCTGAAAGATAGGAAATCCATATGAAGACGTAGCGCGCCAGCTCCTCCGACCATACCAGCGGGTCATTGAAGAGGTAGCGCCAGACCACCTGGGCCGTGCATGCCAGGACCATGACGGCAAACAGGCCGACAAGGGCCGCCAGCACCAAGCGTTCGATGAAGGCCCAGACGCGGGCAACACTCATGTGATATCCCCCAGGAGAATGGAAGGACGCGGTGCCTCGGCATCGGGCTCAAAAGTGGCATGCACTTTCGGGATTGATCCGATGCTTGATCTCCTGCGCCGCGCCCTGTCGAGCGGAGTTCGGGGCGATCAGTTGCCCGCGGCGCGGATCTTCTCGAGCATGGCCTGATCCACGTTCTTCTGGCTCGACGCGATCTCGGCGGTGGCGGCCCGGAAGGGAGCGGTGTCGATGGTCTCGACCACCATGCCCTTCTTCTTCAGCTCCTCCAGCTGCTCCTTCTCGAGTCGCTGGGAGGTCTCACGCTGATAGGTGGTCGCTTCCGCCACGGCCTCGCGAAGGGCCTTCTGCTGATCGGCGGGCAGCCGGTCCCAGGCCACCTTGCTGAACATCACCGCATGGGGTCCATATACGTGGCCCGTGAGGGTCAGGTACTTCTGCACCTCCCATAGGGAGTTGGTGTAGATGATGGTCACCGGGTTTTCCTGGGCGTCGATGACGCCCTGTCCCAGGCTCGTGAACACCTCGCCCCAGGCCATGGGAATGGGGGCCGCGCCGATCTGCTTGAAGGCCGCGATGTGAACCGGATTCTGCATGGTCCGCAGCTTCACGCCCTTGAGATCGTCCGGCGCCTTGATGGCCTTCTTGGTGGTGAGATGCCGCCAGCCGTTCTCCCACCAGGCGAGGCCGACGATGCCCTTCTGGTCCATGCGCTTGAGCAGGTCCTGCCCCACCTCCCCGTCCAGCACCTTGTAGGCGTGCTGCGAATCCTTGAACAGGAACGGCAGGTCGATGACGCCGACCTGGGGCACGAAGGCATTGAGCGGGCCCGTGGAAACCACGGCCATGTCGACCGTGCCGAGCTGCAGCCCTTCCACCATCTCGCGCTCTTCGCCGAGCTGGCGGTCCGGATAAACCTCCACCTTCACCTTGCCGCCGGTCTTGGCAGCCACGAGTTCGCCGAACTTGACGAGGCCGAACTGGGTCGGATGGCCGGCCTGGGCGCCATGCCCGGCCTTGATCACGGTCTGGGCATGCGCGGTGGCGGAGAGACCCATTATGGCGATAGTCGACAGCAGAAGCGCTAGACGTTTCACGGTTTCCTCCAAAATTTATTGTCGTTTTATGGCTCAGCCCTAAGCTTCAGGAGAGGACAAGACATGGGCAGTGTGGACGCTGCCGACTGGTATGACAAGTCCGAAAGTGGTCTAATGACTACACGACGGTACGCTAGCAATTCCGGAGCACGCCCAGACCCATGAGCATGACAGCACCCATCCGTTCGATCCTCGTCACGGGAGCCGGCGGCAATCTCGGCCGCAAACTGATCGCAGGCCTCGTGGGACAGGACTGGTGCGAGCGCATCGTGGCGCTCGACCGGACGGTCCCACCAGCCGAGAGCCGTGGGCTGGCCAAGGTGCGGTGGGTCGAGGGCGATCTCGGCAGGCCGGACGGATCAGGCCTGCGGGAGGCGTTTGCAGGCGTGGACGCGGTCGTTCACTTCGCCGCCCAGAACCCCTACCCCGATGCCCCGTGGACGGATGCCTGCGCGTCCTTCGACATGACGCTGAACATGCTGGCGGCCGCCGCACAGGCGCGTGCTCGCCGGGTGGTGTTCGCCTCTTCCAACCACGTGATGGGCCAGTACAAGGACGCGCCTCTGGCCGACGGCCTTGCCCCGGGCGGCCTGACAACCTCCCTGCCGCCGGGTCCGGGAACGCGCTGGTTCAACGGACGCGAGGTGGTGCAGGGCGTTGCCTACGCGACGTCCAAGCTCATGGGCGAGCGCGCCTGCCTTGCCGAGGCGCGCCGGTCCGGCGGCGCCCTGACGGGCGTCTGCATCAGGATCGGCTGGTGCCAGCCGGGGGAGAACAGGCCCCAGACGCTCAACACCTCCGGCTTGCCCGGCGAGGAGGGAGCCACAGGCCCTGACGCGGAGCGCGACCTGCGCTGGTTTCGCAACATGTGGCTGTCAAACAGGGATCACGTCGCAGTCATCGAGCGCGCCGTGCTCGCCGACAGTGCCCGATGGCCCGACCCCGGCATCGTGGTCAACGGCATGTCCGCCAACCAAGGTATGCTGTGGGATGTGGAGACCACTCGACGGCTGATCGGCTACGAACCGCAGGATGACATTTGGCGACAGCTCGCCTGAACAGCAAGCCTGCTCACATCCCCTCTCCTGCCGCGGACGATCCTGATCGCCGTAGAAGCCGTTGATAAACCGGCAATCTGCAACCTCTGCAACCACAGCAGTCGTGACCATACAAGCCGGTCTTCACCGGCTTGTATGGTCACGACAATGCAGCAAGCTTTCAACTCCCATCGTCGAGGGTTTCGTTCAGATCAGCTGCCCCAGCTATCTAGGTGTATGGTCCCGGGATGTGGTGTGACGGGTTGAGCCTGAACCTTTCGGCTCTTTCGTCCAGAGGTGGCAGACGTATTCGTAGGGTGTGAGGCCCCGCAGGGTCTTGAGCCTGCGAGCATGATTGTAGGCATCCACAAAGAGCTGCAGGTGCGCCCTGAGTTGGTCGTGCGTGTCGTAGTGGTAGCGCTTGACCGTGGCGTCCTTGATGGTGCGGTTCATCCGCTCAACCTGCCCGTTATCCGGCATGATGCTTGCGGTGCCTTATGCGTCCATCTGCTTTCTTCGGAAAGCGGTGCTATGGTGAGCCCATCTGGGACGTGGGGCACCGGGAGCACGAAGGTGCGGGCAGGCCGCCGATAGACGCTGGGCTGAGAGCCCGAGCTCGTTACATGGCCGCCCCTTGCGACTTGCCTGGATGCGCTGCGAGCGCGGATCAGTAGATGTCGTGCAGCCCGCCAGCTCCCGTTGACAACGAGCACAGCTCGGAGGGAGCCGGCATGCGCATCATCGGACTGGATATCCACCGCGCCTTCGCCGAGGCGGTCGCCTGGCAGGAGGGCAAGCTCAAGCGGATCGGGCGCATCGACATGCGCCGGGATCGGTTGACGGCCTTCGCGGCCACGTTGTTGAGCACTGACGTGGTCATGGTTGAAGCGACCGGCAACGCAGCAGCCGTGGCGGCGGTGATCAGCCCGCATGTGAAGCGGGTGGTGATTGCCAACCCCATGCAGGTGCGGGTGATCGCACACGCCAAGATCAAGACCGACACCATTGATGCCGGTGTCTTGGCCCAGCTCTACGCCAGTGGGTTCCTGCCGGAGGTCTGGATTGCTGACGAGGCGACCCAGGCATTGCGCCGGCAGGTCACGCGGCGCAATCAGGTCGTGCGCCAGCGCTCCCGCCTCAAGAACATCATCCAGTCAATCCTGCATGCTCATCTGATTCCCGCGTGTCCCGCGGCCGATCTATGTGGTCCTAAGGGACGAGCCTGGCTGTCGGAGCAGATACTGCCGGCCGATGAGCGCTCTGCCATTGAGCGGCATCTGCGGGAATTCGATCGACTGGCGGACGATCTCCGGGTGATCGAGCGGGATCTTGCGCGCTCCGCCCTGGCGGACGAGAGCGTCGCGCGCCTGATGACCATCCCCGGCATCGACATGGTGGTGGCGCTCGCGTTGGCGGCCGCCATCGGCGATGTCCAGCGCTTCGAGGCTCCCGAGAAGCTGGTCAGCTATCTCGGACTGAACCCGAGTGTGCGCCAGTCCGGCCCTGGGCCAGCCCATCACGGCCGGATCACCAAGCAGGGACGTGGGCATGCCCGGGGCATGCTGGTTGAGGCCGCCTGGGCTGCGGCACGAGCCCCTGGTCCCCTGCGGGCGTTCTTCCTCCGGGTGAGCAGCCGACGCGGCCAGCATGTGGCGGCAGTGGCAACGGCCCGCAAGCTGGCCGTCCTCATCTGGCATCTTTTGCGCAAGGGCGAGAGCTACCTGTGGGCCCGTCCGGCGCTGCATGCCAAGAAGATGCGCGAGCTTGAACTCAAGGCGGGCTATCCGGCCGCCCGCGGCCAGAAGGGAGCAGCTCACGCCTACAATCTCAAGAGCCATCATGATCAGGAGCGACGCTGGGTTGAGCAGGCCGAGGCGGCTTACACCCGGTTCGTGGCAGGCTGGAACCCTCGTGGCCCGAGATCGGGAAAGGTGCGCACGGGCGCTCTAAAGGAGGAGCGACGATAAAGGCTGCGCGGCAGGGTTTGCACCTCAAGCCCTGCTCTTGGCCACAGAGTCACACGTGCGCGAGAGGAGAATACACCAAGATGATGTAAAAAGCTCTTGTCGATCACATCAGTGGTCCATGGGTGGTTCACCTTGGTGAGCCGGTGCTCAATGTCGTGCTGCTCGCAGACGCGATCAAAGATGTGCGTGCTGTCCCAGATGTCCTGCTTGCGCGGGGTGAACTGGACACCATTGTCGGTCAGCACCGTATGGATGCGGTACGGGACGGCCTCGATCAGATCACGCAGGAACCCGGCTGCCTCCATCTTGCCAGCGCTCACCACGAGGCGGACGAAGGCGAACTTGCTTGTGCGGTCGATGGCCACGAACAGCCGCAGCTTGCCTTCTTCGGTTTGAACCTCGGCGGTACCGATATGGAAGTAGCCGATCGGATAGCTCTTGAACCTCTTCTTGACGGGCTTGTCGCCGGTCATATCGGGCAAGCGGCTGATACCATGGCGCTGAAGGCAGCGATGCAAAGCCGATCGCGTGAGGTGCGGGATGGTGGGCTGAAGGCCATAGAGGCAATCATCGAGCGGCAGGAGCGTGTGCCTGCGGAAGGCCACGATGATGGCCTCCTCCGCGGCTGTCAGCACGCTGGAGCGCACCTCTTTCGGACCCATCCTGGCATCGGCTGTGCTGGAGCGCTTACGCCATTTCTAAACCGTGGTGGGACTGATCCCATAGCGTTTGGCCAGCACTCTTACGCTCTCTTGACGTAGCTGGATCGCGCGACGGACTGCCTCCGTCGTGGTGGCGCTGCCGTGAAGAACTTGGCCCATAACGGTTCCCTTGCAGAATGGTGGTCAATCGTACCACCACACCGCGGGATCAAACACCTAGCCTCTTGTGAGTACCCTCTTTTGCAGGATCGACTTCCAAATTGAATAGTAGCAAGTTGGATATCTATTGGACATTGCAAGAATAGGGCTAAAGCATTTCAGACACAGTCTCTGACCGGAAATCGGCACATTGATTGCCCTCCTGTCTGCCACAATTCTTTTCATCAAATCTGGCTTGGCGAAAACCATTCAGCCGTCAGGGCAGACTGCCTCCAGCTTGCCAACGAGGTACTCCCGGCGAGCGCAACGGTCTGGCATGCGGAATTTATTGTATCCAACGCGCTCCGGCAATGCTTCCCCCTCTCGCTTCTCTCGAGCCGGCAAGCTCAAGACGGGACGTCGTAAGATGAGGAAAGGCATCCACTCACCTCGCTGATGCTCGCCTGCACCATCATCACCAGGCTCGTTCGTGCAGTGATTACTTCTTTAGGCATTTACGCAGGATAGCCGTTCCCTTGGAACTTGAACATTCTGCACCCATCTTCCCCTCGCAAACCATCGAATCGAGCAGAACTGCGTACTGTGCGGCTCCTCTCAGGGCTCAGGTTATCAAGTGACCGCCCACCTTCCCGGCATCAGGCTGAATTCGGATCGGGTTCATGACTACCTATTCAGCGCAGCACTCCTAATACCAACGCTTAAAGCCAGCAGATCCGAGAGAGATTAGAATGCTCGAGGCGCCTGCTTCGTTCAAGGCAGAACGACTTTCAGCAACTCAACATCACTGGAGGCCATAGACGTGTCGGACCCAGCCCCAGCAGGTCTTCGCCGTGAGTCCCGCACCCTGCTCCCAACTGTCAGCGTGATAATCCCCGCCTACAATGCTGGAAGCACCGTGGAACGCGCGATTCGCTCAGTGCTTTGCCAATCAAGGGCCGACCTCGAGGTCATTGTGGTCGATGACGGCTCTACCGATGCAACGCCTAAGATCGTCCGGGAAATTGCTGCACAGGATAATCGAGTGCGTCTAATCCAGAACCCGATCAATCTTGGAGTTGCGGCAAGCCGCAACCGCGCTCTCGATGCAGCTACCGGTATCTGGATTGCCCTGCTCGACGCCGATGATGTTTGGCTGCCGGAACGGCTTGAACAACTCCTGAAGCGAGGGGCTGCATATGACATTGTCAGTGATGACCTTCTCATCGTACGCAGCACCGAGATGCATCAACCGGGTCTCCCCCGCTGGAGATTTCTCCCGTTTGTTGGCCTCAAGGTCATGAATGGACATCAATTGGCCGTTGAAGAATTCATCAAATACGATCTGGCTTTTCTCAAACCTCTGACCAAGCGAGCGTTCATCAATGAGAACTGCCTTCGGTATGATGAGGATCAACGAGTTGCCGAGGACTTTTATTTTTACCTCAAATGCCTTGTCGCTGGCGCGCGGTGGCTTCTGCTGCAGGAAGCGCATTATGTTTATATACGTGGATCGGATAGCCTTAGTCGGGATATGGCCCAGATGGCCGAGGAGCACATTCGTAGATCGGATAAGTTGCTCAGGACAATAAACCCGTCGCAGCGGGAGATATATAGGCTGTTGAGCCTCTTCAATCGGCAATGGCGGGCAACCGCAGCGCTTGAGGCTGTCCGTAAACGGCTTCGCGAGCGCGATCTCAGTGGTCTTGGCCACTTGTTGGTCGAGCAACCCTCATTTGTGGGCTTGATATCATGGAAGGTGTCAAGGCACCTGCTCTATCGTCGGCTGCTTGCACCTTTGACGGCCGCTCGCAACAAGGTCAATGGCGAACGACACCCGTTGAGCGTGCACTGATGATCGCAATGTCGATCTTGCGCCGAGCGGTTTAGACCGAATCACTTCGCTACGGGATATAATAAGTGCGGTACCTGATGCGACCATCTGCCTTCTTCGGAAAGCAGTGATATTGGTGAGCCCACCCCGGACGCGAGGCACGGGTGCACGAAGGGGCAGCCATGTAACTTACCTGGATGCGCTGCAAGCGCGGAGGCGGCAGGCATGCGCATCGTCGGACCGGATATCCACCGCGCCTTTGCTGAGGCGATCGCCTGGCAGGTATGCGAGTTCAAGCGGATCGGGCGCATCAGCATACGTCGGGAGTCATCTAAACGCTTCAAAGCGTAAAGGTTCAGGGACGGCGCCATCCCTGAACCCTCTTCGTCATTTCAAGAGCCTTACTCCCGGCTCTTCAGCGCTACTTGCGAATTAGAACAGAAAGTCCGTTTGTGCGAACGTGACAACTCCCTTGCACTCAATGCGCATCTCTGCAGCTATGTCGGCGTCAATATTGCCTTCGATAATTGTGACACCCTTGGAGATGTCTTGATAGGCTCGCAGCTGCCCGGCACGGCTGAAGGCCGTAGCGCCGATGAAGCTGAAGTCTTGACTGCCCGACACCGTCAGATTGGCATCGCGCTCGCCGAGATCGATCCGATCCTGCCCCTTAGTGAAGTCGAGGATTACTTCGGCCATCGCGTCAGAGTTGCCGATGATGAAAGTGTCATACCCGCCGCCGCCGTGCAGGACATCGTTTCCCATGTTGCCCTCAACCTTGTCGTTGCCGGCACCGCCATAGATCGTGTCGTTGCCGCCACGGCCATAAATGAAGTTATCGAGGCTATTACCCACGATTGTCTGAGCCGAGTCGGTTCCTGTGTACGAAGCAGTCGAGAAGGTGGGTGTGGGCGTGGCCGTGTTGGCCTCGGACGGAGTCTGATTGACTGGCATCGGAGCAGGGGCAGTTGTCGTCACCGCTCCTATCAGCCTCTGAATCCCCTCCCAAGCGACAATCTTGAAGTTCGACGTGGACTGTCCGGTGTTGAACTCATCGTGCACCACGAGCATGCCCTTGCCGAACCCACCGCCCAGATTGGCCGAGGTCACGTCCAGGCCATCGGTGTTCTGCACGCCGCTGACGTTGAAGGTGCCGAGGAACTTGTCTGTTTTACGGTCATAGACCTTGACAGAGCTGTTGCCCTGGCTTGAGAGCAGGACGTAGCCATTGCCGCCCCCCAAGTCATAGATCGAGACGCCCTCGGCATCAGCCGCCAGACCGTTCTGGCCAATCGTGGCGATGGTGGTATTGGTGTTGCCCGTGGCCGGATCGGCCTTGAACTTGTACAGCCCGCCGGTTTCGGACGCGACGTAGATGGTGCCGTTGCCGCCGTCGACCTCAATGCCCTCGACCTGGCCGCTCACATGCATGTCGCGAACGGCCTTACCGGTTACGGAGGAGCCAGCTGTGATCTCGAACTGCCGCACGAGGCCCGACTTGCTGGAGATGGCGGCATAAAGCTTGCCGTTGGCCTCTCCGAGCGCAAAACCGTAAACATCGCTCAAGCCGCTGGCGACCGATCCCACCTTGGCGAGCTTGCCGCTTGCGTCGATGCGAAAAAAGTCCATGGCCTTGGTGTCACGGTTGCTGACGCCAACGAGATTGCCCGACACATCAACGTTGTTGTACGGGTCGTTGGCGACAAACCGCGAAACCTCGCGGCCGGCCATGTCCCACACAACCAGGCCGCCATTGCTAGCCTTGCTGGTGCCGATGATTAGGCTCTTGCTGGCATCCGCCGGGTTGACCCAGATCGCAGGATCGTCAGCCACGTCGCCAGATCCCATGACTGTGCCCGTTTCGGCAGTCTTGTTGACTGTGCCGGTGAACGGAACATTCGACGTAGGCGCAGGACTGGGCGCAGGAGCTGGTGTTACTTGCCCCACAGGCGACGCCTCGGGCGCAGCAGGCTCGCTATGGACAGCGTCCCCGTCGTCAGCCAATGCGAGCGTCTTGAATGTGTTGTAGGAAGCCTTGCGCTCGCCGTTCGGCCCGAGCATGCCGAAATAGTTCTCGGTATCGCCCGTGCTGCCGCCGCGATCCTTGTAGCTGTACCACATCAGGGGGCCGGCCCAATCGTACCCCTTGGCAAGATCAACAGCCTGCTTGATCATCTCCGCTTGCTTCTGCTGGGATACTGCGTTGGGCCCGGTGGTGGGAGCACCCATTTCCGTCATCCAGATCTTCTTGTCGCCGTCGCCTGCGGCAACCATTGCGCCGCGGATGCCCGTTTCCATGATCTGCCAACCATTCCAGGCCGCGGGATCATCTGGCATGAGAGGCCAAGAATAAGGATGGAAGCCGAGTGCGTCGAAGTAACCCTTAGCGCCATTGGCATACATCTGCTTGACGAATTCGACCGCTCCATACCATGAGCCGCCCGACTCAGGCGATGGCGAAAGACCGCCCGAGATCACGAACGAGTTCGGGTCGGCCGCCTTGATAGCCGTGTAGGCGGCCTTGAGAGCCTTCGTGTAATCCGCAGCGTTTGGATAGGCTCCCCAGTACATGGTCAGGTTCGGCTCATTCCAGATTTCCCAGTGCTGGACCTTGCCCTTGAAATGTTCAACGGCTGCCTTGGCAAAGTCTGCATAGAGCTTGATGTTAGCATCGTTTGCCATGCCGCCGGTGGCCTTGGCCCAGCTTGGGACACCCTGCAACTCCGCTATCACCTTGATGCCATACTTGTTTGCAGCAGCGACAACCTTGTCGTGGTTGCCCCAGTTGTAGGGGCCGTCAGCCGCAGCCCATTGAATGTCGCGCCACCAAAAATCGATGCGGACCCAGTCAACTCCCATCGACGCGTAATCGGCCATCTCAGCCTCGAGCTCAGCCGTTGATGCTCCCAGCAACTCCCCAAACGGAGTGGCCATGCCAAGCTGGCCGGCGGGCGGGTTAGCAATCGCCATGATCGTTCTCCAAATTTATGTATTTGTGAGCCGGCAAGGCATGATAAAACGATCGCTCAAGGATGAGCGGCAAGCCGGCATGTAAATTGAATGATTATGTTCGAATGCCCAACGGGCATGTCAGGCCACTAACAGACCTGCAAACAATGTTGATATTTAATCATTTTAAAAGCCCCAAAAGCGTTTTTATTAACGTTGCTTATCCAACCCTTAGGAGCTTGCCTCTAAATGGGCAGTTTGTTCCTATCGGCAGGCCGGTATTTGTTAACGACAGAAATGCTGGAGATCAACTAGGCAATTTAAAAAATATCGACGGTTTGTCATAATAAGACATAAGTCATCGTTATAATTAGGAATATTCTTACAGTTCTTTTTCAACTCAATTCTGACACTTTTATGCCGCATTCAAGAGATCGGGGCGCCTACTTTCTCACCCAGCCGGGATGACATAAAGCCATATCTATATCAGTTCTGGTGCGAGCAAAAACTAGCACTACAGATCCTATGGGGGTGGATAGCGGTCTACTCTCTGGCAGAGTGAGGTTGCGATATCCACTCACGCTGGAGACCAACCGATGTCCGTCGAGCTCCGATCCGAGCAAACCGCTATCCACACTGATCTTGGCGCAATCTTCGTCTCAATAGAACTCAGTCGTTCTGTCTGGCTCTTGACCTCCCTGTCGCCCGGGGCCGGGGAGACGATGTCCAAGCACAGCGTGCGGGGCGGCGATGTGGCCGGCCTGCTGACGCAGTTTGCCCAGTTGCAGGAGAAAGCGCGCGCTCGCACCGGCCAGATGTATCCGATCATCGCTGTTCAGGAGGCGGGTCTGGATGGGTTCTGGATCCATCGCGTACTGGAGAGCGAGGGGATCGAGAGCCATGTTGTCGATCCCGCCTCGATTGCCGTCTCCCGCCGCTGCCGCCGGGCCAAGACCGATAAGATCGACGGCGAGGCCCTGGTGCGCACGCTGCTGGCCTACAAGCGCGGGGAGCCGCGGGTGTGTGCCATGGTCCGGGCGCCGTCACCTGAGGAGGAGGACCGGCGCCGCATCAGCCGCGAGCGCAAGACGCTCACCGCCGAGCGGGTCCAGCACGTCAACCGCATCAAGGGACTGCTGTTCGCGCAGGGAATCGGCGACTATGAACCGCTGCACCGCGACCGCAGGACAAGGCTCGACGCGCTCACAACCGGCGATGGCCGGCCGCTGCCGGTCCATCTCAAGGCTCAGATCAGCCGCGAACTCGACCGGCTTGAACTTGTTCTGGAGCAGATCAAGGCGGTGGAAGCCGAGCCGGATCACCTGCTCGCCTGTGCCGAAGAGGTGGCCGGCGCCGTGCCGCCAGAGCGGCTGCTTCACCTGAAAGGCATCGGACAGGAAGCCGCCGCTGTTCTGTGGGCGGAGGGCTTGTTCCGCACCTTCGGCAATCGCCGGCAGGTGGCTGCCTATGCGGGCCTGGCTCCCACTCCTTGGAAGAGCGGATCGGTGGATCGCGAGCAAGGCGTGTCGAAAGCCGGCAACCCGCGCCTGCGGACCACCATGATCCAGCTCGCTTGGCTGTGGCTGCGCCATCAGCCCGGCTCAGCCCTGAGCCTGCGGTTCCAGGAGCGGGTCCGGCGCAACGGCGGGCGCGTGAGGAAGCCGATGATCGTGGCGCTGGCCCGCAAGCTGCTGATTGCCTTGTGGAAGTATGCGACGGCCGGAGTGGTCATCGAGGGGGCCGCGATGAGGCCTGCGTAAAGCACGGCGCAATTGGGTGGATTTGCTTCGCCGGACCCTGATCAGTTCTGGCGGATCCAGGTGGACGGACCGATATGCAACATGGCATTCAGAGCCGCACTATAGAAGGGTTCCGTCGCCTGAGCCCACGTCCGCTGCAAGCGGGATTGTGGTGCGGCTGCGTGCGAGCAGCGACCGGATGTGAGTTGGAGCTGGCGCTGGACACAGGCCAGATCATGCAACGGGCTACAGTTGCACCTGCCGCTCATGGGCTCATAATCTCCTGATCTGACAAAGGAGGCTGCCATGACGGGTGTAGCCATCGAGCAGATGCTCGAGCTCTGGTGTGTGGAGTTGCGTCAGGTCAAAGCT